>CAITUP010000170.1 GCA_903895595.1 uncultured Acetobacteraceae bacterium | reverse complement strand
GCGGCGAGATCCTTGATGGCCATTTCCGCCAACAGGTGATTGGGGAACGTCGCGATCAGTGTGGCTTCGGTCATGATACACCTTTTATCCTGGGGATTTGCAGACCGTGTCATGCTGCCGGTCGCACGATTCCGCGGACAGCGCTGGAATCTACGCAGGCTTGGTATGCGTAGTATCCGACCCTGCCGCGACACGCGGTACTCTGTATTTACATCCCACCAGCGTGTTGGACCGATATCCAACCGCATCATTCGGCTCATACAGGAGAATACAATGCCCAAAATAAATCGATATCCAACCGGACTGGCCTTGGTCGCCGCGATGGCCCTCGTCTCCGGCTGCGAAATGATGCAGCCGCGGGCTGCGGCTCCCGCCGCCGCACCGGTGGCGTACAACCCGCCCGGCAAAGCGCTGACGGAACTGCCGGCCGGCCAAGTGACGTGGTTCCATGTCGCGTTCGATACCGGCAGCCGAACGATTGCCGTGAACCAGCGCGAACCGATTCAAGACGCCGCGGCCGCCTTGCGCGGGAATTCCGCCCTGACCGCGACGGTCATCGGCCGGACCGATGGGGTCGGCAGCGACAGCGCGAACATGCGCCTGTCCGAACAACGTGCCCATGCGGTGCGCGATGCGCTGATCCGGCAAGGGCCGATCGACGCGAGCCGCATCGAAACCCGTTGGACTGGCGAACGTAAGCCCGGTCAACCGCTGGCGGGCGAGACCCCGGATGGCGGCGCGCGCGTCGTCGATATCGCGATCCACTGAGCCGACTGACAAAAATAACGCGCGGCCCGGATACAGGCCGCGCGTTGCTTTGTACGGTAGCGGCTCAGGTGCGCGAGATATGGGATTCCACAAGCCACAATTGCTGCCCGATGCCGCGCGAGATATCGGTCAACATATCGGCGGTGTCGACATCGCCGAAACCGGCTGCTTGCTCATTGGCGCCACGGACCGACTGGCCGAACGCGGCCAATGAACCGGCGACGGCAAAGGCGTGTTGATTTTCGTCGCCGATATCGTGCGGGTAAGGGATCAGAAAGGACGACCGCGTGGCGGTCTGCACGGTGCCGAGCGCCGCACCGCCCAATCCACCGACCCGTTCGGCGATCATGTCCGAATACGTGCCGACCTTGCCCGCGACGTCGTCGAACAGCCGGTGAATGCCGATGAATCCCGGACCGCGTACATTCCAGTGTGCCTGCTTCACCTGGGCCTGTAGATCGATCGCGGCCGCGAGATGCTTGTTCAGCAGCTCGATCGACCGGATGCGAACAGTTTCCGATAGCGTATTATGCGTGGGGTGCATGTGCTGTGTTCCTTTCGGTTATTTCGGGGCCGACCCCAGGGCCAGTCCCGCCAATAGTCCGCCGATCAGCAGCGGAATGGCCGACTGCCCGCGGGGCGGGTTCGGTGCCGCGACTGACCGGCGCCGGCGTCGCATCAAGCCGAGCAAGCTCAGACAAACGCCGCATAGAATGCCGGCGACAATCGACGGCGCGCCGACCGGTCCGCAGGACGGCAACAAACCGATCCACACGGCAGTCAGCGCGCAAGCCGCGGAGGCGGTACCGGTTACAACCGCGCCAATGGCCAGGGCCGAGGTATAGGCGAACCGCCGCCTCGCCTGGAACGCCTGCTGTACGGCGGCGTTTTCGGCATAAGCGACGGCCAGGCGCGCGCATTCCGCCAGGATGGGGGGGATGCTCACCGAACCAGCAGGCGACCGCCGACGAAGCCCAGACCCAAGGCGATCGCCAAGCACATCAGGGGTTGCTCGCCGACGCGGCTGGCCACGACCTTCGCCGCCTTGCTGCTTTCCTCGATGGCCAGATCGTACAGGCGTGTCGAGCCACCGCCGATCTGCTCGGCCGCGGTTTGCGCGCTGTCGGTTACCCCGACCTTTAGATGCCCGATCAGACTGGCGACATCGCGCTTCAACGCGGCGATATCGGATTCGAGACTGGATAGATCGCCACCGCGGCTGTCCGTTGCACTCATGTCTTCATTTCTTTCTTTGTTGAAAAGCGGAAAGGCGATCCGGTGCCGTGGAGGGCGGCACCGGATCGTTCCCTTTCGGCGGGATGGGGGACATCCGCCGCGGCAAGGTTCATATACCCCAGGCAACACTCGGGATCACACGAGGCCCAGGGAACGCGATGCTTCGGGATACATCGCCGTCGATACGTACCGCCGCCACAGACATTATGCGGTTCAATCCCATCGACCTAGGATCGGAAAATACTTATGCTCGGCATGGACGCTGCGTGATTTCCGATCCTGCCCCGTTCCAGCCCCTCACCCCAGCAAATGGGGCCACAGGCCGGTAACGCCGAGCACAATCAGATAGAGCGCGACCACGTAATTCAACAAACTCGGTGCCACCAGAATGAGAATGCCCGCGATCAGCGCGATCGCGGGCTGTACCAACCCGATATCGACATGAATGTTCATGGTGCCTGTCTCCCTGCAAGCGGAAACGCTCGCGCATCGGGATGTTATATCGAGGCGAAATCGAAGGATGGTAGTCTCGGAAACTACGCAGGCTCGGATATCGTGACCTCTGTGCTGGACGCGCTCATCGAATAGTGGTAATATCCTAAAAATCGGGACCTGGAAAATCGATCTGGCTCCCGCGAAAGCACCCAGAACATGCCGCGAGGCAATTCTCCGCAGAACGACGCCGCCGCTCCGGGACCGGTTCCCCTGGGCATTGGCTTGCCGGGAAATCCCGATGATTTCATGGTCGTCGCGATCGGCGCATCCGCCGGCGGGTTGGAGGCGTGCAGCAAGCTGTTGAGTACGCTGTCACCCGACTCGGGCATGGCCTACATTGTTGTCCAACACCTGGATCCCGTGCACGAAAGCCTGCTGGCCGATCTGCTCGCGGGTCATACGGCCCTGTCCGTTCGTCAGGCGACGGACGGCATGGCGATCGAACCCAACCATGTCTACGTCATCGCACCGGGTACGTTTCTGTCCATCGCGCAAGGCGCGCTGCACGTCACACGGACCCCATCCCAACGGGCCGTCCGGCTTCCATTCGATTTCCTGCTGCTTTCGCTGGCGGAATACTTCCAGGACCGCGCGGCATGCATCGTGTTGTCCGGAACGGGTTCGGATGGCAGCGCCGGCCTGATCGCCATCGCCGATCGTCGCGGGCTTGTTATCGTGCAGGAACCGGCTGAGGCCGGTCACGACGGCATGCCCAGGGCGGCGATCCAGACCGGCCGCGCCGATCTGATACTGCCGGTCGCCCGAATGAATGACGCCCTGAACGCCCGCATGCACGGCCCCGCTGCGGTGCCATCCGCTGCCAGCACGCCCGTGCCCAATGTTTTACCCGAAATCGTCGAGCTGCTGCGCACGAAAACCGCCCACGACTTCCGGTTATACAAGCCCGGTACGCTGAACCGCCGTATCGAACGGCGGATGGCCATGGCGGGAACCGGCGGCACGACCATGCGGAATTACCTCGATGTCCTCAAAGGCAACGTAAAGGAACTCCATCTTTTGGCCGCGGACCTTCTGATCAACGTCACGGCCTTTTTCCGTGATAAATACATATTCGATTTCCTCGGGGCCACGATCGTCCCCGGCATCGTGCACGACCGGCAGATCGGGAAACCGATCCGCATCTGGGTCGCGGGATGCAGTACCGGTCAGGAAGCGTATTCTCTGGCGATGTTGTTCCGGGAGTGCCTGGACGAAACCGACATCCGCGCCGAGTTGCAGATATTCGCGTCCGACGTCGATCCGGACGCGATCGCGACCGCACGCGATGGACTATATCCCGCCACCATAGCCACCGAAATTTCCGAATCCCGCCTCGCTCGTTTTTTTGTTAAGGAACAAACTGGCTACAGAGTCTCGTCCGCGTTGCGCGCCACGGTGATATTCACCGTGCAGGATATTCTGAGCGATCCGCCATTCTCCCACCTGGATATGGTGTCATGCCGGAATGTCATGATCTATATGCAGCCGGAAGCGCAAGCGAAAATGATCGGGTTGTTCCACTTCGGGCTGCGTAGCGGTGGTATTCTCCTGCTTGGCGGTTCGGAAACGATCGGCACCGCCGAGGGCAGGTTCGACGTCGTGTCGGACGTCGAACGCGTTTATCGGCAGACCGGACGTACTTTAGGGGGGCGGTACGGATTTTCGCCGAACAGCAGCCGAACCTTGCCGCCGGCAGCGGTTGCGGGCCAGGAGCGGACGGCGGAACCGCGCCTATCGGTAGCGGACCTGTGTCAGCGGTTGGTGTTGGAAACGCACGCGCCGGCGGCTATTTTAATCAACCGCAAATACGATTGCCTTTATTCTCTAGGCCCGACCGGCCGATATCTGCACGTGCCGCCGGGCGCGCCCACGCAGGACCTGTTGGCCATGGTAGCCGACAGCACCCGCATCGGTCTTCGCGCGGCGGTCCATCAGGCGATCGAGGAAAATACCCGCGTCGTAACCACGGGGGGCCGAGGCAGTTTCGATGGCGTCGAATTTTTCTTCAACATCGACGTCCGTCCGGTTCCCGACGCTGGAGACGGGCTGTTGTTGGTGTGCTTTGTCGATGAGCCGAAACCGGCGCCTGGGCAGCGAGCGGAAATCGCGTCGCACGCCAAGGCCGATCCCGGGCAACTGGCGCGGGACCTGGCTACCACAAAGGCGGAATTGCGGGCCGCGATTCGTAACCTGGAAATCCTGACGGAAGAACAGAAAACGATTAACCAGGAGGCACTGTCCGTCAACGAGGAATATCAGTCCACGAACGAGGAATTGCTGACGTCGAAGGAAGAGCTTCAATCGTTAAACGAGGAACTGAACGCACTGAACGGCCAGTTGCAGGAAACGCTGGAACGTCAGAGGCTGACATCCACCGACTTGCAGAATGTGCTATACAGCACCGATCTCGCAACGGTATTTCTGGATGAAGCGCTCCGGATACGCTTGTTCACACCGGCCACGAAGGCGCTGTTCAACGTGATCGCGACCGATATCGGACGGCCGCTGGCGGATCTGAAATCGTTGACGACCGACGATGCGCTGCTGGACGACGCCCGGTCCGTGATCCAAGACGGCATTCCGGTGGAGCGGGAGATCGCGGGCCAAGCCGGTTGTTGGTACCTCCGGCGGATCTTGCCATACCGCAGCGCCACGCAGAAGGCGGAAGGCGTGGTCATCATGTTTACGGACATAACGGACCGTAAACGTATAACGGTCGATTTGGATATCGCCAGACGTGCGGCGGAACAGGCAAATATGGCCAAATCGCGGTTTCTGGCCGCTGCCAGCCACGATATTCGCCAACCGCTCCAGACCCTGGCATTGCTCCAGGCTGCCTTGGCGAAAACGGTCGAATCCGGACCGGCCCAAAACCTGATTTCCCGCCTTGACGAAGCCTTGGGCACGATGACGGGGATATTGAACTCTCTGCTCGATATCAATCAGATCGAAGCCGGGACCGTCCATGCGGCCAAGACCGACTTTCCTATCAATTTATTGTTCGATCGCATGCGAGAGGAATTCAGCGATCATGCGCAATTAAAAGGACTCGATCTTCGCATTGTCCGCAATAGCGCCTGGATCGACAGCGACCCACGCCTGCTGGAGCAGATCATCCGAAATCTGGTGAGCAACGCGATCAAATATACATCGCACGGCAAAATCCTGATTGGCTGCAGCCGAAAAGGTGCATCGTTGCATATCAGGGTGCACGACACCGGTATCGGCATTGCCGACGCCGAGTTGCATGCCATCTTCGAAGAATACCACCAGATCGACAATCCCGCACGGGATCGCACCCAAGGGCTCGGCCTGGGGCTTTCCATCGTACAAAGCCTCGCCCGGCTCTTGGACCACCCGATCACCGTGCGCTCGGTCTTCGGCAAGGGGTCGGTTTTCAGCATTCAGGTGCCACGGCTGGCGGCGAAGGCGGTCGCGCCAGTACACTTGGTTCCCGGTCGCTCCAATGCGGTGGAATCATTCCGCGCGGGGCCGATCTTGCTGATCGAGGACGAGCCGGAGATGCGCAGCCTCCTGACACAGCTGCTGTCGGGGGAAGGACATCGTGTCGTAGGCGTGACAGATGGCGTCGCCGCCGCGGCATTGGTGGCGCGGGGTGAATTTCGGCCGGAACTGATTTTATCGGACTATAATTTGCCGAACGGGCTGAGCGGGCTACAGGCAGCGGCCAAATTGCGGGAACTGCTTGGTACTGCCCTGCCGGTTATCATCCTGACAGGGGATATTTCGGCAGGCACTTTGCGCGATATCGCTCTTCAAGGCTGTCTCCATCTGCATAAGCCGGTGAAGCCCCAGGATTTGATCGATGCAGTGCGGGACCGAATGCCGGTCCAGCCGTTCCCCGCCCCGATGGCACCGGGCAGCGCGCCAGTACGTCCGGCCCCGTCGCCTGGCCAACGGATTATCTACCTTGTCGACGACGACCACCAAATTCGCGCCGCGTTCAGGACGGTGTTGGAATCGAACACGCATTGGGCCGTGGAAGATTTCCCAAGTTGCGAGGCGTTTTTGGCGGTCTATAAGCCGGGCAGGGAAGCATGCCTGCTCATCGACGCGTACCTGCCCGGAATGACCGGTTTGGATTTGCTTCGGCAATTGCAGAAAATGGGTCAAAGCCTGCCTGCCATCATGATCACGGGCTTCGCCGACGTCGCGGTCGCCGTGGCGGCGATGAAGGCGGGGGCCTCGGACTTCATCGAAAAACCCGTCAGCGCCGACGACCTGGTCGCCAGCGTGGAACGGGCGTTGGAACAGGCCCACGACTCCGGGAAAGCGATCGCGTGGCGCGATGACGCCGCGAAACACATTGGCGCCCTCACCGCGCGTCAGCGTGAGATCATGGACATGGTTCTGGCTGGCCATCCGAGTAAAAATATCGCGGCCGATTTGAACATCAGCCAGCGGACGGTCGAAAATCACCGGGCGTCCATTATGAAGCGAACCGGTACCCGGTCGCTGCCGGCGCTTGCGCGATTGGCGCTCGCGGCCTCTGGACCGGAGCCGATAAAATAATGGGTAGTTTCCGAGGCTGCCAGGAAGGGCGGGGGTGGCTCTATTATTTCACATGACCGGACACCCCGGCCGCACTCCGCAACGAGGGCTAAACCATGAAATATATAGTTCCATTCACGTTGTCCGCCGCGATTTTGGCGATAACGTTCGGAAATCCTGCTTATGCGCAGGGTACGCCGCAAACGATCGCGATGACGAAAATCGATCCCGCCAGTCTCGCGACGGGCTATCGCACCTCGCGTGTCGTCGGATCCGCTGTTCTCAATGAAGCCAACGAAACCGTGGGAACGATCGACGATTTGATTGTTACGTCGAGCGAGACAGTCCCGTACGCGGTTCTGTCGGTCGGCGGCTTCCTGGGTGTCGGAACCCGATACGTCGTCGTGCCCTTCAGTGCGATAACGGTCGTCGACAAGCACATGATGCTGCGCGGCGCCACCAAAGACACGCTGAAGGCGTTGCCGGCATTCGCGTACGCCAGCTGATCGGAAGGAGCGAAAGCCATGAGTCTCGGCACAATTCTGCTTATTCTGCTCATCCTGTTTCTGGTCGGTGCATTGCCGACTTGGCCGCACAGCACGAACTGGGGTTACTACCCCAGCGGCGGACTTGGGTTCCTGCTCGTCGTCGTGATCGTTCTGGTTGTGCTGGGACGCCTTTAACACGAACGTTAACGTCACCCTATAGGAGTTGGTCATGAAAAAAGCGCTGACAGTTCTGATCCTCATGTCGCTCGGGTTGGGCGGCTGCGTCTGGGGTCCCGGTGGAGACCGTGGTTACGGACACGGCGAACGCGACCGCGGCGAACACTTCGAACGCGGCGACCGCGGCGACCGCGGTCGCTGATTATTTCGCGGATAAACACCCGGGCCGCCGTGTACGACAGGTGGATTTTATGACCGATGTCGTGTTCCCAACACCCGACGCACCCGTTGAAACGCGCCACCTTCTAGCGCGGTTTTGGCGGTGTGCGAGCGGGTTCTGGATCGAGCCGTGGCCATTCCATGCCAGCATTATTACGGCGGCCGTCATCGCCGGAACGATCGCGCAGCTGATCCTGCAATTCAGGTTGAATTATTGGAGTCGCGATTTTTTCGATGCCTTTGGCCGGAAAGACGGCGACGCGCTTCAGCATCAGGCCTTGTTGTTCGTGCTTCTGGCAAGCGCCAGCATCGGGACCGCCGTCTTCGCGCTATGGTCTCGCATGACACTGCAACGACGCTGGCGCGCTTGGCTGACCCGCCATCTGATGGGTCGTTGGCTAGCGAACCAAAACTTCCGGCATCTGCGGTTTCAGAAAAGCGAAGATCACAACCCTGAATTCCGCATTGCAGAAGACGCGCGAGTCGCTACCGAAGCAGCGATCAACCTCGCGGCCGGGTTATTGTCGTCGGTGCTGAGCGCCATTATCTTTATCGGTGTCCTATGGCACGTCGGCGGCGACCTGACGGTGGAATTTTTTGACTATGGACTGACCATTCCCAAATACCTGGTCATCACAGTCGCTGCCTATTCCTTGCTGTTGACCATTGGGATGACCGTCATCGGCCGCCGTCTGGTGACCACCATTGCGAACAAGAATGGCGCGGAGGCCGAATTCCGAGCGGCGGCGTCCAATCTGCGGGAGCAGGGTGAGGCGCCGGGGTGTGCGGATGACGAACCCGCCGATCGGTTGCCGATAGATACTGCGTTCGACGTCGTGATCCGGCGGTGGCGGGCGTTATGCGCGCAATTGATGCGCACGACGCTGATATCCCAGGGCAATATATTGGCCGCCCCGGTGATCGCGTGGGCGTTGTGCGCGCCGAAATATCTCACTGGGTCCATGTCTCTGGGGGAGGTCGCGCAGGCGGTCGCCGCGTTTGTCATGGTGCAAACGGCGCTCAATTGGCTGGTCGACAATTACGCGGGTTTGGCGGAATGCGCGTCGTCGGTGAACCGCGTGGCAGCGCTGATTTTCGCCATCGACGCTTTGGAAGTCGCCCCATCGGTGGAGCCGGTGACACAGCCGGAACACGGCTTCTGCGTAGTTTCCGAATCTGGCGCCATCGCCGCGGGCGAATGAAGATGCGACACGCTTGTCCCCGCGGCAAGGTTCACTAAATCAAGGATTTATCATGGTTCCCCGTTCGTTTTTCCGCAATTCCCTGCTTGCGGGGGCAAGTATCGCCGTCAGTGCCGGCGCTGCCGTGGCACAGTCGCCGGCCCCGTTGCCGCCTGGGGACCCAGGGATGATCGTCTCCGTGCAGATCGAGAACGACGTGTTCGCGCGTACCGATCGGAATTACACCTCCGGTATCCGCCTTGGCTGGACGTCGCCGAGTGTCGATGCGGCTGGGAAGGACTATTTGCCGGACTTTCTGACCGAATTCGGTAACATGTTATGGGGGCCGGGTCGGCAGAGACTGGCGATCGATTTTTCCAATGCCATTTATACCCCCAAGGATACAGCGGCCAAGACTCCCGACCCGAGGGATCGTCCCTATGCAGGGGTTACGCTGGGCAGCATGTTTCTGTTGCACGATACAATGACGACTCGTGACGTTCTCGGTTTCAGCTTGGGCATTCTCGGTCCGTCGTCCCGCGGAGAGAATATTCAGAATGGCTTTCACGATTTGATCGGCGATCAAAACTCGGCTGGCTGGCACCATCAAATCAAAGATATGCCGATTGTACAACTGGTCACTGGGCGTACCTGGCGGTATGAGCTGACAACCGCGCCAGGCACGGGTATCGACGTCGACATCCTGCCGTCGGCGATCGTCGGCGTTGGCTCCTTGCGCGACTACGCGCAGCTGGGGTTCCAACTTCGGATCGGCCAAGGTCTTCAATCCGATTTCGGCACGAGCCGGATCAGTCCGGGTCTGAGCGGTTCCGACGCCTATACGCCGAACCGCGATTTTGTTTGGTATTTCTTCGCCGGCGGCGATGGGCAGGCGATCGGCTGGGATGCGACACTGGATGGCAATTCGTTCCAATCCGGCCCGCACGTCACGCGCCAGCCCTTCGTCGGGGAGCTGGAGGGCGGTTTGGCGATAATCTACAAAGGTGTGCGTATCACCTACACCCATATCGCGCAGACCCAGTCGTTCTATCGCCAGCGTAGCGGCATGTTCCAATTCGGATCGTTCGCCATCTCCACCCGGTTCTAGCCGGCGAGCAGGCTGCCGGTCAGGTTCGCGATCTCGATGGTCGCGAACCGAATGAACGTGTCGGCAACACCGTAAGGCAACACAAGCCATTTGTCGTGCACCATCGCGCCGCAGGTGTAGACGACGTTCGGAACATACCCTTCGCGCTCGGGGCCAATCGCTTGGATCAGGGGCGTTCTGGATCGGGCGATCACTTTGGTGGGGTCGTCCTTGTCCAGCAACGCGGCACCGATCGCGTAGCGGCGCATGGCCCCCACGCCGTGGGTAAGCAATAACCAGTACGCGCCCAGATCGATGGGCGCGCCGCAGTTGCCCATTTGCACGAACTCCCATGGGTAGCAGGGGTGCAGCAGGATTTGGCCGTCATTCCAGGTGTAGATATCGTCGGAATAGAGCAGGTGGATATTCTCGTTATCCTGGCGCGCAATCATCGCGTAGCGCCCGGCGATTTTCCGCGGAAACAAGGCCATGCCCTTATTCTGTGCCGCGACGCCGTTCAACGGAGACAGGCGAAAACCCTGAAAATCGGTCGTCGCCATCAGCTCCGAACGAATCGCTTGGCCGCTATAGGCCGTGTAGGTTGCGAGATAGGTTGTTTTCCCCGCGTCCTCGAATGCGACGAAGCGGGCATCCTCGATGCCATTCTTTTGCGATTCGGTGACCGGAAATATAACGCATTCCGATAATTCTGTTCCGCTCGGGAAGACAATGTCTATCTCCTCCCCATGCAGCGTCGGCGTGCGCCCACGTATATGCGGCGCGGGTGCCAGACCGGTGATGGGGTCGATACTGAGACCGCCAGCGGCATCTACAACCCCAGTCCGGAACGCCAGAGACGAGATGTGTCCTTCGCCGACACCCCGGACGCTCAGTACAAATCGCTTGCTGCCAACTGCGATTCCGGTTTGATCGGGATGCGGGAAAATACTGGGGTTGAACAATGCCGCCGCTTCGAACGAATATTCGCTCATAAAATACGCGCCGACCAAGCGCCGTCGGGCAACGCTCAGGACCGGATGCGGGGCCAAGACCGAGTCCATGGCCGCCGCTCGTGTATCGAGAGTTTCCAACAATTCCAAATGGCGGTGATCGAATGTGTCGAGAACATCCGCCAGCTCCGCATCCACTGCCTCCGGCGTCAGGGCAACGATCCGGCTGACGATATGATTCGCGCGGGGTTTGTCGATCGGATTGTTGTCCCTTGGTTCGACGGTTGGACGAAACGGCCGCAACAAAACGCGGCTTGGGTCTGGCCGCAGGCATAAATCGTGATGGATGACGAGCGGGGCATCAACCACGGCCGAGGCGGCTTTCGGCCCTGTCACGGGTCACGGCCGACTGTGTCATTGCGCGCAATTCCGCGAGCCCCAATAGATAGGACAGGGTCGATTCCGCACCCATATTTTCGTTCCGGCCATGCGGATGAAGCCCATCGGCGCACCCGCCGGTTCTGGGGTCGGCCAGCGATATCGCCAGATCGTTATGACCGATGAACCACCGAAAGGCGGTAATCGCGCGCGCGCGCCACGCCATGTCCCCGGTCGCACTCCAGGCCGCGAGACAGGCCGAAATGGCCGCCGCTGCTTCCAACGGCTGCTGATCGAACGGTTTGGGCATCGCCCTCGCGGCACCGAAGCTATCCGAACCGACCGGACGGAAATGACCGGCGGGCGAGGTTTGCCGAGTCATAAGCCAGCTCAAGGTGCGAAGGCCCGCCGTCACGTAAGCGTCGCACCCGGTTGCCAAGCCGGTTTGGATTAAGGCTTGGGGCAAACGCGCGTTATCGTATGCCAATACGTCTTCGAACCAAACCCATTCGCCGTTGTCTGCCTCTTGGATAAGGGACATCAAACGCTCCGCCAGCGACTGCCTTAAGCGGCGCGCCTGCAAATCGCCGACGACCGCGGAACACCAGGCATTGAGACCCAAAAGCGTAAACGCCCACGCGCGCGGGGACGTAAATGATGTGGCCTGCGGGAAGGATTTGGCAAACAGTGCAACCGCCCACGTGACATGGGTGGCTTCCGCGCTACTCCGCACATGGTCGCCGAGGGCCCACAGCGCCCGTCCGTGGCTATCTTCGGATCCCGTGTCTTCCAACCAGCGACGATCGAAGCTCATGAAATTTCGGAATCGGCTGGTATCCGGGTTCCAGGCATGGCGGACAAATGCCATCAGCGGGGCGGAGGCGGCGCCGGGAATTCTGGTATCCCCTTGGCGTGCCAAAGCGGACACCAGCAACAATGCACGCGCATTGTCGTCCAGACAGTATCCGTGTTCCCGAGCGGCCACACCATAATGGCCATGTTGAAGCATTCCGGTATCGTCGCAAAACGACAGGAAATGGTCGATTTCGACGTCCGGCAATGCGCTGGAATCGAAAGCGGCCTGCAAACCGCGCGGTGGTTTGGGTTCGGCGGACCGAACGACCGCACAGGCCCGATCGAAGACCTCCAAATAACGCTTGGCGGTTTCCGGCCAGGTCATGGAACGGCTGGCCGCATAAGCGCGCGCTCGTATCGCTTGACGCCGGGTGGGGTCGGTCAGAAGCCCGGCGATTTCCCGTCCCATGGTTTCGGCATCGGCAAAGGGTACTAAAATGCCTAGATTATCCCGCAATAGCTCTGTCGCGTGCCAGTAAGGGGTCGATACGACGGAGGCGCCCATACCGAAACTATAAGCCAGTGTGCCCGATGTCATCTGGGCTTCGTTCGCATAGGGTGTCACGTAGACATCGCACATCGCGATATAGTCGAGGAGCGTTGCTTGATCCACGAATTGGTTGACGAATACAACGTGGTTCTCGATCCCCAGCGTCTGGGCGTGGGCCAGCAACAGGTCGCGATAGGCTTCTCCGTGCTCGCGCAGCAAGCTGGGATGGGTCGCGCCGAGAACGATGTACACAGCGCCCGGGCTGGCCTGCAAAATGCGCGGCATCGCATCGAGCATGGTCTCGATGCCCTTATTCGGCGAAAGCAGGCCAAAGGTCAGGATGACTTTCTTGCCTTCGTAGCCGAGCGCGGTTTTGCCGTCGTCGGGGCTGCATAGCGGTCTGTCGTGGATGCCATGCGGGATCACCTCGATTTTGCTGTCCGGCACGTTGTGTACCGTTTGCAGCAGCGCCCGCGCCCGGTCGGCCATCACGATCAGCTTGGTGGAACGATCGATAACACGCTCGATCGTCCGCCGCTGTGCCAGGGTGGGTTCGGCCAGAACGGTATGCAGCGTGGTTACAACCGGAATGGTCGAATGGTCGAGAAATTCCAGAATATGACTGCCGGCGATACCGCCGAAAATGCCGTACTCATGTTGCAGACACACGAGGTCCGTATCGGTGGCAGCCATGGATATCGCCGACCGGGAATAGTCGCCAAGGACATTCTCCCGAATTTCGAAATTCACGCATGGCGGGTAGTCATGGGACGTACCAGCCCCTGTTATCGCAACGACGGCGGTATCCAGCGCTGGACGCGCGGCCCGCACAGCGGCATGCAGATCGTGAGTGAAGGTCGCTATGCCGCATTGGCGCGGTAAATGGTTTCCGAGAATCGCGATACGACGAAGATTTATCATGAATGGCTCCTGTCCCGAGGGCGCGTAAAGGCGGTCATGGCGCTGGTAAGGCCCGTGAGAACCTGGGCGTCGGGGTCCTGCTCGACGATATCCCCGTCGGCTTTTTGGAGAAGCGAACTGTTGGGCCCGCTTCCCTCGTAGGCGATCAGGGCGGTAAGGCCTTTGTCTTGCACACGCAGGGTCATTTTATCCTGTTGGGCAAAGACCGCGTCGCCGGTTGCGAGGGCCAGATTTCCAGTCGTCCCATGCCCGGAGAGGACCAGAAGCCAAGTTTCCGGCGTCGCATCCAACAGCCAAGTCGATCGCGGCGGAAGGTCGAGGCGTTCGAATATGAATTTGGCGCTCACGGCGAGCAATCTGCGCGTATCCGATAGCCGGCACTGTTCGAATAATCCCGCCGCCGGTTCGGCGAGAGCAACCGCCATGCCTTGATCGATGTGCAATTCGCGCCCGCGTCCGTAATCGTAGAGCCGGAAGGTGGCGTCGACCCGGTTTTGAATCTCGGCGATAACGAGTCCGGCGCCGATCGCATGGACCGTCCCCGCGGGGATCAGACAACTGTCGCCGGGCGCGACCGTCCGCCACAGCAACAGATCGGCAATCGATCCATCGGTGATTGCCAAATGCAATTGGGCGCGGGATAAATGTTGTGTCAGGCCGACGCCGATTTGCGCACCGGGCGCGGCCCAGACAACGTACCACGCTTCGTTTTTCCCGCTGGGAAGGCCAATTGTCATGGCATATGTGTCGTCGGGATGCACTTGGATCGATAATGGCTGGTCCGCGAGCAGAAGCTTCAGACATAAAGCGGGCACCGGGTTCGTCTCGGTGTTGCGCTCATAACTGATTTCACCGGTTCTGGTCTGCGTTGGCACTTGTTTGTGCCAAGGGCGAATGTCGTGCATACCCCATGGCTTTTGATGCAACATCGTCCGAGCCAATTCGAAGGGCATTGCGGTCTCTTTCGGTTGGAAGTGGCCAAAATCGGATGACGCATCCCACGATCCGCACACTCCGCTGCCTTGGGCGGAGTGCGCGGTTCAGCTCGGCGATATATCAGCGAATATTGAAATTCAGCCCGATGCCGGGGCCGTAAACGACCGGCGGCGGATAGTAGTAAGGGGAACCGTAGATAACCGGCGGGGAACGGTAATATCCGCCATTCCAGTTGTGCCGGTATTCGCGTTGGCCGCGGTGTTCGTACCTGCGATCCTGAGCGGCGGCGTCACCGCCAAATGCCGCCATCGCGAAGGCGGATGACAGGACGATGCCGGCGACGAGACGGATCGTGCGATTCGACCTCGGTAGCGCTTTGGTTAACCGAACCATGTGGGCCTCCTGCTTTCGTGTTGATTAACCATGCGCGGCGATTGCCTTGCGGCCCGACTCCTCGAACACGCCGTCGGCGATTTTTTTCTGCGCGGCGGGCATCGCGGCGTACAGGCCCTCGAACGACGAAAGGATATGTTTCAGCCCATCGACATGGGCTTGCGCGAATTTCTGATACCGCTTCAGATCGTCCACCGCGGACAAAGTGTCCATGGGCGTCGCCTTGTTTTCGGCGACCATTTTCTCCATGGCGACGGCATTGTCCCGCATCGACTGCGCGACCGGCGTCCATTTCGGTTCCTGGTCCGGGGTAATTTTCAGCGACGCGTGCAGCGACGTAATGCGCTGTTCGACGGTGTCCATCTTAGCTTCCGCTGGCATCGCGGGAGGCGTCGCGGCTTGTGCGAGCTGCATATCGGTGGGTGCGGCAAGCACCGGAGTCAGGGGGGCAGCGAGAAGCGCCGCACCCATCAATGCTGCCAACCGAAGCGAGCCGCTGGCTGAGGCAGAACGAGCGATGACTTTGCTGAAGGGTGTCATGACGGTGTCCTTATCGGGTTGTGCGCCCATGCAAGCTTCGGAACAGGGCGTGGTCCGGGGCTGGGCGCTGTGAAACAAACTGCGCATCCGAAGTTCTGTTGTCATGAGTCGGAAACTACGCAGGGTCGAACGGGTCTGATTTGCCGGATGGAAGCGTTTGGCGGCCCAACCGAGCGATTGCCCGGCCGAAACGCCAAGTGCGCCGGTAGCAACCGGGCGCGGTTATTTCTTGTCCCAGATCGGTTCGCCGATATTGACCTGCGATGGCTTGGTCGCGGCGCCCGTCAATGCACCGGCCCCACCACCGATAACGGCGCCGGCGACGACACCCACGGGCCCGCCGACCAGTCCCACGGTCGCACCCGTCGCGGCACCCGCGGCGGCGCCACCTTCTACCCGGCCCGGCTCCGTGCGGCCGCATCCGCCCAGGCCAGCCAATACCCCAACCAGGGCCAGTCCAACGATGAATTTCATGATAACTCCTTGCTTGCAATGTCCGGAACTGCCGGGCGTCCGGTGGTTCGGTCCGCTGACCGACATACCCGCACGTCCGCAACTGGTGACTGACGATGCTCGTTGCAATATCCGTAGGTATTTGTACCTGCCTCGCGCCAAACGGTCCGGAAGGGGAATGTCCGGCGCGAACTGGCACTGCCTCTTCACGGGGGCAGGGAGCCGTGAACAGACGCGGTTTTTTCGTCCCATGTAGCCAATTCGCCGGTTTCCCGGCATAACCCCCGCCGAGGAGACCCGACATGCCCGCACCAACCCCTTCCACCTGGACCCCTGACTCCTGGCGTGCCTGCCCCATCCGGCAGGTTCCGGCCTATCCGGACCAATCCAAGCTGGAAGCCATGGAACAGAAGATCGGCCGCTACCCCCCGCTGGTGTTCGCCGGGGAAGCGCGCCGCCTGAAGGCGCAATTGGCGCTCGCGGCCGAGGGCAAAGCTTTCGTCCTGCAAGGGGGGGACTGCGCGGAATCTTTTTCCGAATTCACAGCCAACAGCTTCCGCGACACTTTCCGCGTGCTGCTGCAGATGGCCGTGGTTCTGACGTTCGGCGCCTCGTTGCCGGTGGTGAAGATGGGCCGCATGGCCGGGCAGTTCGCCAAGCCGCGCTCGTCGGACACCGAAACCCAAGGCGACATCACCCTGCCGTCCTACCGCGGCGACATCGTCAACGGCCCGGAATTCACCGCCGAGGCCCGCATTCCCGACCCTGTTCGTATGGAACAAGGCTACTTCCAGTCGGCGTCCACCCTGAACCTGCTGCGCGCCTTCGCCTCGGGCGGCTATGCCGACCTGCATGAGGTACACCGCTGGAACCTGGAATTCGTCGAACGATCGCCGTTGGCCGCGCAGTACCGCGATCTCGCCGCGCGCATCGATGAAACCCTGAATTTCATGGCTGCCTGCGGCATGACCAGCGCCACCACGCGCGACATGCGGGAAACCGACTTCTACATTTCTCATGAGGCCCTGCTGCTGCCCTACGAGCAGGCCCTCACCCGCATCGATTCCACGACCGGCGCGTGGTACGGCTGCTCCGCCCATTTCCTGTGGATCGGCGACCGCACCCGCCAGTTGGAAGGCGCCCATGTGGAATTCCTCCGCGGCGTGAAGAACCCGCTGGGCATGAAGGTCGGCCCGACGCAGGAACCCGATGACTTGCTGCGGATCCTGGACGTGCTGAACCCGGACAACGAAGCCGGCCGCATCACCCTGATCTCCCGCATGGGCGCCGACAAGGTGGGCGCGAAGCTGGCGCCGCTGGTGCGCGCGGTGCAGCGCGAGGGCCGCAAGGTCGTGTGGCTGTCCGACCCGATGCACGGCAACACCATCTCCACCGTCAACAAGCTGAAAACCCGCAACTTCGACGCCATCCTGTCGGAGGTCCGCGGCTTCTTCGACGTGCACGCGGCGGAAGGCTCCTGGGCCGGCGGCGTCCATGTGGAAATGACCGGCCAGGACGTCACCGAATGCACCGGCGGCGCGCATAAACTCAGCGAGGCCGATCTGTCCGAACGCTACGAAACCTTTTGCGACCCGCGCCTGAATGCCGAACAATCCCTGGAACTGTCGTTCCTGGTGGCGCGCGAGTTGAAGGAACGCCGCGTGCCCGCCACCCTTCTATCCTCCCCTCTGGCCGTCGCGGCGCAGTAGGGCGATGGACGCACTGAACGAAGACGTATCGGCGCGCGCCGACACGTATTTTAAGCGCACCCGGCAGATCGTCGGGCGGTTCGGGGACCGGCAGGTCACCTACGCGGTGTTCCTCCGCCGCCCCGTCATCTGCGCCCCCCGCCTCATGCTGGACTGGCTCGCCCAAGCCGCCACCGCTCGGGAGACCGTGTTCGCGACCGACCTGATGTACGAAGAAGGCGATTGGGTCGGGGCAGGGGAGCCGATCGTCTATATCTCCGGCAGCATGGCGCTGCTGTCGGACCTGGAAACCATCCTTCTACAGAAGATCGGCGCGGCCTGCGTCGCCGCCCATAACGCCTACCAGATGTGCCTCGCGTTGCCGTCGGTCGCCTTTTTGGCGATGGATGCCCGTCACTGCGCCGGGGCGGAAATGCAGGACATGATGGCCTACGCGGCCTCGGTCGGCAGTAACGCGGCACGGAAGGAGGGTGCGAAAGGCTTCGTCGGCAACGCCAACGACGGCACAGCGCATTGGTTCGGCTCCCCTAAGGGCTTGGGCACGATGCCGCATTCGCTGATCGGCTACGCCGGCTCCACCGTCCGCGCGGCGGAAATGTTCCGCGAAACCTACCCGGATGAGCCGATGACGGTTCTGGTCGATTACTTCGGGCGTGAGATCACCGACGGCTTGGCGGTCGCCGCCCGCTTCCCCGAAATGGCGGCGGCCGGGCAACTGGCCTTCCGCCTCGACACCCACGGTGGTCGCTTCCTGGAAGGCCTGGACCCCGCGGAAAGCTATGCCGTGCTGGAACGCCACGCCCCCGGTGCGATCCGCCGCTACCGCGGCGAAACGGAGCTGCGGTACTTGATGGGCACGGGCGTATCGGCGGCCGCGATCTGGCGCATGCGAGAGGCGTTGAACGAAGCCGGCTACGACAAGGTCAAGATCGTGGCTTCGTCCGGTTTCGGGGTAGACAAATGCCGGGTGATGCAGGACGCGCACGCCCCGATCGACGTGGTGGGGACGGGCAGCTTCATTCCGGATTTATGGTCGGAAACCTATGCCACAGCGGATATCGTCGCCTACGACGGCGTGCCGATGGTCAAGGTTGGGCGGGAGTTTCTGCTACGGAAGAACGGTGCTCGTAAGAAGGTCGGATCATAGTTCTTCCTAGGGATACGCATGCGGCCGGGCCGGCACATCCGCCAACCCGACCGCGACCATTAGCCCCAGCTCGCCGTCACATCTCCAGCACGGAGAAGATGACGGACGGCACCGCCGGCATGCCCTTCGGCGTTACGGCAATCACGCCCAGACCCGGCACGGACGCCGCGTAGACGAACTCCACGACATCCCCCTTCTTCAGGCTCATGCCGCTTTGCGACACCAGCACCGCCGTGAAGCCCTTCACCGGGATGGTCTGGATGGAGTTGGAGTCGGCCACATCTTTCCCGTTCACCCGCATCCACAGATAGATTTCGCCCGTCGTGGTGCCGCCGACCTGGGCGGCCATGTTCAGGTAGTAATCGCCTGCCCGCAGAATGATCACTTTGGAACCCTCCACCTTGTAGGATTTCGACGGCTCGCTGACCATCTTGATGGGATAAGGGGTCTCCGCGGCTTTCGCCAATTGGCTTTCGCTGCTGGTCAGCGCCGACATCGTCGCGGCCATCGCGACAGATGCAGATAGAGCGATAAAGCCGGCCGTCAAAATTGCTATGGTTTTCTTCATGCTGGTCTCCGCTGGACAAATACGAGGCGGTATACAACGTGCCTCTATCAACGGGGTGCCCAATGAACCGGCGTTTGTCAATGTTCCATGAAAAATAGATTATAATTTAGACAAAATACGACCCCGCACGGCAGCAACGCCGCGCGGGGTCGGTATAAAGGCGTTAAGCTTTCACCAGCGGGCACCCGCCATCCGCCAGCGGACGCCACGCGTCAGCCGGGGCGATGGTCGCCAACGGCTTGCAGTAGTCGAACTTCGACTTGGACTCCGCCACCGGCTTCACCTGCCACAGGTGCATCTGGTGCATCACCCGGCCGTCTTCGCGCACCTTCACATCCGTGTTGTAGAAGTCGTTGACCGGCAGGGCCTTCATCTTCGCCACCACGGCCTCGGCGTCCGTCGTGCCGGCCGCCTGCACCGCTTTCAGCCAATGCGTCGCCGCGCAGTAGCTGCCGGCGTGCAGCAGGCCCGGCACCCGCCCGCCCATCTTCGCGCCCCAACGGGCCGACCACGCTCGGGTTTTGTCGTCCAAATCCCAGTAGAAGCTGTCCGTGTAGACCAGCCCCTCGCACACCTTCTGGCTCAGCGAGACCACGTCGCTGACCTGCATCAGCAGTGTCGCCAGCCGCACGCCGCCGCGCGCCAAGCCGAACTCCGCCGCCTGCTTGATGCAGTTCTGCAGATCGGTGCCGGCGTTGGCAAAGCCGATGACCTTCGCGCCCGACGCCTGCGCCTGCACCAGATACGACGAGAAATCCGCCGTCCCCAGCGGCGCGCGGACGGAGCCCAGCACCTTGCCGCCGGCGGCTTTCACGGCGTCGGCGGAATCGCGTTCCAGCGCATAGCCGAAGGCATAGTCCGCGGTGATAAAGAACCAGCTGTCGCCGCCGGCCTTCGTCAACGCCGTGCCGGTGCCGTGGGCCAGAGCGAAGGTGTCGTAGGAGAAGTGGACCCCGAACGGCGAGCATTGCTTGCCGGTCATGTCCGACGTCGCCGGCCCGGTGATCAGATAAATCCGCTTCTTCTCCCGGCAGACCTGTTGGATCGCCAGACCGGCGGAGCTTGCCGCGCCATCGGCCAGTACGTCCACGCCCTGCGCATCGATCCATTCGCGCGCGATGCTGGTCGAAATATCCGGCTTGTTCTGGTCGTCCGCCTGCAGGATTTCGATCGGGCGCCCGAGCACCGAACCGCCGAAATCGGCGACGGCGAGTTCGGTGGACACGCGGTTGCCGGGGCCGCCGACGTCCTGATAGGGCCCGCTCATGTCGCTCAACAGGCCGATCTTCACCGGCTTGGAGGTGCTTTGGGCCCGCACCAGGGCCGGCATGGCCAAGGGCGCCAGGGTCAGGCCGCCCAGGACGGCGCGGCGGTTCAGTCTCGACATGAAGGGTCTCCGGTTTGGGTGTGCTTGATTCGCGGCCGGTTGCCTTGTAGCGGGGTATGCCGCGAATGAGGGAGAGATAGACCATGCCGATGATGCCGGGAAAGACCGCACTGCTGGAGCTGTTCAAGCAAGAGGGCGTGAAGATCGTCTTCGGCAATCCCGGCACCACCGAACTGCCGCTGATGGACGCTTTCGCGGTGGAGCATCAGCTCCGCTACGTGCTGGCATTGCAGGAAGCTCCGGCCATGGGCATGGCGGACGGGTATGCCCAGGCCTCCGGTCAGTTGTCGGTGGTGAACCTCCACGCGGCGCCCGGCCTCGGGAACGCCATGGGCATGCTGTACGACGCGCAGCAGGCCGGCGCCCCGATCCTGGTGACGGCCGGGCAGCACGAGCAGCGCTTCAACTTCACCGAACCTCTGCTCTGGGCCGATCTGCCGGTCATCGCGCGCCCCTTCGTGAAATGGTCGGAGGAAGTGCGCCGGCTGGAGGATCTGCCCCGCGCCATCCATCGCGCCGCCAAGACCGCGATGGCCGCGCCGACCGGCCCGGTGTTTCTGTCGCTGCCGGGCGATATTCTGACCGATAGCGCCGACATCGATCTCGGCCGCCCGACGCGGGTGGCCAGCGGCATGCGCGGGGATTCCGCCGCCATCGCGCAGGCTGCCGCGATCCTGGCCAAAGCCGAAAGCCCGGTGATCATCGCCGGCGATTCCGTGCCCCAAGGCAATGCCTTGTCCGAACTGGTCGCTCTGGCCGAGGCTTTGGGCGCCCCCGTCTACGACGAAGGCATGGCGACGCGGACGATGTTCCCGTCGTCCCACCCGTTGTATCGCGGCGCCTTGGTGCGCCTGCCGCCCGCGATCCGCGGCATGCTGATGCAGCACGACCTGCTGCTGTCCGTAGGTGCCGACCTGTTCACGTTGTCGCTGCCCGACGACGTGGAATCGATGCCCGAGGGCATGCCGATCGTCCACATCGACACCGATCCCTGGGAACTCGGGAAAAACTACCCGGCCGAGGTCGCGATCCTGGGCGAACCCAAAACCACGCTGCCCGAACTCACCGCCGCCATCCTGAAAGCCCGCTCCGCCGCCGAGGCCCAGCGCGCCGTGTCGCGGCTGGCGCATGTGCGGTCCGAGGGGATTTCCTCGCTCGCGAAACTGAACGCCATGGCCGAGGCCCTGGCCGAACGTCACCCGATTCATCCGCTGCCGCTGATGCAGGCTATCGGGCGGATGCTGCCGGCCAATGCGGTGGTGATCGACGAAACCATATCCTCCGGTAACGGCCTGCGGCGGTTCCTGAAAAGCGACGACCCCCAGAGCTTCTTCGGTATGCGCGGCGGCGGCATCGGCTGGGGCCTGCCGGCGGCGATCGGCGCCAAGTTGGCGCTGCCGGATCGGCCCGTGGTGGCGCTGATCGGCGATGGATCGGCGATGTACACGATCCAGGGCCTGTGGACGGCGGCGCGCGAAAACCTGCAGATGGTGTTCGTGATTATCAACAATTACTCGTACCGCATCCTGAAGCAGCGCACCAACGCGATGAAGGGGCTGGCGGCGCAGGCCGATCTTTACGTCGGGATGGAGCTGGACCGCCCCCGGATCGATTTCATCAGCGTCGCGCGCGGCCTTGGCCTGACGGCGCACCGAGCGACGACGTTGTCGGATGTGCAGGATTTGCTGAAGGCGGCGTTGAAGCACGATGGGCCGACGCTGATCGATGTAGAAGTGGACCGGTCCTGGAAGCCGGTTTAGACTCCTCCCGTCATGGTCGGGTCAGGCCCGACCATGACGATAAAATATAAAGGAAACGCGCCATGCCTCGTTTAACCGGCCGTAAAATCATCGTCACCGGCGGTGCCTCCGGCATCGGACGCGCCACCGCCCGCTTGTTCCGCCAGGAAGGCGCGGACGTCGCGATCCTGGATCGTTCCGACAACGCCGCCAAAGCCGTGGCGGACGAGATCGGCGCCGTTTCCTTCGGTTGCGACGTGTCCGATCCGGCATCCGTCTCCGCCGCCGTCGCCAAAGCCGCCGAAGCGATGGGCGGGTTGGACGGGCTGGTAAACGCCGCCGGCATCCTGTCCGAAACCGGCCTGTCCGATACGTCGGCGGATGTCTTCGCGCGCACCGTTGCCGTCAACCTGACCGGCACCTTCCTGGTCATCCAGGCCGCCGCGCCGTTCATGCAAAAGGGCGGGAAGGGGACGATCGTGAACATCGCCTCCGGCGTCGGGCTGATGCCGACGGGGCCGGGCAGCATCGCCTATGTCGCGTCGAAAGGCGGCGTGGTCGCGCTGACGAAATCGGCCTCGATGGAATTGGCACCCGCGATCCGGGTAAACTCCGTCTGCCCCGGCGCGGTGGAAACGCCGATGACCGCCGGCCATATCCGCACGGCGGACGGCGCTCCATCGCCGTCCATCGCGTCGCGTTACGCCTTGGGCCGGCACGCGCAGCCCGAGGAACTGGCAGCGGCGATCCTGTTTCTAACGAGCGATGAATCGTCGTTCGTCACGGGGATCGCGCTGCCGGTCGACGGCGGGCGAACGTTTCACTGATCCGCGACGGTACCGGTCACATGCAGCGTGAAGAAAATCCTGGTGGGGGCCTGGTCGTTGTCGCGAACGATGACCTTGCAGTGGGATTGATCGAACTCCAGGATTTCTGCCGTCGTATCGGGGAGGTCTGCCGTGACCTGTTGGTCGCCGCCGGCGGTGAAAAAGGACGGGTAGACGATCTGGCAAATGAAATCGTCCACCACCGTCACGCTTTCCATGTTGTTGCCGCTATACGAAACCTGACCCGGTCCGTCTTCGCTGACGATGACCAAAAAGGTTCTTTGTTCTTCATCCGCCATTGGTATCTCCATTCCGAAGGGGCGGCCCGCTTGCCGTGCTCGCCATTGCCAAGTCAGCATAAAATCGTAAACGGATCGTGCAAATCACGATTTCGCGATCCTGCCGGCGGATGTCTTTACGGCATGGTGCGGGGGAGCGTCGGATGATCCGCCGCCGTCCATTGCTGACGGCCGCCGCGGTCAGCCTCGCCGCACCCTTCGTGGCAAGAGCACAGAGCCGAGACACGCTGAAAATCGTGCCGGAGGGCGATCTTCCGATCCTCGATCCCGTGTTCACCACGGCGACGATCGTGCGCAATCATGGCTACATGGTCTACGACACGCTGTACGGCATGGATGCGGACTACCGGATGCAGCCGCAAATGCTGGCCGGCCACAGCATCGAAGACGACGGCCGCCGCTGGATTTTGACGCTGCGTCCCGGCCTGCTGTTCCACGATGGCACACCGGTCTTGGCGCGCGATTGCGTCGCCTCCATCCGCCGTTATTGCGCCAAGGATTCGTTCGGGCAGGCCCTGATGGCGGTAACGGACGAATTATCGGCGCTGGACGACCGCCGCATCCAGTTCCGTCTGAAAAAACCCTTTCCGCTGTTACCGAACGCGCTCGGCAAACCCTCCACGCCGATGCCCTGCATCCTGCCGGAACGATTGGCGTTGACCGACCCCAACAAGCAGATCACCGAAATGGTCGGCTCCGGCCCGTACCGTTTCGCGACGGCCGAGCGCGTGCCGGGATCGCGCGTTGTCTACGAACGTTTCGCCGGCTACGTGCCGCGCGACAACGGGCCCGCCACCTTCACCGCCGGACCGAAAATCGCCCATTTCCCCAGGGTCGAGTGGCACGTGATCCCCGACGCCGCCACCGCCGTGAACGCCTTGGTCAATGGAGAAGTCGATTGGGTGCAGCAGCCCGCCGCCGATCTGCTGCCGGTGATCCGCGCCAACGCCCGTCTGACCACCATTCTGCTGGAACCCGGCGGATCGCTCGCGCTGATGCGCTTCAACCATCTGTATCCGCCGTTCGACAATCCCGCGATCCGGCGCGCCCTGCTCTGGGGTATCGATCAGGCCGAATTCGAAACCGCCTCGCTCGGCGAGGACCGGAGCCTGTGGAAAGACAATGTCGGCTTCTTCAGCCCCGGCACCCCCATGGCCAACAGCGCCGGGATGGAGGTGCTGACCGCGCCCCGAGACCTCGACCGCGTGCGTCGCGAACTGAAAGCCGCCGGATACGACAACACCCCCGTCGTCATGCTCGGCGCCACCGACTACCCGGCGCTGCAAGGGCTGGCCCTCGTAGGCGCGGATTTGTTACGCAAGGTCGGCATGAACGTCGACTTCCATTCGGTGGACTGGGGCACGACGGTGCAGCGCCGCAACAGCCGCAAACCGCCGGCCGAGGGCGGCTGGAACATCTTCTACTCCAGCATCACCGGCGTGAATAATTTCGATCCCGCCGGGCATCTGGGTCTGCGCGGCAATGGCGCCGCCGCCTGGCCGGGCTGGCCGACCTCCCCCGAGATCGAGACCCTGCGCGCCGCATGGCTGGAAGCGCCCACGCAGGAGGAGCGTCAGCGCATCTGCGAGCAGATTCAACGGCGCGCCTGGATCGACGTACCGTATATTCCGCTGGGTTCGCAGTACCAGCCGAACGCCTACAGCAAATCCATCAGCCAGCCCCGGATCGGCTTCGTGCAGGGCTACGACGTAAAAAGGATTTAGCGCCATGGCCAGCTACGAGTTCGTCACCGTCGATGTTTTCACCAATCAACGGTTCGGCGGCAATCCGCTGGCGGTGTTCCCCAATGCGACGGGGCTGACCGCCAGCGACATGCAGTCCATCGCGGCTGAGTTCAACCTGTCCGAAACCACCTTCGTCCTGCCGCCCGACAATCCGAAGAATCACGCGCGCGTGCGTATATTTACCCGCCGCCATGAAATGCCCTTCGCCGGCCATCCCAACGTCGGCACTGGCTTCGTGCTGGCCTGTCAGGACCCGAACCCGCCGGAACATTACACGTTCGAGGAAATCGCCGGTCTGGTGCGGGTGCATATCCTGCGCGACGCGAATCACACGATAACCGGCGCCCGTATTTCCGCGCCGCAGTCGCTGACGATCGGCGACGCCATCCCCACCGACGTCATCGCCGCCTGTGCGGGCTTGGAGCTGGACGACATCCTGACGACCGCGCACACGCCGCTGATCGCCTCGGTCGGCGCGCCGTTCGTGATCGCCGAAGTCGCCAGCATGCAGGCTTTGGCGTGCGCCGAACCGGATATCGCGGCCTTCCGCGACGCGGCGGGACGGTTCGAAGCTCTGGCCACGCGGTTCGGGCTGCACCTGTACACCCGCCGCGACGGCGACGCCACGCGGTTACGTACCCGCATGTTCGCCCCGCTCGGCGGCACGGTCGAGGACCCAGCGACCGGCAGCGCCAACGCGGCATTATCGGCGCTGCTGACCTCTTTCGCGCCGGGGGACGATGTGGCGTTGCACTACGAGATCGAACAAGGTGTCGAGATGGGACGCCCGAGCGTGCTGCTGGGCGGCGCCAGGAAAACGGCGGAAGGGGGGCGTGACCGCAACCATCGCGGGGAATTGCGTACCGGTGATGCGGGGGACGCTGGAAATCTAGATCGCCGCGAGGTTTGCCGGACACGCCCTCCGGCGGGTATGGTGCCTTCACAAACACGATTTGGGGGCGGGAAATCCCGGTGCGTCGTATGTTGTGCGGCTGACGCGGGGGGGGGGGAGCCATCCACCGATGCCTCACCGGCATTTCCGCGGCCAGCCAAGGTCGCATAGAACAAGGAGCGAATCATGAATATCCAGCTCAATTTCATCAACCAGTCGTACGGCACCAACGACTCAGACATCGTGATCTTCCAGAGGAACGTTGCGACGAACTTCGACGAAATCACGGTCGCCTGGAAAGTGATCCAGCATATCGCCCAGGGCGACCACCATTCGTTCGTCTTCCCGATGACGATGCAGATTGCGGCCACCGACAGTCGGGGCAATTTTACCCCGAGGACCGACGCGCAAAATGGCCAGTTGTTCGCCATGAGCGCGACGGATGCGGGCGACCGGCTGGCACTGATCCGCGTCGGCACCGAACCCACCGAGATCCAGGTGTTGAACAATCTGCCGGTCGGTGCGATCGACGCCGAGATCTACAGGGACGGCAAGCTGCTGGCGCGGAAGACCGACATCGCACCGCGCCATAAAGGTGTGTTCCACTTCAAGCCGACCATCTGGATCGGGGCGGTCTCGCAGGTGGAGGAGGGCGAGGCGATGAACGCGGCGATCGTTTCGTCGATCGATACCGAGCTTTCGCTGCTCGGCATCGCCAGCGCCAACATCGT
Organism: uncultured Acetobacteraceae bacterium; assembly: GCA_903895595.1. GTDB lineage: Bacteria > Pseudomonadota > Alphaproteobacteria > Acetobacterales > Acetobacteraceae > Rhodopila. The sequence continues at coordinate 3,769 of CAITUP010000170.1, read as the reverse complement.
CATGACCGGTGGCGGCCCCGGCGCGACCTCCCATCCGTTCGCATTCGCCCTCCGCGACATCGTCATGGCCTGACGGCGACCATCGCGGGGAATTGCGTACCGGCGATGCGGGGGACGCTGGAAATTTAAATCGCGGCGGGGGTTTGCCGGGTTCGCCCTCTGCCCGGTATGGTGCCTTCGCAAACACGCTTTTTGGGGCGGCCCGCGTGAACGAAATCCCGGTACTGCCATCGCTGGCACTGTCCGAAACGAACGCACCCGGTGAGTCGCACGTCGTGCGACTGACTGTGGGCGCTGCTTTCGTCACCGCGGCGATGTGGGCGGCGGGGTTGATCCACACGGCGGATTTGTGGACAGCCGCCGATACGCTCTGGCGGCCGGTTCTGGCCATTCTGTCGATCATGCTGAGCACCGCGGCGGCGCAGCGGATGGGAATTTTGGATGTGCTCGCGGCCCGTTTGGCCCCTCGCGGCGGCCAGTCGCCAGCGCATGTGTTCCGCTCGGTTTTCATTCTCGGGGCGCTGACGGCGGCGATTTTGAACAACGATGCCGCGATACTGCTGCTCACGCCGCTGATCGTCGGACTGATCGCGCGTTGCTATCCCCGCCGGCCGGACCTGATCGTGCCGTTCGCCTTCGCGGTGTTCGCCGCCGCCGGCGTGGCGCCGCTGTCGACGTCGAATCCGATGAACCTGATCATGGCGGAACATACCGGGATCGGTTTCAACGAGTATGCCATGCGGATGGGCCCGATCGCGCTGGCCGGGTGGTTCGTTGCTTACGGGGTGATGCGGTTTCTGTTCCGGCACCAGCTTATGGACGCCGACGTGCGGGTGGACAGCGTGGCGGCGCAGGCGCCCAGCCTCGCGCCTTATGCTCGGTCGTTCCTTGTCGTGATGGTTCTGTCTCTGGCGTGCTACCCGGCGATTTCCTATTTCGGCGGACCCGTTTGGGTGGTCGCGGCCGGAGTGGCTGCTTTGGGGACCGTCCTGTGCCGGAACCACGGCGTGGCGACGCCGGGGGAGCTGCGGGCCATGGTGTCCTGGCCGATCATGGCGTTTCTGTATTGCATCTTCGCGATCGTTTTGGGCTTGCTCAATGCCGGCGTCGTGGACCGGCTGGCGGGGCTTTATGCGCTGGCGGGCGACGGCGACGCGCGGTTGTTGCTGATCGCGTCGGTGTCGGCTGTGGGCTCCGCACTGATGAACAATCACCCCATCGCCGTCATGAACGCATTGGTGCTCGGCGACATGGGGGATGGCACGCATTTACCCGTGGTGGCTGCCCTGATCGGCGGAGACCTGGGGCCGCGTCTGCTGCCCATGGGGTCCCTCGCCGGCCTGCTGTGGTTCGATTGGCTGCGCCGGCTGGGCGTTCGGGTGCCGGTGCGGCAGTTCGTGCTGGTGGGCGCGGCGGTTACGGTGCCCTCGCTGATCGTTTCGCTGGGGGTGTTGCTGCTGGCGCGGGGGTGATCGCTACAGGTCGAAACGGTCCAAATTCATGACCTTGTCCCAAGCGGCCACGAAATCGCGCACGAACTTGGTGTCGGCACCGTCTGACGCATAAACCTCCGCCAAGGCCCGCAGCTGCGCGTTCGACCCGAAAATCAGGTCGGTGCGGGTGGCGGTCCATTTCAGCTTGCCGGTGGTGCGATCGCGGCCCTCGAACAGCGTTTCCGGTTCGGCTACCGGTGTCCACACGGTCCCCATGTCCAGCAGATCGACGAAAAATCCGTTCGTCAGAGTTCCCGGACGCTGGGTCAGCATGCTGCGCATCCCGCCGACCAGAACCGTCATTTCCGGCGCGGTCAACGTCAGTAACTGCGCACGGTCGAGCAGCATGCGTTCGGCCAGGGCGGCATATTCGGGCTTGGCGTAATTGCGGAACCCGTCCGCCGCCGGTTCCAGCACGGCGAAGGATTCAACGTCGGTCTGTTCCTGCGACGCGTCGACACGGCCGGGCACGAACGGCACCGTCACATCGTGGCCGGCGGCTTTCGCAGCCTGTTCCACCGCCGCGCAACCGCCGAGGACGATCAGATCGGCCAGCGACACGCGTTTCCCGCCGCTTGGCGCGGCCGCGAAATCCGTCTGAACCCCTTCCAATGCCGCCAGAATTTTCGCCAATTGGGCGGGCTGATTGACCTCCCAATCCTTTTGCGGGGCCAAGCGAACACGTGCCCCATTGGCGCCGCCGCGCTTGTCGGAGCCGCGGAAGGTCGAGGCCGAAGCCCAGGCGGTCGAGACCAGCTCCGGCACGGTCAGCCCGGCCGCTAAAATCCTGGTTTTCAGCGAGGCGATATCCTGCGCGTCGATCGAAGGATGCGCGACGGCTGGGACCGGGTCCTGCCAGATCAGGACCTCCGCCGGGACCTCGGGGCCGAGGTAGCGGGCGCGCGGGCCCATGTCGCGATGCGTCAGCTTGAACCACGCCCGCGCGAAGGCGTCGGCGAACCGGTCGGGATTTTCGTGGAAACGGCGGGCGATTTTTTCGTAGGCGGGATCGACGCGCAACGCGAGGTCGGTTGTCAGCATCGACGGGCTGTGGCGCTTGGTCGGATCGTGCGCATCCGGGACCGTTTCGGCGCCCATGCCGTGCTTGGGCGTCCATTGATGCGCGCCGGCCGGGCTTTTCGTCAGTTCCCACTCGTAACCGAACAGATTCCAGAAGTAGTTGTTGCTCCATTTCGTCGGCGTTGTGGTCCAGATGACCTCCAACCCGCTGCCGATCGCGTCGCCGCCTTTGCCGCTGCGGAAGGAACTCTTCCAGCCGAGGCCTTGTTCCGCGAGGCCGGTGGCCTCCGGCGCGGGGCCGACCAGTGCCGCATCGCCCGCGCCATGGGTTTTGCCGAAGGTGTGGCCGCCGGCGATCAGCGCCACGGTTTCCTCATCGTCCATCGCCATGCGGGCAAAGGTTTCGCGAATGTCGCGGGCGGAGGCGAGCGGGTCGGGGACGCCGTTGGGGCCTTCGGGATTGACGTAAATCAAGCCCATCTGCACGGCCCCCAAGGGGTTCGCCAGATCGCGGTCGCCGCTGTGGCGCTTGTCGCCCAGCCAAGTATCCTCGGTCCCCCAGTCGATGTCGTCTTCTGGTTCCCAGATGTCCACGCGACCGCCGCCGAAGCCGAAGGTTTTGAAGCCCATCGATTCCAGCGCGCAATTCCCGGTCAGGATCAAAAGATCGGCCCAGGAGATTTTGTCGCCGTATTTGCGCTTGATGGGCCAGAGCAAGCGGCGGGCTTTGTCGAGGTTGACGTTATCCGGCCAGCTGTTCAGCGGCGCGAAACGCTGCGCGCCGGAGCCCGCGCCACCTCGTCCGTCCGCGATGCGGTAGGTGCCGGCGCTGTGCCATGCCATGCGGATGAAAAACGGCCCGTAATGCCCGTAGTCGGCTGGCCACCAATCCTGGGAGTCGGTCATGAGAGCGTAAAGCTCTTGCTTCAGGGCATGGTAATCCAAGGTTTTGAAGGCCTCGGCGTAGTCGAATTCCGGCCCCATGGGATTGGGCCGAGACCCGTTCTGGTTCAGCAGTCGCAGATTAAGCTGATTCGGCCACCAATCGCGGTTCGACTGGCCGCCGAGCGTGGCATTGGGGCGGGTGCTGTGGGCGACCGGGCATTTGCCGACGTTTTCTGGGCCGTTTGCGGACATGCGACGCTCCTGTTCGAGGGCGGTGGGCGTGACGGTCCGATGCGCGTTTCGCCGGAGCCTTTCCTTTATGTTGGGGGAAGGGGCGGGGGTTTAAAGGGGGAGAACTGGCGGACGGGGTG
>CAITUP010000169.1 GCA_903895595.1 uncultured Acetobacteraceae bacterium | reverse complement strand
TGGTCGGGTCTGGCCCGACCATGACGGGGGATGCGGGAAACCAGTTCGGTGTTGCCCTGTTGGCCCGGGATGGTCGGGTCTGGCCCGACCATGACGGGGGATGCGGGAAACCGGTTCGGTGTTGCCCTGTTGGCCCGGGATGGTCGGGTCTGGCCCGACCATGACGGGGGATGCGGGAAACCGGTTCGGTGTTGGCCTGTTGGCCCGGGATGGTCGGGTCTGGCCCGACCATGACGGGGGATGCGGGAGACCGGTTCGGTGTTGGCGCGGGGTAAGGGATCGGGTAAGAACGGAGGATGAACACAGATGAACATGATGGGCCTCGCTTGTGGCGGGTTCGGTGTGGGCCGGCGGCGGGTGGGGGCCTCGCGGGCGACACGGGTGTAGGCCATCATGTTTATCTGTGTTCATCCGTGTGAAAAACACTTCGGTCGGCGGGGGCGCTCCGGCGGGCGGGGTTTGTGGCGGGTGGTGAGACGGAGTCTCGGATTTCGTGGGTTGAGACGGTTGTGAGACTCGGGGGTGCAGTGGTGGCGAGGGTTTGGGGATGGCGGTCGGTTTGCGGCGGCAAGACCCGATACAACGTGAGCGACCGTGGTATCGCCCCCCGCCCCTCACACCTCCCGCAGGAGCGAGGGCAACACCTCATGCGCCGTGAGCCGGCTGGTTGCGACAGGTTCGGCCCAAGCAACGGGGAAGGTCGCGGGTGGCGGGCCTTCGCCCGCCATGACGGCGTGGGGGTGGTTCGGGCGTTTAGCCGGGGATGCGTCGGGCCAGGATCGCGAGGGCCGGCATCAGCGGCAGATGCTCATGCCAAAAAACGATGACGCCGGGTTGGCCGAGCGCATGGGGGGCGATGGCGGAAGGTGGCAGGATACCCGGTGCGCGGTCCTATATTTTCAAACACCTATATCGACGAGAAATATCGCCGCTAACCCGGATCCTCCAACCCGATCGCCCGCAACCGAGCACCTTCCTCATCCCAGCCCGTGCGCTGCTTGACGTTCAGGAACAGATGCACCGTCCGCTCCAGCAACCGGCTCAAATCCTGACGGGCACGGGCGCCGATCGATTTGATCTTCGATCCCTTTTCGCCGATCAAAATCGCCTTGTGCCCGGAGCGAGCCACGTAAACCGTCACGTCGATCCGCACCGACCCGTCCTTGCGCTCGGTCCAGGTCTCGGTTTCGACCGTGGTGCCGTAGGGCACTTCCTCATGCGTCTGCATGAAGATTTGCTCCCGCACGATCTCCGCCGCCAGCAGACGCTCCGGCAGATCGGTCAGATCGTCCTCGGGATACAGAAACGGCCCTTCCGGCACCGCCGCCGCGAAGGCGTCCATCAGCTCCAGCAGCCCGTCGCCGGTGGAGGCGCTGACCATGAACGTTTCCTCGAACGTCGCCAGTTCCGTCAGCGTGGCCGTCAGCGGGAGCAGCGCCCCCGGCGTCACCAAGTCGCATTTGTTCAGCACCAGCCAGCAGCGTCGGCCGGACGCGCCCAATTGCGCGGCGATCGCCCGCACATCGGCCGTGGCACCGGCTTTGGAGTCCACCAGCAGCACCGCCAGATCGGCGTCCGCCGCACCGCTCCACGCCGCCTTCACCATCGCTCGGTCCAGCTTACGGCGCGGGTGGAAAATGCCGGGCGTATCCACCAGCAGCACTTGGCTTTCGCCGCGCATCATGATGCCCAGCACCCGGAACCGCGTCGTCTGTGCCTTGGGGGACACGATGGAAAGCTTGGCACCGGTCAGCCGGTTCAGCAGCGTGGACTTGCCCGCGTTGGGCGCGCCGACAATGGCGACAAAACCGCATTTCATACCTGGACGCTCCCCAACAAGGCCGCCGCGGCCGCCTGTTCCGCCGCCTGCTTGCTGCCAGCGACCCCGACCCCGGCCATGTCGCCCACCTTCACCGTCACGGTGAATTCCGGTGCGTGCGGCGGCCCCGCGCGGTTTGTCACTGCATAGACCGGAGTCGTCCGAGCACGCTTATGCGCCCATTCCTGCAACGCGCTCTTGGCATCCTTCGGCGGTTCCGCGTGTTCCGTCATCGCCGCATCCCAGGCGCGGCGGATGAAACCGCGTACCGGCTCCAGCCCCGAGTCGAGATAAAGGCCACCGAGCGCCGCCTCCAGCGCATCGGCCAGCACGGTCGCGCGCTGCTTCACCCCGGCCTTGGCTTCGCCGACCGAGACCGACAGAGCGCTCGCCAGACCGATATCCTCGGCCACCTGCGCCAGCACCGGCTGCGACACCAAATGCGCCAGCCGCCGCCCGAGATCGCCTTCCTGTTCCCTGGGGAACCGCTCCGCCAGCCACTCGGCCATGATCAGGCCCAGCACGCGGTCGCCGATGAATTCCAGCCGTTCGTTCGATCCGCGCGATCCGCGCCCCGAGGACGCCGACCGATGGGTCATCGCCTCCCGCGCCAGATCGGCTCGGGCGAAATTGTGCCCGAGGATGGTCTCCAGCGCCGTCGTCAATGGATGAATTTCAGGATGCGGGAGTAGCGAATTTTGAACGGCCATTCCCAAAACGCCCACCAATTGTCGTTGGGATCGCTTTCGATGGAAAAGAACAGGATTTCCGCCCGCCCCACGAGGTTCTCCACTGGCACGAAGCCGACGCCGGAACTGTTCATGAACCGGCTGTCCGACGACATGTCGCGGTTGTCGCCCATCGCGAACACGTGGTCCGGCGGCACCGTGTATTCGACGGTGTTGTTGGCATCGAACTCCCGTGCCGGGTCGAAATCCGACCGCTGCGCGTTGCTGGCGCCGTCGGTGGCCTTAAGGATATCGTGCTTCACGCCGCCGGGCAGGGTTTCCTGGTAACGCCGCAGCTCCGTCCGGATGCCCTGGTCCTTCGCGGTGAAAACACCCTCCGCCGCCCGCGGCGCCAGTTCACCGTTCACGTACAGCTGGCCCTGCTTCACCTGGATACGGTCGCCCGGAAGGCCGATGATGCGTTTGATATAGTCGGTGGAGTTATCGCGCGGCCATTTGAACACCGCCACGTCGCCGCGCTTCGGCAGCGCGCCGAAAATGCGGCCATGGAACAGCGGCGGCGACAGCGGCATGGAGTATTTGGAGTAGCCGTAGCTGTATTTCGATACGAACAGATAATCCCCCACCAGCAGCGTGGGGATCATGCTGCCGGATGGGATGTTGAACGGCTCGAACATCACCGTGCGCACGCCGACCGCGATCAGCACGGCATACACGATGGTTTTGATGTTTTCGGCCCATACGCCTTGTTGGCGCTTGGGCGCGGCCTTGCTGGTCGCCATGAGGAATGGGGCTTTCAAGGTGAGATTACGCGGGGTTCAAGCCCGCCCGTGGTTGCCGTGTCAAGGACGCGGTGCAGGCACGGCGGATATGATGACTTGCGCGAAGGCGTAGGGGTATTCGTCCGTCATCGTCAGATCGACCTGCGCCGCCATCCCCGCCGGGACCAGCGACGCGAGTCGTTTGGCCGAACCCTCCGTCAGCACCAATGTGGGTTTGCCGCCGGGCAGATTCACCACCTCCAGATTGGAAAAGAACACGCCGCCCACGAATCCGGTGCCCAGCGCCTTGGCCCCGGCCTCCTTCGCGGCGAAGCGTTTGGCATACGTGGACGGCCTGATCTTCTCCGCCCGCCGCCCCGCTTCCGCCCGCTCCTGCTGGGTGAACACGCGGTCGAGAAACCGATCCCCGTGGCGGGCGATGGCCTTTTCGATCCGGCGGATGTCGCAGATGTCCGAACCCAGGCCGAGGATCATTAGCCCTTGGCCCGCTCGACGCTTTGGATGCCGTTGGCGCCGCGCAAACCGGCGACGACCTTCGCCAGATGCTGCAAATCCCGCACATCCACGTCCACCATCGTCTCCATGAAGTCGGACTGGCGGTTGACGATTTTCAGGTTGGCGACGGCGCCATCCTGCTTGGCGATCGCGTTGGTCAGCACCGCGAGCGCGCCGGGATCGTTGCCGGTGACGATGCTGATGCGCGCGGTGTGACCGGGAGGCTTACCGTTCGGGCCGCCCTTGTTCAGCACCTCGTAATTCCAATCCACATCGATGAACCGCTCGGGTGTCGCGGCGAAACCGGCCAGAGTCTGGCAGTCGCGGCCATGGATCGTGACCCCTTTGCCGGTGGCGACGATCCCGACGATCTCATCGCCCGGCACCGGATGGCAGCAGCCGGCGAAGCTGAATGCCATACCGGGCACGAGGCCGGTGACCGGCATCCCATGATCCGGCTTGGTGCCGCGAGCGGTCCGCGCCAGCAGCCCCGGCACCACGCGCTGCGACCGAGCGGCCTGCTTCAACTCGGGATAGGCGGTGGTGACGACGTCGCGGGGGCTGAGGTTGCCGTTGCCCACGGCGATATACAGATCGTCGAGCGCCCCGATCTTCAGCGCCTTCAAATGCGGTTCGAGGGCTTTTTCCGACCCGTCCACACCCGCCTGCCGGAATGCCTTGGTCAGTTCGGCCTTGCCGGCATCGCGCGATTGTTCCCGCTGTTCCTGGTGGATGAAGCGGCGGATGCGGGCACGCGCCTTGCCGGTGACGCAAAAGCGCTCCCACTGCGGCGACGGGGTACCGCCACGAGCGGTCATGATCTCGACCTGATCGCCGTTCTGGAGCTGATGGCGCAGCGGCAGCAGGCGGCCGTTGATCTTGGCGCCGACGCAGGTATCGCCGATCTGGCTGTGCACGGCGTAGGCGAAATCCACCGGAGTCGCCCCACGCGGCAGCTGGATCAGCTGGCCCTTGGGCGTGAAGCAGAACACCTGATCGCCATAGAGTTCCAGCTTGGTGTTTTCCAGGAAATCCTCCGGCAAAGCGGAGTTCTCCAGAATTTCCAGCAGGTCCTGCACCCAGCGGAACTGCTGGGTTTCCTTGCCGTCGATCTTGGCGTCGTGCGTTTTATAGAGCCAATGCGATGCGACGCCGTTTTCCGCCACGTCGTTCATGTCCGGCGTGCGGATCTGGATTTCGATTTTTTGGTTGCGCGGTTCGCGCAGCGTCACGCCGGTATGCAGCGACTGGTAGCCGTTGGTTTTCGGGGTGGAAATGTAATCCTTGAACCGTCCGGCGATGACCGGATAGGCGGAATGCACGGCCCCGAGCGCGGCGTAGCAATCGGCTTTGGTCGCCACGACGACGCGGAAGGCCATCAGATCGGACAGCTGCTCGAACGCGACATCGCGGCGCTGCATTTTCTCCCAGATGGAGAACGGCGATTTCTCGCGTCCCGTGACGCCCAGGACGTTCACGTCGGCATCGCGGCAGATGCGGGCGAGTTCCTCCCGCACTTCGTCGATGACGTCGGCACCTTGGCCGCGCAGGAAGTTCAGGCGCGCCTGGATGGTGCCGTAGGCGTCCGGTTCCAGCTCCGCGAAGGACAATGTCTGGAGTTCGGTCTTCACCGCGTCCATGCCGATGCGTTCGGCCAAAGGCGCATAAATTTCCATGGTTTCGCGGGCGATGCGCTGGCGCCGGTCGGGCTTCTGCACGAAATGCAGGGTGCGCATGTTGTGGAGGCGGTCGGCCAGCTTCACCAGCAGGACGCGGATGTCCTTGCTCATGGCCAGCACCAGCTTGCGGAAGTTCTCCGCCTGCTTGGTGCGGTCCGATTGCAGTTCCAGCCGGGTCAGCTTGGTGACGCCGTCCACCAGCCCGGCGATTTCCTTGCCGAAGCGAGCTTCGATATCGGCGAGGCGAAGGGGGGTGTCTTCGATGGTGTCGTGCAGCAGGCCTGTGGCGATGGAGGCTGTGTCCAGCCGGTAGCCCGCCAGAATGTCGGCGACCGCGATCGGATGGGTGATGTAGGGGTCGCCGTTATCGCGTCGCTGGTTGCCATGCGCCTGCATGGCCAGCACGTAGGCGGCGTCGATCAGGCCGGTATCGGCCTTGGGATCGTAGGCATGGATTTTTTCCGTCAGTTCGAACTGACGGATGATGTCGGGACGCGCTTTGGGTTCCGCTGCGGCGACGGCGGCTGCCGCGCCATCGGGGGCGGCGAGCGGCTTCCCGCGACCGATCCCCGATTGGGTCATGCTGCTTGGCCCGCCATGGGCTTACCGATGGTTACGGCCGCCGAGCTCCGCCTCGATAGCCGCTTCCAGATCTTCGGGGGACATGTCTTCGGCTTCGGCGGCCAGCGCGGCCTGTTCTTCCTCGGCGGACACGTCCTGTAGGCCGAAGATGTTCTGGTCGGTGGGGATAAGGTCCAGCACTTCCTCGTCCGCGGGTTCCGGTTCCGGGGACCGGGACAGCGAGCGGATCAGATCCTGCTCGATCTTCGGCAGCTCGATGGTTTCCTCGGCGATTTCGCGCAGGGCGACGACGGGGTTCTTATCGTTGTCGCGATCGACGGTCAGTTCCTCGCCCCGCGACAGGTTGCGGGCGCGCTGCGCCGCGAGCAGCACGAGCTCGAAGCGGTTGGGGATCTTCTGAACGCAGTCCTCGACGGTAACGCGCGCCATGCGGCCAGTCTCCGGTTAAGGGGTATGTGAACGAAGAAGGTATGCCATGTTGCGTTGCGGCGCAAGGGGTTGATCGCGGCAGGTTCGGGTTGACGCGCCGGAACCGGGCATGTGATCGTCGCAGCGTAACGAAAGCGGAGGACCCCATCGTGTTCAAACGCCGGAATATCGTATCCTGCGGAATCTGTGCCGCCATCGGCCTGATCGCCGCCAAAGGGGAAGTGGCCGCGCAGGGCGCGCCCGGCTTCAGCCGCAAGATCATCCAAAAGACCGAATACCCCGGCGACAAATATGTCTGCGTGCTGGTGGAGGTCGAGATCGATCCGGGCGTCCTGGTCGCCCGCCACACGCACCCCGGTGTCGAGTCCAGCTACGTTGTGTCCGGCAGCAGCACTTTGTCGGTCAAAGGCCAGCCGGATCGCGTGCTGAATGCCGGCGACGGCTTCCAAATCCCGGCCGAAGTGCCGCACAGCGTGAAAAACGGCAACGCGAAAACCAAGGTTGTCGCGACCTACATCGTGGAGAAGGACAAGCCGCTGGCCTCGCCCGCGCCGGAATAGTCAGTAATGCGGCCATAGGCCCGGCGTCGCGACCTCGATGGAATTGTTGTCGGGGTCGCGGAAATACAGGCTCGTGCCGCCTTTCGACCAGCGCAACCGGCTTTCGACGTCGATGCCGAGGCCGCGCAAATGCGCTTCCCACGCGGCCAACGCGCCCAACGGGATGGCGAAGCACAGATGCAACGGGCCTGCGCCGTGGTGCGGTGGGATGAACCCGCCGCCGGCCGGAGCCGGTTCCGTCGTGGCGCCGCGGCGGAACAGCAGCAACACCTGGCTCCCGGGGATGCCCATCGCGCACATGCGGGCGTCGCCGAAAAAGACCTCGAACCCGAAGACGCGTTGGTAGAAATCCCGGGCGCGCGAGATGTCGTCCACATAGAGCGATGTTTCCAGAACGCCGGTCGTGCGGGGGATCGTGCTCATCGTCGGGTCACGCGCGACGCGAGATGATCCGCGAGCCGGATCGCGTCGTCGCCAACGCCATACAGAAACGCGGAATTGGCCTTCGAAAGCCAACCCAGTCCGAGAAAATACAAGCCGGGAATGTCGGTGACGCCGTAGCGGTGCTTCGGGTTCCCCCGTTCGTCCAGCACCGGGATATCGATCCACCCGAAATCCAGGCTGTACCCGATGCACCAGATAACCGATCCGATCCCGGCCGCGAGCAGGTCCATCTGCCCGATGGAACCATCGAGTGCGGGCGGATTTGGCACCGGCACCCGTGCCGCCGGGTCCTCCGGCAGGTCCAGCCCAACCGCTCGCACATGCGCATCCGCCGCGTCCAGCAGCGCCAGATACGCCGCGTCGCCGGCCGCGAGATTGTCCATCAGGTCGGGGGCGAAGCGCACCATGCCATCCCGCGCGTCCAACGCTTTTCCAAGCAGCACCATGCCCTGAGCGGCGAAGCGGCGGAAATCGATCGTGCGCCCGCCATAGGCACCGGAGTGCACGGGCGGGGCCAAATGCGGATTGCGCTTCTCGACCGGGATACTGTCGATGCCCAGCGCATCCCACCACCACAACAGGTCTTTGCCGCGGTAGCGCCGGGGCATGCGGCGGTGCGGGCCGATGGACAGAAACACCTGACGGCCGGCCAGCATCAGCTCCTCGGCGATCTGCGTGCCGGAGGCGGCGCTGCCGATCACCAGCACCCCGCCCGGCGGCAGTTGCGCCGGATTGCGGTACCCCGACGCATGAACCTGAAAGATCTCCAGATCGAACGCGGGCGGGAGAGGCCGCTGAAACGGCCCGGTCGCGACTACCACGTTCGCAGCATCGATGTTCCCGGACGGCGTTTCCGCGCGAAATCCGTCCCCCGTCCGCCGCAGCGCCGTCACCGGCGTCTCGCACCGCACCGGCGCCCCAATCCGCTCGGCGTAGGCAGCGATGAAATCCGCGATCTCCCGCGCTGTCGCGAAATCGTCGGGGTCGGTGTGCGGCAGCTGGAAGTCCGGCAGCCGAGTCGCCCACCGCGGCGACTGGAAATGCATCCCGTCCCACCGTTCGGACCGCCAGCGTTCGGCTATGCGGCCGCGTTCGACGACAAGATGCGGCCGGCCGCGCTGGCTCAGCCGGTGACTCATGGTCAGGCCGGCTTGGCCACCGCCGACGATCAGGGTTTCGACGCGTTCCGGGGGCACGATGCCCCTACCGGATCAATCCGCTCAACGGGCTCGACGGATCGGCGCCCATACGGCGCGGCATGCGCCCGGCCAGATGCGCCAGCCGCCCCGCCTCCACCGCGTGCTTCATCGCCTTCGCCATGATCACCGGGTTCTTGGCATGCGCGATGGCGGAGTTCAGCAGCACCGCGTCGCAGCCCAGCTCCATCGCAATGGCGGCGTCCGACGCCGTGCCGATCCCGGCATCGACCACGAACGGCACGGTGACGTTTTCCTTGATCATCGACAGCATCGCCGGGTTCTGCAGCCCGAGGCCGGACCCGATCGGCGCGCCCAAAGGCATGATGGCGACGCACCCCATCTCCTGTAGGCGCACCGCCGCCAGAGGATCGTCGGCGCAGTACACCATCACCTCGAACCCGTCCTTGATCAGTTCGGCGGCCGCTTCGAACGTGCCGGGCATGTCGGGATACAGCAGCGGTGCCGGCCCCAGAACCTCCAACTTCACCAGGTTCCAGCCGCCGGCTTCCCGCGCCAGACGCAGCGTGCGGACGGCTTCGCGGGCGGTGAAGCAGCCGGCGGTGTTCGGCAAATAGGTGATCTTTTTGGGATCGACGTAATCCTGCAGCATCGGCGCCTTGGGGTCGGACAGGTTCACCCGCCGCACCGCCACGGTGACGATTTCCGCGCCGCTGGCCTCGATGGCGGCGGCGGTTTCCTCCAGATCCTTGTAGCGGCCGGTCCCGACGATCAGGCGGGAGCGGAACGTGCGGCCAGCCACCGTCCAGGTATCATCGCCAGCGATTTGTCCGTCCACGTCAGCCTCCACCGATAAAATGCACGATTTCCAGCGAATCGCCGCTGGACAGCCAAGTTTCCGCGTAGGCGGAACGGGGCACGATCTCCTCGTTCAGTTCCACCGCGACCTTGCGCATGTCGAGTTCCAACAATCCCAGCAGCCCCAGAACGGACAATGGGCCGTGTGGGGGAGCATCGAAGGTGCGGCTTTCGCCGTTCAGGGTGAGGGCGACGGTTCCTGGCATGCCCCGATTATGACCCCGCATGGGGGAACCGGCAACACAGGGCCGGGTTGGACCGGCTCGCCGGCCTATGCTAGGGGCCAGCTCCAATAGCCCTTGCGGCCCCCTTCACCGGAGGAATGCGCGTGAACCGACTCCCCACCGATCCCGACTCGATCCGCCGTCTTGGCCTGATCATGGCCGAAACCGGCATGACCGAGCTGGAACTGGCCGACAAGGATTGCCGCATCCGCGTGGTGCGTGGATTTGCCTCTGCCGCTCCGGTCGCGACCATCGTGCAGGCCGCCTCGGTGGCCGCTGCCCCCGCCGCTGCCGCACCGGCCTCACCGGCCGAGGAAAAGGGCGAGTTCATCGACAGCCCCATGGTCGGCGTCGTCTATCTGTCCCCCGAACCCGGCAAGCCGCCGTTCGTGCAGGTCGGCTCCAAGGTCGTAGCCGGCCAGACCGTCTGCCTGATCGAGGCGATGAAGACCTACAACCCGATCAAATCCCCGCTGAACGGGACCATCGTCAAAATCCTGGTGGAAAACAGCGCCCCGGTGGAATTCGGCGAGCATCTGATGCTCGTCGCGGCGGACTGATCCCTTGTTCCGCAAAATCCTGATCGCCAATCGCGGCGAGATCGCGCTCCGCATCCAGCGGGCCTGCCGCGAGCTGGGGATCGCGACGGTCGCGGTGCATTCCACGGCCGACGCCACGGCGATGCATGTGCGTCTGGCCGATGAATCCGTCTGTATCGGCCCGCCCGCCGCGAAGGACAGTTATCTCAATGTCGCCGCGATCCTTTCGGCGGCGTCGATCACCGGGGCGGACGCGGTGCATCCGGGCTACGGCTTCCTGTCGGAAAACGCCGGCTTCGCCGATATGGTCGAAGCGCACGGTATGACCTTCATTGGGCCGACGGCGGCGCATATCTCCATGATGGGCGACAAGATTACCGCCAAAGCCGCCATGGCATCCCTGGGCGTGCCGTTGGTGCCGGGCTCCGATGGCGCGGTGCCCGATCTGGAAACCGCCCGCGCGGTGGCCGAAGCCATTATGTACCCGGTCCTGATCAAGGCCGCGGCCGGCGGCGGCGGACGCGGCATGCGCGTGGCTCGGTCTCCGGCGGATCTGGAAGAAGCGTTCACCGGCGCCCGCAATGAGGCCCGGTCCGCGTTCGGCAACGATTCCGTCTATATCGAAAAATACCTCGACAAGCCGCGCCACATCGAATTGCAGATCCTGGCGGATTCGTTCGGTAACGTGGTGCATTTCGGCGAGCGCGATTGTTCGTTGCAGCGCCGTCACCAAAAGGTGCTGGAGGAAGCCGGCTCCCCCGCGATTTCGCCGGAACAGCGCGATGCGTTGGGTGCCACCGCCACCGCGGCGTTGCGGCAGCTCGGCTACCGCAACGCCGGCACGCTGGAGTTCCTGTATCAGGACGGCCAGTTTGCCTTTATCGAAATGAATACCCGCCTGCAGGTCGAACATCCAATCACCGAAATGGTCTGCGACGTCGATCTGGTGCGCGAGCAAATCCGCGTCGCGGCGGGCGCCGAGCTGGGATATACGCAGGAAGATGTGACGTTCTCGGGTCATGCGATCGAATGCCGCATCAACGCCGAGGATCCCGTCACGTTCATGCCCACGCCGGGCCGGGTGACGGAATATCACGCGCCGGGTGGGCTGGGCGTGCGAATCGATAGCGCGCTGTACGCCGGATACTTCGTGCCGCCGCACTACGACAGCATGGTCGCGAAACTGATCGTGCATGCCCCGACTCGCGCCGCCGCGATTGCTCGCATGCGGCGCGCGCTGGACGAATTCGCGGTGGAGGGGATCAAGACGACGATCCCGCTGCACCGCCGGATCATGGATGCGCCGGCGTTTCAAGCCGGCGACTATACGATCCATTGGCTGGAGGGATTCGTCGGGACCTGACCGGTCAGCGTGCCGCCGCCTTCGTCAGGGCCTTGATCGACCAGCGGCCTCCGTTCGGATTGCCGGAAATATCGTCGAGCTTCCAGGCCCCTTCTGCCAGCATGAATTCGTAGACCACTCGGTCCACCCGGCTTTTCGGATCGGGAGCAACCCGGAAAGCGGCCTGAACAGATGTTTTCGCCGCGTCTCCGCGCAACACGGTCACGCGCAAATCGTTGACGTCCGGGTCCTGCGAATTGGCGATCGGGTCGAAATCCAGCCAGCCCACCTCGTCCGATTTGTTGCGCGCATCCGCCCCGGTCCAGGCCGCGAGCAGCAGTCTCCGCCGCAAGTCAGCGTATCGGCGCCGAGTACATCAGCCCCCCTTTGCTCCACAGCGCGTTCTTCCCGCGCGGCATTTTCAACGGCCCGAAATTGCGTTCGAACATTTCCCCGTAATTCCCTACGGCTGCGATTGCGTTGTACGCCCACCGGTTATCCAGTGCCATGAATTTCCCATAATCCCCTGTCGCGCCCAGCAACCGTTTGACGGTCGGGCTTTCCGAACGGGCTTTCTCAGCGACGTTGGCCTGGGTGATGCCTTGTTCCTCGGCTTCGATCAGCGCGTTCAGGGTCCATTTCACGATTTCGTACCACTGATCGTCGCCCTGCCGCACCGCCGGCCCGAGGGGTTCCTTGCTGATGACATCCGGCACGACCATCTGATCCTCGGGGTCGTGCATGATGGTGGCGATCGTGGCGAGCTGGCTGGAATCGGTCGAATACGCGTCGCAGCGTCCCTTGTCGTAGGCAGAACGACCTTCATCGACCCGTTCGAACACGACGGGGTTGATCTTGATGCCGGTGGATTGCGACCAGTCCGCGAGATTCAGCTCGCTGGTGCTCCCGGCGCTGACGCAGATCGAGGCGCCCGCGAGGTCCTTCGCCGTTTTCACGCCGGAGGTCTTGCGTACCAGAAAACTCTGCCCGTCGTAGAAGTTCACGCCCGCGAACAGCAAACCGTTGGCGGCTTCGCGGGACTGCGTTTGCGTCAACGTCTGCACGACCAAATCCACTTGGCCCGATTGCAACGCCGGCAGCCGCTGCGCCCCGTTCAACCCGACGAAGCGCGCCTTCGACGCGTCCCCGAACACCGCCGCCGCGACGGCTTTGCAGGTGTCCACGTCCAGGCCCCGGAATTCGCCCTTGCTGTCCACGAACCCGAACCCGGGCGTGCCGGAGGGAACGGCACATTCGACGTAGCCCTTCTTCAGCACCCCGCTGAGCGTCGGACCGGGCACGTTTTGGGCCGCGGCGGGCAGGGCCGCGAACAGGAACAAGGCGATCAGTGTGCGCATGAAGGACTCCCGGTATTTTCGGGGAGCATGGGGCAGACGAAGGTGGGGCGTCTAGTGGTAAGATACGACGCTGCGGAGGCGGATCCGACATGTTGAGGGTGTCCCCGGGTCCGGCACCTGCGGTACAAGCAGCGCACTGCGCAGGAGATTTATGGATGTCGAGTGCGTTCTTGGCGCTCTCGGCAGAAATTCCGCACCATCTCGCACCGCGTCCCCGCCAGCGTCGCGATGTCCGCCGCAGCCTCATCCGTCAGCGGCCAATCCCCATAAAAGGCGGCGATCTTCATTGCAGTTCCCACATCCGCTTCACCCACCCTATGAAATCGGGTCGCGAAGTCGGTGCACCGGTCGTAGCCAATCAAGTAGTGGATTACCGTCATGGTTCCACAGGGCGACCAGGGATCGCCGCTCCTGTCTGTTGTCCGGTCTGAGGATCGAATTCGCCCTGGTGCCGGCCGCGGGCATCGTACATCTCCACAGCCCCATGGAGATAGTTCCATTCCAAAATTCGCTACATCGTCATGCTGACGACGGTCAGCATCCACGACTTTCTTCGTAACGGCCAGAAAGTCGTGGATGCCGACCTGCGTCGGCATGACGATTTACCACGCGCCGATGTGTCAATGGTTAGGTCCGCTGGTGTAAAAACCTACATCTAATAGATACCTATCAGATATCCTATTGCTTTCCAGGCGGCTATCGGATACCTCTCAGAGACCGATAACCGCGAGTCGCACCCCATGCCAACCATCGTTTTCGCAAGCCCCAAAGGCGGCGCCGGGAAATCCACCGCCGCCGTGCTGCTGGCGTCGGAACTCGCCGAACGCGGCGCCAGCGTCACGCTCATCGACGCCGACCCCAACAAACCCGTCTCCCGCTGGGGCAGCCGGCCGGGGAAACCAACGACGCTGACCATCCTGGCCAACATCACGGAAGACACCATCATCGACACCATCGAACGGGCCGCGACCGAAAGCGCCTTCGTGGTGGTGGACCTGGAAGGCACCGCGTCGATGATGGTCGGTTACGCTCTGAGCCGAGCGGATTTGGCGATCATCCCGACACAGGGATCGCAGTTGGACGCGGCGGAGGCTGTGAAGGCCATCGCGCTGATCCGCCGGCAGGAGCGCGCCTTCAACAAGACCATCCCCCTGGCGGTCCTGTTCACCCGCACCAGCGCCGCCATCCGCCCACGCACGTTGAAAAGCATCGAGTCCGAGTTCGTCAACGCCGGCATCCGCGTCTTCGGCAACACCATTCACGAACGCGAAGCCTACCGCGCGATCTTCGTCTTCGGCGGTACGGTCGGCTCCCTCGACCCCGCCCAGGTGACGAACATTCCCGCCGCCATGGCCAATGCGCGTGCCTTCGCGGCGGAGACCATCGCCATTCTGAAGGAACCGGCTGTCCCACAACGGAAGGTGGCGTGATGAGCAGCCCCCGCGCCAGCATCTTCGACGCCGACGACCTGGACATCAGCGGCTTCGCGCCCCGGCCCGGCCCGGACACCTCCGCCCCGCTGCCGGAACAGGTGCGCGCCGTGGCGGAGGCCGCGCAGTTTCGCAGCCGGGAACAGCCGGTCGCTCCGCCCAAGCGCGTGCAACGCCGCCACCGCACCGGCCGCAACGTGCAGTTCAACGTGAAAGCGTCCCAGGAAACCGTCGATGCCTTCTATGCGATCAGCGATGCCAAAGGCTGGGTGCTCGGCGAGACGCTGGAACACGCCCTCGCTGCTCTGAAGCGCGAACTTGGGTAAGACCCTGCTGGTCGTCTGGCACTCCCGCACCGGCGGTGCGCGCCAGATGGCCGAGGCCGCGGTGGCCGACGAACCCGATGTGACCGTGCGTCTGATGCGCGCCGAAGACGCCGCCGCCAGCGACTTACTGGCCGCCGACGGCTATATTTTCGCCGCGCCCGAGAACCTCGCCGCCCTGTCCGGCCCGATGAAGGATTTCTTCGACCGGTGCTACTACCCCGTGCTCGGGCGGATCGAGGGCCGGCCTTTTGCCACGATGGTTTGCGCCGGCAGCGACGGGGAAAACGCCGTCCGTCAGATTGCCCGCATCGCCACCGGCTGGCGGCTACGCCAAATCGCCGAACCCATCATCGTCTGCACGCGCGCGCAAACGCCCGAGGCGATTTTGGCACCCAAGATCGTCGCGCCGGCGGACTTGGCCCGCTGCGCCGAGCTGGGGGCCGCTTTCGCGGCGGGATTGGACGCCGGCATTTATTGAAGCCGAGCGGTCTCCAGCCGCCGGTAGACGTCGCTTAGATGCAACGCCGCCGCCGCACGGGCGGCCTCGGTTGCCGATTTTTGCTTCGCCGCTTCGTCGGGCGTGAACGGCTGATGCGGCTTCTTGGCATCGAGACGGGATGCCGCATCCATGGCGGCGCGATCCTCCGCATCCAGATCGACCCCGAAATGCGGCAATATTCTCGTGTGTATCGCGGCGGGAAGTTCCCGGTAATTGACCAGCAACCCGCCAAGCGAGGCATGCAGCTGGACGACCGGCTCGCAGATAACGGCCAGGAAGCGGGCGAGGTGGCCGGGGAGATCGTCTGGCTGGAACAAGTGGTCGATGCCGAACAAATCCTGGCCGAAAAACCCCGGGATCGATTGAATACCCGGCATGGTGCGGTGCGATTCCAGGACTTCGACAGGTTCCCGATACAGGAACATCCAAGGGACCTCGGGAAAAGCGCGACGGAACAGCGGCAGCCATGGCGTGTGCCAGCAATCCAGCTTGATGAAATACCGGTTTGCCTCGCCGCGCGGCTGGCCCAGCGCCGCGACGATCCAGGTCAGCCATCGCGCTTGCTCATCCTCGGTCAGGTCCGGCCGGACAGTCCGGGCTCGCACGACATCGTCGATCGGGGGGGCTTCCGAGATGGCGACATGCCGCGCCGGCGCGGCCAGCATCTGCGACACCAGCGTCGATCCACACCGCGACATATGAAACACGAACCCGTTCGGCTGCAGGCCGGGATGGGCTTCCAGCCAGGGACCCAACGCCTCGATAGGGGTGACGAAGCGGAGAAAACGGTTGAACGGGCGAAAGAGGGTGCGTTGCGCGCTGTCGCCGTAAAACGGTTCGCGTACCGGCCGCGTCCCGAACCAGGACCAGCGCAGGCATAATTGCCGGCCCCACCAGAACGTCGAGACTGGGAGCCAATCTTTAGAGGGCGGAGGATCGGTGAAACGAAGACCGCTCACAGGGGCCGCGCCCGGCAATAACGGCCGCAACGCGGCCTGAATCGCCTGCTCATCCACCGGCAACCCCAAACCGCCGGCCAGAGTCATGACGGCCGCGGTAAATTGGTTGGCGTCGGCGATGTCCCCCAACGGCGCCCACAACGACGGGTCCGCAAGCAACCGGCAGCGCAACCGGTCGAGTGCGTTGTCGGGATTGACTGGGCCGTTGGTGTGCATGCAACGACTATGGCAGTATCCCGGTAGGGTGTAACCACCCGCCGCACCGTGAAGGACGTACGATGCCGTTGCCGGACCGCCTGAAGCTGCCGCTGTCGTTCGACCCGGACCGACTGGCCGGCGATCTGGCGTGCCTCATCGGTTTCGGCTGGACCAGCCATTTCGTGCAGCAGAACTACGAAGGGGATTGGAGCGTTATCCCGCTGCGCGGCTCAGCCGGCGCGACACATCCGGTGACGATGATCTACGCCGACCCGATGGCGGAGGCGTTCGAGGACACGCCGATGCTGCTGGCCTGCCCCTACTTCCAGCAGGTTCTGGCCAGCTTTGCCTGCCCGCTGCACCATGTCCGCTTGATGCGGCTGACACCGGGATCAACCATCAAGGAACACACCGACCTCGATCTTGGCTATGAGGACGGCAAGGTGCGCATCCACATTTCCGTAACGACCAATCCGGGCGTCGAATTCCACCTGAACCGGTCCAGGGTCGCGATGGAGGCTGGCAGTGTATGGTATTTGCGCCTGTCCGATCCCCATAGCGTGGTCAACCGGGGTGACACGGACCGGGTGCATCTGGTCATCGATGCGCCGGTGAACGACTGGATTGAATCCCTGCTGCTGGAAGCGGCGGAAGCTTCTACCCAACCCGCTGAAGTTTAGCCCCGTCCCGCCGCAGCCACGCGATCGCCGCCTTGGTGTGCGGCGTGATACGGTCCACCAGCGCCCAGAACAGCGGCCCATGGTTCATATGCGCGATATGCGCGACCTCATGCGCCGCGACATAGTCCTGCACGAAGTCCGGCGCCATCACCAGCCGCCAGCTGAACGCCAAGGTCTTGTCGGGCGCGCAACTGCCCCAACGGCTGGAGGTGTCCTTCACCACGATACGGCGCGGCGTCAGCCCCGCCAGAGCCGCCTTCGCCGCGACCAGCGCCGACAGCCGCCGTCGCGCTTCCGCCCGCAGAAAATCCATCACGCGGCGGGGCAGAAATTCCGGGGCGCCTGTCACATGCAACTCGCCGTCCTGCAACCAGGCGGCGCCGCGCGCGTTGGGCACATGCCGGATGCGATGGACGACCCCGCACACCGGGACCATCGCGCCGTCGGTGAACGGGACGGACTCCGGCAATGCGGCGATCCGGTCCGCGACCCAGTCCACATGGCCCATGAGCAGCGCCATGCCGGCCTTATGACTGGCGCGCGGCGGCAGGGTCACCACGATGGCACCGCCACGCGGATCGACCCGCAGGCTGACCCGGCGGGCACGCGTGCTGCGACGCCACTCAACCCGAGCGGGGCCGGACGGCAGGTTCAACGTTTCCGGTGGGGGGACGTTCATGACAGTATGAGATGGCCCGCCCGCGTGATTCGTCAATGGCGCGTTACGAGCGTCCGTACACGGACTGCGCGTTGTTCATGAAGAAATCGCGCCGCAAATTCTCATCGATACCGGGCGGCAGGACTTGAGTCGGATCGTCGTAGTCCCAGTGCGGATAATCGGTCGCGAACAGCAGCCTGTCCCAACCGATCCAGGCGATGGTGTCCAGCACCCGCGCCTTCGGTTCCGGTTCCTCCATCGGCTGCGTCGTCAGCCAGACGTGTTCGCGGATGTATTCCGACGGCGGTCGTTTCAGGTGCGGCGTTTCCGCCCGCAGCCGGTGCCAGAGCTTGTCCAACCGCCAGCACAACGATGGCAGCCACGCGAACCCGGCCTCCACCACCACGATTTTCAGCTTGGGAAAGCGCTCGAATATGCCTTCCATCACCATGCTGGTCAGCATTGTCTGGCAGGACTGGGCGTGGCCGACCATGTCCTCGATATAAAAAGACGGCCAGCCGCTGCCGGACACCGGGTAGCCGCCAAACCCGAACGCATGGATGCCGACCGGCAATCCTGCCTCCGACGCCGCTCGGTAAATCGGCCAGTAGCGCTTCTGCCCGGCCGGTTCCGCGGTGCGGCTGAGCAGCAGCACCTGCACGTAATCCTTATGCCCCGCCCAGCGTTCGATCTCGGCGGCCGAGGCCTCACCGTCTTCGTACGGGACCAACAGCGACCCTTTCAGGCGCGGTTCGGGCTCGGTCCATTCCGCCACCTGCCAACGATTCATCGCTTGGCAGACGGCATCGGCCAGATAAGCGTTTTGGAACGCGCCGGGATGCGGGCGAATCATGTTCAGGATGCCGAGCGTGATGTTGTGCGGGTCCAAATGATGGGTCCGCATGAATTCCAGATCGCTGCCGGGGCGTCCGCCGTTCGGCGGCCAGGCGTCGCGGCGGGACGCGTCCGGCTGGCTTTTCGGATAGGCCGGCCCAGCCTCGAACGCCTGCTTCGGCAGCGGGCCGAAGGTTTCCAGATGGTCCTGCCAGCGCTTTTCCAGATACGGATACAGACCCTTCATGCCGAGTTTCGGCGACTGATGAATGTCGCAATCGGCGATGGCGAGGCGCGATGCCGTGGCCGGCTGGACGATGGTGCGGTCGCGGACGTCGATGGTCATGGCAGCATCTTCCTTCCGGTGTTGGGTCCAGGATAACCGTCGCGACGAGCCTCGACCACCCCCGTCCCAGGTGTTACTGTCTCGCCCAAATTCGGGAGAAACCGCCATGCTGACCCAGGCCCAAATCGACGAATACAACGAAGTCGGCGCCATCGTGGTGCCGGACGTGCTGACGCCGGATGAGGTCGCCCGCCTGCGCGCCGTCACGGACGGCTTCGTGGAGCGTGCCCGCGGTGTCGCGGCGCATAACGAGATCTACGATCTGGAAGACAGCCACACTCCGGAAAATCCGCGCGTCCGGCGCATCAAGGCGGCGCATGCGCAACACCCGGAATACGGTGCGCTGTCGCGCCATCCGCGTATTCTGGCGGTACTGAAGGACCTCTGGGGGCCGGACATCCGCTTCGACAGCGCCAAGCTGAACATGAAATGCGCGGGGTTCGGCGCGCCCGTGGAATGGCACCAGGACTGGGCCTTCTACCCGCACACGAACGACGACCTCGCCGCCGTGGGCGTGATGTTCGACGATATGGCGATGGAAAACGGGCCGCTGATGATCGTCCCTGGCAGTCATAAAGGCCCGACCTACGATCACCACGCCGACGGCGTGTTTTGCGGCGCGATGGACCCCATGAACCGCGACTGCGACTACAGCAAGGCGATCCCGCTGGTGGGAAAGGCGGGCTCCATCACCGTGCATCACGTGCGCGCCGTGCATGGATCGGCGCCGAACCTGTCCGACAAGGACCGCCGCCTGCTGCTGTTCCAATTCCGCACTGCCGACGCTTGGCCGCTGCTGGGGTTTCCGGGCGGGATCGCCAAGTTCAACGACCTGATGGTCGCGGGCGAAACGCGGGAGCCTCGGATGGCACCCGCCCCCGTGCGTCTTCCGCTGCCCCCGGCAACGAAACAGGGGTCGCTCTACGAGAACCAGAAGGGCATGAAAAACCGTTTCTTCGACACCGTCCACGTACCGGAAATGGCGAAGTGACCACGCGCCCGGCCGAACCGATCTTCGACGCCACCCCCCACCCGTTCGGCGACGGACCGGTGGCGCCGCTGGTCTACGACGCATCGTTACGAGCGCTCCGGCAGCGGACGGTCAATTTCGCCGCCAAGCGCTACGCCGACATGATGTTCGTCTCTGGGCTGGACCGCGCCACCGCCGACCGGCATTTCCGGCCTCGCGCTGCCGGGGTACCGGCGGGGTTGGACGACCGTCCGGGTGGCGAGGACATCGGCCCGGCCCTGAAAGCCGCCGTCGCCGAGGGCTGGTTCGCGGTGCAGGCCGCCGATAACCGCGTCACCGTCACCTGGGCCGATCCCGCTTGCGGTGCGCCGGTTACGGGTTCCGCCGTCACCCACCCCGGCTACGGCAGCATCCTGCTGGGCGAGCACGCCGCGCCCCGGTTCGATCCGGTGCCGATCCCGCGCGTGGCCTCCGACACCCATGACATCGTCGCCCCACCCGCCGCGATCGTGCCGGCACTGGACGCGTTCCTTGCCAGTTCGTCCGGTGTCTACGGCGTGGTCATCCGCACGCCGGATCGCGTCCTGGCCGAGCGGTACAGCAGCTTCGGGCGGCCGGATCGGGCGACGCCGAGCTGGTCGATGACGAAGGCGATGACGTGCACGGCGATCGGGCGGATGATCCAGGAGGGTTGGCTGGCGTCGATGCACGATCCCGCGCCGGCACCGCTCTGGCGCGACCCGCGCGGCATTCACCGGCTGATCACGCTGGACCATCTGGTCCGCATGCGCTCGGGTATCGGGTTCCCGGTGCGGCATGAGGACGGGCGGACCACGCTGGGGTTCGAGAACAGCGCCGTTTATCAGGATGGGGTCGACGCGTTCGAGGCGGCGCAGCGGTCCGTCGTCGCGGCGCTGCCGGGTTCGGTGTTTCGGTATGTGAATTCCGGCATGAACGTTTTGGGTTCGGTTATACGGGACCAGATTGATCGCCGTGGGCTGCCGTATCACCGCACCGTCTACGGCCTGCTGGCGGACCGGCTGGGCATGAGCAGCTACCAGCACTCCGCCGATATCGCCGGGAACTTCATCGCATCCGGCGCCGGCTACGCGACCGCGCGGGATTATGCCAAACTCGGCGTGCTGTATCTGAACGACGGCGTCTGGAACGGCGAACGCCTGCTGCCCCCGGGATGGGTGGATTACGCCCTGACCGCGACCCATACCGGCACCAGCTACGCCGCCTGCTTCCGCACCAACATCGACCATCTGTTCCCCGATCTGCCCGACGACGCGGCCTGGGCGGCGGGGGCGTCGGACAACCGTATCTTCATCCTTCGCCGCGCCGGGCTGAGCGTCGCGGTGACGAACGAGACCGATCACAAGATGGATCTGGGTGCGCTGAACCGGCTGATTGCCACCGCCATCGACACATTTGCCTGAAGGAAACCCCACCATGACCACCGTCCGCAACGTCGCCCGCGAGAAGCTGGAGCAAGGCCAACTCTCCCTCGGCGTCGGCATCCGCATGACCCGCACCGTCGAGATCGCCAAGGCCATGGCCACCGCCGGCTTCGACTGGCTGTTCCTGGATATGGAACACGGCGTCATGTCGCTGGAGGCCTGCGCCCAAATCTCCGCCGCCGCGCTGGATGCCGGCATCGCGCCGATCGCGCGCGTCCCCAACGGTCAATATTCCATCGCCACCCGCGCCCTGGACAACGGCGCGCTCGGCATCGTGATGCCGCATGTCGATACCGCGGCCGAGGCGCGGGAAGTGGTGGAAAAACTGAAATACCCGCCGATCGGCCACCGCTCCGTCGGCGGCTGGGGGCCGCATTATCAGCTGGGGAAATTGTCGACCGGCGACGCGGTGACCACGTTGAATGCCTCGAATTTAACGGTCGTGATGCTGGAAACCCCCACCGCCATCGCCAATGCCGCCGAGATCGCGGCCGTGCCCGGCGTGGACGTGCTGCTGATCGGGTCCAACGATCTGTGCGCCGAGATGGGCATCCCCGGCGATTTCGGCAACGATCGTCTGGCCGAGGCCTACGGCACCATGATCGCTGCCTGCGAAAAGGCCGGGAAATTCCCGGGCATGGCCGGCATCTACAACGAAGCGATCATGCCGCGTTACATCGACATGGGCGCGCGCTTCATCCTCGCGGGCCAGGACGGCGGCTTCATGATGGCCGGCGCGACGTCCCGCACCGGTTTCCTGCGCAAGACGCTCGGGTAAAAGACGGCGATAGCCGCGGGGCTAATCCCCCGCGGCGACGGCCCCCGCCGCATCCGCGGCGCGCTTGGACGCCCGCGCCGTACCGGCGCAGAACATGCTCAGCAGCAACAGCACCGCCACCAGGACCAGCACCAGCTCGGGGTGACCCTTGTCGATCAGGTAGCCGAACGGCACCGGCGTGATCGCCCCACCCAACGGCAGGCCGGCGCTGACGAACCCGAACACCTTGCCGATCTGACCGGGCGGTGCCGCATCCCGCAGCATCACGTCGCGCGGGGTGCGGCTGGCGCCCAGGGCCGTTCCCGCGATGAAGGTCAGCGCCCACACCCCTACGCCCAGCGGCGGCAGCCAATTCACCGCCAGCATCACCCCCGCCGACAAGCAGGTCAGCGACGCTGCGAACACCAGCACGTATTTGCGGTAACGATCCACGAACCAGCCGCCAACCAGCACGCCCGACGTCATGCCCACCATGTAGGCGGTCAATGCGGTGGAGGCGGTTCTCAGGTCCATGCCCTTCACCGTGTGCAGGATCGTCACCAGCCAGGACTGCACGCCGCCGCCGGCCATGGAGCCGAGCAGGAAGAAGGTGAAGAACAGCAGGATGGGGCGGCTGAACAAAGCCTCCCGCCAATGAATCGCAGGACCGCCGGTCTTGGCGGTGACGCGGACCTGATCCTGCAGGATGCTGCTTTGCAGCAGGATAGAGATCACAACAGGCACGCCGAGCAGGCCGACCAGCAGCAGCGCGCTGCGCCAGCCGATGGCGACCGTCAGGAAGGCGATGATCGGCGGTGCGATGGCGCCCCCGAGGTTGCCGCTGAACGTATGCATCGCAAAGGACTTGCCCATCTGCTTCGGATCGACCGAGGCGGACAGGATCGCGTAGTCGGCGGGATGCACCACCGAGTTCCCCATGCCCGAGAGGACCGCGAGCAGGGGAATTTGCCAGAACGCCGTCGCCTGGCTCATGGCCGCGATCGACAGCGACATCAGCAGCGTGCCGCCGACCAGGAAGGGTCGGGCGCCGTAGCGGTCCACCAGAAATCCGACGGGCGTCTGCAGCAACGCGGTGGTCCCCGACATCATCATGGCCGTCAACCCAAGCTGGGCGAAGGTGACATGGAACGCGTCCTGCCAGACCAGGATCAGGGGCGGCAGGCAGATGACGTAGAAGTGCGAAAGGAAGTGCCCGTTGCCGATCAGAATGTTGACCCGGGTAGAGCGGCTGAGCGCCATGCTGCGACGTCCCTAAGATTACGGTCGGGCAAAATGCGTCGGGTCGCTGGGCGCGTCAACCTCCGGTGGTGGGGTGGATTTGTAACGGTTCTCGTGGGGCCGTTATGCTGGCCGCCAAGCCGTCACAAGGAAACGCCCCCATGTCCCTGCCGCTCGGAAATCTCCCGGACACCCGCTACCCCGATCCGCGGATCGCGCCGCTGGACAAACGCTTCGTCTATAAACAAGGCAACGCGGCGATTGAGCGGATCGCCACCGGGTTTCGCTGGGCCGAGGGGCCGGTGTGGTTCGGCGACCATGGCTGCCTGATCTTCAGCGACATCCCCAACAACCGGATGATGCGCTGGCAGGAATCCGACGGGCATCTGTCGGTGTTCCGTGCGCCATCCAACTACACCAACGGCAACACCCGCGACCGGCAGGGGCGGCTTGTGTCCTGCGAGCACGACTCCCGCCGCGTCACCCGGACCGAGCTGGACGGAACGATTACCGTGCTGATCGACCGGTTTCAGGGGAAACCGCTGAACGCCCCTAACGATGTCGTGGTGAAAAGCGACGGGTCCGTATGGTTCACCGACCCCGGCTACGGCATCGACGGACCGTACGAGGGACATGAGGCGACCGCCGAATTGCCGCGCAATGTTTACCGGCTCGACCCGGCGACCGGTGCCGCTACGGTGGTAGCCGGCGATTTCGTGCGGCCGAACGGGATCGGGTTTTCGCCGGACGAGAGCAAGCTGTACATCGTCGACAGCGGCATCTCGCACGGCGGACCGGCCCATATTCGGGTTTTCGATGTCGATGGCGCCACGCTTCGTAACGGCCGGGTCTTCGCCGACGATTTCCGCCCCGGCATGACCGACGGGCTGCGCAGCGACCGGGATGGCAACGTCTGGTGCAGCATGGGCTGGGGCGACCCGGCGGAGGACGGTGTGCGCTGCTACGCGCCCAATGGCGATTTGATCGGCAAAATCCATTTGCCGGAGGGTTGCGCCAATCTCTGTTTCGGCGGGGTGAAAAAGGACCGGCTGTTCATGTGTGCGAGCACCTCGGTTTATGCGCTGTATATCAATGGACGCGGGGCAATGGCGCCATAGGCGTTATTCGCTATAGTCGTGAAAATCCGGAGGAAACCCATGTTCGCATTTGTCGGCGGCTACACCACACCCGACCGCGACGGTCGCGGCAACGGCATCAACGTCTATCGTATCGATGCCGCCAGCGGCGCGTGGACTCATCTGCAAAATATCGGCGGGCTGGAAAACCCCTCGTTGTTCACGTTGAACCGAGCGGGGACGCGGATGTGGTCGGTGCATGGCGGGCGGAACCTGATCAGTGCGTTCTCCATCGATCCCAAGACAGCCCACGTGACGCTGCTCAATCAGCAGGATTGCGGTGGCACCAATCCGGTCGATTCAGCACTGGATGCGACCGAGCGTCATTTGGTCGTCGGCAATTACGGTTCCGGCACTGTCGCGGTAATGCCTATCGCCGAGGACGGGCGGATTCTTCCTGTCGCGCAGTCCTTTACACTGGAGGGCACACCCGGCCCGGATCCGGTGCACCAGACGCAATCGCATCCGCATGCGGTGATTTTCAACCCGAGCTGCAGGTTCGTGGTGGTTCCGGATAAGGGTTTCGACAGGACCTTTTTCTTCCGCTACGAAAATGGCCGCATCGCGCCGACGGCGCAGGGGTCTATTGCGTCCAAGCGCGGCGCGGCGCCGCGGCACACGATATTCCATCAGACGCTGCCGAATTTGTACGTGAACAACGAGTTGGATTCGACGATCACGGTGTTTCACTGGAACAGCGACACCGGGGAAGCAACCGAATCGCAGGTTGTCACGACGATTCCCGGCGGTCATCAGGGGCGCAATACCACGGCGGAGATCGCGATTTCCCACTCCGGCGAATTTCTTTACGTGTCGAATCGCGGCCAGGACAGCATCGTTCAGTATGAAATCGATCAGAGGTCCGGACATCTGACATTCGTCGGATACACGCCGACGGGCGGACTGCGGCCTCGGTTCTTTACACTGGATATCGACGGGGAACAGATATTCGCCGCCAATCAGGACAGCGACGATATTACCGTTTTTCGTATCGATCCCGTGAACGGCGGGCTGACGCCGACGGGATCTCGGATACAAGTCGGCAGTCCTTCGGCGATCGGTTTGATTCCCTCCCCTTGAATAATACCGATTGCTTGGACCATAATCCGATTCGGATGAATTCAGGGGAACGTCATGGCGAAAGTACCTGCGAAGAAAAAGGCTGCCGCGAAGAAGGCCGCGCCGAAAAAGGCGGCGGCTGAGACCGAAGTGAAAAAACCCGCCGCGAAGAAAGCAGCACCCAAGAAGGCGACGGCCGCGGCACCCGCGAAACGTCGCGGCCGTCCGCCTGGAAAGAAAGCAGCCGCCGCTGCTCCGGCAAAACGGGGCCGCCCCCCCGGCAAGAAGGCTGCTGCCGCCGCTACGCCGGCAAAGCGCGGTCGTCCACCCGGTAAGAAGGCTGCCGCCGCCGCTGCTCCGGCAAAACGCGGTCGCCCGCCGGGAAAGAAAGCCGCTGCCGCGGCCGCTCCGGCGAAGCGCGGTCGTCCACCGGGGAAGAAAGCTGCCGCCACCGCTGCTCCGGCGAAGCGCGGCCGTCCGCCCGGCAAAAAGGCTGCCGCCGCCGCTACGCCGGCACGCCGTGGCCGGCCGCCGGGGAAGAAAGCCGCCGCACCCGTGGCTCCCGCCAAGCGCCGTGGCCGGCCACCGGGTAAGAAGCCGGCACAGTCCTTCACCGTCAGCCACCTGAACGAAGCCGATTTCAAGGCCGATGGGCTGCGCGCCTACGCGCTGTACCGGGACCTCGGGATCGCGGCCGGCAGCAACGGGCTGTGTCAGGCACACGTCATTCGCCTGCTGTCGCCTTGCACCGACGAGGTACGCAAGCGGCACGCTCATTCCGTCGACCTCCAATTGATCTACGTGCTGAAAGGCTGGATCAAGAATGAGTTCGAGGGTCACGGTCCGCAGATGATGTCCGCCGGTTCCTGCTGGCTGCAGCCGCCGGGCATTCCGCACACGGTGCTGGATTATTCGCCGGATTGCGAAATGTTGGAAATCGTCGTGCCGGCGGATTTCAAAACCACCGAATTGACGTAAAAGAACCGCGAACCCGTCCGGAGCCAACCGGGCGGGCATTTTTAGGGAGAGCAACCGCCATGGCCGGACTAAGCCGCCGTACGATCTTGACCGCCGCCGCCGCGTCGCCCGTCGTGCTGCGCCACGCACGCGGGGAAACGCCGATCAAAATCGGCATGCCCGTCGCGCTGACCGGCCCAGCCGGCGAAATCGGCACGCAAATGCGCCATGGCGCGGAGTTCTGGGCCAAGGAAACCAATGCCGCCGGCGGCATCCTCGGCCGCCCCATTGAATTGATTATCCAGGATACCACCGGCGATCCCGCCACCTGCGTCCGCAAGGCCCAAGACGTTGTCGAACGCGACGGTTGCAGGTTGCTGTTCGGGATGACGCTGTCGTCGGAAGCGCTCGCCGTGGTGCCGAAACTCGGGGAATGGAACGCGATTTTCATGTCGTCGGACAACGGCGACGGGCGACTGACCGGTTCGTCGTTCGTGCCGAATTTCTTCCGAGCAAATATCTCCGGGCCGATGGAAACACGGGTGATCTCGCTGTGGCTCCGTCAGGGGAAGCTCGGGAAGTTCTTCGCACTGGGGATGGACTACGCCTGGGGACACAACAGCATCGGGGTGTTTCAGGATGAGGTGAAGCGCGCCGGGAAAACCTTCGTTGGCGACGTGTATTCGCCGATCGGGACCAAGGATTTTTCGACCTACATCACGAAAATCCGCCAGTCCGGCGCCGATGGCTGCTTCCTGGTGCTGCAAGGCGACGACAATGCCGCCTTCCTGTCGCAGGCGCGCGATTATCGGCTGCAGGACAAGGTCCAGCTGATCACCTCGATCGTGGATTTGAACTCCATCCATGCCGTGGGCGACGCCGCCATCGGACTGGCGGGATCGACGCGCTACGTCGCAACGATCGACAACCCGAAAAACCAAGCCTTCGTGGCCGCGTGGCAGAAGCAATACAACGCCCTGCCGGATGTGTTCGAGGGCGAGCAATATCAAGCCTGCAAAATGCTCCAGGCCGGGATCGAGGAAGCCAAAAGCATCGACGCCGACAAGCTGCGCCCGGCGCTGGAATCGGCGAAGATCGACAGCATTAAAGGCCCCGTGGCCATGCGCGCCTGCGACCATCAGGCGGTGCAGGGCGGTTACATCGTGAAAGTGGTAAAGAAGGACGGCGCGAAATTCCCGGTGCCGGAGATCGTCACGACCTTCCCCGGCGATCAGGTGACACCGGCGTGCCGGCAGATGACGTTCGATAGCTAATGGACTTCCTCGCCTTTCTCGTCACCCAGTGTCTGAACGCTCTGTCCCAGGCCGCGCTGCTGTTCTTCCTCGGCTGCGGCCTGACGCTGATCTTCGGCATCATGCGCATCGTCAACTTCGCCCACGGTGCCTTCTTCATGCTCGGCGCCTATGTCGGCTGGTCGGCAGTGTATGTCACCGGCAGCTTCTGGGGTGCACTGGTCGCAGCGCCAATCCTGGTCGGCGGCTTCGGGGCGGCGTTCGAAATGGGCATCCTCCGCCGCCTTTACGGCCGCGACGGGCATTCGTTCCTGATGGTCACCTTCGGCCTGACGCTGATGATGGGGGAGGCGATTCGCCTGATCTGGGGCGTCGCCGCGCTCCAGGTCGTCATGCCGCAATCGCTGTCCGGCATCGTCTTCATCCTGGATGAGCCGTTCCCGATTTACCGCCTGTTCCTGGCCGGCGCCGGCATCGTCGTCGCCGTGGTCATCTGGCAGTTCCTGGAGCGCACGCGCCTCGGCCTGCTGATCCGAGCGACCTCGCAGAACGCGGAAATGGTGCACGCGCTGGGGACGGATGTGCGGTTGGTGCGGTCCGCGGTGTTCGGCATCGGCTGCGGACTGGCCGGCATCGGCGGGGTGTTCGCCGCGCCTATGGTCACGGCATCGCTGGGCATGGCGCCCAACGCCGTCATCGACACGTTCGTCATCGTCATCATCGGCGGGATGGGCAGCTTCCTCGGTTCGATGATCGGGGCGCTGCTGGTCGCCTTCGTGCAGGTGTTCGGCAGCTACTACTTCCCCGATTTCGCACTGGCTTTCATGTACCTGATCATGCTGACCATTCTGGTGGTGCGCCCCGGCGGGCTGCTGGGCAAGGAGGCCTGATCCCGTGCGCATGACCATCGCCGTCGCGGTGCTGCTGGCACTGCTGCCCCTCGGCCTGCCGCCCTATGCCATGACCCTGCTGACCGAAGCCCTGATCATGGCGCTGTTCGCCATGAGTTTGGACCTCATGGTCGGCTACGCCCGCCTGATCTCCTTCGGCCACGCCGCCGCCTACGGGCTGGGCGCCTATACCTGCGGCAACATCCTGCTCCATACCGACATCCCGCTGCCTTTCGCCGTGCTGATGGCCGGCGTGTTCAGCGGCGTCGTGGCGATCGGGGTCGCCTGGGTCTGCACGCTGGCAACCGGCGTGTCGTTCTCGATGCTGACGCTTGCTTTCGGGCAGTTGCTGTATGCCGTGGCGTTCAAATGGACGAGCGTCACGGGCGCTTCCGACGGTTTGGCGGGTATTCCCCGCACCAAAGGGCCGTTCGGCACCGCGTTCTTCGGCACCAAGACGGGGTTCTACTACCTGACCATGGCGTGCCTGTTCGGGTCCTTCCTGTTCGCCCGTGCTGTCGTCCGATCACCGTTCGGCGCCGTGCTGCGCGGCATCCGGGAGAATGAGGCGAAGACCCTGTCCCTCGGCTACAACACCCGGTTGTACAAAATCGCCGTGGTCGCGATGTCCTATATGCTCGGCGGGCTGGCAGGAGCGCTCTACGCACCCTTCGCCGGGTTCGCGAACACCGAACTGCTGTTCTGGCTGCTGTCGGGTCAGGTGCTGATCATGGTCATCGTCGGCGGCACCGGGACGCTGGTTGGCCCCATCCTGGGCGCCGTTTTCTTCCTGTTGGTGCAGCAGCAACTGTCCACCTACACCGACTCCTGGGCGCTGGTGTTTGGCGCGATCTTCATCCTGTTCGTGCTGTTCGTGCCGGACGGGATTATGGGCCTCGCGCGACGCCGGAGGGCACACTGATGCCCCTGCTCGAACTGCGCGGCCTGACCAAGCGCTACGGCGGCATTCTAGCCGTCGATCAGGTCACCATGTCCGTCGAACCCGGCGAAGTCCGCGCCGTCATCGGCCCCAACGGCGCCGGCAAGACCAGCCTGTTCCATCTGATCACCGGGGTCGTGAAAGCGACCGAGGGCGATGTGCTGTTCGACGGCCAGCGCGTCACCGCCATGCCCGCCTTCGGTCGCTGTCAACTGGGCATGTCCCGCACTTTCCAGATCACCGCTCTGTTCCCTGAGATGTCGGCGCGAGAGAACACCAGCCTCGCCGCCCAGGCTCGGGACAAGCAGCGCTGGCGGCCGCTCGGCGGCGGATCGGTGTTTGCCGAAGCCCAACGGCGCGGCGACGCGGCGTTGGAGCGGCTCGGCCTGACCCATGTCGCCGACCGCCCCGCCGGCCTGCTGTCGCACGGCGACCAGCGGCTGCTGGAGGTCGCGATGGCGCTGGCCCAGCAACCCCGCCTGCTGCTGATGGACGAACCCACCCAGGGCCTGTCGGTCGAGGAAACCGCTCAGGCGGTCGATGTCCTCGCCGGCCTGTTCGCCAGCAGCGACCTGACCGTCCTGCTGGTCGAGCACGATATGGAGGTCGTGTTCCGTTTGGCTCGGAAGATCACCGTCCTGCATCGCGGCGCCGTCATCGCCGACGGCGATCCGGAAGCCGTGAAGGCCGACGCCACCGTGCAAAGCGCCTACCTCGGGGGCTACGTCTGATGTTGACCATCGAGGGATTGAACACCCATTACGGCGCCAGCCATGTCCTGCAAGGCGTCGATCTGGTCGTTCCGCCCGGCGGTATCTGCGCGCTGCTGGGCCGCAACGGAGTCGGCAAGAGCACGACCTTGCGCAGCGTCATGGGGCTGGTGACGCCGACCAGCGGCAAGGTGCTGCTGAACGGCGTCGATATCGCCGGCTGGCAGCCGCACCGCATCGCCCGCGCCGGCGTCGCTTACGTGCCCGAGGGCCGGCTGATCTTCCCCGATCTGTCGGTGATCGAGAACATCAAAGTCGCCGAGCGCACCCCCGCCAAGCAGTGGCCTCTGCCGCGCCTGCTGGACCTGTTCCCGTCGTTGCGCGAACGCGCCCGAAACCGGGGTTCCAACCTGTCCGGCGGGGAGCAGCAAATGCTCGCCATTGCGCGCGCTTTGGCGAGCGATCCGAAAGTGCTGCTGCTGGACGAACCGAGCCAGGGCCTCGCGCCTTTGGTGGTGCGGGAGCTGGCGCGGGTGATCCAGATTCTGCGCGACAGCGGCGTGACCATTCTGCTTGTGGAACAAAATATGAAGCTGGCGGAGGCGGTGGCCTCCACGCTGCATATCATGGTGAAGGGGCGGATGGTCTACGGGGCGTCGCCGGACCGGTTCCGGGCGGAGGAAGCGGAAATACGAGCCCGCTACCTCACCGTCTAACGCTCGGAAATACGCGTTACAACCCCAACCGATAGAACCGCGACGCCGTCCCGCAGAACAAATCGGCCTTTTCCCCGGCGCTGGCGCCTTTCGCCAGGATTTTGCACGCGTTCCAGAATGCCTGGTACCCGTACGAACCCTTATCCACCGGGAAATTACTCTCGAACATGCAACGGTTCGCGCCGAATGCCTCGATGCACGTATCCACATACGGCTTCCACGCGGCGGCCAGAGCCTCCGACGACGGCGGGTCCGCCTGTTCCTCGAACCCCCAGCCGTTAATCCGCATCGCCATGCCGCCGAGCTTCACGACGACATTGGGGCATGTCGCGAGGTCGCGGATCGCGGCCGACCATTGTGCGAACACCTCGGCGCGTTTGCCGGCATAGGTGCCGATCGCCAGGGGCCCGCCGATATGGTTCAGGCAAATGCCCGTCCCGGGAAATGCCCGAGCCAAAGCGGCCACGTCGCCGATTTGCGGATGATACAGCCAGGCATCGAACGTCAGGTTCAGTGGCGCCAAACACGCAAAACCCTCCCGGAAGGTCTTGTCGAACATCAGCCCCGGCGGGGGCGAATAGGCCGGATTCATCAGCGTCGGATCGGGATCGTACGCCGTGATGTGCCGGATCCCGCGAAACCGCCCGCCGCCCGCTCGGATATGTGCCTCCAGCACATCCCCGGCATGCCGCCCCTGGCGCAGGTCCACGTGCCCGACGATCCCGGCGCAGATTTTCGCCGCGCCGTAGCCGCCGGAGGCGCTCATGGCCGCGACGCCGTTCACGAATTCGGTTTCGCCCACCGGCCGGAATTCCTCCGGCCCGTCCGCCTTGTGCATCGACCGGCACTGCACGAACACGGTGCCCACGATGTTGTGGCCGGAGTTCGTGTCCGCCAGCAGGTCGTCGAGCATGTAGTTCCAGCCCGGCCGTTCCCACAAATGATGATGCGGATCGACGATCGGCAGTTCCGGCTCCAAAACCGGTTCGACCCGCCGAGCGAGCCATTCGTCGCGGACGGGGATGTAGGGGCTGTGAGAGGTCGTGGTGCTCATGGTGTGTGCCTCTTCAGGAAAGCGACGACGCCGTCGCGCTGGGCTTGCATGTGGTCGGGCCCGCGCCAGTTCCGAATAACTTCCAGACCCGGCAGCAATTCTTCCAGCTCGGCCGAGGTCGCCGCCGGGTGCGGAATGTCGGTGCCGGGCAGCAGGATCGCTGGAATGGGGAAGTTACGGACAAAATCCCGGCTGGAGCAGAATACGAACGGATGGTCCCACATGTTCTTGCCGAACGCCGCGATCTTCGCCTCATCCAGCTCGGGACGCTTGGCGCGCTGTTCCTTGCTCCATTCGGCGTGGCTATCGGGGAAATAGTTCGGATGGTCCGGGTGCACCCCGATCGGGTTCTGGATCACCGCGCTGGTCACCCGCGTGGGTGCGGTTTCCGCCGCCTTGATGCAGTAGCTGCCGCCGATACACCCGCCGAGGACATGGAACCGCGGCGCGCCGACATGATCCATCAGTGCCATGTGGTCGGCGGCATAGGTGTGCCAGCCATGATCGGCCTCGATCGCGCAGCGGGAGGCGCCGGCATTGCGCTGGTCCATGGCGACGACGTGGTAGCCTTCGTCCGCCAGAACCTCGGTCCAGTCGCACCAACTGCGCTGCGGCCCGTCTTTCGGGTGGTGCCACATCGCGAGGTTCGACCGCAGGCCGCCGGGGGCGAACAGCAGGACGGGGAACCCGGATTTCGGGCCGTATTCCTCATAGTAAATCTCGCCATCCGAACGCTTGAGCATGGGCATGGGGGTTCCTCCGTCGCTTGTTGGGCCGCACCGTACCGCAGAGGATGGATGGGTCAAGGGCCGCGCGATCTCCTCCATGCTTTGGACCCGAAAACCAGGGATTCAGCCCGCCAACGCCGCAGGCAATTCCCACAATCGTCTCATTCGGTCATTTCTCGAGACAAAATCCCAAAATACGAGGCGGTTGAAATTCCAAATTCTCCAACGCAACGCCTATCGCCGCAATCGGAGACGCACCGGTTTTCAGGGCAATCGCTTGAACGCCGTCATTCGCCCCATCCGTCATCCCAGGGCTTGTCCCTACCGGATTCACGCATCCCGCGAACGAATTCCCGATCGTCTGCGCGGCGCGCGCGTCCCGAAAAATCCGCATGGACGTGCCGG
>CAITUP010000168.1 GCA_903895595.1 uncultured Acetobacteraceae bacterium | reverse complement strand
AGCTGTGCTCCACGGTCGTCCCGTTGCTGCCACCGAACCCGAAGAACCGCCTCGTGGTGGTGCGGGCCGACCATGATGACGTGCCAGCGGCAGCATGCGGGCAGGTGCGTGACTGGATGCGCGAGGTCGTGGCATAATACTGCCACTAGCCATTTCTAGGCAAACCCTAGGCGCGGCGATTTAGGGTGGAAATTCGCCTGCAAAAACAACACGCTCACCAGTCATCGTGGCAGTACAAACACTGCCACGGCAAGCTGGCGTAAGCCGCCTGTTCTCAACGGAGTAACCCATGCCATCCATCGACCGGCGGACCCTGTTCGCCGCCAGTGCCGCCACCTTCCTGACGGCAGCGCGCGGCGCCAAGGCCCAGGCCGCCCCCGTCCGCGTGGGGGTGCTGACGGACATGACCGGGCTCTACGCCGATGCCATCGGCCCGGGATCGTTCCTGGCGGCTCAGATGGCGGCCGAGGACGCCGGCGGCTCCGTTCTGGGCCGGAAGATCGAGGTTCTGTCCGCCGACAATCAGAACAAAGCCGACGTCGGATCGGCCATCGCCCGCAAGTGGTACGACCAGGACGGGGTCGGCGTGGTTGTCGGCATGGACAACTCCTCCGTCGCGCTGGCGGTGGAGCAGGTCGCGAAAGACCGCAACGGCATCGCGGTGGCCATCGCGGTCGGGACCAACGACTTCACTGGCAAGTTCTGCACGCCCACGGCGTTTTCCTGGAACTACGACAGCTATTGCCTGACGCATGGCATCGCCTCGTCTTTGGTGGCCCGTGGATTGGACAGTTGGTTCTTTATCACTGTCGAC
Source organism: uncultured Acetobacteraceae bacterium (assembly GCA_903895595.1). Taxonomy (GTDB): domain Bacteria; phylum Pseudomonadota; class Alphaproteobacteria; order Acetobacterales; family Acetobacteraceae; genus Rhodopila. The sequence continues at coordinate 44,882 of CAITUP010000168.1, read as the reverse complement.
TACGCGTTCGGCGCGGCGCTGGAATCCGACGCCTCCAACGCCGTGCGCGCGGCCGGCGGCAAGGTGCTGGGGTCGGTGCGGCATCCGCTGAACGCCGGGGATTTCAGTTCCTATTTGCTCGCGGCGAAAGCGTCGGGCGCCAAGGTCGTGGCGCTGGCGAACGGCGGCGGCGACATGACCGGCGCCCTGAAGCAGGCGAACGAGTTCGGCCTGCAACAGAGCGGCCAGACCCTGGCGCCGATGCTCTGCACCAACACCGATATTCATAGCCTGGGGCTGCCGGTGGCGCAGGGGATTTCCCTGATGACATCCTTCACCTGGAACCGCACCGAACAAACCCGCGCCTGGTCGCAAAAATTCATCGCTCGGCACAAGACGATGCCGTCGATGGACCATGCCGCGACCTACTCGGCGGTGGCGCACTACATCAAGGCGATCGCCGCCGCCGGCACCACGGCCACCGCCGCCGTCGCCGCCAAGATGCGGGAACTGCCAGTGCACGACTTCTACGCCGACAACGCGAAGCTGCGCGCCGATGGACGGTTGGTGCATGACATGTATCTGGTGAAGGTGAAGAAGCCAGCGGAGTCGCACGGCGCCTGGGATTACGAGGAAGTCCTGCAAACGGTTCCCGGCGACAAAGCGTTTCGTCCCTTGGCCGAGGCTGGCTGCCCGCTGGCGGGGTAGGCGGTTACAGCGCCGCCCGCACGTCGTGGACGCCGTGCCAGATCATGCTGCCGGCGATGTAGACGATGATCGCCAATCCGACGAAGGCGATCCAGCGGTGCCGCTCTATCAGCCGCGCCACCAGCGACGACGCAGCGCCCATCAGCACCACGGAAATCGCCAAACCGGCGAGCAGAATAGCCGGATGATCCCGAGCGGCCGCGGCGACGGCGAGCACGTTGTCAAGCGACATCGATATGTCGGCGACCGCGATCTGCCACAGCGCGCGGCGGAGCGTCTTCGGTTCCGCCGCGCCGTCCGAGGCTCCGGCAGCACTGTGCTGGGCGGACAACTCCCGCCACAGCTTCCAGGCGACCCACAGCAGCAGAATCCCGCCGGCAAGCAACAGCCCCAGGATTTGCAGTAGGGATGTCGCCGCAATCGCGAAGACCACCCGCAGCACGGTGGCCAAGCCGATGCCCAGCCACAATGCCCGCAGGCGTTGGTGCGCCGGTAACCCTACCGAGGCGATACCTATGACAACAGCATTGTCCGCCGACAGGACGACATTGACGAAGACAACCTGCACCAGCGCGGTGAGGGCATCGAAGTCGCCCATATCGATGGGCTTACTTCAGCGGGAATCCCATCGCGTGCAGCGCCGACACCAGCTTGTCGCGCCCGCCGAGCGCGGCGACTTTGCTCATGCGGCCGATGACGCGGCTGGTCCAGGTGTCCTGGGTCATGTCGTTGCGCTTGGAGAAAGCCGCCATCTTGGCGTCGTAGGCCTTCCGCAGCGCGCTCTCGTTCGGGTTGCCGTAGGTTTCGCGGTACAGGATCGCGTCCTGCGGCAGGCGCGGCTTGACCTCGTTCGCGGTGTCCGGCGCGGCGTAGCCGACGCACATGCCGAACACGCCCATCGCGCCCTGCGGCAGGCCCAACAGTTCCGCGATCTGGGTCGAGTTGTTGCGCATCGCGCCGATGTAGACGGTGGACAGGCCGAGCGACTCGGCGGCGGTCACGGCGTTTTGGGCGGCCAAAGCGGCGTCGATCGCGGCGACCAAATAGGTCTCCAGGAACGGCAGCACTTCAAGCGTCACGCCTTCTTCCACGCTCATGCGCTCATTACGGGACACGTCGGCGATCCAGGCCAGGAACAGCGGGCACTGCTCGATCTGCTTCTGCCCGGCCGACAGCTTGGCGATCTGCGCCTTTTTTCCCGGATCGGTCACCGCGACCACGGACCAGGTCTGCAGGTTGGAGCTGGTGGCGGCCGACTGGGCGGCGGAGATCAGGGTTTCCAGCGTGCCTTCCGGCAACGCGTCCGGCCGGTAGCCGCGGATCGAGCGGTGCGACAGCATCAGCGCGATCGCGTCGGACCACGGGCCGGCGGCGGGGATGCTGTCCTCGCCATAGCGCAGCGCGAGCGCATCGGCTTTGGACAAGGAACTGGCGTGCGAAATATCCATGGGGGAGGCGCCTCGTGGCTACATTGAGAGATTGGGTGTGGGCGGGATCAGTAAGGCTTCGGTGCCCCGCCGGACGGACCGCTGGAGGGCGTGGACCCCGCACCGGCATTGAACTTGCCGATATTGCCCAACAGCTGCTGCAGGAAGGACGCCTCGCTGCCCGGCGACGGCGTCTTGCGGCCGACCACATCGACCGGCAGGGAATCGGCATCGGATTTGTTCGCGATGCCGGTCAGCACGCCGCGGTCGTCGAAGGTCAGCGCGACGACGTTCTGCTCATCGACGGACTGGGTCCGGCCGATCCGCGGGCGCGTCGTCTCGCTGATATAAAGCCACGTATTGTCGTCGAACGCGGCCCGCACCGTCGGGGAGCCGACCACCGCGATCACATCCGCGCGGGTGGATGTGCCGGGGGTCAGTTCCTTCAACTGGTCCGCGTCGATCCGGTTGCCGCGCAGATGCGGGGATGGTTCGAGCACGCCGCAGGCCCCCAGGCCCGCGGCCAGAGCGAGAACGGTCAGCAGTCGCACGGCGGAAGGGAGCCGGTCGGGCCGAAAAAGGCGCGCATGGGGGACCAAGGGGCGGTTCCTCTGGATCAAGGCATCGGGGTTCGCAACTGCTTCCCTACCATCCCGACCGCGCGGATGCCACCCCACGCATCAATGCGCCATCAGGACCGGCAGCGGCGCCTCTTCCAGCATGGCTCGGGTGAAGCCGCCGAACACCGCCTCGCGCAGCCGCGTGTGGCCGTAGCCGCCCATCACCAGCAGATCGCATTTCTCGCGCGCCAGGGCGTCCAGCAGCACTTTCACGGCCGGGCGGGATTCGTGGCGCAGGACCTGAGACCCGGTGTTGGGGTTGTGCCAGCGCAGCGCCCGCACCAGCCGAAGATGAGACTTGTCCACGCTGTCGGACGCATCGGCTTCCTCGACCGAGAACACGATCACACGCTTGGCGCGTTGGATGAACGGCATCGCGGCGGCGACCGCGCCGGCGGCCTCCCGCGTGTTCTTCCAGGCAATGGCGACGGTGCCGTCGACGACCGGCACACCGGTCGCACCCGGAATAAGCACCGGCCGACCGGTATCCATCAGCGCCGCTTCCATCAGGTCGAGGTCCAACATCGCCGCCTCTTTCACCCGCCCGACCACGATCAGGTCCACCGCTCGGCCGTACTCCGCGACCCAATCGGTGGCTTCGCCCATTTCCGAAGCGAATTCCTGCGATGCGTCGGTCCGTGCCGACGCCTGTTCGGCCAGTGCGAGCCCAGCCTTGGCGCAGGTGTCGCGCCACGTGTCCTCGGCGCTTTTCTCGCGGGCCGCGATGTCGTCTTCCATGCGTGCCAGAACGGTATCGAGGCCGGCGGCCATGCCCATATCCGCCGATGCCAAAGACGCGAGGTCCTGGCGCGCGTCGCGGCGGACATGCAGCGCGATCAGATGCGCCCCGAACGCCTGCGCCACCGCGATCGCCGAACGCTCCGTCGCTCGGTCCGCTTCAGTCCCGACCAAGGGCAGCAAGATGGTTTTCGGCATCCTCAATTCCTCCGATGATGCGGAAGATATGGGAACGCCGGGGCCGAAAGTCATTGTTCCAGATCAATGCGTCTTATTTCAGGTCCGCGATCAGGCCCGCCAAGGTAGCCTTGTCGGCCTCCCCGGCGATCGGAATGCTGAACTCGGCATGGGTGACGATATGGGCGTAGCGTTCGTGCAGCTTACGGCCGATGTCCTTGAAACTGCCGATGGTAGCGTAGAGGTTCAGAACCTCGTCGTCGATCATCCCAGGCATTTCCTCCCACCGCTGTTCCCGCGACAGGAGGCTCATGCGCTTGGCGAGATCGCCAAGGCCATGGAACTCGAACGCCGCGCGATAGCCGGGGGTGGAGCAGTAGAACGCCACGCGCGCCCGTATGTCGCGAATGCGCTTGTCCAGTTCCTCGTCGGTACGGGCAGTGGCGATCAGCGGCTTGATGGCGACGGCGAATTTGCCGGGGTCCCGACCGGTTTTGGCGGCTCCGGCGTGGGCGGCAGGCAGCATGACCTTCTCGATGTATTCGGGCGTGCAGACCGGGTGCGGGCGCATGCCGTCGGCGCACTCGCCGGCGATCCGGCTCATGATCGGGTTCACCGCCGCGAGGTGAATGGGAATGTCGGGATGCGCGATCGGGCCGGGATCGAACAGCGGCACCATCAGGTTCAACCGGTAATGCGCGCTGGTGAACTCCAGCTTCTTGCCGGTTTGCCAGCAGTCCCACACCGCCCGCACCGCGTTGACATAGTCGCGGATCCACGGCCCGGCCGGGGACCAGTCCATGCCATACCGCCGCTCGATATGCGCCTTCACCTGCGTACCGAGGCCCAGCGTGAACCGCCCCTGCGACAGGCGTTGCAGCGTCCAGGCGGACATCGCCGTCGAAGTCGGGCTGCGGGGAAACGCGATGGCGACGGCGGTGGCGATCTTCAACCGCGTCGTCGCCTGCGCCGCCAAGGCGCCAACGATGTAGGGGTCTTCCTTACACTCCTCGATCGCCAAGCCGTCATAGCCCAGAGCTTCCAGCGTACGAGCATCCTCGAACACGGTCGCCAGATTCAGCGGCACGTCCGGCGCGCGCAAACCGGGATCGACTTTACCGAGGGGGAGAAGGGTTTCGATATGCATCCGGCGTGATCTTCCTGTCGTGACGGGCGCCCGGCTGTTGAGGCCGCGCCCACTTGTGTATAGCTGGGGCGGCGCCGCATGCGAACGCGGCATTGACCCGATCAGGAGGAACGACCGTGCGAGCGAACAAAATCAAACAAATGTGGGCCGAGGGCAAATGCGCGACCATGGGCTGGCTGTCCGTATCGCACGGCTTCACCGCCGAGGTGATGGCGCGCCAGGGTTTCGATTCCCTCTGCGTCGATCTGCAGCACGGCACGTCGGAGATGAAGGACGTTCTGCCGATGCTCCAGGCGATTTCCCAGACCGACACGGTGCCGGTCGTGCGGGTCGGTTGGAACGAGCCCGTGGCCATCATGAAGGCGCTGGACCTCGGCGCGATGTGCATCATCGTGCCATTGATCAACAACGCCGAAGAAGCCGCCAAGGCCGTGTCCGCCTGCCGCTATCCGCCGGTCGGCATCCGCTCCAACGGTCCGGTGCGGGCGGTGCATTACGCCGGTGCCGACTACGTGGCGAACGCCAACGACGAAATCATCCTGATGGCGATGATCGAGACGAAAGAAGGCCTGGACAACCTCGACGCCATCTGCGCCACCCCCGGTGTCGACGCCATTTATATCGGCCCGGCCGATCTGTCGTTCGCCCTGGGCATGGCCCCGCGCGCCGATAATCCGGACCCGCTGCACATCGCGACCTGCGACAAGATCCGCGACGCCGCGCACAAGGCCGGCAAGAAGTGCGTCATGCACTGCGCCGGAGCCGATTTCGCGGCGGGCGCGGTGAAGCGCGGGTTCGACATGGTGATGCTGACGTCGGATGCGTCGTGCATGGCCGCGGGCGCGAAGGCGCAGTTGGATACGTTGCGGGCGAAGACTGCCTGAGGCGGTCGCATGGATGCAGGCGGGCCCGACGCGGCGTTGGGCCCGCCTGCATGGTTATGACTGGCGGAGCGCCAGCTGAGTCATCGTCTGCTGCGTCTGCCGTCCGTGCTCCGTCAGCAGGTAAAACTCGTGCCCGGTCTTCGACCAGGCCCGCACAATCCCCTGACGTTTGAGGAATTGCATCAGTCCGTCCGTCGCCCGCGGCGGATAACCGAAAGCGGACGCCATTTCGGCCGGTCGCGCCTCCCCCTTTTCCGCCAGATACGTCATCACATTCAGCATCCGCTGCGCATGGAAGGACAGCGCCGGCTCCTCCGGTTGCGGCCCTTTCGGCACGATCGGCGATCGCTGCCAGTGCGACCGGCCAGCCTGGGTCAGGCGCCAGAGTTCCCCCGATGCCATCCGGCCCGCCGTTTCAATCAGGCCCGCATCGCACAAAAACCCGGCGATTTCGGCGGTGACCATGAGGCGACGCCGCGCCGCCGTGGCCAGACGCCGCAACGTCGTTGCCTGTTCTTCGTCGAACGCCGACAGCACACGCTCCTGCGCTTGGGTCAACAGCACCACCGGATCGTCGGACCGCGCAAGCGCGAACGTCGGGTCGTCCGTCCCCGCGCCTCTGATAAGGCCAGCGGCACTCAGGGCGACGAGCAGTTGGCGGACACGCTCCCGCGTTAGACCCAAAAGACCCGGCAGTTCGGCACGATGGCGCGGTGTTGCCAGCAACGCGAGCAGCCGCGCCGCGGGGGTGCCGGCTGCCGCCACCACGCCCGACCGTTTCCGTCCGCGCGTTTCCTTCGGCGCCTGCACCGAAAATGCCACAGTCCGACCGCACTCGGTCACGCTCCAATATCCGTCGCGGTCCGTTTGGGCCAGTTGCAGGTCGGACAGGGATGCCAGCGCCGCCCGGATTCGGGCATGGCCATAGCCACTGCGCAAGACAATCATGGTGGGTCGCCCGTTGCCCAAACGGAGGATTTCCAGGCACGCGGCGTCGGTGGGAGATAAGGAAACAGGGTCTGGCATGGCATACGATCGCGATGCTGGAGAGGGTAACGACCTTGCTGATCGCTGGACGCGCGATTCGCGCAAACTATGTCTTTGTAGGAGCACTGGGGCTGGTTGTAACCTGAAAGAACGAGGGCAAAGGCAGGCAGCGATGCGAGGTTCGCGGGCAGCAGTTCTCATTATGGCGGTCGTCACCTCTTCATCGTCATGGTCGGGCTTGACCCGACCAACTCTGGCGATTTGAGGCGCGTTGAAATTGCGAGGTTTTTTTGGCGGTACACCATTGGCCTGAGTTGGTCACGCCCGACCATGACGGGTATGCGGAGCAAAATGGCAAAATGAGAACTGCTGGTTCGCGGGAGCTTTTCTTGCCATTGGACCGCGAAACGGCGGAGGCTGGGGCATGCCCGATACCATCGTCGCCAATCGGATCGCCTTGCCCGAAAGGACCGCTCAGGCTTTTGGAGTGGATATGAATGACTCCGAGCTGTTGAAGCGGCTGGTTCAGGCTGGGATCGATAGCGGGCGCGGTCTCGATACCGAGGCGGTGTTCGCCCGTTTGGAAGCGCGTTGCGCCGATCCAACGGAGGTCTGACAATTTCGCGGCGACTGCTGATGTCGCGCCTCGCGGAGGCGACCTCGAGGAAATCAGCGACTATATCGCACGGGATTCACGGCAACTGGGGCTGTCGTTCGTGCAAGAGTTGCGGGACGCCTGCGCACTGGCCGCCAAACGGCCGTCGCTATAGCGAAGGCGCGAAGACTTGGCACCCGGCATCCGTTCGATCGTGCGTGGTCGATATCTGATCCTGTTCCGTGCGTTGCCGGAGCTCGACGCGGTTCGGATCGAGCGCGTTCTGCACGGGGCGCGGGATATCGGGCGGTTCGTTTAAAGACCGCCTGCCGCCAGGGCGGACCATTGGGGTCCTGCCTCCTGATGCCGGGCCAGAGCCGTTGTTGGACATGTTAAGACTTTCGGTAATTTTTCTATCCCTTGTGATTTCAATGGGTTATGGTTGTCGTAAGATATGATCGAAACTCTCTCGACATCCCGCCGCCTCGGCTACGCCCGTGTCAGCACCTGCGGACAGACACTCGACGCCCAGCTTGAGCAGCTAAAGGCCGATGGATGCACCAAAATCTACCGCGAGAAGGCGAGTGGCGCACGGGCCGACCGACGCGAGTTGCTACGATTGCTGAAGGTCCTCGCCTCCGGCGATGTGGTGACGGTGACGCGGATCGACCGTCTGGTCCGCTCGACCTTCGACCTGTTTGCCATCGTGAAGCAGATCGTGGACGCCGGCGGACAATTCCGGTCACTGGCCGAACCGTGGGCCGACACGGGCACGAGCACGGGGCGGCTGATGATCGCTGTCCTTGGCGGACTGGCCGATGTGGAACGCGACCTGATCCGCACCCGCACGTCGGAGGGGCGCAGCCGTGCCAAGGCACGCGGCCAGCACATGGGACGGCCTCCCAAGCTGAACCCCGCGCAGCAGGCGGAGGCGCGTCTGCGCCGTGCCGAGGGGGCGACGCTCAAGGAATTGGCGAAGAGCTACAACGTCGCCGTCGCGACAATTTCTCGGTTGGGAGCCTGAGTTTCCAAAAGTCTTGAAATTTGCAGCGCGGCGACCGTCCTCACGGCATCAGACTGCAAGTTACCATAAAGCCCCTTCTGCGGCATTCAGCCGAGAAACCGGGCGGGCCTGCCCCCAACACCAGCCCACTCCCCCCAACCCCTACCCCCACAAAAACCGCCGCAAAGCCTCCCGCGTATCCCGCTCCGCCTGCTGCGTCACCCGCGCCCCCGGCGACCGGTAAAACCCATGAAACGCCCGCGGATACAGATGAAATTCCACCGGCACCCCCGCTCGGCTTAACCGGTCCGCGTAAACGTAATTCTCCTCCAAGAACAAATCCAACCCCCCGACCGAGATATAAGTCGGCGGCAACCCGGAAACATCCGCGGCCCGGGACGCCGCCGCGTAGGGCGAAACCCCATCTCCGCCCGGCTCCGTCCCCAGCAGCGACTTCCAGCCGAAATAATTATTCGCCTGTGTCCAGACGAACTCCCCCACATAAGGATGCAAATCCGTCCGCACCGCCGACCGATCGTCGATCATCGGATAGATCAAATGCTGAAACGCGAATTTCGGCCCGTCCCGATCCCGAGCGAACAACGCCGCCCCGGCCGCGAACCCGCCGCCGCCGCTTTCCCCCTTGATCCCGATCCGGTCAGGATCGAGCCCCAGCGCACTCGCATGAGCGTGCAGCCAGACAAAGACCGAGTAGATGTCCTCCACCGGCCCCGGATGCGGCGTTTCCGGCGCCAACCGATGATCCACCGAATAAATCGCGCATTTCAGCTCCGACGCGAAAATCCGGTTTTCGATATCCTTCATCTCCGGCGCGCCCATCACGAACCCGCCGCCATGAATATGCACGATCGCCGGCAGCGGCACGTCCGACGCCGCCGGACGGTACGTCAGCACCCGGATCGGCGGCGCACCGAACGCGCTGGCGACATGGATCTCCCCGGTCGCGATGTCGGGCAACACCGGCTTCGGCAGCGCGTCCAGCCCCTTCAACGCATCCACCCGCCGCCCCGCCAGCGTCTCCGCCGACAGCGAAGCCTGGGGCCATTGCGCGAGGGCCGGGCGCAGTTCGGGATCGACGAGATCGATGGTGCTCATGATGCTTGGCCGTTTCCGTTGGAGATTGCCGAAACGGTAAGGCAGCCACCGCCGCGCTGCAACCCGGACGCCTCACCCAGGAACGGCAGCGGAAGTACACGATGCTTGTACATCGAATGACTCCTTGGGTTGAGCCGGTGGGACCATTCCCGCCGGCTCGAACTTCTTAAAGAGGCCGGGTCAACGAAAGGTTAACGCCGCAGGCATCCGTACCCCCGGACCGCACAAAACTCGTTAGGGCTTTCCTCCCGCGTCCGCAGGGACGACAATGGCATTATGTCCGAGGCCAAACGCTCCCCCAACGCCACCACACGCCGCACCCGCATCACCGCGATGATCGTCGCAACCGCCATGTTCATGCAGAACCTGGATTCCACGGTCATCGCGACGGCGCTGCCGACCATGGCCAAGGTGTTCGGCTACGATCCCCAGCACATGAGCGTGGCGCTGACCTCGTATCTGCTCAGCCTCGCGGTGTTCATCCCGGCCAGCGGCTGGATCGCCGACCGCTACGGCGCCCGCAACGTCTTCCGCATCGCCATCGTGGTATTCACCATCGGGTCGGTGCTGTGCGGTCAGTCCGACAGTCTGGCGTTTCTGGTGTGCAGCCGCATCCTCCAGGGGCTCGGCGGCGCGATGATGGTGCCGGTCGGGCGCCTGCTGCTGCTGCGCACGGCGGCGAAAACCGAGCTCGTCGCCGCCATGGCATGGCTCACCACCCCCGCTCTGCTCGGACCCGTCGTCGGCCCGCCGTTGGGCGGCTTCATCGTCACCTATTTGAATTGGCGATGGATTTTCAACATCAACATCCCCATCGGCATCCTGGGTTTTGTCCTCGTGACCCTGTTCATCGAGGATGTCCGCGAGCCCCCGCGCGGCCGCTTCGACCTCCGTGGTCTGCTGCTGACCGGCATCGCCCTCGTCGGCCTGATGTTCGGGTTCGAAACGCTCGGCCGCGGCGTCGTCCCGCTCTGGGCGACCGAGGCAATGCTGACCGCCGGCGGCGTGGCGGTGTTTCTGTATTTCATGCACGCCCGCCGCCACGAAGCGCCAGTGCTGGATTTTACGCTGCTAAGACTGCCCTGCTTCGGCGTGGCGTTCGGGGCGATGATGCTGTTCCGCACCGGCATCGGCGCCATTCCCTTTCTGTTGCCGATGATGCTCCAGGTCGGCTTCGGCAAGGAAGCCGTGGAGAGCGGGCTGATCACCTTCGCGAGTTCCGCCGGCGCCCTGGTGATGAAACCCGTCACGCAACGGGCGCTACGGCTGTTCGGCTTCCGCGACACGCTGATCTGGAACGGCCTGTTCTCTGGCTTCATGCTGTCGCTGTGCGCGGCGTTCCGGCCCACCTGGCCCGCGGCCGCGATCTATCTGACGCTGCTGATCGGGGGCTTCATGCGGTCGTTGCAATTCACCGCCTACAACACCCTGGCCTACGGCGACGTGCCACGCGCACGCATGAGTTCCGCGACCAGCCTGTATACCGCTGGCCAGCAGCTGGCGGCGACGATCGGCGTCTCGGCGGGCGCGATGTCGCTGGCGATCGCGGGCACGTTCTCGGGCCACACCGCCCCGACGCCGATGGATTTCAGCATCGCCTTCCTGGTTGTAGGCCTGCTGACAACGCTGGCCGCCCCGGTCGCGCTGCTGATGCCCCGGACCGCCGGCGACGACCTGACCGGGCGCCGAGCCGCCGTTCCGCGGGCGGGGGAGTAGCGATTTGCTTGAACCCGAACATCCCCGGCACTAGGTTAGTCTGGTCTGGCTAAGGAGGCCCCCATGCCCATCGTCAACATGCTGGAAGCCAAATCCTCCCTCTCCCGCCTGGTGGAGGCGGTCGAAAGCGGCAAGGAATCCGAGTTCATCATCGCCCGGAACGGCAAACCCGCCGCGCGCCTGGTGCCGTTGGAGCCTGTGCGGACCGGCAAACGGATCGGTATCGCCGAAGGAAAATTCGTCGTCCCCGACGACATCGATACCTGCAACGACATCATCGAAGCGATGTTCGACGGCACGTACGAATGAGGCTGCTGCTGGATACCCATATCGCACTTTGGACCATAGCGAACACGCCAAGGCTGCCGTCGATCGCACGCGACCTGATCGGCAACCCCGACAACGAGATTGTCGTGAGCGTCGTTAGCATTTGGGAGATCGCGATCAAATACGCGCTGGCGCGACAGGGACGGGGCGAGATGCCAGTATCGGCGGAGACTGCGCGGGATTATTTTCAGGAGGCGCTATACCGCATTCTCGACTTGACGCCGGCCCACGCGATCGCGGTCGAGCGGCTGCCCACCCTGCATCACGATCCCTTCGACCGTATCCTTGTCGCCCAGGCGCTGTCCGAACCCCTTCGCCTGATCACCCACGATACCAAGGTCGCAGCCTACAGCGATTCAATCATCCTCGTCTGACCGCGACCGGAGCCATCCATGCCCCTTCCCGGCTTCAACCTCGCCGCCCCGCCCGGCCAACGCCTCGCCGCGCTGGAGCTTGCTCGTGAAATCGAGGCACGCGGCTTCCCCAGCCTGTCCATCTCCAGCTCCCAAGGCGCGATGGGCCAGTGCCTAGGGCTAGCCTTCGCCACCCAGCGCATCGCGATCGCCAGCGCCATCGCTCCGATCTACGCCCAGACGGTGGACGAATACGCCCAGACCGCCGCTTATCTGCATGAGGTCACGGGCGGCCGGTTTCAGTTCGGCATCGGCATCGCGCACGCGCCCGCCTATGTCCGCATGGGCGTCACCCCCGGCAAACCGCTGGGCGATATTCGGTCGTTCGTTGCGAAGTACCGATCGTTCACCGGCTACGGCCCACTGCCGCCAATCGTCCTCGCCACCTTGCGCAAACGCATGATCGCGCTCGCCGGCGAAATCGGCGACGGCATGCTGTTCTCCAGCGGCTGCCTGTCGCACATGCCGGACTCTCTCGCCGCGCTGCCCGCCACCAAACGCAACGATCCCGGCTTCTTCATCGGCAACCGCATCCGCGTCTGCTTCGACCCCGACCCGGCCGTTGCGCGTGCGACGTTACGCCAAGCCATGGTCCACTACGCGCTGATGCCGAACTACCGGAACTACTGGATCGAAGCGGGATACGCCGAGGAAATGACCGGCATCGCCACCGCCATCGCCGAAAGCCGGCAGGCCGACATCCCCCGGTATCTGACCGACCGCTTCCTGGCCGACACAACCTTGTCCGGCACGCCGGCCCAGGTGCGCGACGGATTGGACGCATGGCGGGAAGCCGGTATCTCCAGCCCCATTCTCGTGCCATTATCCGCCGATGGTAACCAAACCACGGCGCTGCGCGACGTCTTTGCCGCCTTCGCCGGCCGATCCTCGTGATCGTGGAACCCATGGGAGTGCAGTAACAATGGCCGACACCTTCGACGCCTGCCTGACTTTCACGCTCCAGCAGGAGGGCGGATTCGTAAACAATCCCAAAGACCCCGGGGGCGCGACCAACTTCGGGATTACTCTGGGTGTCCTGCGCACGTTCCAGCACAATCCCGGCCTGGGGGTCAACGACATCCGCAACATCGCTCAGGCTACGGTCAAAGCGATCTATATGGCGAATTACTGGAACCGCATGCGCTGCGACGCCTTACCCGCCGGGGTCGATCTGATGGTGTTCGACCATGGCGTCAACGCCGGCCCGGCGCGCGGTGGCCGGTCGTTACAGGCCGCCTTGGGCTTCGCCCCCGCCGACCAGGATGGCGCGATCGGCCCGAACACCATCAGCGCCGCGACCGCGGCCGACCCAACCGCTGTCGTCAACGCCATGGCGGCCAATCACGAAGCCTATTACCGCTCGCTGGCCAGCTTCGCCGATTTCGGCAACGGCTGGCTCGCTCGCCTTGCACGCCGGAAACAGGCTGCTCTCGCCATGATCGGCTAAGCCTCCCGCTGGATTAGTGATACCGCTCCCCATGAACATCGGTGCGATGCACCGCCTCTGGGGGAGCCGCTTCGCCGGCCAGCGCATAATGGCTCATGTGGCGGGTGCGATACGCAACCGTCGCCTGATCCAGGAACCCCATCCGCGTGCCGCTCGCGATCAAGTGGTTCCATACGAACTGATCCATGACCGCGGCGACATCCTGCGGCTGCAGGACCCATGCAATCAGGTGCCGAAACGCCGGCTTCATCACCAGCAGGCAGTTGGTATCGATAAACTTGCGTCCATCCACCACCGGGCATTTCACCATCGCCGACCCATCCAGCCGGTGCAGCATCCGAGCGGATGAGACGGCGTCGAGGTTGTTGTCGACGGCGAATCGCGCCAGCCCTTCCAGATGGCCGGGATAGAACCAGTTGTCGGCGTCCAGGAACGCGATCGCATCGGCTTCCATCGCCATCGCGTGATAGCACCCGATCAGCCGCGGGGTGTTGCCGTAATCCCGGTAGTTGCGTTGCAGCACGATATGCGTGCCGCGGAAATCCACGATTTGCGCCGGGCGGGAGCCATCGCACACCACGACATGATGTGCCGGCGCCGTCTGCGCCTTCACGCTCTCATGCGCCTGACGGACCCATTCGTCGCTGGTCTCGAAATACGGGGTAACAACGCAAATCTTCATGGACGGATTCTAACACACCTCCCGGCGGATGGGGATTCATGGTTCACTCCCCGGCAACGGAGGAACCCGCGTCATGGTCGCCAAACCCAACATCGTCTTCATACTGGCCGACGACCTCGGCTTTGCCGATATCTCGTGCAACGGACGGCGCGAATACGCGACGCCGAACATCGACCGGATCGCGGAACGCGGCGTGCGGTTCACCCAGGCCTATGCGAACTCGGCCGTTTGCTCCGCCACACGGTTGGCGCTGATCACCGGGCGCTACCAATACCGCCTGCCGCTGGGGCTGGAGGAACCGCTCGCCGGCAAAGCCCATGTCGGCCTGCCGCCCGAACACCCCACGCTGCCCTCGCTGCTCCGCGACGCCGGCTACGCCACCGCGCTGATCGGCAAATGGCACCTCGGCGTGCTGCCGTCCTTCGGTCCGTTGAAAAGCGGCTACGACCGGTTCTGGGGCATCCGCTCCGGCGCGATCGACTATTTCACCCATTTGAACTCCCGCGGCGCCCCCGACCTATGGGACGGCGATGTCCCCGTCGAACGAAACGGCTACCTCACCGATCTGCTCGGCGACCGAGCGGTCGAAACCGTCAACGAGCACGCCACCGCCAAAAAACCGTTCTTCCTGAGCCTGCACTTCAACGCCCCGCACTGGCCCTGGGTCGCGCATGGCGACGAGGATGAATCCGAACGCCTGCGCGGCGGCAATTTGCGCCACTACGACGGTGGCACCATGCGCACCTACGCCCGTATGGTCCAGGCGATGGACACCCAGATCGGCCGAGTCCTTCAGGCTCTCGACGTCAACGGCATCGCCGACGATACCATCGTGGTCTTCACCAGCGACAATGGCGGGGAGCGGTTTTCCGACACGTGGCCGTTCTCGGGCGTGAAGACCGAGTTGCTGGAGGGCGGGCTGCGCGTCCCCGCCGTCATGTGCTGGCCGAACGGATTGAAAGCCGGCCTCGTCAGCGATCAGGTCATGGCGACGATGGATTGGCTGCCCACGCTGCTGGACGCGGCCGGCACCGCGCCCGCCCCCGGTTATGCGCCAGACGGGACCAATCTTCTGCCGATCCTGACCGGCACCGCCCCAACAGCCGAACGCACTTTGTTCTGGCGCTACAAGGCGAACGAACAGGCGGCGATGCGCGACGGCCCGTACAAATATCTGAAATTGCGGAACAATACATTCCTGTTCGACGTCGTCCAGGACCCGCGGGAGCGTGCGAATCTGAAAACCCGCCTGCCCGAGGTCTACGCGGGCATGGTCACGCGTTGGGAAGCCTGGGCGGCAACAATGCTGCCTGTGATCCCGGATAGCTTCGCCGAAGTGTTTACCGCGGCGGACCTGGCGGATCACATCGGATCGTAAACGCGCCTACGGCACGGTCCCCGCCGTCAAAGCCTCCCGCCAACCGGCACCGCCGAGCGCTTCCGCCTGCGCGGCGGCGCGATCCCAGTCGTAGGGCAGCGCCAACAGCTCTGCCCCCCACTGCCCGCGCCGCCGGGTCAGAATGCCGTAACGTGCATGCGGGGAGCGGAACTCCAGCCCGGACTTCATGCTGTTATCCGCCGAAACCGGCATCCCGGCCGACCCCGGATTGAGAATCAACGGCCCGCCCGGAATCTGCGTCATCGACTGCCGGTGACTATGCCCGCACAACACCACGGTCCGGTTCATCGCCGCGCCAAGCCGAGCGATTACTGTCTCGCGGGAGGACGGCGCCATGCGGCCGGAGTCGGTGTCCTCCAGCAAATAAGTCGCATCGTCCGTCGGCGTGCCGTGGATCGCGTAGACCTCGCTGTCGACATCGATGGTCTTGGGCAGGTCGTACAGACGCTGAACCCAGCTCTCTCCCAGCACCGCTTTCGCATAGCGATCCGACGGCCCCAGCCGTTCCTCCGGATGGTCGCGCAGGAAGCGGTCGTGATTGCCGCGCACGCTGGGGATGCCCCGTGCCTCCAGAAGCTCCATCGTCTCCTTCGGCCATAACGGTCCAGAGACACAGTCGCCCAGATTGATGATCGCATCCGGGCTTCGTTCGGCGATATCGTCCAGCACCGCTTCCAGCGCGGCGAGGTTGCCATGAATGTCGGAGATGACGGCGAGACGCATCCTGGAACTCCTGTCGCAAGCGCGGCACATTACGCCATGTGGACCGTGACGGGAAACGAGGGCACCCTGTTTCCAGCAGTTCTCATATTGCCATTTTGCTCCGCATACCCGGCATGGTCGGGCTTGACCCGACCAACTCAGGCCAATGGGGTGTCGCCAAAAAAACCTCGCAATTTCAACGCGCCTCAAATCGCCAGAGTTGGTCGGGTCAAGCCCGACCATGACGATGAAGAGGTGACGACCGCCATAATGAGAACTACTGCCCTGTTTCCGTGGGCCGCGTCCTGGTACACGGACCTCTATCCCCGCCTGAACGAATGGACCGACCCATGCCGCCCCGCTTCACGCCCCTCGCCGCTTCCTTACCCTCCATCGTCCCCTTCGTCGGGCCGGAGGCGCAGGAGCGTGCGCGCGGCGGTGTCTTCCAGGCTCGGATCGGCGCCAATGAAAGCGTCTTCGGCCCCTCCCCCAAGGCCATCGCCGCCATGCGGGAGGCCGCGGCCGATTGCTGGATGTATTGCGACCCGGAAAACCATGACCTGAAAGCCGCTCTGGCAAAGGCTCTGGGCGTCGGCTTCGACAACGTGGTGGTGGGCGAGGGCATCGACTCCCTGTTCGGCTACACGGTCCGCCTGTTCGCCGAACCCGGCGACACCATCGTGTCCTCGCTGGGGGCTTACCCGACCTTCAACTTCCACGTCGCCGGCTTCGGGGCCAAGCTGGTGACGGTGCCGTATGTGGACGACCGGGAGGATCCGGCGTCCCTGATCGCCGCCGTCGGGCGCGAGCGCCCCAAGCTTGTCTACTTCGCCAACCCCGACAATCCGATGGGCAGCTGCTGGCCAGCCGATGCCGTGCAGGCCTTCATCGATGCCGTGCCGGACGACACCGTGCTGGTGCTGGATGAGGCCTATATCGAATTCGCCCCCGCAGGCACCGCACCGCCGCTGGACGTGTCGCGTCCCAACATCATCCGCTACCGCACGTTTTCCAAAGCGTACGGCATGGCCGGCGCTCGCGTCGCCTACGCGGTGGCCGAGGCCAGCCTCGCCAAAGCCTTCGACAAGGTCCGCAACCATTTCTCGGTCAACCGTATCGCCCAGGCCGGCGCTTTGGCGGCTCTCGCCGACCAGGAATACCTGACCGATGTCCGAGGCAAAGTCGCCCACGCCATCGCGACCATCGGCGCCATCGCCCGCGCCAATGGCCTGACGCCGCTCCCGACCGCGACCAACTTCGTGGCGATCGATTGCGGGCGCGACGGCGTTTATGCCAAGCGCATCCTGGACGGGCTGATCGCGCGCGGCGTGTTCGTGCGCATGCCGGGCGTGGCACCGCTCAACCGCTGCATCCGCGTATCCGCCGGCAA
Organism: uncultured Acetobacteraceae bacterium; assembly: GCA_903895595.1. Classification (GTDB taxonomy): domain Bacteria; phylum Pseudomonadota; class Alphaproteobacteria; order Acetobacterales; family Acetobacteraceae; genus Rhodopila. The sequence continues at coordinate 27,425 of CAITUP010000168.1, read as the reverse complement.
GGAGGCCGACCTCGCCGCTTTCGCCACCGCGTTGCCGGCGGCATTGGCCGACGCCGGCTAGGCTTGCCTTTTACCGTCATCCTCGGGCTTATCCCGAGGACCAATACCGGCACACACCCGCTCCATTGCGCCGCTCCGGATCCCCGGAACAAGTCCGGAGATGACGAAGCGGAGGTGCCGTCGCGAAACGGCAAACTTCGTGCGGCGCCTCAGTAATAAACCGCCCGCCCGGCCCCGCCGGTCGCGGCCACCAGTTCCCCGGACACCGCCCAGGCCTTCTCCGACGCCAAAAACACGGTCACGAACGCGATCTCCGACGCGTCCACCATGCGGCAGATCGCGTTGCCCCGGGGCGAGTCCGGCAGGAAATCCTGACGCTCCGCTTCCTCCGGCGTCGTCCCCAACTGCTTCGCCCGCGCTTCCAGCAGGCTCGGCGTACGCTCGGTGCGGGTGGTGCCGGGGTGGACGCAGTTCACCGTGATCCCGTGACGCCCGAGCTGCACCGCGAGCGTCTTGGTCATGTGCACCAACCCGCCGTTGCGCGCGCCGCCGCTGAGGTTGCCGGCGTTGCGGGCGTTGGCGCCGCTGATGTTGACGATCCGGCCCCAGCCGCCGGCCTTCATGTGCGGCAGCACGGCCTGGGAACAGCGCAACGCGCCCACGTATTTGACGTCGAAATCGGCGATCAGGTCCTCGGCGACGACGCTTTCCACCGGTCCTATGGCGCTCGCGGACCCGCCGGGGGCGGAGCCGCTGTTGACCAGGATGTCCACGCCGCCGAACACGCGCACGGCCTCGGCGACCATGGCATCGATCTGGTCCCGGCTGGTGACGTCGGCGACCAGCGGGATGATGCGCCGGTTGGTCTCGGCCGAGAGTTCCTTGGCCGCGGCTTCCAGATCCGCCTTGTTGCGCGCGACGATGGCGACATCGACGCCTTCCCGCGCGAGTTCGCGGGCGATGGCCTTGCCGATCCCCCGGCTCCCGCCGGTCACGATGGCACGCTTGCCTTGCAGTCCGAGGTCCATGGTTTTGTCTCCCTGTGTTCGGAGGGCATTGTTGTAGGGGCGGGGGGTTGGTGCAAGGGGTTGGGTCGCGTTAGCCCCCCTCCAAAGCTGCCGCGATACTCCCCCGCCGGCGCCACGTCCGCACCCACACCGTCAAACACAAAGCCGCCCCGCACAGCACCGGTATCTGCAGCCCCACCACCTCCGACGCGGCCCCATAAACCAACGCCCCCATCGCCGGTGCCGCCCGCGTGATCATGCCCCACAGGCTCAGCACCCGCCCCACCATCAGCGGCGAGCACGAGCTCTGCAGCAGCGTCTGGATCGAAATGCCGTGCATCGTCGTCGCCATGCCCATCGCGGCGATGCAGACAACCCCCACCGGAAAGTAATGAGTCGCCACGAAGCACGCCGTTGCCCCCGCCAGAGCCAGCCCGCACAGCAGCGCCAGCCGCGTCAGCCCCTGCAGCCGGCCGCGGATCGCGACATAGGACCCGCCGACCAGCGCCGCCGCGCCCATGGCACTGGCCAGAGTCGCCAGCCCCTCCGCCCCCCGGCCGAACAAATCCTCCACATACGGCGGCAGCATTTCGGGCACCGCCCGCAGCAGCATGCCCATGGTCGCCGCGAACAGCATGATCGGGCCGATGCCCTTGTGGCGGGTGACGTAGCGCACCCCCTCCACCGCGTCGTGCAGCACGCTGCCGGTCGACCGCTGCGAGCGCCGGATCGCCGGGTCCAGATCCAGCATCATCATCGTGAAGCTGGCATACAGAAACGCCACGCAGTTTACCGCGATGGACGGCACCACCCCCCAAGCCGCGATCATCGGCCCCGAAATCGCCGGGCCGATAAACCGAGCAAGGTTATACGTCAGGGAGTTCAGGGCGACGGCGCCGGGCAGGAACTGGCGCGGCACCAGCCCGGGAATCAGGCACTGGCGCGCCGGCTGCGCGAACGTCTCCGCCGCGCCGTTGCAGAAGGTCAGGACCGCCATGTACTCGATCCGGATCAGGCCGGTCATCACCAGAACCACCAGCGCCGCCGCCTGCGTCGCCGCGACGAACTGGGAGATCATGGTCAGATGCACCCGGTCCATCCGGTCCGCCACCGCCCCGGCGATGGGGGATACGACGACCGAGGGCACCAGATTGCAGAACGCGATCACCGCCACCCAAAGGACGGAATGCGTGAGCTGCCACGCCAGCCAGTCGGTCGCGATGCGCTGGATCCACGACCCCGTCCAGCACACCACGCTGCCCGAGTAGAAGATGCGCGCATTACGCTGGGCGAAGACGCCCTTGACCGCGGAAAGGCTGGCCACGGCCGCTGTTAGCGGGCAGCCGGCGCCGGCTCCGCCTGGCCCCCGTGCCGGACGCAATCGCGGATCATGTTGTCGCGGGCGAAAATATGCCCCAGCGTCTGGGTATTGCCGCCTGGTGCATACATGCCCGAGGACGGGGAGTTCGTGTTCGCCTGCCCACTGTAGACATCGCCTCGATGCTGAGTGTCGTAAACCCGGTCGGCGGCGACGCGGCACGCGTCCTCCAGCCGAGGATCGCCTCGACCCGCGCGCTCGGCGCAGCCGGCCAGGGCCAGAACGGACAGCAGTACGGCGGCGGAACGGATCATACTCTCAAGCTCCCAATCGGGGTCGTGTTTCGGTCGGCGCGGGCAAAGCGAACCCCGCCACGTAACGGTCGAGGCGGCTGCGGAAACCGACTTCGTCGAAGCGCGCCTCCCGCGTCAGGGGAATCGTCGCGGCGGTGCGCAGAAGCGCGGGATGCAGGTCGGCGCCGCCGCGGTCAAGCTTGAACAGCGGGCGTGCCCAGGCGGCATGCGCCAAAAGCTCGATCAGCGCCAGTAATCGAAGACACAGCGACATCCCATGGCTGGTCCCGATGCCCACGGCGCCGTCGATGGCGGCGACCCAGCAGGCCGCGTCGGGGTCCGCTAGCGCGAGGTCGGTGTGCGTCCCATCCGGCCGGTTAAACCGAAACCCCCGCACGACTCCCCATCGCTGCCCGAGCGCGGCGCGACGGGCGGTGTGCCACGCGAGTTCGAGGTCGCGCTTGCCCACCGGGGGCAGCGCCTCCGGTGGCACGGCGACCAGATATGTGACCGATCCGTCGGGACTGGTGCCGACACGGATGGGTGGGGGCTGCTCTCGCGCGTCCATGGCCGCCAAGATGGACCCGACGAGCGATGGACGCCAGCCTGCCCAACGGAAAGTGTCGCAAGCGCGCGATGATTCCCGTTGCCGGACCATCCCGCCTATAGTCTGATCCCCCGGACCCCAACAGGAGCGCACGCGATGGCAACCCACGGCGATTTGACGGCCCTTACGGCGAAACAGGCGGCGCACCTGATCCAGGACGGATCGCTCCGGCCGGAGGACCTCGCCGAGGCCTGCCTCGCCCGCATCGCCGAGCGCGAACCGGCTGTCCGCGCCTTCGCGTATTTCGACGCCGCCCACGTTCGCAAATCGGCAGCCGCCGCTCGGCCGGGGCCGTTGCGCGGGATCCCCATCGGCGTGAAAGACGTGCTGGATACCGCGGATATGCCGAGCGGATACGGGTCCCCGATTTGGGAGGGATGGCGCCCGAAGGCGGATTCCGCCCCGGTCGCCTGGGCGAAAGCGGCGGGGGCCGTCGTCATGGGCAAAACCGTCACCACGGAGTTCGCGACCCGCAAGCCGGGCCCGACGGCCAATCCGGCGGGGCTGGAGCATACGCCCGGCGGGTCCTCGTCCGGTTCGGCAGCGGGTGTGGCAGATGGGTTTTTTCCGGTGGCCTATGGGACTCAGACCGCGGGATCGATCATCCGGCCGGCGGCCTATTGCGGGGTCGTGGGATATAAACCGACCTACGGCACCATCGAGCGGATGGGCATGAAGGTCATGTCCGGCAGCCTCGATACCGTGGGCCTGATGGCCCGCAGTGTGGCGGACTGTGCATTCGTTACTTCTTCCATATCGTTCCGCGATCTGGGCGACCCGGACACGAAGCCGGACCGGGCGCCGCGGGTGGGTATTTGCATGTCCCCGACCGCCTCGGCCGCTCTGCCGGAAACCGAGGCGTTGCGGGTGCGCGTAACGAATGCCTTGAACCGAGCAGGGGCCCGCGTCACGGATCGTGAACTGCCTGACATGTTCGCGCAGTTGATCGACGCCCACCCTATCGTCATGAACCACGAAAGCGCCCGCGCCATGGGCTGGGAACTGGCGAACGCGCGCGACGGCCTCAGCGACGGTCTGCGCGAACGCCTGGAGTTCGGCCTGTCGCGGACCGGCGAGCAGGTCGCCGAGGCCTACGCCGTGTTCGACCGCACCCAGCGGGCGTTCCCGGATGCGATGGACGGGCTGGACGTCCTGATCACGCCCTCCGCCCCCGGGGAGGCGCCGAAAGGGCTGGAATGGACCGGCGATCCCTCATTCAACTTCATCTGGACGTCGCTCCACGTGCCCTGCGTGACGGTGCCGGCCGGGCTGGGGCCCAACGGCATGCCGCTGGGCATTCAGATCGTCGGCCGTCGCGGCGAGGACAAGGCGGTGCTCGCCTGGGCGCAATGGGTGGCGGCGGCGATCGGAAACTGATGCGGCCGATCCTGTTCGCCGGCGATCCGCACCGGAATTTCGCACCCATCCTCCGCGCCTGCCTCGGGATGACCCCCGGCACACTCATTCTGCTCGGCGATTGCGACTGTCCGGCGCCGTTGCCGGAATTGCTGGCGCCGGCGCTGGAGGCCGGGTGGGACGTGCGATGGATCATGGGTAACCACGATGCGGAAACCGAAACGGCCTACGATAATTTGACCATCGCGCACTCCGGCGGCGATCTGGCACTGCGGGTAACAGAGATCGGCGGCCTGCGCATCGCCGGCCTGCCCGGCGTGTTCAAACCCCGCGTCTGGTATCCGCGCGCCGACGCCCCCGGCGACCGGATCGAACCGGCCCGCTTTCAGACCCGTGCGACGTTCCAAGCGTCGCTACGGCAGGACGAGGCTTGGCGCGGCGGCCTGCCGCTGTGGCACCGCGACACGATTTTCCCCGAGGATTTCGACCGGTTGCGGTCGGAAAAATTCGATATCCTGGTGGCGCACGAAGCCCCGACATCGCACGAACACGGTTTTTCCGTCATCGACGACCTCGCCGCCGCCTGCGGCGTAAGGCTGATCGTGCATGGGCATCACCACCGGTCCTACGACGCTGTGCTGGACAACGGGGTTCGGGTGCGGGGACTTGGGATGGCCGAGCCTTGGGTGCTGGCGATGCCTCCGGCTTGATGCCCTGCCATCTCCTGGGCCATATGGCGGCAACACACGCCCCGCACAGGACCAAGCAGCCATGGCCGATCACGCCTCTCCGTCCCAGGAACTCGACGCCCTTATCGTCGGGGCCGGTTTCGCCGGCATGTACCAGCTTCTTTGTCTCCGCGACCGGCTTGGCCTGCGGGTCAAAACGCTGGAGGCCGGCAGCGGCGTCGGCGGCACGTGGTATTGGAACCGTTATCCCGGTGCCCGCTGCGACACCGAAAGCCATGCTTATTGGTACACCTTCGATCCGTCGCTGATGCGCGACTGGGAGTGGACCGAGCGTTATCCCGGCCAGCCGGAAATTATGCGGTATCTGAATTTCGTGGCCGACCGCTTCGACCTGAAGCGCGATATCCAGTTCGATACGCGGGTCACGGCGGCGCATTACGACGAAGCCGCCAACCGCTGGCACGTCACGACCGAACACGGCGAGACGTACACCGTGAAATACCTGATTACCGCGGTCGGCTGCCTGTCCACCGCCAACGTGCCGAACATTCCGGGTTTGGACGGGTTTAAGGGCGACTGGTACCACACCGGCCAATGGCCGCATGGGGGCGTGGATTTCACCGGCAAGCGGGTCGGCATGATCGGCACCGGCTCCACCGGCATTCAGGCCGCACCGGTGATCGCCGAAACCGCGGAGCATCTGACGGTGTTTCAGCGCACCGCCAACTACTCGGTCCCCGCGCGCAACAAGCCGCTGACACCGGAATTCAAGCAATATGTGAAGGACAACGCGGAAGAAATCCGGCAAGCGACGCACGAAACCCTGAACGGGCATCAGTTTAAGATCGACACCAAGCTGGCGACCGAAACCTCCCCCGAGGAACGGCGGAAAATCTATGAGGCCGCCTGGGAACGCGGCGGGTTGCAGTTCCGAGCGGTGTTCCAGGATATGATGGCGAGCGTGGAGGCGAACAGCACCGCCGCCGAGTTCATCAAGGGCAAAATCCGCGAGATCGTGAAGGACCCGAAAACGGCGGCGATCCTGTCGGATATCGATCACCCCTACGCCGCTAAGCGTCCGCCGATCGACAGCGATTATTTCGAAACGTTCAACCGCGATAACGTCACGCTGGTGGACGTGAAGGCGGCGCCGATCCAGGAAATCACCCCCACCGGCATTCGCACGGCCGAGGGTTCGTACGACCTCGACATCATCGTCTTCGCCACCGGCTTCGACGCGATGACCGGCCCGATGCTGCGCATGGATATCCGAGGCCGCGACGACGTCGCGCTGAAGGATGTGTGGGAAGGCGGGCCGCTGAACTACCTCGGTTTGCAGGTCGCGGGGTTCCCGAACCTGTTCACCATCACCGGCCCCGGCAGCCCATCGGTGCTGTGCAACATGCCGGTGGCGATCGAGCAGCATGCGGAATGGATCGCCGATGCCATCGCCCACATGCGCGCCAACGGGCTGGAGCGGATCGAGGCCAAGCCGGAAGCCATGGAAAAATGGGTCGCCGAGGTAAATGCGGTCGCCGGCAAGACGTTGCTGCCGATGGCGAAACACTCCTGGTACCTGGGCGCGAACATCCCCGGCAAACCGCAAGTGTTCATGCCCTACGCCGGTGGCATGGTCCGGTATCGCGAAATTTGCGAGGACGTGAAGGCGCGGGGCTACGAAGGCTTCGTGCTGGCGTAGGCGCCCCCTGCCGTCGCGGTTGGCCCCCCCAACCGCGACAGAGGATTACAACGCTCAGCGGTCGGCCGGCCCCGCCGGCAGCAGGAACGGGGCGATAATCCCCAGCCCGACACCCCAGCAGCCATTGATCAGGAACGACCGCACCCAGTTGAGCGGCACCCAGCCGCCGCCGATCGGTAGGCCCTTGATCGCCGGCACCACGATCATCCCGACAACCACGGCGATCAGCCCGGTGATCAGTCCACACAGCCACAGTGGCATCGTGAATTTCGGCATCAACAGCCCGAACACGATCCCGTAAAGCCCGCCCCAAAAGCACAGGTTGAGCAATTTCGGCACGCCCAAAGGCGGCACCGGATCCATCGGAAACCAAGTCGGCATCCCCAATCCGGGAATCGCGGCGAGGTGCAGCAGCTCCCACATCCCCTGATGGAACGTCAGCACGGCGATCGCCGCCGCCATAAATCCCATAGCCGCGCGTTTGGCTGGCGAGTGCATGGTCTTCTCCCTCAAGTTAATTCATGCCAGTGTCTGCCGCCGGGCCGTACCCGGTCAATCGATATCTGGCGGTGGCGCCCGGTTCGCCGTAAAAGGCTCGCTAAATCGAACCTGGGAGCTTTACCGAATGGACGCCGCGACCGAAGCATCGGCCATGCGCAAGGTGTATTTGCGCATTCTGCCGCTGGCGATGCTGCTGTATTTCCTCTGCTACATCGACCGGATCAATGTCAGCTTCGCCGCGCTGACGATGAACAAGGACATCGGCCTGGACGCCTGGACCTACGGCATTTCGTCCACCGCGTTCTATTTGGGCTATGTCGTGTTCGAGGTTCCCAGCAACCTGATCATGGACAAGGTTGGCGCACGCATCTGGATCGCGCGCATCATGGTGACTTGGGGCATCGCCTCGGCCGCCACCGCCGCCGTCGTTGGCCCCACCAGCTTCCTGATCGTCCGCTTCCTGCTCGGCGCGGGTGAGGCCGGGTTGTTCCCCGGCATGCTGCTGCTGTTCACCTACTGGTTCCCCGACCGGCACCGCGCCCGCATCATCGGCGCGTTCACCCTGGCGCTACCGATCTCCGTCGCCCTGGGCGCGCCCATTTCGACGGCGCTGCTCGGCATGGACGGCGTTTTGGGGATCAAGGGCTGGCAGTGGATTTACCTTCTGGAAGCGGCCCCAACCATCGTGCTGGGCTTCTTCGTGCTGGTGATGATGACCGACAACCCCGCGGTGGCCAAATGGCTCACCCCGCGGGAACGCACTTGGCTGACCGATACGCTGGCCTATGAGCGCAAAGCCGTCGAAACCGGCGGCAAGTACACGGTCATGCAAGGGATGATGAACCCCAAGGTGCTGCTGCTGTCGATCAACTACTTCGGTATCGTGACCGCCAGCCTCGGTCTGCTGCTGTTCGCCCCGCAGATCATCAAGTCGCTCGGCAACACCTCCACGATGGGCATCGGCTACGCGACCAGCCTCGCTTATACCTGCGGTGCGATTTCCATGTTCTCGTTCGGCTGGCTGTCGGACCGCCTGGGCGACCGGCGCTGGCTGCTGTTCGCGACCTGCACGATGTCCAGCGTCGGGCTGGCGATCGCGGCGGCGACAATGGGGACGTGGTGGTCGCTGGCCGGCATGTGCATCGCGACGGCCGGGTTCTACGGCACCAAAGGCCCGTTCTGGGCGATGCCGACGATGATCCTGACGGGCGCCGCGGCGGCTGGCGGCTTGGCGTTCATCAACGCGTTCGGCAACATCGGCGGTGCGGTTGGACCGGCGCTGGTCGGATGGCTGAAGGATGCGACGGGCAGCTACGCCGGCGGGCTGTACGGGCTGGCCGCATTCACCGCCGTCAGCGCGCTGATTGCCGCCTTCGCGTTGCATATCCCGCGGCGGGTCGGGGTCGTGCCGGCGGAGTAAAGCAACTGCCGGGGCACCATGGTGCCCCGGCCAACGCCTGACATTACCCTTCGTCGCCCTGAATCACGTCGCCGAACAGGACCCATTTCTTCCCATCCCACTTCTCCAGCTGCATCGCGCGCACAGGATGGTGGTTGGTGGGGCTGGTGCTGACCTTCAAGCCCGGCAGCAGTATCGGGATTTCCAGATCGTGCAGGTTGTTCGCCTCCTTCATGATATTCTCGCGCGAGAAATCTCCATTCGCCTGTTTCAGCACCTGCATGATGGTTTTGCAGAAGGCGTAGGCGATCGTGTAATTGTTGTCGGCCTGATCCGCCCCCGGCATGTATTTGTTCATGAACGCGCGCCATTCGTTCATCCCGGGATCGTTGGCCCAGGTCGGGTCGGTGGCATCCTTGCGGAATTCCGCGCTGATGACGCCGATGCCGTTTTCGGCTCCGGCGGGGATCATCACCGCACCGGCCGAACTGGACACATTGGACATCAGGAACAACGGATGCCAATCGAGTTCGTGTACCTTGCGGATCGACTGCGCGGACATTTTCGGAAGCGCGGCGACCACCAACACGTTGGCGCCGCTTGCTTTCAGCGAGTTCAACTGGCTGTCGACGGTCGCGTCGGTCGCCTCATAGGTCGCGGTGACAACCATCTTGTCGAACTTGTCGCCCATAACGTCCTTCAGGCCCAGCAGGTAGTCCTTGCCGAAATCGTCGTTCTGATACAGCAGCGCGACCTTTCCGTCGGGTTTTTCTTTCAGGATATATTTGGCATAAATCTGTGCCTCTGTCCGGTAGCTGGGCTGCCAGCCGATGGTGAAGGGGCTGGTCTTGTAGTCGCCCCACTTGTCGGCGCCGGTGGCCAGGAACAGATGCGGCACTTTCTTTTGATTCAAGTAACGCACGATCGCGCTGTTGGTCGGCGTGCCGAGCGTGGCGAACAGGAACGCCACCTGATCTTCTTCAACCAGACGTCGCGCCTGTTCCATGGTTTTGGGCGGGCTGTAGGTATCGTCGAGCGTGATGTAGTTGATCTTCCGTCCGCCGACACCGCCTTGTTCGTTCACCATGCCGAAGAATGCGGCTTCGAGTTTGCCTAGCACGCCGTAGGTGGAGGCGGGGCCGCTATAGGGGCTGGTGTTGCCGATTTTGATCTCGGTCGCGGTGACGCCGGGCGTGTCGGCGGCCAGCGCGGGTCCGCCCGCGAACGCGGCGGCGATCAAGATATTCCGGATTCCCCGGCCGATGGTGCGGTGCATACGAATTCTCCCTGTGGAGCGGTTATTGGTCTTCGAGCATGCGGACCATACAGTCCCGGCGCACGTGCTCGCAACGGGGGAGAACGATATGATTCAAAGTCTCAAACGCCGTCAGGCCGTCGCCGGCCTTGCCGGTCTCGGTTTCGTCACCCCCGCTCGGGCCGCGGACAGCGTGACCTGGTACATCTCCCAGTTCGAAGCCGAACAGGCGGAGGCTTTAGGCAAGGCGTTCACCGCCGAACATCCCGGCATCGCCGTCGATGTCGTGCGCGTGACCGGGCAGGTCGCGTTTCAGCGGCTGCAAATGGATATCAAGAACAAGACGCCGCATTGCGACGTGTTCAGTGCCTCCGACATCTCCCACATGGCGATTTTGAAGGAGAAGGGGGAGCTGCTGCGATACGAACCGCCGAACGCAGCGGGGCTGGCGCCGGTGTACCGCGCGCTGTCGGACGACGGCTGGTACTACGCGAACAACGCCGCCCGCTTCGTTCTGATCCGCCGCGTCGACCGTGTGCCGGCGGACATCGCGCCCAAAACCTGGACCGATCTGCTGAACCCGCGCTGGAAAGGCCAGATCGCCACCGCGCATCCGGCGTTCAGCGGCGGCATGGGCACCTGGGTGCTGGCGCTGACAAAGCTGTATGGCTGGCAGTATTTCGAGAAACTGGCGGCGAATAATCCTCGCATCGGGCGCTCCGCCGTCGATCCGGTCACGCTGCTGACGGCGGGGGAGTGTCTGGTGTCGCCGACCTACGGTCCCGCTGCCTATCACGGCATCGACAAGGGCAGCCCGATCGCGGTGGATCAGGCGGCAGATGGGGCGGTGGTAGTCGTATTCCCCTCCGCCATTCCGGCCGGTGCACCGCACCCGGCGGCGGCGCGCCTGTTCCTGGACTGGCTGCTGAGTCAGGCCGTGACACGGCGAATCGCCGCGGACGGGAGCGACCCCGTGCGCCTGGACGTGCCGCCCCGGCCCGGCGTGCCGCCGTTGGACGCCGGCAGGATGATCCAATTGTCGGCGGCGGAAATCCGGCGGGGTGTGCCCGAGATCATCGAGAAATGGCGGGACACGTTCGGCAGCTGAGGACGCTCAGAACATTGCTTGCGGTCGGGGGCGGTTTGCTTCATGGTCCACCCGCTTCGGTATCGCACCCGAGGGCAGCGGCCTCGCCGACGCCCTTTGGCAGACTCCGGCGATTGCGTGATCCCTCGTTCGACTGGGTTCGATAACCTGGACAGCGAGTGGGGAGGATCCGCACCGCCGAACCGCGTTACCGGCCGTGTCGCGCCCCCAATTTGGATTTGTGGCGCGCCGGCGCTGCCCCTCGGGGTGGATGGCATTTGTTTAACACGGGGCTGCGTTCCGCGAGGGGACGCGCCGACCGAACGTCAGGGGCCGATGAACCACGCCGCTGCCACACTCTCCGCGATTGAACGGACGCCTTTCCAGGCGGCCGGTGCGGTGGGCGCGCGCGTGCATCGGGCACTTTCCCAGCTTCTGACCGACGGGCCCCATTCCGCAAACCAATTCCGGCGCTCCAGGGCGCGTGCTTGGCCGCTATTAGCGGCCGGGGTAACGCCACGCAGCCGAGCGCCGTACCGGAGTTCAGGCCTCTATGACGAAGCGTATGTTGATCGATGCCACCCACGCGGAAGAAACCCGCGTCGTGGTGCTGGATGGTAGCCGTTTAGAAGATTTCGACGTCGAGACCGCGACGAAGCGACAACTCAAAGGGAACATCTACCTCGCCAAGGTTGTCCGCGTGGAGCCGAGCCTCCAGGCGGCGTTCGTGGAATATGGCGGCAACCGCCATGGGTTCCTGGCCTTCGCGGAAATCCACCCGGATTACTATCAGATTCCCGTCGCCGACCGGCAGCGCTTGATCGCGATGGAGCTGGAACAGGCCCGCCTGGAAGAAGAGCAGGCCGATCTGGAAATGGCCCTGGAGGCCGCCGAGACCGGCGATGCGGTGGCGCTGACAATCGAGCATGCGGTCCTGCAAGGGCCGGAAATCGCGGAAGCGGTGGCCGCCGATCTGGCAGCGGAACTGCCGGCTGCCGTCGACGATGCTCCGGCCGAACCGCAGGCGCTGGCGTTCCCCGACGGCGTTTGGGGCGGTGGTTCGGCTGCCACGCCGACCGAAGAACCCGACGCCGAACAGGAACAGGCGCCGCTAGCGGCTTATGCCGAACCCGCGCCCGACCCGTTCGATGCCCCCGCGGCGTTCGCCGACTCCGCGGAAGAATCCTTCGCCCCCAGCGCCGACGATGCGACCGACGCATTTGAAGCCGACGACGAAGACTCCGACCAGCCCCCGCCGGAAACCATCGGCGGCGAGCAGGACTCGACCGAGGAACGCGGCGAGAGCCGGTCGCAGGCCCGCTTCATGCGGCATTACAAAATCCAGGAAGTCATCCACCGTCGCCAAATCCTGCTGATTCAAGTCGTCAAGGAGGAACGCGGCACCAAGGGTGCGGCGCTGACCACGTACCTGTCGCTCGCCGGCCGGTTCAGCGTGCTGATGCCGAATTCGCCTCGGGGTGGCGGGATTTCCCGCAAGATTACCTCCGCCGCCGACCGTCGCCGCCTGAAGGAAGTGATGACCGAGCTGGACATCCCGAAGGGGATGGGCCTGATCGTGCGCACAGCCGGTGCCCAACGTCCGAAGCCGGAGATCCGCCGCGACTGCGAATATCTGCTGCGCCTATGGGACGACATCCGCGACCTGACGATGAAGTCCTCGGCCCCGGCGCTGATTTACGAGGAAGCCAGCCTCATCAAGCGGGCGATCCGCGACGTCTACTCCCGCGACATCGACGAAATTCTGGTGGACGGCGAGGACGGCTGGCGCGCCGCGCACGATTTCATGCGCATGCTGATGCCGACCCACGCCAAGAAAGTGCAACTGTGGCGCGATCCGCAGCCGCTGTTCGCGCGCGGCCAGGTGGAAGCTCAGCTCGACGCCATGCTGCAGCCGATCGTGCAGCTGCGCTCCGGCGGTTATCTGGTGATCAACCAGACCGAAGCGCTGGTCGCGATCGACGTGAACTCCGGCCGTTCCACTCGGGAACGCAACATCGAGGAAACCGCGCTCCGCACCAACCTGGAAGCGGCCGATGAGGCTGCTCGCCAACTGCGGCTGCGCGATCTCGCCGGTCTGATCGTCATCGACTTCATCGACATGGAGTCCAAGCGCCACAACGCGATGGTCGAACGGCGCATCAAGGAAGCGCTGAAGAACGACCGAGCGCGCATCCAGGTCGGCCACATCAGCCATTTCGGCCTGCTGGAAATGAGCCGGCAGCGCCTGCGCCCATCGCTCGCGGAAGCCAGCTTCATCGCCTGCCCGCATTGCGGCGGCACCGGCCATGTTCGCAGCACCGAGAACGCCGCGATCCATGTCCTGCGCGGCATCGAGGAAGAAGGCGGCAAGCGCCGCGCCGCCGAGGTCATCGTCCACGTCGCGACCGCGATCGCGCTGTACCTGCTCAACCACAAGCGGGAACGGCTACAGGAGATCGAGGCACGCACCGGCATGCGCGTGATCGTCGCCGCCGACGACGCCCAAACCGGTTCCGACTACCGCATCGAACGCTCCCGTGCTCGGGCTGAGGGCGAGTACATGCCCGCGGCAGCGCCGGCCGGTCTGCCGCCGCTGTCGGCGTCCGCCCATATGGAAGCCGAGGACGAAGATCTGGTGCACTTCGCCGAGGAAGAGGACGAAGTCCCCGCGCCTCGGGCCAAGGCCGCCCCGGCCGCCGAACCCGCCAAGGCGGAAACCGCCGAGGAAGCGGCCGAACGCGGCAAGCGCCGCCGGCGCCGGCGCCGGCGTGGGCGTCGGGAAGACGGTTCGCCGTCGCAGCCCGGCGATGCCGATTCGGGCGAGGATGGCGATGGCGACAGCGATGACGCTCCGGCGTCCGAAGAGGACGCCCCTGCCGTCGAGGACGCCATTGTCGCGGAATTGCTGACCACCGAACCGGTTGCCGCTGAAGAAGGCACCGCCGAAGCGGCGCCGGAAGCGGCTCCCGAAGCAGCCGATGGCGACGAAGATGCGAAGGGCCGCCGCCGGGGCCGTCGTGGCGGTCGCCGCAAGCGCCGGGATGAGACCGAGGGCGACCTGCTCGCGGTTGCCGAACCCGGCGCGGAACAGCCGGAGCTGCTGCCTGTTTATGCCGGCCCGACTCCGGCCGATCCGTTTGGCGGGCAGGCGTTCGACATCTTCGACGTACTGGAACAGGCCGAACAGCGCGCCGCTGCTGCGGTGCATGTAGCCGTGGCCGTTGCGCCTGAACCTGAGCCGGAGGTCGTCGTAGTGGCCGCCGAACCGATGGCCGAACCTGTCGTTGAAGCCGCGCCGGAACCGGTGGCTGAACCGGCCCCAGAACCGGAACCTGCGGTGGTCGTCGCAGCAGTGCCGGAACCGGTGGCTGCAACGCCCCCCGAACCGGAGCCTGTCCAGGCGCCGGAACCTGAACCGGAACCCGCGCCCGCGGAGCCGGTTGTGGGCCCGGCGATCCAGCCGATCGTCATCGGCGAGGCTCCGCCCGTAGAGAAAAAACGCGGCTGGTGGCGGCGTTAAGGGGCAAGGCTGCGATGGATCTGCCGAAACTCGGTCTTGGCACGTACCGCATGAACGGTGCGGCGTGTCAGGCCGCGGTGGAGAGTGCGCTGGCGATGGGTTATCGCCACATCGATACCGGCCAGATGTATGGCAACGAGGCCGAGGTCGGCGCCGGTTTGGCCGCCTCCGGCCTGCCGCGCGAGGCGTATTTCCTCACCGGCAAGGTCTGCCACGCTCTGGCGACGCCTGATGAGGCTCGGAGGTCGCTGGACGAGACGTTGCGGCGCCTGCGGACCGATTGTCTCGATCTGTGTTTGTTGCACTGGCCGCGCGCCGGGTTGGATATTCCGGGCATTCTGGAGATGCTGACGCGCGCCCGGCAGGACGGGAAAACCCGCCGCATCGGCGTGGCTAATTTCCCGCTGCGTCTGTTGCGACTGGCGGTGGAAGAGGTCCGGGCGCCAATCGTGTGCGATCAGATCGAGTATCATGTCCTGTTGGATCAAACGCCGATCCTGAATTATCTGCGGGCGCATGGGATGACGCTGATCGCGCATGTGCCTCTGGCCCAGGGGCGGCTGGCCGAGCACCCCGATCTGGCTCGGATCGCGGCGCGGCATGGCGCGACACCGGCTCAGGTGGCGCTGAAATGGTTGCTGGATCAGGACAGCGTGGCGGCCATACCGAAAGCCGGGCGGGTCGAAAGCCAGCGGGACAATCTGGCGGCCTTGAATTTGGTGCTGGACGATGCGGACCGGGCGGCGATCGCGGCGCTGCCGAAGGATCAGCGGTTCGTTAATCCGCCGTTTGCGCCGGTTTGGGATTGATTGGGGGTGGCCGTAAACAGCTTGCTGTACTATCCTGTCGCACCCATATTCGTCCTGTGATTGCGTGCTGTTCTTAAAATGGCTGTAAGTACCGGATGTTCATGGGACAATCGGTACCGGACGGAGAGACCGATGGACGAAGGTTCAGGTGGATTGACGGACGCCTATGCGGAGCTTCAAAGGGCTCGTGCCTTTGACGTCAAAGCGCATGAGCGGCTGATGGCGGTGGTCGCCACCCTCGGGGAGGCGTCGGTTCTGCCTGCTCACGACCACAGGAAGTTGTTCAGCGCCGATGCGGATTTGCATGTCATGTTGACGGAGGGACTGTCCAGCGGTGCGATATTGCAGCCCACCTTGGGGCGCGACACTTCAACGCAAGCTCATTCCCTCCCTGGCCGGCTGCGCGAAATTTCTACCTGAGATAAGGGGGCGGACCTCATGACCCCGGACCAAACGCGGGTGATCGAAGCCGCAATGGAGGAGTATCGGACCTCTGTCCGGCCGTTGACCGTTCTGTACGCGCGTATCGCACGGCGTTTCGGTCTTCCCGAAACCGTACCGGGTTTAGTCAATAACGCCGTTCGTGTTGCGTTCGACCATTTGTCCGAGGTCTTAGCGGGCGACGAACCCGCTCAATTTACCCCAGGCGGGCAGGATGCGATGTGGCATCTCCTGCTGGCCCGTTGCGATTTATTGATGATGTGCGTCGATACCGTCCGCAATGGCGTCGAGGCCATGGCAGCATCGGTCGACGAGCATACCGCCGAAACTTTGAAACTGAACGCCCAACGTGCCTATTCGTTGCGGGAGAAAATGCGCCGTTCGGAGACGCCGCTGCATCCGGACGATCCCATCGGGAATACAGCCGTTGCGACGGAACTCACCGGACTGTTGGCAGATTACCTGGAGCTTTTCGGTCGCATGGAGACATTCCGAGGACAACAGCACACAGACGCTCCGCGCACGGTTACGCCCTTCAGCGACGAACAAAGCCGGACAGCGATTAATTTACGACAGCATTACGACAATTTTGTCGCGGGAAACCGGCAAGCACGGTCGACGCCATTCGATCTCCGGTGGGAATCGATGGATGGGGCGGAGACCCTGTGCAGTTTTTCGAGCCGCATATCCCCAGCCCGATTGCTCGGCCCGCGTTCGGTGGAAACGGAGACGATGTTAACCGAGTTCCAAGCGAACAAGGCATCGTTGGCTCGGCGACAGGAGGAGGGCATTCGCCGGCTGGACGAAGTCAGCCGTCTCTACCGGATCCTTCGCCTTCCGCTGATGGCAAGCGAGGCGGCCGTGGTCCTGCGGGAATTCGATATGCGGTCGTTGCTGGGGTCTCATGTACTGGTGATCGGTACCAACGCCATGCCGGCGTACGCGTTGGAAGCAGCCGGCTTTATCGCCGATGCGCCGGATGAGACGGAGGATTTCGATCTGTCCTGGATCGGCTTGGTCCTATCTGGCGACGATACGCCTGTGTGGTCCGCGTTGCAGGCAGTCGACCGAACCTACACCGTCAACACAGAACGCCCCTTTCAGGCACGCAACGCCGCTGGCTATGAAATCGATCTGCTGGTGGCTCCTTCCCGCGTGGGTAGTCTATTGCGGCGGGATCGACCGCGTCCCACGACGGTGCCGACGCAGGAATGGTTGCTCAAGGGACGATTTGTCGATCATGCGGTGGTCGCCCGCGACGGTTCCCCGGCGCGGATCGTGGCCCCAGACCCCCGCTGGTTCGCTCTGCACAAGCTGTGGCTATCGACGCAGGATTCCCGCAATCCGTTGAAACGGGACAAGGACAGGCGGCAGGGCAACGCGGTTCTGAACGCGGTCGATGAAGCGATGCCCCATTACCGCCTGGATGACGCGTTCCAGGCGGAATTGCCGCCCGAACTCGTACCGATTTTCGAAGTCTGGCGCGAGTCGCGGCCGCCGAGATCGACGAAACCCGCGTGGGCGCGGAAAATCGAGGCCTGAGCGGACCTCGGTTCGACCAGCGCTTGGGGCGGATGACGGGAGACTGATTTTCAAATCCCGGTAAACAGCCAGTCGATCGCCCGCAGGATTTCATCGCGGTGCCGCCGGACCGAACCTACCGGCTTCATCAAACGGTTGCGCGGCAACTGGCCCAGCAGCGGAATGACCAAATAATACACCCGCTCGCCGTGTCGCACGATCGGGGAAAGCCGTCCGGGCGTGTTCGCAACGGCCTCGGCCGGAGCCATCGGGGCAACAATGCGATCCCGTCCTTCGGCGATGTCAGCTTGCAGTTCGGCGACGAACGGAAATGCCACCCGGAACCGGACACTGGGATTGACGAAGACGTCATGTTGCATCGGCGTCGCGGCACATCTCCCGCCAATCGTCGTTAGGATTGCCGTGTTTATCGACATAATCTTCCCAAGTCCGCAGATCCTGCACGCACTCGCGGCGTAGCTGGGCTCGCCGGTGTTCCCGCAGTGCCTGTTCAAGTCCGGCTTCAGCCATGCGAGAGGCATTGATTCCCGCTGCCTTCGCTTTGTCCAGGAGATCGGCATTGATGGTCAGACTGACGGTGCGGCGGCGGGCGGCGGGGTCGAACAGAATCTCGGACATGGGTAATTTCCCGGATTTGACCCGTGTATGCTAATCGAAGTTGCGAAGCTCCGGCAACGGAGACCGGTCAATAATCCAGGGCAATCGCATATGGCCGATCGGATGGGACATGTGGGACCGAATCGGAATTCGCCAGATCGACGGTGGCGTCTGACACGCGTCAAACGACGACAAATACGACCAGTATTTGCGTCATGTGGCCAACAATCTCTCGCGATGCGCCTTACTTACGGATGAAGCTTGCAACATGGCCGGAGCTGGTCGGGTCAAGCCCGACCATGACGATTTGCGGCCGGACATCGCCATTTCACCCCCGGTTATTCCCCCCGGATTTCCCAGCCGCGAACCGCACCGCTTCCTCCGCCGCCCGCACCAAGGCCCGCGCCTTCTGCTGCGTTTCCTCGAACTCGGCCTCGGCCACCGAGTCCGCCACGATCCCGGCGCCGGCCTGCACGTACATCGTGCCGTCCTTCACCATCGCCGTACGCAGCCCGATGCAGGTATCCATCGTGCCGTTCGCGGCGAAATACCCGATGCAGCCGGCGTAGATGCCGCGCCGGTCGGGCTCCAGTTCCTCGATGATCTCCATCGCCCGCACCTTCGGCGCGCCGGACAGCGTGCCCGCCGGAAAACCGCCGGCCAGAGCATCCAGCGCGTCCAGCCCGTCGCGCAACCTGCCTTCGACGTTCGACGAAATATGCATCACATGGCTGAACCGTTCGATGATGAAGCTTTCCGTCACCTTTACCGAACCCACCGCCGACACACGACCCACGTCGTTGCGGCCGAGGTCCACCAGCATCAGATGCTCCGCCCGTTCCTTGGGATCGGCCAGCAGTTCGGCTTCCAGCGCCTGGTCTTCCTCATGCGTGGCCCCACGCCGCCGCGTGCCCGCCAGCGGCCGGATCGTCACCACACCGTCGCGCAACCGTACCAAAACCTCCGGCGAGGACCCGACGATCGAAAACCCGCCGAAATCCAGGTAGAACAGGAACGGCGCCGGATTGATCCGCCGCAGCGCACGATACAGCGAGAACGGCGGCAGGGTGAACGGCACCGAGAACCGCTGGCTGATCACGATCTGAAACGCGTCGCCGGCCGCGATGTACTCCTTGCAGCGGGCCACCGCGTCGATGAAATCCGCTTTGGCAAAATTCGACGTCGGCGCCGGCGGGTCGGGCAGCATGACCGGCGGCGGCTGAGCCGGCATCGGCCGGTCCAGCGCGGCCTCGGCCTCCGACAAACGCGCCTGTGCCCGCGCCCAGGCGTCGTCCGCGGACAGTTCGGGTTGCGGATAGACTGGAGCGATCAGCGAAAGCTCGTCGTTCACGTTGTCGAAGATGGCGAACAGCGTCGGGCGGATCATCACGCCCTCCGGCACGCCCAAAGTGTCCTTGTTCTTCTCCGGCAGCTTCTCCATCAGCCGGACCATGTCGTAGCCGAGATAGCCGACCAGCCCGCCCGCCATTGGCGGCAGGCTCGCTGGCACGTCCAGGCGGACTTCCTCGACCAGCGCGCGCAGACTGTCCAGCGCCGGCCGGCTGTCCGGCAGGAACGCATGCGGCGCCGAAAGCGCATGCCGGTTGACCGATGCCTGCCCATTCACGCATTTCCAGATCAGGTCCGGCGCCATGCCGATGATCGAGTAGCGGCCGCGTTTTGCTCCGCCCTCGACGCTTTCCAGCAGGAACGAATTGGGCTGGCCGTGTGCCAGCTTCAGGAAGGCGGCGACCGGTGTATCCAGGTCCGACACGCCCTTGCGCCACACCAGGGAGCCACGCCCGTCCTCGTAAGCGGAGCGGAAGGCGGCGAAACCGGGCGGTACAGACACGTTCATCGAACTCTCTACTGGTTCCGGGGTTGCACGATCTGGTCGAAATTCGTCTGGTTGATACGCGGTTTGGCGCGTTGGCGGACGGCCTCCTGGAAGGTCGCGACCAGATCGCTGCCGATGGCGTTGGTCAGCTCGCTGTTCAACTTGGCGAAGCCGGCGGTGTCGGCCGCGGGGTCGGGCACGACGATTTCCGCGGGAACGGCAACGATGAAGCCGGTGGACGTTTCCACCATGGTCGCCTCACCCTTCTTCAGCCCGAACAGCACCTGATGCAGTTCGACCGGCATCCCCTCGGCACCCTCCCCGCGGGAGACGATCGGGGTGAGCTTCGGCACCACGCCGGCGATCGTCGCCGCGTCGGCGAAGGGACGCCCGCCGTGGATGGAGGCGAGCATCGCCGCGGCCGCTTCCTCCTGCGAACGGCGCTGTTGCTGGAACAGCCATTCGTCGGCGACGGCGGTGCGCACGTCGTCGAAGGGTTTCAGGCCGGGCGGGGTGATTTCCTCCACCGCGATGGCGAAATAGGCCGGCCCGGCGGGCGTCTTGGCCTCGATCAGACGAAGCGGATCGCCGATACGGGCCTTGAAGGCGGCATCGATCAGCGCGGTGCGCAGTTCGGCGGGGTCGGGCAGCGGTGCAGGTTCGCCCTCGGCCGTTTTGCCATCGGCATCCAGCGAGCCGGTGACCGCGATCAGCCCGAGGTCGCCGGGCAGATCGTCCAGCGCGGTGCCGTTGCCCAGCAGATTGTCCAGCGTATTGGCGCGCGGGTAGACGATGTCCGTGGCTTTGTCGGCGAGGACGCGGTCTTTCAGCTCTTCCTTCACCGATTCGAAGCTTTTCTCGCTGCCGGCGACAATGCTGGACACTTTCAGCACGTACCAGGCCAGCGCGCCTTTAACCGGGCCGACGACGGTGTTCGCTTGCGCGCCGAAGACGGCAGCGGCGAGGTCGGTATCGGGAAACTGGTCCCGCGTGGCATCGTCCAGCGCGACGGGCGCGGCCCCGGCAGCCGTCGCGGCGGCCTGCGCCACCGCCCAATCGTCCCCGCCGGCCGGCGCCGCCTGCCACGCCGCCATCAGGGTTTTCGCGGCCGCCTCGTCGGCGGCCGAGATGACGCGCGCCGAGCGCTTTTCCGGGGTGACGTAGGTGGCGCGGGCATGATCGTAAGCGGCACGCAGGTCTTCGTCGGACACCGCGATTTCCTTGGCGACCGCCTTCGGCGACAGGATCACCGCCTTCACCCGGCGCATTTCCTTGGTGGAGTAAAGGTCGGGATGGTTGTCGTAAAACCGCCGTAACGTCGCCTCATCGGCCGGCAGCACCGCCGGTGCTCGGCTGAATGGAAACTCCACCATATCGGCGGCCCGTTTCTCGAACACCGCCGCGTAAACCGGCAGCGCCTGCGTACGCGAAGCCGCGGCGCCGGCGGCGATGGTGCCGAACAGCTGCCGTTGCGTCAGGTCGATCCGCACCGATTGCAGAAAGCGCTGTTCGGTCAGACCGTTGTTACGCAGCAGCGCGTCGAATTGCTGCTTGCTGAAATTGCCCGACGAATCCTTGAAGACGCGCATCTCCCGCACCGCCGACGCGACAAAGGAGTCCGGACTGACCAGCCGCAGGTCGCGCAGCAGGCTGCCCATCGCCGCTTCGGTGACCGTGCGCTGCATCGCCTGTTCCGCGACCTTCTGCCGCAGATCGGGGGGCGGTTCCTGGCCGGGCGGCAGGTTGGCGGTCGCCGCTGCCAAAGCGCGCTGATACTCGGCCTGGAACGCCGGCGCCTCGATGGTCTGGCCGGCCACCTTGATTACCCAAGAGGACGTGCCGAACATACGCACCACGTCGCCCACGCCCCAGAATACGAACGTGCCGATCATCAGAACGAAGAAGGCTCGGACGTACCAAGTGTCCAGGGAATTGCGTAACGCGGTGATCATACGGCAAGGTCTCGATCGGAGGGGCAGCGGAACCCGCATCGTATACGAGGACGGCCGATGCTTTGCCAGCCGGGCCAAACTCCTGGTAGGGGAAGGGTCAGGGAGGGCCCACGCCGATGCGCCAATTGATTGCCGGGAACTGGAAGATGCATGGCACGACGGCCGAGGCTGCCGCGATCGCCACGCCGCTGCTCGACGCCGGCCCACTGACCCGCGACCTGCTGGTGTGTCCGCCGGCCACCCAAATCGCCGCCGTGGCGCGCATTCTGGCGGGCTCGCCGGTCGCGGTGGGCGGGCAGGATTGCCACACCGAAACCCATGGGGCGCATACCGGCGACATCTCCGCGCCGATGCTGCGCGATGCTGGGGCCAGCTTCGTGATCCTGGGCCACTCCGAACGCCGGCAGAACCATGGGGAGAGCGACCCGCTGGTGCGCGCGAAGACCGTGGCGGCCATCGCCGCCGGCCTGACGCCGATCGTGTGCGTCGGCGAAACCGATGCCGAACGCCAGGCGGGGCGGGAATCCGCCGTCGTCGCCGGGCAACTGGCCGGCAGTCTGCCGGACGGGTTCGCTGGCGTGGTGGCGTATGAGCCGGTCTGGGCGATCGGCACCGGCCGCACCGCGACCGAGGCCGATGTCGCCGCCATGCATTTGTTCATCCGCCAGGAACTGGTGCGCCGGTTCGGCGCGGCGGGCGACACGATCTTGATCCTGTATGGCGGATCGGTCCGGCCCGCCAACGCGGCATCCTTGTTGGCGGTGCCGCATGTCGGTGGCGCACTGGTCGGCGGTGCCAGCCTGAAAGCCGAAGATTTCCTGGGAATAGCGAGGGCCCGATGATCACGCTGCACGACTTGGCCGGGGCGGACCCGGATCTGCGTTTCTCCCCCTATTGCTGGCGGACGAAGTTCGCGCTGGCACACAAGGGGTTGCCGGTGGAGACGGTGCCCTGGCGGTTTACCGACGTGGACGCGATCGCGTTCTCGGGCCAGGGACGGGTGCCGGTCATTCAGGACAACGGCAAGGTGGTGTCCGACAGTTGGGCTATCGCCGAATATCTGGAGGATACCGCCAACGGCCCGAGCCTGTTCGGCGGTTCCGGCGGACGGGCGCATGCGCGGTTCATCAATGCCTGGACCGATTCCGTCATGGTGCCGGGCATCGCCACGCTGATCGTGCGCGATCTGCTGGATGTCGTCGCCGAGAAGGACAAGCCGTATTTCCGCCAGAGCCGGGAGGCGCGGTTCGGCCGCACGCTGGAAGAGGTCCAGGCAGGCCGCGAACAGCGGGTAGAGGCGTTTCGGATGGCGCTGACCCCGGTCCGGCTGGCATTGCGCGCCGCCCCTTGGCTCGGTGGGGCGGAGCCAAGCTATGCGGATCATATCGTGGCGGGCACGCTGATGTGGGCGCGGTGCACCAGTGCGTTTCCGGTCATCGATCCGGAGGGGCCAATTGCCGCGTGGCTGGGCCGGGTGCTGGATTTGTACGGCAGGCTGGGGCGGGCGGCGAAGACAGTTTAGGCCGTCCGCCCCATCGGCTTCGATACCGCGCGGCTTATTTGTGCGGCGGGGCGTCCTTCATCGGCATCGCGTCGGCCTTCATCGTGTCGCCTTTCATCGCGTCGGCTTTCATCGTGTCGCCTTTCATCGGGGCTTTGGCGCCGTCCTTCATGGTGTCGTGCGTCGCCATCTTGTCCTGCATGGCATCCTGTTTCGTCTCAGCCCGCGCGGTGGCGAAACCCAGCGACAGAACGGCGGCGGCAAGCAACAAGGTCTTCATTGGGGTAGCTCCTGATGGGGCCGCACCGGGATGGTGCGGCGGCTCCAACGATGCGACACCGCCACCGATCCGATGTTTCAGACATTGCTGCCTTTTAATCTCCCTTGTGCCGGGGCGCGGCCGGTGCGAGATCGTCTTTATGCCATTCCATCCCCTGCGCATCGCCGCCCTGCACCGCGACACCGCCGACGCCGTCGTGCTGACGTTCGCGGTCCCGGACGATCTGCGCGACGCTTACCGCTTCGTGCCGGGACAGTACCTCACCCTGCGGGCAACGATCGACGGCCAGGATGTACGGCGGGCATACTCGCTATGCTCCGCGCCGGACGAACCCGGTCCGACGGTCGGGATCAAGCGGGTCGAGGGCGGGTTGTTCTCGACCTGGGCCAGTCAGGCCTTGCGGGTGGGCGATGTCGTGTCCGTCATGACACCGGAAGGCCGGTTCGGCGTGCCGCCGGAACGCGGGGTATCGCGTTGTTACGCCGCGTTCGTCGCCGGCTCCGGCATCACGCCGGTGCTGTCGCTGATCAAAACGCTGTTGGCGGCGGAACCCGACAGCCGCTTCTTCCTGTTCTACGGCAACCGCTCCACCGCCAGCATCATGTTCCGAGCGGAGATCGAGGACCTGAAGGACCGGTATTTGTCGCGCCTGTCGGTGTTCCATGTGCTGTCGCGGGAGGAACAGGACGTGGCAGTCCTGAACGGGTATCTGGACGCGGGCAAGGTTCGGGCGCTGGCGCCGATGCTGCCCCCCGTGGACCATGCGTTCGTCTGCGGCCCGCGCCCGATGATCGAGAACCTGCCGGCGGTTCTAGGCGCGCTGGGCGTGTCGCATGTCCATGTCGAATGCTTCGAACTCGCCGACGGTGCCGCTGCTCGGCGTGTCGTCGTGCCCGCGGATGCCGCTCCCGCCTTCCTGGTGTCGGCGATTCATGAAGGTAGCCGCTTCGACATTCCCGTCGCGACCGGGGAAGCGGTCATCGATGCCGCGATCCGCGCCGGCCGCAATCTGCCGTTCTCCTGCAAAGGCGGCATGTGCTGCACCTGCCGCGCGAAAGTGACGGAGGGGGAGGTGGAAATGGCGGTGAACTACTCGCTGGAACCATGGGAGGTCGCGGCCGGCTACATCCTGACCTGCCAGGCGCGGCCGTTGACCCCGAGGGTGGTCGTGGATTTCGATCAGGTCTGAGGCGCTTTCATCGCGTACGGCTCAGCGGCGATGCGATTATCTCCCGACAAAAGGAACATATTGTGTAAACGGTAGATTATAGGTATTTTCCCTCCAAATTGCCCCACGGAGGAAAACATGATCTTCCGACAGCTCTTCGACGCGACATCCGGCACCTACACCTACCTCTTGGCATCCCGCCGTGGCGGGGAGGCCATGATCGTCGATCCGGTGCTGGAGAAGGTGGATCGCTACCTGCAACTCATCCGCGAACTCGACCTGAAACTGGTCAAGGCGGTCGATACGCATTTGCATGCCGACCACATCACCGGCCTCGGCGCGCTGCGCGACCGCACGCATTGCATTACCGTCATGGGCGAACAGTCCGGCGTCGATGTCGTATCGATGCGCATGACCGACGGTGATCGGCTGACCATCGAGGGCCTGTCGCTGGACGTGCTCTACACCCCCGGCCACACCGACGATTCCTACAGCTTTCTGATGCAGGACCGCGTCTTCACCGGCGATACGTTGCTGATTCGCGGCACCGGCCGCACCGATTTCCAGAACGGCTGCGCTCGGGCCCAATACGATTCCATCTTCAACCGGCTGCTGAAACTGCCCGATGAAACGCTGGTCTTCCCCGCCCACGACTACAAAGGCGACACGGTCAGCACGATCGGGGAGGAAAAACGCTACAACCCCCGCCTCCAGGTCGACTCCATGGAGGCCTACGTCGCGCTGATGAACGGGTTGAACCTGTCCAACCCCAAGATGATGGACGTCGCCGTCCCCGCCAACATGCACCAGGGCCTGCATCAGGAGGAAGTCGCCAACCGCGGTTGGGCCGTTTCGGCGGAAGACGCCCATGCCCTGATCGGCTGTGCCGGCGTGGCCCTGATCGACCTGCGGGAACGCCCCGAACGCCAGCGGCACGGCAGTATTCCCGGCGCGCTGCATGCGCCTTACACCGACCTTCAGGACAATATCGGCGCTGGCGGCATGCTGCATGAGCTCGCATTGTCGAAACGCCTGTTGTTCTACTGCGCCTTCGGCGAACGGTCGGCGATGGCGGTGCAGGCCGCGCAGGACGCGGGCCTCTCGACCGCGTGCCATATTCATGGTGGGATCGCGGCCTGGAAGAAGGCGGGGGGACACATCTCCGCCTAAACAATAGGGGGAGATGCCATGACGACGCCCGCCGAGTCCGTAATCCTCACCCAGGTCGGGCCTGGTACGCCCATGGGCGCGCTGATGCGCGAATACTGGATCCCCGCCGCTCGATCGTCCGAGGTCACCGCCGACGGCGATCCTGTCAGGCTGATGCTGCTGGGCGAGAAGCTGATCGCCTTCCGCGACAGCAACGGCAAGGTCGGCGTCATGGACCACCGCTGCCCGCACCGCTGCGCGTCGCTGTTCTTCGGCCGCAATGAGGAAGGCGGCATCCGCTGCGTCTATCACGGCTGGAAATTCGACGCCGATGGCAATTGCACGGAAATGGCGAACATCCCGCCGCACCAGGATTTCAAGCAGAAGGTCCACGCGAAAGCCTACAAGGTCACCGAACGCGCTGGCCTGATCTGGGTCTACATGGGCGCCCGCGAACAGGCGCCGCCGATGCCAGCCATCGAAGCGTCTCTGCTGCCCGCCGACGAAATTTCCATCCAGTTCATCCAGCGGGAATGCAATTGGCTCCAGGCGCTGGAGGGGGACATCGATACCTCCCATTTCAGCTGGCTCCATGTCGGCAGCGTGCAGCCGGACGATGTGAAGGACGGCGATTTCCTGAAATACCAAGTTCTGCACAGGGCTCCGGAGTTTCAGGTCGCGGATACCGATTGGGGCACGATGTATTGCGCTCAACGGCCGGCGGAGAATGACCAAACCTATTGGCGGTTCGCGCATTTCGGCCTGCCGTTCTGGACCTGGATTCCCCAGGGCGCGTTCGGCGACCGGCTGATCGCGCGCGCTTGGGTGCCGATGGACGATACGCACACGATGTTCGTGTCCATGGTCTGGACGAAGGCATCGCGGTCCATGGCGCTGAAGGACGGCAGTCCGGTGCCGGGGGCCGTGCCGGTGCTGCAATACCAGCCGAACACAACCGACTGGTACGGCCGCTACCGCCCGGTGCAGAACGCCTCGAACGACTACATGATCGACCGGGAGGCGCAGCGGAACAACACCGTCTACACCGGCATCGACTTCATCGCGATGCAGGATCAGGCGATCACCGAAAGCATGGGCGACATCGTCGATCACTCGTTCGAGCATTTGGCCCCATCCGATCAGATGATCACCCGCACCCGCCGCCGTTTGCTGATGGCCGCTCGGGCGTTGCAGGACCGAGAAGTCGTGCCGCCGGGCGTGGACGATCCGCTGATGTACCAGCGCGTCCGCAGCGGAGAATTGCTGTCGGCGCAAACCGACTGGCAGGCGGCCTACGACGAGGGGATGCGCGACGCAATTCGCCCGGTGGATTTCCGGCTGGCGGCGGAATAGGTGCGCACAAACCCGTCACAGTCGGGCCTGACCCGACCATCTTTATCCAATTGGCCTGGGATGGT
>CAITUP010000167.1 GCA_903895595.1 uncultured Acetobacteraceae bacterium | reverse complement strand
ATGCCACGCCCGCACCGGGGGCAAAGCCGGATCGCTTCAGTTCCTGGGTCGACGGGTTCGGCTACATGACCATGGAACGGCGCGACGCGCGTCATTGGGCCGTGAAGGTGTGGGACTTGTCAGGCAAAGTCGTGAATACCTGCCGCATCGACGGCAGGCATTCCGAGTGCGACAAGGCGATGGTGCGTTAAGCCCCCCTCACGTACCGCTTGGCCAGAATCCGCAGGTGGTCGCGGAAATGCGGGCGCAGCTTGGCGCTCCATGGCGTGCCGGCGCCGGCTTTCCAGGCGTCGGACATCGTCACTTCCGGCGCGGTCAGGTGGTATAGCGCCAGATAGCGGCGGGTGCCGGTCATGTCCTTGAAGCGACGGGCGCAGATCGTGCCGGGGACCTTCGACAGGGCCGGGATATGCTCATTGTCGTACCAATCGTTGAACTCCGCCTCATGCTCGGGGTCCACGTTCATGGCGTTGACGAGCAGCGCGTTGCAGCCGGCGGGGGCGACCGCGTCGCCGGGGAGGGTTTGGGTGCCGTCGAAGCGCATCAGACGCTCGCACATCGGGCCGACGCGCTTGGACCAGACGGACAGGTTCTCGTAGGCGATCGCCTTGTAGGCGTCGCTTTTCAGCACATCGAGGCTGTCGAGTTCATAGGTTGCGACGGCGTGCTTGGGGTTGGCGACGCTGATCCAGCGCTCGCAGGTGCCGAAGCCGGGCACGCGCTCGCGTTCGGGGATGTGCTCCAGATCGTACCAGTCGTGGAACTCGTCCGCGTGAGCGTTGGTGTAGTCGAAGCCGACGGCGAGAATGCCTTTTGCCATGGTGGTTTCCTCCTCGGGTGGGGGCGGATAGCAGCACGGCTGCGGGCGAATCGCCAGGGGCGGCACGCGGTGGCATGATGGTGGGATCATGTTCCCTCCCCGAGTCCCGCCATGCTGCATGTGATGAAACTCGCCGTCGGCGTCCGCGATATCGACGATCTGCGCGGGTGGCAGACCGAACGCGCGCATGTCGATCCGCCGCTGCGCCACCGCACCCGCAACGCGCCCCGGCGGCGGGAGGAGGTGCTGGACGGCGGGTCGATGTACTGGGTGGTGAACGGGACGATGCTGGTGCGGCAGCGTATCCTGGACATTGTCGAGGACACGCGGAAGGACGGTACGGCGTGTTGCGGGTTGGTGCTGGACCCCGAGCTGGTGCAGCTGGAGGGACGGCCGACGAAGCCGTTCCAGGGGTGGCGGTATTTGAAGGCCGAGGACGCCCCGGCAGATTTGTCCGCGGGCGGGCCGGTGTTGGGGATGGACGCGCTGCCGGCGGAGCTTCGGCGGGAGCTGCGGGCTTTGGGTTTGATTTAGTTCAGAGCCGTCATGATCGGGGGGCGGGGCGGGGTTACACCCCGAAAATCGCCCCGCGCACGTTTGTCACTTCCAGATCGCGCACGGCTTTGTCCGCGACGCCGTCATCCGATTCCACAATCGAGAACGGCGTATCGCGGATTTCCCAGAATTTGCCCTGGCCGAAGATCGCGACTCCGCCGCCGGTGTCGTCGGCGTACCAGCCGTCGTGTACGGGAACGACCGGAAGATCCTTGGGATCGCCGACGCAGAAATAGTCGGTTTTGCCCGAACCATCGGTGGCTTTACGGACCATTTTCACCGGCAGCTCGGGGCGGGGGCCGGCGGTGCGGACGATGAACATCATGATTTTGCTCCTGTGCCGATGAAGCGTACCACGCGATCGACGAAAGCAGCGGGTTGTTCCAGTTCCGGGTGGTGGCCGGCGGCGGGGATCGTTTCGAATTGCGCGCCAGGGATCAGGCCGGCGTAGGCGCGGCCGTAGTCGGGGGTGACGATGCCGTCGCTCTCGCCCCACAGCACCAAGGTCGGCACGGCGATGCGGCGCAGCCAGGGTTTCAGGCGGGGGTTGTACATATGCGGTGTCCAGGAATACAGACACAGCGAATCCCAGTTGCGGGCGAGCGACACCATTTCGGCGTCGGTCATCGTGTCGTCGATGCCGGCCTGCCAGCCGAGGCCGTAACAACCGGGCGGCCGCTTGGACGGATCGTGCCAGGCGCGTTTGGTCAGCTCGGCGGGGTGGGAGTTGAAGAAATGCGCGATGTCGCGGTCCTCGCGGCCGCCGATCTTGATACCGACGGGATCGGCCAAGACCAGGCGCGACAGTTTCGCGGGGCGAGTGATGGCGACCTCGGCCGCGAGCCAGCCGCCGAAGCCCAAGCCGATCAGGGTGACGTCGTTATCGGGCAGATCGTCGATGACGTCCTGGTAGAGGTTCACGAGATCGTAGATCGTCTCGAAATCCGCGGGCATCGGGGAGGCTCCGAAACCGGGATGCGACGGGGCAATGACCTCCCCATGCTTCGACAGCGGGTCGAGGAACGGGGCGCTTGGCGACACCGGGTTTACCCCGTGCAGCACCAGGATCGGGCGGCCGGAACCGCGCCGCAATGTTTCCAGTTCGATACGCATTATTCGGCTGCCACGGCAATGGACGAATCATCGATGGCGGGAAGGTCCTGAAGCTGCGGCAGGACCTCCTTCGCGGCGAGGTTGAAGCTATTCATCGCTTGCGCATGCGTCACGAGGCCCTGGCGGGTCATCATGATGATGCGGCCGACGCCGCCGACTCGTTCCCGGAATTCCTTGATTTGCTTCGCGACCGTATCGGGGTTGCCGCAGAACATTTGACCTTGGGCGATCAGACTGGCGACGGACAGGTCGGTCGGACGCTTGGACGCGCCGCCGCGCCATGCCGCCGGCGCCATTTCCGGCGCCACCGCACCCGGCTGGAATTTCGAAAACTGCGGGCTGCTTTTGATCGATACCGTCAGGAACCAGGGGATTTTCTGGCCGATCCGCATCGCTTCCTCATCGGTGTCGCCGACGTAGCAGAATGCCATGTAGGAGAAACGGTCTTCGCCGACTTTCGGCAGGCCGGCGACGACCCGGGCCTGCTTGTAGGCGTCGTAGGCTTTGCGGGTACGTTCGTAGCCGCCGAACAGCAGCGTGTTCACGAAGCCGCGGCGACCGAGTTCGGCGCAGGTCGGCAAATCGCTGGTCGCGGCCCAGAAATCGGGGCGCGGGGACTGGTACGGGCGCGGCCAGACGTTGACGTGCGGGTGGGTGAAGAATTTTCCCTCCCAACTGAACGGGCCGTCATGCGTGGTCAGGGATTTTTCGATCAGGTCGATCGCTTCCCATTCGCGTTCGCGGATATGCATCGGGTTGGCGTTGCCCGAGACCATTTCGGTGGCGCCGGATTTCACGAAGCCGATGTCCAGGCGGCCTTTCGAGATCACGTCGATGGTGGCGAATTCCGTCGCCACGCGCACCGGATCGGGCCGCACGGTCACCAGGGTGCCGAGCGTGAGGATGCGGACTTTGCTCGTCATGCTGGCGACGATGCCGGTGATGACGGGGCTGGCGGCCCAGAGGTTGTTGATGCCGGAGTGATGCTCATTCGTGACGATGTTCAGGCCGATATCGTCGCAGAGGCGATATTCCTCCCAGATTTCGTCGTAGAGGCGCGCGGCGGTCTGGGGGTCGCAATATTTGTTGGGCAGGCTGGCGCGCACGGAATCGGCGGCGTCCAGCACCTCGGCCGGCACGAACGGATAGGGGTTTTCGCAGTGGTTCCAGAGTTCCATCGATACCATGGTCAGCGCGCCTCCTCGACGACGTCATCCAGTTTTTTACGCGCGGTTTCCGGGGCGAGAAACAGGAAAATCCCCGCCGCCGCGAAGGTGAGTACCATCGGGAATACGAACCCGCGGGAGATGTGATCCATCGCGTTGCCGGCGATCCAAGGGGGAATGGTCGGCACCCAGCTTACCGCGAAGCCGACGAGCAGGGCGAAGCTGGCCTGCACGGAGCCGCGGATTTGGGCGGGGAACAATTCGTTCACGTAGGCGTAACTGCCGGAGCCGTAATGGCCGGTGACGAAGAAATTCAGGCCGAGGCCGAGCCAGAAAATTTCGTTTTGGGTCCAGGTGCCGTAGATGATGGCGAGGAAAAAACAGCCACCCAGGCCCGCGAACAGGGGCACCGCGATTTTCTTGCCGAACTGGTTCGATATCCAGCCGCACAACCAATATGCGATAGCGGAACAACCAAGCCAGATGGCGACCCAGTCGGTGGATTGGACGTAGGGGATTTTGACCTCGTTTACCAGCCACGCCGTCTGCCAGGGGGAGAAGGCGGGATAGGCGCCGAGGTAGACGACCTGGATGCAGAATCCCAGGAAAGTGCGGCCGGGATACAGGCGCCAGGGGAGCAACAAATCGGGGCGTTGGCGTTTGCCCTGGCTTTCGCGGTGTTGGCGGGCGGCGAGGAAAGAATCCGTCTCCCGCATTTTCCACCAGGCGATCGCGACCAGAACGATGCAGAGCGCGTCGATGAAGAACAGCGAGCGCCAGCCGAATTTCGGCACCATGGTGCCGGCCAGCAGCGCGGTCATCATATACGCCAGCACCACGCTGCTGTTCAGGAACGACAGCACGAAGGCTCGGATATTGGGCGGGACCGTTTCAGCCAGCACCATGTAGTTGATGGTGCCGGTGTTGCGCGGGATGGCTGCCAAGGCGAGCAGCGCGCCCAATTGCACGAAACTGCCGGCGAGGCCGATCAGCGGCGCGGTGAACGTGTAGCCGATCAGCACCGCCAGGAACGCCGGTTTGCGGCCGAGACCGTCGGCCACCAGCAGAATGCCGAACCAGCCGGCCAACCCGACCCAGGCCGCGATGGTCTGCGCGAACCCGAACTGGGTGCCGGTGATACCGAATTCCTTGATGATAAACGGCGCCGACAAGCCCAGCGCGCGCGTTTCCTCCCCCAGGAAGACGTTGCAGAAGAAGGTTAGCGCGATGATGAGGATCACATAGGGTGTGACCCCGGTTTTTGTGCGTGACATGCGGACCTCTTACGGACGCCATGACGCGGAGTGACGTGGCGCGGGTGCTCCAGCCAGGAGCCCTTGTGTGCTCAGATCTTCGTCCAGATCTGGCCAGTGGATACCATACCCCGCGCCTGCCATTTCCCAATGTGCTCGCTGCTCGGCTGTGGCAGCTTCCAAACGAGGATACCACGCCAAGGGCACGGTGATCGTACGCCCGTCCATGAGCGCCACCGTCAGTTCGTCCGCGCTCACCATGACATCGCGAACCCGGATATCGGCCCTGTCAGACTGCGCCGAAAAACTCATTCCATGCCTCCATTAACCGCACTCGATGCGAGCGGACCAACCTCAAGATGATACCCAGATCGTGGGCCGCGAAGCCACTGTTGCTCGCCAATCGAACAGGTTCGAGCCACACTTTGGCCGATGCCCCACCTTTGTCCAGATGCACATGCGGCGGTTCGTTCGGTTCATGGCTCCAGAAATAGAGCCGGAATCCCTGAACCCGCAAAATTGTCGGCATCTTTGGCTTCCTTTAAGCGACCCGGCGTTAACGAGCGTTGCACCGATCGCCGCGATGGAAATTTTCCACCAGGTCGGTGCCAAACTGCCGGCGAAAGGTGACCAACACAATGTCCGCGCAGGGAAACCGATTGGCGTACATCACCGCCGCCGCCCCCAGGACAGTCGCCAAATGCTCAAGCCACCCCCCAAAGATTGGCCTCTCGACGTAAGGACCAAGTTCGCCATTCCCTTCGCGCGCCGTCAGGCGGAACCCTTGGGGTGTCGCGCACCTGAGGAAATGCGGGTTGGCAGTACCCGGAGAGCCTCAATTTTATACTCGAGGCCGCCGCGTTAAAAAGACGAATGCCTGGGAATTGCGACGTAGCTTCCTCGTCGGATCGGGACATACGATCGATTGTGTAGCCGAAAATCAAGGCCATCGCCCGTTGGATCGTATCGAGGCGGAGGGAAAATTCCGTATCGATTCCGATCAGCGCCAAAATGTCTTGGCGCAACTTCTCCTCACGGTTGTGCGTCTCGATCGGATTTGCCGCCATATTCGCGCCCATCGACCGCATCGGCGTTACCCCAACCGCCGCCGATAAAGCGCGATCAGCCGTTCCCAATGCCGTTCCGCGGCCGTTTTGTCGTAGATGGAACGCTGCGGGAAGGCGAAGCCGTGGTGGACGCCGGGATACATTTCCAACTCGCCCGGATTGCCAGATTTGTCGAACAGGGCTTTGAGTTCCGCCACCATCGGGAGCGGCGCGAGTTCGTCGTGCTCGGCGCAGCCGATGTAGAGTTCGCCTTTGGCTTTGGCGAGCGTGAGATGGGGGCTTTCCTCGTTCTCGCTGACCAGCCAAGTGCCATAGAAGGACGCGGCGGCGGCGATGCGGTCGGGGTAGCGGGCGGCGGCGGCGAGGGAATACGGACCGCTCATGCAATAGCCATGGGTGCCGACGGGGCCTTTCTTGGCCGCGGGGTCGGCGCCGATGTGGGCAAACATCGCGGCGACGTCGTCCATGACCGGGGGGATGGTCATTTTGGTGCGGACCGAGCGCATGCGGGCCTGTTCGGCGCTGCCTTTTACCAGCACGTCGGAGGTGTATTTGGTGTCTTTTCCGGCCCTGTAATACAGGTTCGGGAGCAGGACGTAGTAGCCGGCGGTGCAGAGGCGGCGGGCCATGTCGTAGAGCTCTTCGCGGATGCCGGGGGCGTCCATGAGCATCAGCACCGGCGGGTGAGGGCCGTTGCGGTCGGGGTGGACGACGAAGGTCTCCATCGCGCCGTCCTTGGTGGGGATGTCGATGATTTGCTCGTGCATGGGGGTGGGGCTTCCTTGGGCGTTCTATCTTTTGGTAGATTCCATGTTTGGGGGTGGGTGGCAATGGTGAGACTACGGCTTTGAATTTGTTGGGATTGCCCATTTGCGGGGGAGAGTTGGCCGGGATCGGGGCAATGCCTGTCTTTTCAATGAGTTGCGTGTTGTCATAGCTGCTGGTGACATCGATGCGGTCGACGGGTCCGCATTTTTAACGCAGAGATCCCAGAGGCCCAGAGACGCAGAGTTCATTTTCGTCTCTGGGCCTCTGCGCCTCTGGGACCTCCGGGTTAAGACCGATGCGACAATCGGACCTACGCCACCGCTCGTTTAAGAAACGCATCCATCCGCGCGGCGGCTTTGTTCGCGAGATCGTTCGGGAACAGCGTGAAGCCGTGCGCCCCGCCGGGATAGATCGCCAGCTCGGCTTCGTTGCCGGCGGCGATCCAGCGGGCGTGCATGAACAGCGTGTCGTCCAGCAGCGCGTCTTTGGTGCCGACGGAGAACAACGCCGGGCACAGGCCGTCGAGGCGATCGTAAAGCGGGGAGATATCGGGGACTCGGCGTTCCGTTATGTCCGGCAGGAACGCGTTGTAGAATTGCTGCATATCGATCGTTCGCAGCACCAGTCTCGTGTTTCCGAACGCCCTTTGGCTCGGCGTCATCGACAGGTCGTAGGCGCCGTAAACGAGATTGGCGCCTCGGAAGCCGGTGTAGCCGTAACGGTTGCGCATCCGGGTGACGGTCAGCGCGGCGAGGTGGCCGCCGGCGGACTCGCCGCCCACGGTCAGGGCGTCGGTGCCGAATTCTTTACGCGCGTTGGCAACCAGCCACGCGGCGGCGGCCTCGCAATCGTCGGGGCCGGCGGGGTACGGGTGTTCGGGGGCGAGGCGATATTCGACGCTGACAACGGCAAGGCCGGTGTTGTCGGCCATTTTCTCCAGCATCGGGTCCTGCATGTCGGCACCGCCGAGCACCCAGCCGCCGCCGTGGATGTGCAGGTAGATGCCGCGCGGGGGGTGGTTGGGGGCGATCACGCGGAGCGGGATATCGTTACCGTCCTTGCCAGGGATGACGATGGTGCGGGCGCGGGTGGAGAAGACGGGGGCGGGGAATGGGCCCCTGCCCTGCCGGCGTTCTTCTCGGTATGGGGCGGCGCCGGTGTCCCACCAGTTGGCCAGCGGGGTCATCAGGGCGATCATCGCGGCGTTCAGCTTGGCTGTGCCTTCGTCGATGGCTTCGGGGCGGAACAGGTCGGGGGTGAAGGTCATGGGGTTGGGTTCCTGGTGCGTTTGTTACTGGCGTATCAATTTGAGGTGCGTGGTGCCGGCATTACGGTGCAGATACTTGGTGGATTGTTGGTTTGGTTAGGGTTGTAGCAACCTTCCATGTGGCCGGTTTTCGTATCGAGGCGCCACGCGTACTTCCCCTCCGCGCTCGTTCCAAGCTGCCACGGCCCCTCAAACGGCCCTGCCGCCCGCGAGACAGCACTCGTCTTCGATGATAGGCCACGATGACAGCCGGCACCACCCGACGAGGCCACTACGGTAACGCGCGATGCAGGATCAGAAACTCCCGCACCGCGACGATCCGCGTGCCCTCATACCGCCGCAGAACCAGCAGGTCCCGCTTATCGCCCGTCACAAGGAAATTCGCGGATCCTGCAACCGCCAGGGCCAACAGGTAATCGTCATCCGGGTCTTGGGACACCGCCGGCACCGCGGAATATGCCACCTGAATAGTAAGAGTACGCAGTTCGTTGATCAAGCGCCCCGCCCGAGCAGGCACCAAACGCGCCCGTATCTTTGGATATCGCGTCACGCGGATCAGCTCATCCAGTTGCTCGGACGAGGTCACCAAATCGAATAATCCAGCGCGCCAGAGCACCACAAAATGTGCCGGCAAGGACCGTTCCGAAAGTAGGGCGCTGATCAGGATATTGGTATCGACGACGACCCGCATCCGTTAGCCGGCAGCGGCTTTCTTCGCCCGTCGCGTCTCAGTTACCGCTTCGTCGATCAGCGCATCCAACGCATCGGGGTCCATATCGGAAAACCCCTCTCGCACTTCCGCCAGCGTTTGATCGAAGACACGCCATTTGACGGCGTCCTCGATAAACCGGGACAGATCGCCCTTCTTCATGCCCCGCTGCGCCAAATGGGTACGCACCGCGTTGTCGGTATCGCGGGAGACGGAGACAGTCCAACGGGCGGTGGCAGGCGGCGGCATGATAGCTCCTGTTCGATGATGAGCCTGCTGCCAGCATAGGCCAGGCACCAGGGCTACGCCACCCGCGTCTTCGCCAGGGCATCCCAATCGAACGCCACGCCATGGCCGGGGGTTTCCGAGGCGTAGGCTTTCCCCTCGCGGATCGGCATCGGCCGCAGGATGTAACGATCGAGGCCGAAGCCGTGGACCTCCAGATACGAACGGTTCGGGGTCGCGGCGAGCAGATGCACTGTCAGGTCGTGGGCGCCGTGGGAGGTCAAAGGCAGATTAAACGCCTCGGCCAGATGGGCGACTTTCATGAAGACGGTGATGCCGCCGCAGTTGGTGACGTCGGGTTCGGGGAACGTTACGCCTCCGGCCGATATCATTTGGGTGAATTCGTGCAGGGTGTGGAGGTTTTCGCCGGTGGCGATGGGCACGCCGCCCTCCCGCACGATACGGGCGTGGCCGGCGACGTCGTCGGGGATGGTGGGTTCCTCCAGCCAGGTCAGGTTCGCGTCGCGGAAGGTGCGGGCAGCCCTGATCGATTCGTCCACGGTCCATTTCATGTTGGCATCCGCCATCAGCGGAAAATCGTCGCCGAGGTGTTTGCGCATGGCGAAGACGCGGTCCCGGTCTTCCGACAGGCGGGCGCGGCCGACTTTCATTTTGATGGCGCGGAAGCCCTTGGCGAGGTTGTCGTCGGTTTGTTTCAACAACGCGTCCAGGGTGAATTCCAGGTCGATGCCGCCCGCGTAGCACGGCACCGCGGGGTCGAAACCGCCGAGCAGACGCCACAGCGGCGTGCCCAGTCGTCTCGCTTTCAGATCGTAGAGGGCGATGTCGCAGGCGGAGACGGCGAGGCTGACCGATCCGCCTCGGCCGCCGTAGTGCAGCTTCCACCACATTTTCTGCCAGAGGGATTCGATCCGGGCGGGATCGGCGCCTTCCAGGACGCCGCGGAGACCCTGGTCGATCAGGGCGTGAACGGCGACGCCGCCGGCGCCGGTGGTGTAGGTGTAGCCGATGCCCTCGGCGCCGTCGGTGTCGCGGAGGCGGACGGTGACGAGCTCGAAGTGGGTCATGAGTCCGTGGGTGGAATCGGACAGCGGCACCGGGAGTTCGATGCGGTAGAGGCCGGTTTCGACGGCGGCGATGGTCATGGTGCGTCCCCTTTGATGGGGGGAATTTGCCGCAGGCGTGCGGGGATGACCAGCCTCGCTCAGAGACCCCGCATCTGGATCAGATCTCGGCGGCGTCGCACCAGGTTGGTGGCAAGGTCGGTCAGTTCGGCTTGCAGGCGGAGGGAGGCAACGGCGATGGTACCCTGATTCGGCAGCGCGAGGTCAGGGAACCAGGGCTCGGCCAGCGGCAGTTTCGCGAGGATGTCGAGGCGGAGCATGAAGGCGCGGGATTGGTTGAGGCTCGCGGCTTCCTCACGGTCGAACAGACGGGCGCCCGCGGGTAACGGGACGGTCGGGGGCCAGGGTTGGGAGGTGGTGTAGGCGACCATGGCCTCGGTCGCGGTGCCGCCGAGCACATAGGCGATGTGGAGCAGGCCGGGCTGGCGGGGTTTTTCGCGGGTGGGGAAATGTACGCGGACGAAAGCGCCCGGGACCATGGCCGGGTCGCCTCAGTCGGTGTCCGGGATGGACCAGAGTTCCGTCAACAGGGATTGGCGTTTGGTGTAGGCGGCGTCGGCCTCTCCTTCGGCTCGGACGATGGCGGCGGGGTCGATCCGGCCGGACGTGCCGGGGGCGGCATGCATCGTTATGACGCGGGCGGCTTCGTCGCGGAGGGCGAGGTCACGGATCAGGGCGGTTTCCACGTAGTTGGTGAGGGTGCGGTTTTCCGCTTCGGCGGCGGCTTGGAGCTGTTGGACGCGGGCGGGGTCGAGACGGACGGTGACCGCGACTTTGCCAGAGGGGGTTGGCGCGGCCACGGGCACACGACGGTAGGTGGTTGTGGCAGTTCGGTTGGACATCTGGGTTTTGGGCATGGAGCTTAGGTAATATCTCATGCAAGCAAATGCAAGCATTCGGACGCACCTTCCCGACATCGCTGGATTTGCCGCAGACGCGAGGGTATGGCTAGATACCGGTCAGTCCATCACCCCGGGAGCAAACCCATGAAATTCGGCGTCTTCTACGAACTCCAATGCCCCCGCCCATGGGAGGCCGATACCGAACTCAAGCTCTACCAGAACGCCCTAACCCAGGTCGAACTGGCCGACAAGCTCGGCTACCACTACGCGTGGGAGGTCGAGCACCACTTTCTGGAGGAATATTCCCACTCCCCGCAGCCCGAGGTCTTCCTCGCCGCCGCGTCGCAACGCACCAAGCAGATTCGGCTCGGCCATGGGATCATTCAGCTGACCACCAACCACCCGGCGCGGGTGGCGGAGAAGGTCGCGTGCCTCGATCTGGTCAGCAACGGGCGCGTCGAATTCGGGATGGGCGAGGGCGCCAGCATCACCGAACTCGGGCCGTTCGGCCGGGAGATGGAGAACAAGCAGGCGGTCTGGGAAGACGGCGTGCGCTGCGTGCTGCCGATGTTCAAGGACGGCGGCTGGGAATACGACGGCCCGTTTTTCAAATTCCCGCTGCGCAACGTGCTGCCGAAGCCGATCCAGAAGCCGCATCCCCCGCTGTGGGTGGCTTGCAGCCAACTGGAAACGATCGAAATGGCGGGCCGTTGCGGTATCGGCGCGCTGGGATTCCAGTTCCTGTCGGCGGAAATGGCGAATGCCTGGGTGCACGCCTACTATAACTCGTTCGTGCTGCGACAGAAGAAGCTGGCGGATTATCAGGCCAACTGCAACATCGCCATGGTCAGCTACTTCATGTGCGCCGAAACGGACGAGGAAGCGCGGCGGCGTGCCGATGGGGCAACATTCTTCCAGTTCTCCTTGGCTTGGTACAGCGGCTCCCGCGGGCGGGAACGGCCCGCTCCGGGCACCGTCAACATGTGGGACGAATACAACAAGTGGAAGAAGGCCAACCCCGAAGCGCAGGAACGGGCGCTACGCGGCGGGTTGATCGGGTCGCCGGAAACGATCCGGCGTAAATTGCGGCGGTTCGAGACGTCGCATGTCGATCAGATTATTCTGCTGAATCAGGCTGGCAAGAATACGAACGAGCATATCTGCGAAAGCCTGGAATTGTTCGCCAAGGAGGTGATGCCGGAATTCACCGCCAAGGAACCCGAGCACCAGGAATGGAAACGGAAGGTGTTGGCTCGTGAGATCGAGCTGGAGGATATCGATACGACTCCGTACAAGGAACGGGCGGGCGTCGGTAAGGGCGTGGCGATTTCGAAGCTGGCGGCGGAATAAGGGCGGCATCTCCCCCTCCCTTTGCGGGGAGGGGGAGTATTTTCGTTACCGCGGCAGCGACGTGCGGCCCATCAGGTATTGATCCACGGAACGGGCGCACTGCCGGCCCTCGCGGATCGCCCACACCACCAGCGACTGACCGCGGCGCATGTCGCCAGCGGAGAACAGTTTGTCGCGGGAGGTTTTGTATTCGACCGTATTCGCGGCGACGTTGCCGCGCTGGTCGAGTTCGACGCCAGCCTGCTCCAGCAGCTTGTTGCGCACGGGGCCGAGGAAGCCCATCGCCAGCAGGACCAGATCGGCCTTCAGCTGGAAGCCGGAACCTTCGACTTCCTTCATCTGCATGCGGCCGTTGGCGGAAACCCATTCCACCCGGGCGCAGTCCAGGGCGACGACGCGGCCGTCCTGGTTGACCGCTTCCTTGGTCAGGACGGACCAGTCGCGGTCCACGCCTTCGTCGTGCGCGTGGGAGGAACGCAGCTTGTTCGGCCAATCCGGCCATACCAGCGGCTTGTTTTCCTTCACCGGCGGCTTCGGCATGATCTCGATCTGGGTGATCGAGGCCGCGCCCTGACGGGCGGAGGTGCCGATGCAGTCCGACCCGGTATCGCCGCCGCCGATCACGACGACATGCTTGCCCTTGGCGCTGATCGTGCCGTTGGGGGCCGCTTTCGATTCGTCGTCGCCGGCATCGCGCTTGTTCTGCTGGCGCAGGAAATCCATGGCGTAATGAATGCCGTCGACCTCGCGGCTGGGAACATCGAGATCGCGCGGCCATTCGGCACCGCCGGACAGGACCACCGCGTCGAATTGCGCCAGCAGTTCATCGACCGAGATGGCGACACCGACTTCGACGCCAGGGCGGAATTCAACGCCCTCGGCGCGCATCTGTTCGATGCGGCGGTCGATGAGGTGTTTTTCCATTTTGAAGTCGGGAATGCCGTAGCGCAGCAGGCCGCCGATGCGGTCGTTCTTTTCGAACAGGGTCACGGAATGACCGGCGCGCGCGAGCTGCTGCGAACAGGCCATGCCGGCGGGGCCGGAGCCGATAACGGCGACGGTTTTGCCGGTGCGGTGGCTGGCCGGGGCCGGCACGATCCAGCCTTCTTCCCACCCGCGATCGACGATGGCGCATTCGATCGTTTTGATGGTGACGGGCGTATCGTCGATGTTCAGCGTGCAGGACGCCTCGCACGGGGCGGGGCAGATGCGGCCGGTGAATTCCGGGAAATTGTTGGTGGAGTGCAGCACGGTCAACGCGTTGCGGAACTGATCCTTGTAGACCAGATTGTTCCAGTCGGGGATCATGTTGTTGACCGGGCAGCCGTTGTGGCAGAACGGAATGCCGCAATCCATGCAACGCGAAGCCTGACCCTTCAACGCCTCGGGCGCCAAAGGTTCGATGAACTCGTTATAATTCTGTTTGCGGATTTCCGGCTTTTGATAGTGCCGGTCTTCGCGCGCGATCTCCAGAAACCCCGTAGGCTTACCCATAACCGTCTCCAAATTTTCCGTAACGCGTGGGCGGCGTTTTATTCCGCCGCCGCCAGTTGCTCCGCCTTCAGGTCCGTCAGCGCGCGGCGATAATCGCGCGGCATGACCTTCACGAAGCTTTTCAGCGCGTTATCCCAATTGTCCAGCAGCGCGCTCGCTTTCGCCGACCCGGTGAACAGCAGATGGCGTTCCAGCAGAATGCGAATGCGTTCCGCGTCGAAGCGGAGCGGATCGCCCATGCCGTTGTCCTCCACGCTGACGGACCGCTGGCGCGGGCGGCCCGCGGTATCGGAGGCATCCGCCGCCGGCCCGATCGGCTCCAGATCGACCTGCGCCATGTTGCACAGCGATTTGAAGCGCGCTTCCGGGTCGTAGACATAAGCGATGCCGCCGGACATGCCGGCCGCGAAGTTGCGGCCGGTATCGCCGAGGACCAGCACCACGCCGCCGGTCATGTATTCGCCGCCGTGGTCGCCGCAGCCTTCCACGACCGCGATGGCACCGGAGTTGCGGACGGCGAAACGTTCGCCCGCGACACCCTGGAAGTAGGCCTCACCGGCGACAGCGCCATACAGGACGGTGTTGCCGACGATGATGTTCTGGCCGGGGTCGCGGGTGCTGGCCAGCGGCTGGCGCACCACGACGCGGCCGCCGGACAGGCCTTTGCCGACGTAGTCGTTGCCGTCGCCGGTCAGGGTCAGCGACACGCCGCGGGACAGGAAGGCGCCGAAGCTCTGGCCGGCGGTGCCGGTCAGGGCGATGGAGATCGTGTCCTCGGGCAGACCGTGATGGCCGTATTTCCGGGCGATTTCGCCGGACAGCATGGCGCCAACGGTGCGGTTGACGTTGCGGATGGTTTTTTCGATCCGCACCGGGGTGCCGTTCGCCAAAGCGTCGGCGGCGGCCACGATCAGCTCCTGGTCCAGCGCCTTGTCGAGGTGATGGTCCTGGGTGTCGTTGTTGAAGA
The DNA here is from genome assembly GCA_903895595.1 of uncultured Acetobacteraceae bacterium. Taxonomy (GTDB): domain Bacteria; phylum Pseudomonadota; class Alphaproteobacteria; order Acetobacterales; family Acetobacteraceae; genus Rhodopila. Next base: position 11,774 of record CAITUP010000167.1, on the reverse strand, counting down.
TCGACACGCCGGGTTTCGGGGCGGGCTGGTACAGGATACGGCTCAGATCGACGCCGTGCGCCTTCCAGTGCTCCACCGCGTCGCGCATGTTCAGGCGCCCGACCTGACCGACCATCTCATTGAACGATCGGAAGCCGAGTTGCGCCATCAACGCGCGCACTTCCTCGGCGATGAAGAAGAAGAAGTTGATGACGTGTTCGGGCTGGCCGGTGAAGCGGGCGCGCAGGACGGGGTCCTGGGTGGCGACGCCGACCGGGCAGGTGTTCAGATGGCATTTGCGCATCATGACGCAGCCGGCGGCGATCAGGGGCGCGGTGGCGAAACCGAACTCATCGGCGCCCAACAGCGCACCGATCACGACGTCGCGCCCGGTGCGGAGGCCGCCGTCGACCTGCACCGCGATGCGGCCGCGCAGTCCGTTCAGCACCAGGGTCTGCTGGGTTTCGGCGAGGCCGATTTCCCAGGGCGAGCCGGCATGGGTCAGCGAGGTCAGCGGGCTCGCACCCGTGCCGCCTTCGTAGCCGGAGATCGTCACATGATCCGCGCGCGCCTTGGACACGCCGGCGGCAACGGTGCCGACGCCGACTTCCGAGACGAGCTTGACCGAAATACGCGCCTTGCCGTTGGCGTTCTTCAGATCGTGAATAAGCTGCGCCAGATCCTCGATCGAATAGATGTCGTGGTGCGGGGGCGGGGAAATCAGGCCGACGCCGGCGGTGGAGTGCCGGACTCGGGCGATGTTCTTGTCCACCTTGTGGCCGGGCAGCTGTCCGCCTTCGCCGGGTTTCGCGCCCTGCGCCATCTTGATCTGGATGTCGTCGGCGTTGACCAGATATTCGGTCGTGACGCCGAAGCGGCCGGACGCCACCTGCTTGATGGCGGACCGTTCGGAGTCGCCGTTCGGCAGGCGCACGTAGCGGTCGGATTCCTCACCGCCCTCACCGGTGTTCGACTTGCCGCCGATGCGGTTCATCGCGATGGCGAGCGTGGTGTGGGCCTCGCGGGAGATGGAGCCGAAGCTCATCGCGCCGGTGGCGAAGCGCTTGACGATGTCTTTGGCGGATTCGACCTCTTCCAACGGCACGGGCGTGGCCGCGAAGTTGAACTTCATGAGGCCGCGGATCGTGAGTAGCCGTTCGCTCTGATCGTCGATGGCGCGGGTGAAGGCCGTGAACTTGTCCAGGCTGTTGCCGCGGACGGCGTGCTGGAGGTTCGCGATGGTCTCCGGCGTCCAGGCGTGCGCTTCGCCGCGCAGGCGGAACTGGTAGTCGCCGCCGACGTCCAGCATGTCGCGGTAAACCGGGTTGTCGCCATGGGCATTGCGATGACGCTGCACCGCCTCGGCCGCGACTTCCGCGAAGCCCACGCCCTCGATGGTGGAGGCGGTGCCGGTGAAGCATTTTTCCACGAATTCGGACGACAGGCCCACGGCATCGAAAATCTGCGCGCCGCAATAGGACTGGTACGTGGAGATACCCATCTTGGACATCACCTTCATGATGCCTTTGCCGATGGCTTTGATGAAGTTCTTGCGGACGTCGTATGCGGACAGGCCCATGCCGGTCTCGACACGGATTTGCTCCAGCGTCTCGAACGCGAGGTAGGGATTGATCGCCTCGGCGCCGTAGCCGGCCAGGGCGCAGAAGTGATGGACCTCTCGCGCTTCGCCGGTTTCCACCACCAGACCGGTGGAGGTCCGCAGGCCCTGGCGGATCAGATGGTGGTGCAGCGCCGCCGTCGCCAGCAGCGACGGGATGGGGATGCGGTCCGCCGAGGTTTCGCGGTCGGAGATGATCAGGATGTTGTGGTCGGCCAAAACCGCGTCTGTCGCCTCGGCGCAGATTCGGGAAATAGCCTTTTCCATGCCCTCGGCGCCGTCTTTGGCGGGCCAGGTGGTGTCGATGGTCTTGGTGCGGAACGCGCCGCCGGCCTGACCGTCGATGTTGCGGATCTTTTCCAGATCGGCGTTGGTCAGGATCGGCTGCGCCACTTCCAGCCGGTAGTGGTTGCCGGCGTGATGCCCCAGCAGGTTCGGGCGCGGGCCGATCATGGACACCAGCGACATCACCAGTTCCTCGCGGATCGGATCGATCGGCGGGTTGGTGACCTGGGCGAAATTCTGCTTGAAATAATGGAACAGCAGCTTGGGCTTGTCGGACAGGACGGCGATGGGCGCGTCGGTGCCCATGGATCCGATCGGGTCGTCGCCCTCGCGCGCCATCGGTTCGAGGAAGAAGTTGATGTCTTCCTGGGTGTAGCCGAAGGCCTGCTGCTGACGGAGCAGCTCTTCCATGTTGTTCGGACGCGGCAGCGCGCGCCGATCGTCGGAGTCCGGCAGGTCTTCCAGCTTGAACTGGGTCTGCTTCAGCCATTCGCCGTAGGGGTGTTCGGAGGCGAGCTGCGTCTTGATCTCGGCATCGTCGATGATGCGGCCTTCTTCAAGGTCGATCAGCAGCATTTTGCCGGGCTGGAGGCGCCATTTGCGGACGATTTTCTCCTCCGGCACCGGCAGCACACCCGACTCGGAGGCCATGATGACGTGGTCGTCGTCGGTGATGACGTAGCGCGCCGGGCGCAGGCCGTTGCGGTCCAGCGTGGCGCCGATCTGGCGGCCGTCGGTGAAGGCGATGGCGGCGGGGCCGTCCCACGGCTCCATCAGCGCGGCGTAGTACTCGTAGAACGCCTTTCGATCCGTATCCATCAGCGGATTGCCGGCCCACGCCTCGGGGATCAGCATCATCATGGCGTGCGCGAGGGAATATCCGCCGGCGACCAGGATTTCCAAGGCGTTGTCGATGCAGGCCGTGTCGGACTGGCCGTGCGGGATGATCGGCCACATCTTGTCCAGATCGGGACCGATCAGGTCGGACGACATCGACCGGCGGCGGGCGTACATCCAGTTCACGTTGCCGCGGACGGTGTTGATTTCGCCGTTATGCGCCAGGAACCGGTAGGGATGCGCCAGCTTCCAGGACGGGAACGTGTTGGTGGAGAAGCGCTGATGCACCATCGCCAGCGCCGACGTGCACAGCGGGTCGGTCAGGTCCCTGTAGAAGCTGCCGACCTGGGTGGCGAGCAGCAGGCCCTTGTAAACCACGGTGCGGGTCGAGAACGACGGCATGTACAGCTCGCCCAGGCCGGGCATCTGCTGCTTTTCCGCCTTCACCCGGATGTTGTTCAGGATTTGCTTGCGGATCGCGAGGATCTTCCGCTCGAACGCGTTCTGGTCCTTCACCGCGGGGCTGGCGGCGACGATCGCCTGCTTCAGCACCGGCATGGAGGCGATCACGGCGGTGCCGAGGCCGGTTTCGTCGGTCGGCACCTCGCGCCAGCCGATCAGGGTCTGGCCTTCCTGGGCGACCACATCCGCGAAATGCTTCATGGCGAAGGCGCGCGCGGCCTCGCTTTGCGGCAGGAAGCACATGGCGACGGCGTAGCGGCCGGGTTCCGGCAGTGTCTTGCCGTCCTTCGCGGCCCAGTCGCGCAGCAGCGCGTCGGGAATCTGGATCAGGCAGCCGGCCCCGTCGCCCATCAGCGGATCGGCGCCGACGGCACCCCGATGATCGAGATTTTCCAGGATTTTCAAGCCCTGGGCGACGATGTCATTCGACTTTCGGCCTTTGATATTCACGACAAAGCCGACGCCGCAGGCGTCATGCTCATTGCGGGGGTCGTACAGGCCTTGTCTCAGAACCTCGTCCATCGTCGTTCTCTTCTCCTGGCGCAACAATTTGGCGCAGCGCGCAAGCACCCCTTTTGCCGAAGCGGAAACGCCTTGGCAAGGTTTGCCCCGCAGTGCAGCGTAACCGATCGTCGCAAGCGGCGGCAAGGCGGGGCGTGGCATGGGAGGGTGGCGTTCTTTGGAGGGGACCGGGGGCGTGGCTTCCACCGGGTTTCGCGCGGAGGGCGCGGGAGGACGATAAAGCCGCGGAGGGCGCAAGAGGGGCGATCACGGATTTTTCTGGACTTTTATTCCTATTTTGCCGTAGGGTGCCCCTCTTTATTTCACTGGGAGCTTTTTGCCTTGCCCACTTCTTTTGTCGCCTATCTCAATCGCATGCTCGCCGGCGCCGTCCGCGCCCAACCCAACGAGACGCCGGACGAACGCGCCGAGCGGTGCTGCCAGACGCGAACGCTGTTTGCATCTTATGCGCCGCGGGATGCCATCGAGGCGATGCTCGCCGCGCAGATCGTCGCCGCCGCGTTCGGCGCGCTGGATTGTCAGCAACTGGCCACCGGGACGCAGGATGCTCGGGCGATCGCCCGCTTCAACGCGCAGGTGCTGGCGTATCAGCGCGCCTCGGCCTCGGCGGAGAAGCGCTTGGAGAAGGCGCAGCGGCGGTCCGACGCCGAACTGCCCGAGCCGGAGGATGGGCCGTCACCCGAGCCTTTGCGGCAGGCGCCGATTTTTTCCGGTGCGCAAGACCCTGTACACCGTGAGCCGGAGGGCCCGACGGAGACCGGGCCGGTGGTGGCGCTGCGCAAGCCGGAGGGGCTGCGGACGCCCGAAGAGCAGGCGATCGTCGCCACCTTTCACGCGCATTTCGAGGAGGTGATGGACCGGATGACGTGGCCTTACGGGAAACAGCCGCGGAAGGATTCGTTGAAACGGGAGACGTCTTACCTCGTGGCTCTGCTGGACCGCAGCAAAGGGAAATTGGCGCGGCAGATGAAGGACGAGGAGCTGGCGGCGGGCACCGCGTTGGAGCGGTTGGAGACGGCGATGAAGCGCGGGCAAGAGGCCATACAACGTGAGGACGAGGGTTCTCTCGGCGAGGTGGCTTGAGGCGAGGCCCCCTCCCGGGGATGACGGTTTGTCCTCAGGCATCGCCCCTCGCATCGCCCCTCGCATCGCTCCTTTGGCGCTTGTGCCCGACCGCCCGCACAGGGCGGTAGCCGGCGGGCGCGGCGGGGGTTATCCTGGGGTATGACCGACTCACCTGCTTTCCTCGATGTCGGGCGCCCGCCGGTGCCCGACATGGTTATCCCGCGCGGCGTGGTGCCGTTCCATCTGCCGCAGCGCCCGGTGCGCGGGCGTCTCGTGCGCCTCGGCGCGCTGGGGCACGCGCTGCTGGCGCGGCATGACAACCATCCGGCCGTGACCGAGATGGTTGGGCAGGCGCTGGCGCTGGCGGCCGGGCTGTCCACCGCGCTGAAATTCCGGGGCACATTCAGCCTGCAGGCCAAGTCCGACGGGGCCGTGGACCTGCTGCTGGCCGATTGTACCGACAGCGGGGAGCTGCGGGGCTATGCCCGGGCGGACGCCGAACTGGTGGAAAAACTGCTGGCGGGGAACCCGAACCCGGACGCCGCCGCGCTGTTGGGCACCGGCTATCTGGCGTTCACCGTCGATCAAGGCACGGCCGAAAGCCGGCATCAGGGGATCGTGTCGATCGAGGGCCGGTCGCTCTCGGCCATGGCGCTGCACTATTTCGAGACCAGCGAACAGTTGAAGTGCCACATCCATCTGGCATGCCGGCATACCGAAGCCGGCTGGCGCGCCGGGGCGCTGATCCTGGAGAAAGTGGCGGGCGCGGGCGGGATCGACCCGTCGCTCGACCCCGAAGCGCAAGAGGAAAGCTGGCGTACCGCCTGCGCGCTGGCGAGCACGCTGAGCAACGACGAGCTGTTGGACGACGATCTGACAGCCGAACGGCTGCTGTTCCGGCTGTTCCACTCGGAGGGTGTCGCGGCGGACCGCGCGCGGGCTTTGAGCTATGGGTGCCGGTGCTCGCGGGCGCGGCTGTCGGGGATTCTGCAGAGTTTCTCCGACGACGATCTGGATCACATGGCGGTCGACGGGACGATTGTCATGACTTGCGAATTCTGCGCTTACGACTTTAAATTCCCCCGCGCCGATATGCACGGCCAAACCGTTTCAAAGAGGTAGGGTTCATGCCGAAAACACGGAAAGTCGCCATTTGGGACGCCCCGATCCGACTGTTTCATTGGTGTCTTGTTCTCTTGATTCTGGCCTGCTGGATCACGGAGTCGCTCGGCTGGATGCCGCTGCACTTCCTGTGCGGGGAAGCGGTGCTGGCGCTGATCCTGTTCCGGGTGGTCTGGGGGTTCGTTGGCAGCGACACGGCCCGGTTCGGCTTCTTCCTGCGCAGCCCGGCCGAGGCTTTGCGGCACTTGGCGCATCTGCCGCGACGGGAGCCGGATACCGAAGTCGGGCACAACGCGGCCGGCGGGTGGATGGTGCTGGGGTTGCTGGGGCTGCTGCTGGTGCAGACGCTGACCGGGCTGTTCAGCAACGACGACGATTCGTTCACCGAAGGGCCGCTAAAGCATATGATCGGCAAGGAACTCAGCGACCGGATCAGCAGCGTGCACGAGTTGACGTTCACCCTGATCGAGATCGCGGTGGCGCTGCATGTCCTGGCGATCGTGGTCTACCTGGTGCTGAAAGGGCACATTCTGGTGCGGCCGATGATCCTGGGCACCAAGGAATTGCCGGATACGATCTCGGCCCCGCGGCTGGTCAGCCCGCTTGCGGCGGCGGCGATTTTGCTGGTTTGCGCGGCCATCGTCGCCGCGGCGGTGCGCCTGCTGTAGCAATCGGGGGCGAACCGGTTGGCCGCCCCCGACCTGGGACTTACTTCGCCTTGTAGGCGTTGTGGCAGGCACCGCAGGCGGCGCCGACTTCCTTGACCTGCGCCGCGACTCCATCGGCATCGCCGGCCTTGGCCAGCTCGGCCAGCTTGCCAGCGGCTTCGCCGAGCTTCGCGGCGGCCTTCTTGAAGCCGTCCATGTCGGTCCAGATCTCGGCCTTCGCCTTCGAACCGGCTTCGGTGCCGGCCGGGAAGAACGCGGGCATGATCGCGGCCCAGCGCTGCATGGCCTTCGCGGCGGATTCCAACGGCTTCACATCGCCTTTGGCCGCGACCACGGCGCGGATGCCGGCGAAATCGCCGCTCATCAGATCGAGGCCGGTCTGCCTGATCTCGATCGGGCTCGGCCCGTCCGCGCGAGCGAGACCCGTCGTGGCGAGCAGCGCCACTGCCCCAAGAAGCAATACTTTCCTCATGCTTAACCCCTTCCCGTTCGTCGGTTCACGAAACTGTCTGTCCGCTACCCTTGGTTGTCAGCATGGCACAGGCGCCACGCCGCGCGCAAACGATAGCGCTCGATGAGTGGGACGATCCCGGCATCGGCTTATTCCATCCAGGCGAGCAGAAAAGACAGCGTCGCGAAGGACAAAACCGTGGACACCAGAACCGCGCCGCAGGTGGACGCGGTCTCCCGCCCATACAGCCGCGCCAGGATGAAGGCTCCGGCGCCGGTGGGCAAGGCGCTCATGAGGACCGCAGTCTCCCCCCAAGCCGGCGGCAGGGTCAGCACGTGGAAGGCGACGACCCAGGCGATCGCGGGCTGGACCAGCAGTTTCAGCACCACCAGCCGCGCGACCAGGGCGGTTTGAAATGACTCGGTTGTTTCACACAGCATCAGCCCGGTGGCGACCAGCGCGCAGGGAGTCGCGGCATTCCCGAGCAGCAGCAGGAACCGGTCGAGCGCCAACGGTAAAGGAAGGCCCGCCAGCGCCACGATCAGGCCGCACACAGGGGAGATCAGGAGGGGGTTGCGTATCAGGGCGCCACCGATGCGGCGGGCCATGCGCAAGGGGTCGGGCGGCCCTGGCCGGTCCATCTCCACCAAGACGATCGCGGCGGCGTATTGCGGGCAGGCCGTGATCACCATGACGACGATACCGGGCACGACGCTCGCCTCTCCGAACGCCATCAGGCAGAGCGGAATGCCCATGTAGCCAACGTTGCAGAACGTGGCACTGAGCGCGTGGAGGGCGCTGTTGGCCAACGGTGCGCCGGACCGCCGCGACCAGAGCACGCACAGGACGTAGGGAATGACGATGCCCAAACCGAAGGATGCCAGAAGCCCGGCGTTCAGCAGATCGGGCGGATGAATGCGCGCCATGGCCCGGAACAACACGGCCGGCAAGGCGAGCCAAACGACGAACAGGTTCAGCGCACCGGTCGCGTCGCTGCCCAACAAACGCGCTCGGCCGGCGCTCCAACCCGTGAGAATCAGGCCGAAAACCGGCATTGCGACAGAGAGAACGGCAAGCAATCGATCGGTCCTTTCGCGCCCCCCTTGCCATCTTCGGGCAGGCGGGACTTGAATGGGGGCTACCGCATAAAGGGAGATACGACCATGGCGATTCACGCCCGTCTGGCACATGTCGGCATCTACGCGCACGACAAGCCGAAGTTGGAGAAGTTCTACTCGGAGGTACTGGGCCTCGTGGTCACGGACAGCGGCCCCGCCCGCAGCGGCATGGAGCTGACGTTCATGAGCGCCAGCCCCGGCAACCACCACCAGTTCGTGATCGTGTCCGGCCGGCCGGATACCGCCGGGTTCAACCCGATCAACCAGATCTCGTTCATGGTGGACTCGCTGGGCGACCTGCGCACGGTGCACAACCGCGCGCTGGAGCATGGCGCGACCGAGATGCGGGTCACGACGCACGGCAACGCGTGGTCCTGCTATTTCAAGGACCCCGAGGGCAACACGGTGGAGGCGTATCTGGACACGCCGTTCCATGTGCCGCAGCCGCATGGCGCGCCGTTCGATCTGATGAAATCCGATGAAGAGATCATGAAGGAGACGGAGGCGCATTGCCGAGCGACTCCGGGGTTCATGATGATGGACGAGTATCAGGCGCTGATGGCAAAGCGGTTGGCTTCCTGACGCTCGGTCGCGGTCGCGCTTGACCCGACCAGCTTTCTCCCATGGGCCTGAGGTGGTCGGGTCAGGCCCGACCATGACGTTGTTGAGAGGTACCCCACCATGAAGTTCGGCGTCGCGATGTTCTTTACCGATTATGCCATGGGTGCCGCGGATTTCGCGCGGGCCGTGGAGGATCGGGGGTTCGAGTCCGTGTGGGCGCCCGAACACTCCCATATTCCGCTGTCGCGGCAGTCGCCGTTTCCGGCGGGTGGGGAGTTGCCGAAGAAATACGCCGACTGCATGGACCCGTTCGTGTCGCTGTCGGTCGCGGCGGCGGTGACGAAGACCTTGCTGCTGGGGACCGGCGTGTGTCTGGTGGTGCAGCGCGATCCGATCCAGACGGCGAAGCTGGTGGCATCGATCGATCAGGTATCGGACGGGCGGTTCCTGTTCGGCATCGGCGGCGGCTGGAACGCCGAGGAAATGGCCGACCACGGCACCACCGATTTCAAGGGACGATGGAAGCTGGTGCGGGAACGGGTGGAGGCGATGAAGGCCATCTGGACTCAGGACAAGCCTGAATACCATGGCGAACTGGTCGATTTCCCGCCGATGCTGGCCTATCCGAAGCCGTCGCGGAAGCCGCATCCGCCGGTGATCGTCGGTGGGGCGTTTCCGTATGGGGCGCGGCGGGCGATCGCGTACGGGGACGGCTGGGTGCCGCACGGGTCTCGGCCGCAGTACGGGGATGTCAGCGCGTTCCTGCCGGAGTTCCGGAAGATGACCGCCGAAGCCGGGCGAGAGCATCTGCCGGTGACGATGTTCGGGGTGCCGCCGGATGTGGACCGGTTGAAGCACTACCGGGATATCGGGGTGGACCGGCTGGTGATTTCGCTTGATTCCGCCGGGGCGGACAAGATTTTGCCGGCGCTGGACAAGTGGGCGGGGCTGGTAAGGGCGGTGGAGGGTTAAGCGGCGATCATAGGGTTCCGTGTCCCTATCATCGGCCGGACTCACGTGAGTTTATGGGAAGCGACCGCCCCACCCCCAAGTCAAACCCGGGGGTGGGGCGGCAAACCTCAAGACGCCATCGCCGCCGGCGCCGTCCGTTCCCGCTTCACCAGCAGCTTGTTCAGCGCATGGATATACGCTCGGGCCGAGGCCACGATCGTATCGGTATCGGCGCCCTGCCCGTCCACCAGCTTGCCGTCTTCCTCCAGCCGGACGGTGGTCCGAGCCTGGGCGTCGGTGCCTTCGGTGATGGCGCCGATCTGGAAGAGTTGCAGTGTCGCGTGATGCGGGAACAGTTTCTGGATCGCCTTGAAGGTGGCATCCACCGGCCCGTCGCCGACCGCGGCCGCCTGCTTCGTCACGCCGTCGATCTCCAGCTCCAGCTCCGCCGAGGGCTGCGCCTTGGTGCCGGTGCGGACATCCAACGAGACGAAACGGATACGCTCGTGATCGCGCATTACCTCGTCATCCACCAGCGCCACGATGTCTTCGTCGAACACGACCTTCTTGCGGTCGGCCAGATCCTTGAAGCGGCGGAACGCATCGTTCAGCTGGTTGTCGCCGATCTTGTAGCCCAGCGTGTTCAGCCGGTCGCGGAAGGCGGCGCGGCCGGAGTGCTTGCCCAGCACGATCGAATTCTTCGCCCAGCCAACGCTTTCCGGCGTCATGATCTCGTACGTCGAGGCCATTTTCAGCACGCCGTCCTGATGAATGCCGGATTCGTGCGCGAAGGCATTGCGTCCGACGATGGCCTTGTTCGGCTGTACGTCGAAGCCGGTGACAGTGGCCAGCAGCCGGGACAGGCCCAGCAGTTGTTTGGTCTGGATGTTGTTGCTGTAGGGCATCGCATCCTGACGGGTGCGGATCGCCATGACGATTTCTTCCAGCGATGCGTTACCGGCACGCTCACCGATGCCGTTGATCGTGGACTCGATCTGACGGGCACCGCCGCGCAGAGAAGCCAGGGTGTTGGCGACGCCCAGGCCCAGATCGTTATGGTTGTGGGTGGACAGAATCGCCTTGTCGATATTCGGCACCTTGTTCCGGATGGTGCGGAACATCGCTTCCATATCGTCGGGGATGGCATAGCCGACGGTGTCCGGCAGATTGATCGTGGTGGCGCCGGCGTCGATGGCGGCTTCGACGCAGCGGGCCAGAAAATCCATGTCGGACCGCGTGGCATCCTCGGCGGACCATTCCACATCGTCGGCGTGCTGGCGGGCCAGCTTCACCGAGTTAATCGATTGCTCGATGACTTGCTCCGGCTCCAGCCGCAGCTTGTATTTCATATGCAGATCGCTGGTGGCGATCACGATATGGATACGCTTGCGTTTCGCGGGCAGCAACGCCTCGGCGGATCGCAGGATATCGGCGGCATTCGCGCGGCACAGGCTGGCCAGCACGGGGCTGTCGGCGCGCTGGCCGACGGTTTCGGCGATGGTTTTGACGCTTTCGAAGTCGCCGATCGATGCGATGGCGAACCCCGCCTCGATCACATCGACGCCGAGGTCGGTCAGCGCCTCCGCCATGCGGATCTTCTCGTTCAGGTTCATCGAGAAGCCGGGGGATTGTTCGCCGTCGCGCAGGGTCGTGTCGAACACGATGATGCGGTTTTCGTCCAACCGGCCGAAGTTGGGATGATTGAAACTCATGATCTGGATCGTCCGTTTCTGGGGATTGGGATGCACGACAAAAGCCTCAGGGGTCCCCCTGAGCGATGCCGGCGTTCAACGACCCGGCGCGGCGCTCAGGGGCGGCTAAGTCGAAGAAGGAGCAGGAGGCCGGACGGGCGCAGCGAACCGCACGCGGATGCGTGGGCGATCTGGCTGACATGGTGCGCGCCGTTGGACATGCGTCCGATATACTGGCGTGGGCGGTTGTGTGCAAGGGGGCCGCAACAGGGTGATCGCCTATGGCGGATTTTGGCCACTTCCCGTCATGGTCGGGCTTGACCCTGTGTGACCGGGATGATCCCTGACACTTATACCGGGATGATGGTTGACAGTATTCCTGCTTTGTTCCACCGACAATTGGCAATCGCTCGCCGTTCTCCCCATCGACGCCGCTTTCCGGTT
>CAITUP010000166.1 GCA_903895595.1 uncultured Acetobacteraceae bacterium | reverse complement strand
GGTCGGGTCAAGCCCGACCATGACGGGTATGCGGAACAAAATGGCAAAATGAGAACTGCTGAAAACCGGCGCGACCGCTCGGACCTCTCCGCTCAGGCCAAAGCCGCCCGCCAAGCCTCATCCCGGGCCGCCAGGGTGCCGGTGGCCGAAAATGCCTCCCAAGCCCCCTGCCCCAGCCGCCGCCGCAAATCGGTATCGCGGACCAGCCGGCTGAGCGCGTTGTACCAAGCGTCCTCATCGTTCGGGACCAGGAACCCACCCGGTCCATCGGCCACCGACCCACGATACACCGGCACATCGGATGCCAGGATCGCCAACCCGAGCGCGGCGTAGTCTAGAGTTTTGATGGGGGATTTGCAGCGGTTGAAGGCACCGGCCACCAGAGGCGCCAAACCGATGTCCCAGGGCGGCTGCGCCTTCATCCAGTTGACGAAGCCGGGATAGGACTTGCTCGCATGCGGCGGCATCCCGAGCCGGTTGACCCAGTAAGGCAGCTTGTTGGCGCTGCTGAACCCGATCATGTCCACCGCGATCCGGCCGCCGAACGCGGTGTGCAGCCGGGTCAGCGCCGGCTCGATCATCGCGAAATCGGCATTGTGCGTCGCGGTGCCCATGCACAGGATGCGCACCGGGCTGCGGTGCGGGCCGTGGCGGGGCGCCGGGGGAAAATCGCCCCACAGCCGCTCGTCCAGCCCGTTGGCCACCACGACGCAATCGCTCCTGCGCGCCGCCAGGGATTCCGCCAGCGCGGGCGTGGAGACGACGACCCGGTCCGCGAGGCGCAGCATCCGCCGGACGGTCGCCGCCTTGGGCCGCAGGACCGCCGCATCGGGGTGGGCGCGCGGGATGTTCAGCAGATCGTCGTCCAGGTCGTAGATCAGGCGGGCGCCGGTTTTACGGGCGTGTGCGGCCAAAGCGTCGGCGGCCACGGTGTCCGGCACGGCATAGCGTTGGGTGGCGACGATATCCGCGCGGTATCGCAGCGCGGATTGGGCGTCCGCGACGGTGATATCGAACCCGCCGCCCGTCGCGAGGTGGTCCAGCGGCAGCATCAGCCGGATATAGCCGCAAGGCGTAATATTGCCGTCCTCGAACCGCTCGGGCACCGCCAGGACGCTGATGCGGCCGGTGCGGCGGAGGTCCACCAAACCCGGCGACCACGGGTCCGTCGCGTCCGAAGTCAGATACCCGCCCGCATAAAAATCCCCCTCGGCCGGGCGTTTCCCCGACGGCGGCGACTTCCCCGCCAAGGCCGTGCGGACCGATGCGAACGCCGCCAGCCAAGGCGCCGTATCGTAGGTCGGATCGACCAACCACGTCAGCGGCCTCCTCGCCAACCGCTCCGGCATTGCCCCCAAGCGCGTGGCAACGATCGGCAGCCCGGCCCCGATCGCAGCGCTGAGCGTATAGCTGTAAGTCTCCGGCCAGGACGCCGGCAGCCAAATCGCGTGCGGCTTGGCTTTCGCGATCAGCCCCGGCAGTTCGGCGGGGCGGTACTTGCCGGTGACACGCAAGCGTTCCTTTGCCTCGGGCGGGAAATCGTCCTCGGTATCGCCAATCAGATAAAACTCGAACGCGGCGGGATCGGCGGCGGCGAGCATCGCCTCGACCAGCGGTGCCCCCTTATGCCGAGCCAAAATGCCGATCAGGGCGATGCGAAGTTTCGCGGATTTCGGCTTGACCGGTGTCATCGGCCAAGGGCCGGCCAGCACCGGTTCATGCGGCACCACGATCGCCCGCTCCCCCAGGCCGAAGCGGATCAGCCGGTCGCGCACGTCCTGGCTGGGGCACAAAACCCGATCGGCCTCGCGGAATTGCCAAGCGGTCTCCCACCGCCACGCCAGAATGTCGCTGGCCCCGTGCGAGGGCCGGTCGGCGATGCAGGCGTTGCACACGGCGGGTCCCGGTTCCCCGCAATACAGCCCATCCAGCATCGGCAGCAGGTTCACCTGCGGGCAAATCCCGTAATAATCGTGCACCGTCAGATCGAACCCGACGCCCAACCGGTCGACCAGTGCCCGAATATCCATATCCATCCCGGCGAGGTGATGGATATGCACGCGACTGACAGCAGCCGATCGCAGCAGCCGAACCAGATCCTCCAGCCGGTCCGACGGCAGCGCCAGCACCGGATGTCCGGGAATGGCGGGCACAGACAACTCCGCCCCGCGCGAGGTCGCCAGGAGCTGGAAACAATGCGCGCGACCGGCGAGGCGGGCCGCCAGCTCATCCACGTGCTGCTGCACCCCGCCGCCGAGGTCGTGGCACACCATCAGAATAACCGGCAGGCCGGAGGCCGCGAACAACGCCGCCGTCACCGCGAAACGATACGGCCCGACCGCGTCCGCCCGCACATGGCGCCCGACGCGCGCGAAGTAATCGGGATAGCGCGCGGCAATGATTTTCATCGCCGCGTCGATGCGCGGATTGGTCTCCGCCCCGAAGCTGACCGCACCTTCGTGATAGACGAACAGATCGCACGCCAAAATATGCCGCCAGCCGAGGGCCGAGGCGCGCAAACAGAAATCGTTCTCCTCGCCATAGCCGCGGCCGAACGCGGCCTCGTCGAACAACCCCACGGCGTCCAGCGCGGCGCGGCGGATATACATGCAGAAGCCGACCGTGGTGGGCAGATCGACGGATCGTCCGGCATTCGCCGTCCGGCAGATCGCGTCCAGTTCAGCCAGCGAAACGCCATCCGGCATCGTGCTGTCGCGGTCGCGGGGATAGCCGCAAATCGTGGCGTTGTTGGAAAACGGCGAAACGCTGGCAATGTTCGGCGCCGCGTAGGCCTGCGCAACGAGGCGGCGGACCCAGCCGGAGGGCACCTCGGTATCGCTGTTCAGCAGCACCACATCGTTGGTCCCGGCTTCCTTCATGCCCCGGTTGACCGAGGCAACGAAGCCCAGGTTACGCCGGTTGCGCAGCAGGACGATGCGCTTCTTCGCCGCCAGACCGTCCAGCCAAGCCGAAAGGCCCGGCTCCGGGGATTTGTCGTCGATGACGATGATTCGTCCGGGAAACCGGTCCTTATCGGACAGAACCGACTCGATGCAGTGTTGAGTCGTGACCAGCCCTTTGTAGACAGGGATCACGACGTCGGCGATCGCCCCGGCCGGCGCTGCCAACGGCGCGGCGGAGGATGGGAGATAGTGCGCGATCTCGATGGGTTTCTCGGTCAGATAGCCCAGACCGGCCCCAACCCGGATGTGGTACAGGAGCGGATTGTCGGCGGCTTCCGGGTGCCGATCGACATACCATACGGCATCGAAACGCGGATGCGGATTGCGCAACTCCGCCGCACCGGATTGAAGATAATGCAGCAGGGGATTGGTGCCGGACGCGCTGACATCGGGATAACGCGCCCCGTACCAGGCACTGTCGAACCAACGATTGGGATCGCGCTGTTCCGCCGCGCCGTGGTACATAAAATGGCGCAACGGTTCCAACCCCGCGCTGACGACATCCGGGTACCGCGATTGGTACCAGGCGGCGTCGAAGAACAGGGAAAGAACCTGCGCGAGGGCCGATTCCGCCGGCGCTTCATTCTGTCCGGCTGACGGAGGTTGCATGCTCGGGCCCGTTCCCGTTCGGTATGACGTGTATCGCTGGGCCAATTAACACAACCTTAGGTTTGGTGGAATATGGAAACGAGGCAAGTCAGCGCCCGCCCCCCAGCCAACCCGGCAGCGCGCTCTGCCAGCCCGTCACCGCGGCGCCACCGGCCCCGAACAACGCAAAGCCTTGCGGACGAGCATCCAGGGCGCTGGCGATTTCGGCGCGGAATTGCTTGAGTTCCTTATCGTCGCGCCAGGGCGCGCGGTAGCCTTGTTCGGTCATCAGGGTTCCGGCGATGTGCAGATTGCGTTCCACCTGCTCGTCGTTTTGAAAGCTGGGGACATTCACGACGGTCAGATCGCCGTTAAGCAGCATGTACCGCACTTCCTCCTCGCCATCGACCCATCGTTCGGTCCCCCCGAACCCGACGCGGAGCAGGCGGCGCGAATGTTCGACATGCTCATGCCCATAGCCACGGAACCGGGAGTCGTAAAAGCCGCCGTACAAAAGAGCTTCGCGGGAGAAGACCGAACATTGCGCGGTGACATTCCTGCTGCGAAAGGGGTCGGCTGCGGTGCCGGCGCCGCCGGTCAAATGGCTGGTCATCCAGGGCGCGGCAAAGTTCGCATGGCCCCAGAGGCGAGCGGCCTCGATCCATTCCGCCTCCCACCCCGGCTTGTTGGGTTGGGTATCGTCCTCCAGCAGAATAACCGCCTCGCAGCCGCGCATTTCCGCCAGCAGATACAGCGCACGGTTTTTGTTCCAGGCGATGCCCATGTTCACGCCGCCGATCACGGGCACGTCGTTGTCGCGCAGCCACTCCAGCGTACCGTCGGTCGAACCGTCGTCGGCCACCACGAACTCCACATCCGCGTGGCGGGTCAGCCGGTACACCCTGTCCACCGTCGCGGCCAACACGTCCCGCCGGTTGTAGGTGACGATCCCAATCCCGATCCGCGACACGGATAAAATCCCTTCGTTAAAGCGCGGCGACCGCCAGCATCGCCAGCGCCCCGACCGCCAGCAGGATCAGCGGGCTGATCCGGGTAAAGGCGAAGGCGGCGGTGCTGCCCACGGTCAGCGCATGCGGCATGAACCCGTGCTCCGTCGCGCGCATCAACGCCAGACCGCTGGCGAAGGTCAAGCCGATTGCGACCGGCGCCAACGCACGCTCCACCACATCCTTCCACACCGAACGCGCCGCGTTATGCCAGAACCGGGCGACGAAATGCACCACCAGACAGGACGGCAGGAACATCGCCACGAACGACACCGCCGCGCCGGGAAACCCCGCCGCCTTCTGCCCGATCAAAATAACGATCAACGACCCCGGCCCGGGCGCGGCGCGGGAAATCGCGAACATGTCCAGGAACTCCCCGGCCGTCATCCAATGATATTGCTCGACCGCGGCGCGCTGAATGTCGGGCATCACCCCAGCCCCGCCCCCGAACGCCAGCATCGACAGCAGGGTAAACAGCCAGAACAATTGCAGCAGAACGGGCGTCATGCCTTGCGCGTCCACCAAGCCAGCAGCAGGCTGGACGGCATCGCGACCGCCAGAACATACGGCAGCCGGTAGCCGAACACCCCGATACTCAGCGCGATCCCCGCCGTGATCAGCGCCGGCCCGACGCGCCGGATGTTGTTGAGCGACAGCCGCACCCCGAGCCCGAGATTCATCCCCAGCGCCACCGCGCCCATCCCGGACAGCGCGATGCTGAACCATACCCCGGTGTGCGAGTGCAGATAGATCGTCCCGGCCGTCAGCACGATGACCACCGGCAGCGCCGTCAGTCCCAAAAAGCAGGCCAGCGCGCCCGGTACGCCGCGCATTTGGGTGCCGACGAACACCGCCAGATTGACGTTGGTAGCGCCGGGGACCAACTGCGACAAAGCGTAGCCGGACAGGAACTGCTGCTCGCTCATCCAGCCGCGCGTTTGCACGACCTCCCGCCGGGTCCAGGCCGCGAGGCCTCCCCCAAAACTCATCATCCCGATGCGCACGAAGCCCGTGAACAACGACGCGAGGCTGGGCCGGTCTGTCTCTCGATTCCCCATCCTGCTATTCAACCCCGTGCGCTGTGCGTTGCCCAGCGGTGTAGGGGAGGAAATCCGATGGAATACCGGTCGTTGGGGAAAAGCGGGCTGAAAGTCTCGCCTTTGTGCCTGGGCGCGATGATGTTCGGCGGCGTGACGGACGAAGCGACCTCCTTACGGATCATCGGCAAGGCGCGCGACCAGGGGATCAACTTCATCGACACCGCCGACGGCTACAGTGCCGGCAAGTCGGAGGAAGCGGTCGGCCTCGGCATCCGCGACCATCGGTCCTGGTGGGTGCTGGCCACCAAGATCGCCAACCCCACGGGCAAAGGCCCGAACGCGCGCGGTCTGTCGCGGCGGCAGGTGAACACGGCGGTGGACGGCAGTCTGCGGCGGCTGGGCGTGTCGGAGATCGATCTGCTGTATCTGCACAAGGAAGATCACTCCACGCCGTTGGCCGAGACGGTGAACGCGCTCGCCGATCTGATACGCGTCGGAAAAATCCGCTATTTCGGGGTGTCGAACTACCGGAGCTGGCGGGTCGCGGAAATCTGCCGCCTGTGCGACGACATCGGCATCGACCGCCCCATCGCCAGCCAACCTCTCTACAATGCGCTGAACCGGGAGGTGGAGACCGAACATCTGCCAGCCTGCGGCTATTACGGGCTGGGCGTGGTGCCGTACAGCCCGCTGGCGCGCGGGATTCTGACCGGGAAATACAAACCGGATGTGCCGCCGCCGCCGGGCACGCGCGCGGGGCGCCAGGACCGCCGGATGCTGGAATCCGAATGGCGGCCCGAAAGCCTGCACATCGCGGCGCAAATTTCCGAATACGCGGCGAAGCGGGGCATGACGACCGGGCAGTTCGCCTTCGCCTGGGTGCTGAACAACAAATTCGTGACCGGCGCGGTCGGGGGGCCTCGGACCGAGGAGCATTGGGACGCGTATGTCGGTTCGCTGGGATGCAAGCTGAACGCCGAGGATGAGGCATTCGTGAACCGGCTGGTGACCTCGGGGCATCCCTCGACGCCGGGATACAACGATCCGTCGTATCCGATCGAGGGGCGTGTGCCTCGGGGGTAAAGGGGCGTGCTTTTGTCGGAAAATTTTACAGGTCCGGAGAGTCTGCCGTCATTCCGATTTTTTATTCTTATAATTTCAGATAGATACGATGGTGGCATGAGATTTGCGTCTCGGGCCGCACCACGGAATTGTGGCGCAGACGCCTGAAACCCGATCGGGCAACGGCCACCAACACAACGAGGTTCCAAATGGCATCGATAAACCCCCGCGAGCAGATCGGCCGCATGACACCGTTTTCGCTGAAGGCACGCGCGCTCGCGGCCATCGTCCTTGGCCTCGCCATTTGCGGCTCGGCCGCGTCCCCGGCCAAAGCTTATACCGTCTACACGATGACCGTTGCCGGCACGTTCGGCGGCGGTACCGTGCCGCTGCTCAATTCCACCTCGTACGTCACACCGCTCAGCTACGCTGGCACGGTCAGTTGGGATAGCTTGGGTGGCCTTGGCACAATGAACATCGCTGTCGCCACGTCCGGCGCCCCTATCCCCATGTCCGCCGCGATTGCGTTCGAAGATTATTCGGCCGCCGGTCAGTTCGTTGTAAGCGCGACGGCGGGTACGCTGTTGGCCAGTCAGCCGTTCCCGAGCCGTCCTTATGCCGGTCAGGATTATATGACCTTTACGTTGAACAGCGCGCTGTTCACAGCCGGATCGGTTCCGGGTGCGTTCGCTCTCAGCGACCTGAGCGGATATGGCGTACGGCTCGATAGCTTCGGCGATTTCGTCAACCCCGTTGCTGGTACCCTTACCAGCCTGTCGACGACGTCGGTCGAAGTGCCGGAGCCGGCTTCTCTCGGCCTTCTCGGTCTAGGCATGCTCGGTGTTGCCGCGCTGCGCCGCCGCCAATCCACCCGGTAAATCGCGCCGAAAAGACTGAAGCAATCCAGCGCGAACCGCGGGGGCAGGGGGACCGCATATGGCGGTTTCCCGCGTTTCCCGTCATGGTCGGGCCTGACCCGACCATGACGAGCGGGGCGCCAAAGGTCATATGCGATAGCCCTGACCGCGGGGGTGGAGCGCATTGCCCTGTCGTGGTATTTTGCCCGCCGCAAATGAGCGAGTGGAGCAGCCCCATGTCCGCGACAGCAGAAAATCGCATCCCCGTCATCGATGTCGGGCCGTTCCTGGCCGGTGCGCCCGGCTCCGCCCGTGCATTGGCCAATCAGGTCACGCGAACATGTCTCGATACCGGCTTCCTGGTGATTTCCAACCACGGTGTGCCGGCGGAAATAATCGATCGCGCTTTCGCGGCCGCAGCGGATTTCTTCACGCTGGACGAAGCGACGAAGCTGGGGCTGAAAATCGGGGCGGAAAACATCGGCTATTTGCCGTATGGCGGGCAAACCGTCCGCACCTCCACCGTGCATAAAAACACCAAGCCGAATTACAGCGAGTCGTTTTACATCACCACGCCCGACGCAGATTCCGATCCGAACCGTTGGCCCGCCGGCAAGGCAGAATTCAAAGCCGCACAGATCGAATATTTCCAGACCATGCGCGCCTTGGCCCACCGGATGCTGCCGGCGTTCGCCTTGGCGCTCGATCTGCCCGAGGATTATTTCGAGGCCGATTTCGTCGGCCCCGCCAGCACCGTCCGTCTGATCGAATATGCGCCGCAACTGCGGGATGAGGACGATCTGTTCGGTTTCGCGCCGCACACCGATGGCAGTTTCATCACCTTCCTGCCGTGCTCGAAACTGCCGGGCCTGGAAGTACGCACCGCGTCCGGCGAATGGATCCGGCCGCCGAGCATTCCGGGGACATTCGTGGTGAATACGGGGGAAATGCTGGCGCATTATTCCAACGACCGTTTCGTGCCGACACCGCACCGGGTGATCAACCGCAGCCCCGTTGCGCGTCACGCCATGCCGTTTTTCTACGGCCCGAACCGGCGGAAAGTGGTGTCCTGCGTGCCGACCTGCGTCAGCGCCGACAATCCGCCGCGATACCAGCCGATGTCGTCGTTCGAGCGGAACGCGATCAAAGACAAGCTGAATTTCCCGCACCGGCAGAAAGCGGAATTCGCCAGCGAGTCGTACTGAGCATCATGAGCGATCTGGGTCTCGATCTCTCATCCCTGCGCAATGCAATCTTCGCATTGGCGGACTCGATTGCCGTGGTCGGGAATCGCGACTGGTTCGACCGCCAGCCGGATGCCGTGCGCAACACGCTACAGGCCGGAACCATCCAGCATTTCGAGGTCGCGTTCGAACTCTGCATCAAGATGCTGCGCCGTTATATCGAACTGAACGCGGCCAATCCGGCCGATATCGATACATTCAGTTTCAGGGACTTGCTGCGCGCCGGCGGAGAAGCGGGCCTGATCGAGGACGTCGAAGCCTGGTTCACGCATCGGACGATGCGGAACATCACCTCTCACACCTACGACAAGGCAAAGGCCGACCGGGTATCTGCCGATGCCGACACCTTCCTGTCGGACGCTCGGTCGCTGCTACGACGGCTGGAGGCGCGGAATGCCTGACCCGCTGGCGATCGATATCCGTACCGATCTTTGGCCCATTGTCCGCGATATCCTCCAGCGCCACGTGCCGAGGCACGAAATCTGGGCCTTCGGATCGCGTGTCCAGGGCCGCGCGAAGCGATATTCCGACCTCGATCTCGCGATTATCTCCGACACGCCGCTCCCCCTCTCCACGTTGGCTCGGCTGGCCGACGATTTCAGCGAGTCCGATTTGCCTTGGCGGGTCGATCTCGTGGACTGGGCGACGACCGGCGCGGCATTTCGGCAAATTATCGAACGGCAGAAAATCGTGATCCAGCACAGGGCAATCGCTTGAACGCCGTCATTCGCCCCATCCGTCATCCCAGGGCTTGTCCCTACCGGATTCACACATCCCGCGAACGAATTCCCGATCGTCTGTGCGGCGCGCGCGTCCGGGGAAAATCCGCATGGACGTGCC
>CAITUP010000165.1 GCA_903895595.1 uncultured Acetobacteraceae bacterium | reverse complement strand
GGGGATGTCCCGCCGGATGTTGAAATAGGTTGGTCGGCGTTGCTCGCCTTGAGCCGGTAGGCTCGGGGTGTCGAATCCACATAGGAGAGCAACGCCATGACAAGAAATATCACACGCACGCGTCCGGACACCACGGCGCTGATCGCGCAAGCCTGGGACGCTGTTGGTTCCAGCTTCGAGCGGTTCTGCCTGACAGCAGGTGTCGCCACGCTGGCCAGGATGATGGACGAGGACGCGACGCAGCTTTGCGGTCGGCGCTATGAGCGCTCGGACGGCAAGGCGGCGCACCGTTGGGGCAAGACCCACGGCAAGATCGGCTTCCACGGCGGTAAGATCGCCGTGGAACGGCCTCGAGTGCGTGCGCGCTCGGGTGCCGAGGTGGCGCTGCCGAGCTGGGAGGCGGCGTTGGCGGAGGACTGGCTTGGCCAGTGGGCGATGAACCTGATGCTGATCAATGTCTCGACGCGCAAATTCGGCCGCGCGGTGCGGCTTCCGGGCGGCGACGTTCCCGCCGCGACGGGCGATGGCCGCTCGAAGTCGGCGGTGTCCCGCCGCTTCGTGGCGCTGTCGGCTGAGCGCATGGCGGAGTGGATGGCCTCGGACCTCGCGCCGCTGGACCTGCTGGCGATCCAGATCGACGGTATCCATATAAAGGAGGAATTGTTGCTGGTGGCGGCGGTCGGGATCGACGCGCAGGGGAGTAAGCATCCGCTCGGCGCGATCGAAGGCGCCACCGAAAGTGCCGCCACCGTGCAGGCGCTGCTCGACAATCTGGTCGGACGCGGCCTGGACCCGTCGATCTGCCGGCTGTTCATCGTCGACGGTGCCAAGGCGCTGACCAAGGCGATCCGGCGAACCTTCGGCAGCCACACCCCCATTCAACGCTGTCAGGTGCACAAGGCGCGCAACATCACCGAGCGTTTGCCCAAGGCCATGCAGGCGTCCGTCCGCCGCACGCTGCGCCAGGCCTGGGAACTGGACGACGCGGAGAAGGCGGAGAAGCTCATCAGAAATCTGGCCCGCCGCCTGGAGCTCGATGCCCCAGGTGTCAGGGACAGCATCCTGGAGGGCCTCGACGAAATCCTCACCGTCAATCGCCTCGGCCTGCCCGCCGAACTACGCCGTTCCCTGGCCTGCACCAATATCATCGAGAACATGAACGGCACAGTCCGCCGTGTCTGCCGCAATGTGAAGCACTGGCGAGACGCCGCGATGGCCCTGCGCTGGACCGGGGCTGCTATGCTGGAAGCGGCCAAGGGATTTCGTCGCCTCAAGGCCCATCGTCAATTGCCAATCCTCAAGGCTGCGTTGGCCGCTCATGGCGCCAGGCACACGGTCACGCCTGCTCTTGAACAGCAGAGCGCTGCCGCATAACGTCCCGATCCAGCGGCGCCGGCTTGGCCAATTTCAACAAAGAGCGGGACATCCCCGACGATCCCGCAGGACATATGGTGGACAATTGGGTGGTCCAGAAATGGGAAACCGGCACGCTGTGGGGCGACGGTTTTCAGGGCGGCATATGGCAGTCGCAAACCGACGTGGTGGTCGGCTGCTGCGGCACCAATCCAGGCCAGAAGGGCAAATTCCTCAGCGATCTCAGCGCCGACATGCGAATTGGCCTGCGAATCCTGCCCAACCAGGCCAGCTCCGCGCGTCAGATGGTCAAAGCGGCAAAGCGCATTGCCAACGGCCGGCGCGTATCCGTTTGCGGACATTCCCTCGGCGGGGGTCTCGCGCAGGTGGTCGGCGTCTGGGAAGAAGTGCCGTTCGTCACGTTCAACGCCCCGGCAATGAAACATGTCGTGAAAGCCGCGAACATCAATATCTTCAAACCGATGATGATGGTCCGCACATTGATGGCGAAAAGCCCCGATGACACCGTCGGGGTGAATTTCCGTATTCGCGGGCTCGGGGCGGATGGGGTGGTTCGCAACGACATCGTGAGCGCGCATGGCCTGGCCGGCGGACACATCGGCATGGTGGTCGACCTGCCCTCCGCCAGCAGTACCGGCGCGCATGGAAAGAACACATGCTGGCAGGCCGTGCTGGCGACCGATTGGGCCAATATCGATCCGTTCGGTGGGTAGACGCGCTACGCCTTCGGCAGAACGTCCAGCCGCGCGACGATCCCCTGCAAATCCGGCGAGGGCGCGGGGTACCGCTGCATAACCAGCGGATCGTGACCCGGCACGATCAAATCGTGGGACGCCGCATGGGCGCGCAGCGTGTCGAACGCATCCAGCATGTCGCCGACATGAAACGCTGTCGTGAACGGCCGGTACGTATCCATATTCTCGTAAAAATGGCTCACGTCGGACGCCAGAACGACCACGCCGCGCTTGGTGTTGACCTTCACGAACTGCAACCCGGCCGAGTGCCCACCCGTCGGCACGATCGAAATGCCCGGCAGAATATCCGCCGGACCGTTATGATACACCACGCGGCCATCGAAATTCAGCCGTACCACGCCGCAGACATCGTCAGGTTCGAAACTGCGCGCGAGCTGTCTGTGTTTCATATGATGACCAACAGCATAGTGCATTTCCGGTTCCTGCAGATGGAATCGGGCAACCGGGAATTTATGAAAATTGCCGACATGGTCGTAATGCATGTGGGTCAATACGACGTCCTTGACCTCAGCCGGATCGACGCCCACCAGCGACAGCGCATCGATCGGATCGCGATCCAGCGTGCGGCCCCGCTTTCCCCCGCTTTCCGCGGTGAAACCGATATCGATCACCACCGCCCGGTCTGCGTTCTTCGCGACCCAAACGAAATAATCCATCGGCATCGGCCCGTCATGCGGGTCCCCGCCGATGAAATGTTCGTGCCGCATGGCGGCCCGGCCGGCGTAGCGGATGGCAAACAGTTCGTATTCGGCGGTCATGATCAAGCAGCTTCCTTGTAAGCGGTCAGATCCGGCATCACCTTGCGGACGAAAAGGTCGGTCGATGCCAATGCCTCCTCCCCGGTGATGTCGCCAAAAGCGAAACGACAGAGCAGATAGTTCAGACCGCCCTCATCGACGGTCTTTTGCAGGAAATCGCGCACCTTGTCCGGCGTGCCCGCGACCGCGCGCCCCTGCGCCTCGGCCTCCTCGAAACGTTCCGGGAAAACGGCGTGCGGGGATGGCATCATGCCGTGCTTCTTCCACAGCACCAGGAACGATTCCCGCCATTTGGCATAGCCCCGGCGCGCCACGTCCAGCGCCTCCGCCTCGGTCTCCCCAACCACCACATGCCG
Source organism: uncultured Acetobacteraceae bacterium (assembly GCA_903895595.1). Lineage (GTDB taxonomy): Bacteria > Pseudomonadota > Alphaproteobacteria > Acetobacterales > Acetobacteraceae > Rhodopila. Next base: position 4,131 of record CAITUP010000165.1, on the reverse strand, counting down.
CCCGACCCCCATCAGCGGCATATCGGCGGGATCCAGCCCCAGACTGGACCACTCATCGCGATAACGATCCGTCAGGACCCGCATCGCCGGCCCCGGCAGATTACCCACGATATTCACCCGGTGCTGTGCCGCCCAAGGGACCGCCTCCGCGCGCCCCAACCCGTACCACAGCGGCGGATGCGGCGTCTGGAACGGAGTCATCTCCATCGGCACATCGCGGTATTGATAGTATTTGCCCTCGAACGTCAGCGTCGGGGACGTCATGCCGCGCAGCAGCACCTCCAGCGCCTCGGCATACATCGCCGGCGTCTGTTCCGGATCCAGTCCATAAAACCGCAGTTCGATCGGCGATATGCCCCGCCCGACACCCAGCATCATCCGCCCGCCGCTGATCTGGTCCAGCATGCAGACCTCCTCCAGCAGTTTGATCGGGTGATACAGCGGCAGCAGATATACCAGCGGCCCGAACCGCAACTGCCGCGTCCGCTGCGCCACCGCCGCCAGCCACACCCCCGGTGAGGGGGCCACGCCCAGCGGCGTCGCATGATGTTCGGCGACATGATACCCGTAAAAGCCCGCGCGATCGTAGGCCTCCACCAGCTTCAACCGTTCCTCGAAAAACCTGTCGAGGGGCGAAAGGCCGCGATCCATATGATCGAAGACACCGAGTTTCATGGCGTTTCCTGCTTTATCGGCTGCAACTATACCCCCGCCGCCAGCCGGAAGTCGACCGGCCGGACCGCCTGGTCCATCCCCTCGGCATACGCTTCCTGCCAATCGCTGAGCGAGGAAACCCGCTCCCCGCTGCGCACTTTCCGGTACAGCAACGGATCGTCGACCCCCGGCGGCACCGTCCCCCTCTCCCGCAATGCCCGAGCGGCCATGAGCAGGCGGCGGCGGGTGCGGGTGATCATCTGGTCGGATGGCGCCAGATGCTCGAACGAGTGATCGACGATTTCCCCCATGCTTTCGGTGATCGCCTGATCCTGCATGTGGATATAATCGATGCCGGTGTAGATCGTGTCGTTCCGCTGCGCATCGCGATCGATCATGTAATCGTTCGCCGCGTTCTGCACCGGCCGGTACCGACCATACCAGTCCGAGGTATGCGGCTGAAACGCGAGCACCGGCGTCGCACCGGGAATGGGTTTGCCGTTCGCCAGCGGCCCGGTGCGGGAGGCCTTGTTCCAGACCAGCGACACGAACATCGTATGCGTGTCGTCCATCGGCACCCAGGCGCGCGCCAGCAGCCGGTCGTCGAACGCGCCCTGCGGGATACAGGTCCAGAACGGCAAGCCGAAATGCGCGAACCGCCAATAGGTGTCGCCCGAACCGGTCGGACGTTGCGCGCAATACATCGTGCCCCAGTCCGTGTCGGTCACCTGAAACTCGGGTGCCCGGTTCAACACCTGATACTTCAACCAGTTATCGTCCTGCACGTGCTCGGGTTTCACGCTGCCCACATGCAGCCAACTGAAGTGGGAGGTGTCGATGTCGCCCTCCAGCGCCTGCAGCCAGTTGCATTCCCGTTGCACGAACAGGACGGTGATTTCGTCGGCCGGCAGCAACGACGCTTCGATCGCCGGCAACGGCGGGGGCTGTTCGCGCGCGCCCATGTAGACCCAGATCAACCCCGCCCGTTCCGCGGCCTTATAGGCCTTGGCTTTGACCTTCTGGCTGAAATCCTGCTGCGGCGGGATATTGCCCATGTCCGTGCAATTGCCGTCGGCGTCGAATTTCCAGCCGTGATAGACGCAGCGGATCCCGCCTTTCTCATTGCGCCCGAAGAACAGGGACGCGCACCGGTGCGGGCAGCGGTGATCCATCACACCGACCTTGCCGCTGCTGTCGCGGAAGGCGATCAGCTTCTCCCCCAGCAGCATCAGCCGTAACGGATCGCCATCGGCTATGACCTCGGTCGAACGCGCCGCCGGAATCCAATACTCCCGCATCAGCGCGCCCATCGCGGTCCCCGGACCGACACGGGTCAGTTCCTCGGATTCACGCGGCGTGGTCATGGTGTCCCCCCTGTTATGTCAGGCGGAGATCGGGCCCCCCGCCGCTTTCCATGCGGCAATCCCACCATGAATGTGACAGGCGGTCGAGAGGCCTGCATCCCGCGCCGCCTGAACCGCCATCGCCGATCGCTCGCCGAAAGCGCAGTAGAACAGCAGCCGCTTGGATGCGGCCAGCTCGTGCAGCATTCCGCCGGGTTCGATGTTTTCGCGCAGCGCGGGGTAGGGGGCATGCAAAGCGCCGGGGATGCTGCCATGGCGGCTGCGTTCGGCGCGTTCTCGCAGGTCGATCAGCGCGATGCCCGCCGACCCGATCGAACCGATCGCATCCTGCGCGGTCACGGCCCAGCCGCGTTGGGCGATGTCTTCCTGATGCAGGCCCTGATGCATATTCGCCGGCACGGCCACGTCCATCATTTTCGGATTGGACAGGTTCAGCCCATTCATCAGCGCGACGTAAGCCTCCACCCCATCCACCCGGAGCCGGGGATTGCAGCGCTTTTCCTCCCCGATCGTGCTGACCGTGTCGCCCTTGTAATCGTGACCCGGAAAAACCATCGTATCGTCCGGCAGCGTCAGCAGCCGGTTGAAGATCGAGTCGTACTGTGCCCGAGCGCAACCATTCTGAAAATCGGTGCGGCCGGTGCCGCGAATCATGAGCGTATCGCCGGTGAAAACCCGGTCGCCCATTTTGAAACAATACGAATCGTCCGTGTGACCGGGGGTGTAGATGACATCCAGCGCCAGCCCCTCGATCGTCAGTTGGTCGCCGTCGGCAACACGCATCGAAACGACATCGACCTTCGATTGCTCGCCCATCACCGTGATGCAGCGCCGGCGATCCCGTAACGCGCCAAGCCCGGTGATGTGATCGGCGTGCAGATGGGTGTCGACCGCCTTAACCAGTCTCAGGTCCAGCTCGTCCATCAGTTGAAGGTAACGGTCCACCTTTTCGAGCACCGGATCGATGATCATCGCCTCCCCGCCCCGGCGGCTTGCCAGCAGGTATGTGTATGAACCGGACGTCTGATCGAACATCTGACGAAAGATCATGTCTGTCCCTCTCCAACGGATATTGTTGGGAAAGACTACTCCCCTTTCTCTGGAAAGGGGTAGATAATTCTACCTTTGCCGAGGGTCCAGCGCGTCCCGCAGCCCATCGCCCACCAGATTGAAGGACAGGACGCACAGAAAAATCGCCAGACCGGGGAAAATCGCCAGCCACGGCGCCTGAGTCAGAAACCGTTGCGCCGCGTTGAGCATCGAACCCCAGGACGGGTCCGGCGGTTGCTGCCCCAACCCCAGAAACGACAACGATGCCTCGGCGATGATCGCCGCCGCGATCGCCAGCGTCCCCTGCACCAGAACCGGTGGGACGATATTCGGCAAAACATGCCGTATCGCCACCCGCCAGGCCGGGTTCCCGACCGCTCGGGCTGCCTCCACATACTCATTGCTGGCCGCGTCCAACGTCGCCGCCCGAGCCACCCGCATGAACCGGGGCGCGGTGGAAACGCCGATCGCGATCATCGCGTTGGTCAGATTGGGCCCAAGGAACGCCGCCAGCGCGATCGCCAAAATCAAAAAAGGGCAGGCCAGCATCGCATCCACCACCCGGCTGAGCACCGCATCGGTCCAGCCTTCTGCGAAACCGGCCAGAAGACCCGCCGGCACGCCAATCCCCGCGGCGATCAGAACGGAAACGAGCCCCGCGAGCATGCTCGCCCGCGCCCCGAAAATCACCCGGGACAGCACGTCGCGCCCGTTTTCGTCCGTGCCCATCCAATGGACCGCGGACGGGGCCTTGCGGATCGCCGACCACGACGTGGCAATGGGATCGAACGGCGCGACTGCCGGCGCGGCGATGGCAAGCGCGACGAACACCACGATCACGACCAGACCGCCCACCGCGACCGGCCGGCCGAGGAACCGCCGCACGGCCAAACGCCGCGGGCTGCTTGCCTTGGGGGTCGTCATCCCGCCATTCTCCGCCTTATGACCCCCGCATCGTTCGATCTCGACGCCTATCTGACCCGCATCGGCCATGCCGGCGCAAGGGGTGTTTCGCTGTCCACGCTGCGGGAACTGGTGGCCCGCCACAGCATGGCGATCGCCT
>CAITUP010000164.1 GCA_903895595.1 uncultured Acetobacteraceae bacterium | reverse complement strand
GCGAGTTTGTGCTTGTCCTGGTCCCCGGGACAAGCCCGGGATGACGGGTTGGGTAGGCCAATGCCCCAATGCAGTGGTCCGGGGACCTTCAAGCGATTGCCCTGCGGGGGATGCAAAGACCGCTTGAACACCGTACCGTCCAGCCGGTATAGTAACCCCATGACCGACGATCCCCCCGTCTCCGCCCGCACCCGCATCCTCGACGCCGCCGAAACCCTCGTTCGCGCCCGCGGCGTCGGCGGCCTCACGCTGGACGCCGCCGCGCAAACCGCCGGAGTCTCCAAAGGCGGGCTGCTGTATCATTTCGCCTCCAAGGAAGCCCTGCTGGACGCGCTGCTGAAGCGCCTCGCCGCCTTCATCCAGGAAGACTTCGAGGCCGGAGTCGCCGCCGAACCCGAAGGCCCCGGCCGTGTCGCCCGCGCCATGCTGGCATGGTCCCTCGGCCTGCCGCGCGAGATGTCCGACGAACGCTGCGACCGGGCCGCGGCGGTGTTTCTGGCCGCCTTCCATCACGATCCGGCGTTACTGGACCCAGTCCGAGCGCAATTCGCCCGTATGCGCGAAGCCGTGGCGGCCGACGGCCTGCCGCCCGGCCATGGCATGGCGATCATGGCGGCCGGAGACGGGCTGTTCATGGCGCGCATCTTCGGCCTCTACACGCTGGAGCAAGCCGAACGACAAACGGTGCTCGCCGCGCTTTCGACGTTGATAGGACCAAAGCCATGATCCGACGCCCCGTTCTGTATGGCGCCGGTCTGGCGCTGCTCGCCGGGGCCGGGTTGCTGGTCTGGCAGCGCACACCGACCGCGACTCCCGCCCTCGCCGCCGCCACCGAACCCGCCGGAGTCGGTGCGCTCGGGCGCGTCCAACCGGCATCCCGCATCCGCAAACTGGCGCAGCCCGGCGGGTTCTCCGTCAATCGCGTCGACAAACTCCTGGTCGCGGAAGGCGACCGCGTCGAAGCGGGCCAAGTCCTGGCAGTGCTGTCCGACGCCGACAAAAACGACTCCGCCGTCGCCCAGGCCGAGGCCGCCGCCGCCGAGGCCCGCGCCACCCTGGCCAAAGTCAAAGCCGCCGGCCGCCCCAGCGAGATCGCCGAACAACAGGCCAAAATCGCCAGCCTGATCGCGCAGGAGCGCATCAGCCTGCTGGATGCCGAACGATCCGAACAACTCGTCCCCAGCGGCGCCGGCGCCCGCGCCACGGCCGAACGCAACCGCGCCGCCGCCAACAGGGCCACCGCCGACAGAGCCGCAGCGGCAGCACAGCTGGAAACACTGATGCACCCCCGGCCCGAGGACGTGTTCGTCGCCGAAGCCCAGCTCCGCAGCGCCGAGAGCACCTTGGCGCGCGCCAAAGCCGACGCCGCTCTGTCCCGCATCGTCGCGCCCATCGCCGGCACGGTGATCAAAATCTATGCCCGAGCGGGCGACCTGATCGGCAACGACGGGCTGCTGGAATTGGCCGACCTGGACCGCATGGATGTCGTCGCGGACGTCTACGAAACCGACCTGCCCCGCCTGCGCACCGGCGCCCAGGCCGACGTCATCGTCCCCGGCGACTCGCGCCGCTATCAGGCCAGCGTCCGCGAAATCGGCTGGATGGTCCGCCGCACGACCGAGGCCGGATCGGACCCCGTCGCCGCCGTGGACGCCCGCACCGTGGAGGTCCGCCTGACCCTGGATGACGCCGGCCGCCAAGCCCTGCGCCAGCGCACCAACATGCAGGTGCAAGTGGCGATCCGGCCGTGACGGCGATGCTGCCGCTGCGGCTGGCATGGCGCCAGCTGCGCGCCGAACGGGCGCGCCTGTTCTCCGCCATCGCTGGGGTGATGTTCGCCTGCGTGCTGGTGTTCATGCAGTTGGGCTTTCGCAGCGCTTTGTTCGACAGCGCCACCGCACTGCCCCAGGCGATGCAGGGGGAGCTGTTTCTGATCCACCCCCTGACCACGGCCCTGTTCCGACCCGAAACCTTCCCCCGGGTCCGCGCCTACCAAACCTTGGCCCTGCCGGAGGTGCAGGTCGCCGTGCCCATCTACATGGCACAAGCCATCTGGCGAAACCCGGTCAACGGCACCCACCGCGCGATCCAGCTGATCGGCTTCGATACCGAGGCCGGTGCCGTCAGTTTTCCCGGCCTCGACGCGCTGATCCCGGCCCTGAAACGCCCGGACACCATCGCCTTCGACTGGAAATCCCGCCCCGAATTCGGCCCCGTCCCGGCGCTGCTGGCCGAACGCGGCCCGTTCCAGGTGGAGATCGGACATCGCATGGTGGAAATCGTCGGCACCGTCGCACTCGGCGCCAGCTTCGGCGCGGACGGCAACGCCGTCATGACCGAAACCAATTTCCGCCGTCTGGTCAAAAACCGGGATACCAGCAACATCGATCTCGTGGCGCTGCGCCTGCGCCCCAATGCCGATCCGCTGACGGTACAGAAACAACTGACCGCCCTGCTGCCCGGCGATGTGACGGTGGTGACGCACGACCAACTGGTCGCGTGGGAGCGTAATTACTGGGAAACCGCCACACCCATCGGCTTCATCTTCGCCTTCGGCAGCTTGATGGGGCTGATCGTCGGCATGGTCATCGTCTACCAGATCCTGTTCGCCGACATCGCCAGCCATCTGGCGGAATACGCAACGCTGAAAGCCATGGGGTTCTCGGCGGGGTATCTGCGGCTGGTGGTCATGGGCGCGGCGGCGATCCTGGCCGGGCTGGGGTTCGTGCCGGGTATTCTGGCCTCCACCGGCCTGTATCGCGTGGTCGCCAAGGCCACTCTGCTGCCGTTGCGCATGCAGGCGGACCGAGGTTTCGTTGTGCTGGCCTTGATCTTCGGCATGTGTTCGATCGCCGGCCTGCTGGCCATGCGCAAGCTGCGCGACGCCGATCCGGCGGATATGTTCTGATGGCCGATCATCCCGTAGCCCTGTCCAACGTCGGTTTTTCCTTCGGCGAGGGCGCCTTGCGCCGCCCCGTGCTGCGGGGACTGGACCTGACCGTCGAACCGGGGGAAGTCGTGCTGCTCACCGGCCCCTCCGGCAGCGGCAAAACCACGCTGCTGACACTCGTCGGCGCGCTGAGGGCGATGCAGCAGGGCAGCTGTGTCGTTTTGGGACAGGAACTGCTCGGCGCGCCGGAATCCGCCCGCGTGGCATTGCGCCGTCGGATCGGGTTCATCTTCCAGAACCATAATTTGCTCGGCTTCCTGACCGCGCGGCAAAACGTCGCCATGGCGCTGGAACTGCACCCCGATTTCGGCGATGAGGCCGCGCGCTTGGGCATGGCCGGCGAAATTCTGGGCCGCGTCGGTCTGGCGGATTTCGCCGATGTCGTCCCCGCCAAATTGTCGGGCGGTCAACGCCAGCGCGTCGCCGTCGCGCGGGCACTGGTGGCGGGGCCGGGCCTGATCCTGGCCGACGAACCAACCGCGGCGCTGGACCGGCAAAGCGGGCGGGATGTCGTCGACCTCATGCGCGGACTGGCGAAAGACCGCGGCATGCCGGTGCTGCTGGTGACGCACGATCCGCGCATTTTGGATGTGGCCGACCGGGTGGTGGCGATGGAGGATGGGCGGATCGTGGGGTGATTTCGGTTGACGGCTGGCTAGCGTTTCAGATATTCCAGTTACGTGAACCGAGCGAACCGGAGACCGCCATGGGCATGGAACTAATGGCACGCTACCGCCTGCCGGACGCGGCCCGGGCCGGTAGCGCCACCGTATTGGACGGCATGAAACCGGACGACCGGATCGAAATGCGCGTCGTCCATGCCGACGGATCGACCGACCCGATCCCAGGCGACGCGGCAACGATGATCGCGGACATCCTGTCGAAATTGGCGCAATCCGAAGAAGTCGCGTTGCTGTCCAGCGACGCCGAAATTTCCCCGGAAGATGCCGCGACCATCCTGGGCATATCCCGCCCGCTGGTTCGCCGGAGGATGGATGCCGGGCTGCTGCTGTTCCGCCGCGTCGGGGCGCATCGACGCTTGAAACTTGCCGACGTACTGGCGTTGCGGGAGCGGGAGGCACCGATGCGCGCAGCACTGGAGGAGTTGCGGGCGGATACGGAGGAGTTGATGGCGTTGGGTCTGTGACCTTACCGACCGGCTTCGGTCCGCAAGTCCTTTACGACGCCAATCTATTGTATCCATTCCACCTGAGGAATTTTCTCGTTCAATTAGGCGTACACGGTTTGGTTCGCCCACGGTGGACCGATGCGATTCACGAGGAATGGATCCGCAACCTTGCCGCCACCGGCCGGGTAACACGCGAAAGGCTGCTCCAAACGCGCGACATAATGAAGCGCGTCCTGCCCGAGGCCGATATTCGGGGCTACGAGCACAGGATTTCCGGTCTGGCACTGCCCGATGCCGGCGACCGCCATGTCCTGGCCGCTGCGATTGAAGGGCAGGTACAAGTCCTTCTGACCTTCAATCTGCGGCATTTTCCGAAGAAAATCTTAGCCCCATTAGGGTTGCACGCTCAAAACCCCGACGACTTCCTATGCGGTTTGCACGCTACCGACCCAGAGGCCATGGCCGGCGTCGCCGAAGCCGCTCGACTGAACCTCGGCCAGAGTTTGCCGGACGCATCTGCGTTTGGCACGATCCTGGAGCGGCAAGGATTGGTGCGGTTCGCCGCGAGACTGGCCGGTTCGTAACGCCCGAACCCTGGTCTCGCGGTCAGCGCCCCCACGAACCCCTATTTGTCCAGCCAAAGGTCCTCGTAACGGTACCCGTTATACGAAGAATTCACCATCGGCGTGAACCCGTGCAGTTCCGGCGCCCAGCAGGTGCCGCCGCGCATGTGCAGAATAATCGGACGCGCGACATCGTTCTGAATCCGCCGGTCGATATCCCACACCATCTGCCGGCGCTTTTCCGGATCGACCTCGGACGACTGCTGATCGAACAGCTTCTCCAGCTCCGGATTGCAGTATTCGGAGTAATTCCGTTCCGACTTGCAGGCGAAATTCTCGTAAAACGCCTGATCCGGATCGTCCACCGCGTTGCCCGTCAGATTAAGCCCGACCGCGTAATCCTTACGCGCCACTTTGGAAAACCAAAGGCTGGTGTCGACCGGATCGAGCTCCCCGTCGATGTAGATTTCCTTCAGATGGTCGATCAGGATCACGGCGGGATCGCGATAAGCAGGAATGTTCCGGGTCGACACCTTCACCGCCAGCCGGTGGTCCGGCCCATACCCAAGCTTTTCCATGATCGCCCGAGCCTCGGCGCGATTATGGGCCACATCGGGATTGTAGCCGACCATGTCCCGCATCATCGCGTCCGGCATGCCCCAAACGCCGTTGGGTGCCGGCAACAACGTGCCGCCGATATCGGCCTGCCCTTCGAACAAAATATCGATGAACGCCTTGCGATCCATCGTCAGCGCCATCGCTCGGCGAATTTCGGGATTGTCGAACGGGGCCCGTTCGCGGTTGACGATCAGGTTTTCGTTCACGTTCATCGGCCCGAACACGCAGACGGATTTCGGCGCCTGCGCCTTGATGTCGCGCATCAATGCCGGCGTGACTTCCATCGGGAAGGTCAGGTCGATCTTGCCGGCCTGAAACGTCAACATCGCGGTGGAGCGGTTGGTGATGATCGGCATGTCGATCCCATCCAAATATGGCCGCCCCGGCTTCCAGTAATTGGGGTTCTTCACCAGACGGATGATTTCGTTCTGCTTGAACTCCGCCAGCATGAACGGCCCCGTGCCGATCGGCTTGGTGCGCATTTGCGCGGGGGTAGCGTGGCACGGATACACCGCCGAATAACCCGATGCGAGCATCGCCAGCAGCGACGGCTGCGGCCGCCCAAGCGTGAAGATTACCTCCAACGGGCCCTTGGGCACGACGGAGACGACGTTTTGGTACCACAGCTTGCGCGGGTTTTTACGGAATTTCTCGGTCCCCTTCTCCTGAATCAGGTCGAAGGTGCATTTGACGTCGGCGCTGGTGAACGGCTTGCCGTCGTGCCACTTCACCCCGTCCCGCAGCTTCATGGTCAGCGAGAGGTGATCGTCGCTCCAGGCCCACGACGTCGCCAATTCCGGGACGATCGAGGCGTCGGTGTTCCGCGGCTCATCCTGCTTATAGACGATCAGGTTGTTGAAGATCGCCATGAACGGAATATTGGTCGAATAGGTCGCTTCCTCGTGAATCGAGGCCGACGCCGGGTTGTCGCGCTGATAGGTGCGCAGCGTGCCGCCCGGCTTGGGCTGCTGCGCCAACGCGGGAAGCGACGCGATCAGCGCCGCGGCCAGGGCGAACCGGAAAAATCGCATGCGATCGGGACCTTTCGATATTCGCGCCGGATATAGTCTCCGGCTTTCGGCGGCGCAAACGCTCAACGGCAGGTCATCGCACACGGCGCATCCGAGGCGCTTCGTCTTCACTCTCCGATTGCAAGCACCCCGCCCAGCCGCCATGTTCGTGTCACCACAACAAGGCGCGCCCCACCCCATGGACGAAGATTTCCGTAAAGCCGCGCTCGACTACCACCGCCTGCCGCGGCCGGGGAAACTGTCGGTCGAGCCGACCAAACGCATGGCGACGCAGTACGATCTGTCGCTCGCCTACTCCCCCGGCGTGGCCGCCGCCTGCGACGCCATCGTCGCCGATCCCGATGCCGCCCATGACTATACCGCGCGCGGCAATCTGGTGGCCGTGATCTCCAACGGCACCGCCGTGCTGGGCCTGGGCAATATCGGCCCGCTCGCCGGCAAGCCGGTGATGGAGGGCAAGGCCGTCCTGTTCAAGAAGTTCGCGGGCATCGACGTTTTCGATATCGAGGTCGATGCCGAAGACCCGAAACGCTTCTGCGACGTGGTCGCGGCCTTGGAACCCACCTTCGGCGCGATCAATCTGGAGGACATCAAGGCCCCGGAATGCTTCGCCATCGAGGCCGAACTCCGCCAGCGGATGAAAATCCCGGTCTTCCACGACGACCAGCACGGCACCGCCATCACCGTCGCCGCCGCCGTGCGCAACGGGCTGCTGCTGCAGGGCAAAGAACTGAAAGACGCGAAACTGGTCACGTCCGGCGCCGGCGCGGCAGCGTTGGCCTGCGTCGATCTTCTCGTTTCCATGGGATTGCGGGTCGAGAACGTCACCCTGACCGACGTCAAGGGCGTCATCCGCTCCGACCGCGAAAACATGCTGCCGAACATGGCGCGCTACGCGAAGGCCACCAACGCCCAGACGCTGCCGGACGTGCTGCCCGGCGCCGACGTGTTCCTCGGCCTGTCCGCCCCGCGCGTGCTGAAACAGGAATGGCTCGGCCTGCTGGCCGACAAACCGATGATCCTGGCGCTGGCCAACCCCGATCCCGAGATCGATCCGGCGCTGGTCAAAGCCGCCCGCCCCGACGCCATCGTCGCCACCGGCCGCAGCGATTACCCGAACCAGGTCAACAACGTCCTGTGCTTCCCCTTCATCTTCCGAGGCGCGCTGGACGTATCCGCCACCACCATCAACGAGGCGATGAAGATCGCGGCGGTGGAGGCCATTGCCCACCTCGCCCGCGTCGAAGCCAGTGAGGTCGTGGCCGCCGCCTACGGCGGATCGGCACCCGTGTTCGGCGCCGACTACATCATCCCGAAACCCTTCGACCCCCGTTTGATCCTCGACATCGCCCCGGCCGTGGCCAAAGCCGCGATGGAAAGCGGCGTCGCCCGCCGCCCGATCAAGGATTTCGACGCCTACCGCCGCGATCTGGAACGCTTCGTCTTCCGCTCCGGCGGCCTGATGCGCCCGGTCTTCGTCGCCGCCGAACGCGCGCCCAAGCGCGTCGTCTACGCGGAAGGCGAAGACGAACGTGTCCTGCGCGCCGCCCAAACCCTCATCGACGACCGCATCGCCCGCCCCATTCTGCTCGGGCGTCACGACCGGATCGCGGCGAAGGTGAAGGAAATGGGGCTGCGCCTGGACCTCGGCGGCGCCGTGCAGGTGTTCGATCCCGCGCGGGACCACGACGTGTTCGACCCGCTGATTCCCGATTATCAGCGTCTCGCCGGCCGTCGCGGCATCCCGCCCGAGGCCGCGGCGCGCCGCATCGCCAGCCGTGGATCGGTCGCGGCTGCCATGATGCTGCACGCCGGAATGGCGGATGCGGCGATCTGCGGCGGCACCGGCGACTGGTGGCGGCAAATTCAATACATCCTGCCGGTCATCCCCCGCCGCCCCGACGTCAACCGCGTCTACGCGCTGTCGGCACTGATTATCCCGACCGGCGTGCTGTTCATCTGCGACACCTACATGGTCGTGGACCCGACGGCGGAGCAAATCACCGAAATGACGCTGCTGGCGGCCGAGGCGGTGCGCGGCTTCGGCGTGGTCCCCAAAGCGGCGCTGATTTCTCATTCGAGCTTCGGCGCCAGCGACAGCGAGTCCGCCCGCAAGATGCGGCGCGCGCTGGGTATGATCCGCGAACGAGCCCCGGGGTTGGAGATCGACGGCGAAATGCACGCCGACGCCGCCCTGGTGGCGACGATCCGCGACAAGGCCGTGCTGGACAGCCGCCTGAGCGGGTCCGCCAATCTGCTGATCATGCCCACGCTGGACGCCGCCAATATCTCCTTCAACCTGCTGAAAGCCGCCGCCGACGGGCTGCCCGTCGGCCCGATCCTGCTGGGCATGTCCAAGCCCATCCATGTGGTCGTCCCCAGCGTCACCGCGCGCGGGATCGTCAATCTCAGCGCTCTGGCCGTGGTCGAAGCCCAAGCGTTGGCGGCGCGCGGCGGATGATGCTGTGGCTGCTGCTCGGCGGCGCGGCTTTGTTCGTCTTCCTGGGCGGGCTGCGGGCGTTCGAAACAGCCTCGGTTAAAACCGTGAAATCCCTCGGTGCCTGGCTGTTGGCGCTGGGTGGACTCAGCTTGGCGCTGCTGCTGATCCTGACCGGGCGGGAGGGACTGGCGATCGGCATGGCTCTGCTGTTCGGACCGATGCTCTGGCAACAATGGAAGGGCGCCCAGCCCCCCGGCGCCGGCCCGAAATTCGATTTTCGCGCCCGCCCGCCGCCCCGCAACAGCGGCGCGATGTCGCGGGCGGAGGCGTATGAGGTGCTGGGCCTGAAACCCGGCGCGTCGGAGGCGGAAATTCGGGACGCACACCGGCGATTGATGCGGACGGCGCATCCCGATCACGGCGGATCGGACTGGCTGGCAACCAGGATCAATCAGGCGCGGGATGTACTGCTGGGGTAAAGCGTGAGGCGCGGTTGGTCAGAACCACACCATGGACTTGGCGAGGGATACCATCGAAGCGACCAGTGCCGCGATGCTGCCAACGGCGATCGCCGTGGCCTGCCAGGGGGCCAATCCCAGATCGCGGTCCAACTTGCGCGCCTCCGATGCCAGCTTGTCGGCTTCGGCGTTCAGCTTGTGCTGGTCGGACACAAATTTCCGAGTCTCTTCCTGCTGGCGTTCGATTCGCGCCACGAGTTCCGCGAGGTTGAGTCGGGTTGGGTAATCCGCCGGAATGTCGCTCATCGGGTCTCTCCACGGTCAACCGGGGCCCATCCATAAGTGCGGCGGCAATATGTGGAATGCGGCGGCGTTTGTCCAAGGGAGAAGTCGAGCAGCCGGCCGTCCACGCGAAAATGATCGTTTCCGTTAACCCATTGTTAACCAAAGCACGCTAATCCTCTCCCGCTGCCACAATTCCGCCAAGCCCGCATGGTTCAAAGCCTCGCACGCCCTCGGAGTACTTTCGTGAAAAAACCTTTACGCAAAGCCGTCTTACCCGTCGCCGGGCTCGGCACACGCTTCCTGCCCGCCACCAAGGCGATGGCCAAGGAAATGCTGCCGGTGGTGGACAAGCCTTTGATTCAATACGCAATCGAGGAAGCCCGCGCCGCCGGTATCGAACAATTTTGCATGGTCACCGGCCGCGGCAAAACCGCCCTCGTCGAACACTTCGACATCGCCTTCGAACTCGAAGCCACGCTGCGCCAGCGCAATCGCGTCGAAGCGATGGAGGCCCTGAAGGGCACCCAGGTCGAACCCGGCTCCATGGTCACCGTCCGCCAGCAGGTCCCGCTCGGCCTCGGCCACGCGATCTGGTGCGCCCGCGCCTTCATCGGCGACGACCCTTTCGCCATTCTGCTGCCCGATGACCTGGTGCTGTCGCAAACCCCCTGCCTGAAGCAGCTTGCCGACGCCTACCAGGAAACCGGCGGCAATGTGGTCGCGGTGGTGGAGGTGCCGCGCGAGCACACCAACCGCTACGGCATCCTGAAAACCGGCGCCGACGACGGACGTCTGGTCGAAGTGCAAGGCTTGGTGGAAAAACCCGCCCCGGCCGATGCCCCGTCCAACCTGTCGATCATCGGCCGCTATGTCCTGATGCCCGAGGTTATCGGCCATCTCGCCAAGATGGAACGCGGCGCGGGGAATGAGGTGCAGCTCACCGACGGCATGGCGAAACTAATCGGTTCGCAACCCTTCCACGGTTTGCGCTACGAAGGCACGCGGTTCGACTGCGGCGACAAGGCCGGCTTCCTGGAAGCGCAAATTGCCTTTGCCCTCGCCCGCCCCGATCTGGCCGACGCCGTCCGCGCCTTCCTCAAGAAGTACTGAACCGATGCCCTTCTCCCACACATTCGATTCCACAGTGCTGCGCGAATACGACATCCGCGGCATCGTCGATGAAACCCTGCATGAGGCCGATGCCTTCGCGATCGGCCGCTGCCTCGGCAGCATCGTATCCCGAGCCGGCGGCAAATCCGTGGCTACCGGCTACGATGGCCGCCATTCCAGCCCCTCGATGGAAGCCGCCTTGGTGCGCGGCCTGCGTGCCAGCGGCATGGACGTGGTGCGCGTCGGCCTCGGCCCGACGCCGATGCTGTATTACACCGCCACCACCCAGGGCACCGATGCGGCCGTCATGGTCACCGGCAGCCACAACCCGCCGAACTACAACGGCTTCAAGATGATGCTGGGCCGCAAGCCGTTCTTCGGCACCCAGATCCGCGACCTCGGCGTCATGGCCGCTGCCGGCGACGTCGTCGCGGAAGCCACCGGCAGCGAGCGTTCCCTGGACATCTCGGAAGACTATCTGAACCGCCTCGTCAAAGACTGGGACGGCGGCGACCGCGCGCTGAAAGTCGTGTGGGACAACGGCAACGGGTCGGCCGGCGATGTGCTGATGCAGCTGGTGAAACGCCTGCCCGGCCATCACACCGTGCTGAACGGCAAGATCGACGGCGATTTCCCCGCCCATCACCCCGACCCGACGGTGCCGAAAAACCTCGAGCAGCTCATCGCCGAGGTCCACGCGCAGAAAGCCGATATCGGGATCGCCTTCGATGGCGACGCCGACCGGATCGGGCTGGTGGACGATACCGGGGAAATCCTGTTCGGCGATCAGCTGATGATCGTCCTCGGCCGCGACGTACTGCGCACCCACCCCGGCGCCACGATCATCGCCGACGTCAAAGCCAGCCAGGTGCTATTCGACGAAATCGGCAAGGCGGGCGGCAACCCGCTGATGTGGAAAACCGGCCATTCGCTGATCAAGGCCAAGATGGCGGAAACCGGATCGCCGCTCGCGGGCGAAATGTCCGGCCACATCTTCTTCGCCGACCGCTGGTACGGCTTCGACGACGCGCTGTACGCCGCCGTCCGCACCCTGGGGATCGTGGCCCGCATGGGCACGAAACTGTCCGACGTGCGCAAAGCACTACCGCAGGTCATCAACACCCCCGAACTCCGCTTCGACTGCGACGACCGCCGTAAATTCACGGTGATCGAGGAAGTCGCCGCACGCTTGCGCACCGATGGCGCCACCGTCTCCGAAACCGACGGCGTGCGGGTACTGACGTCCGACGGCTGGTGGCTCCTGCGGGCCTCCAACACCCAGGCGGTGCTGGTCGCGCGGTGCGAGGCGTCCTCCGACGCCGGGCTGGACCGATTGAAAGCCGCCTTGGTCGCGCAGTTGGAAGCTTCCGGTCTGGCCGCCCCCGATTTTTCGGGCGCGAACGCCGGGCACTAAAACCGCCCCGCGCCCGCCCTGGCGAACCCAACCGCTGTCGGGTTATGAAACGCCGCTCGACGGCTGGATCGCCAGACGGACCCGAGCAGGAGATGGGAATGCAGGACGCGGCGCTGGCCGAATCGCCGATCGGCACGCTGGAACAGGGATTGGACGCCGCGCGGACCGCGATCTCCGCCGGCGATCTGCCCACGGCGCTGAACCTGTATGCCGCGCTGCGCGACCGGTTTCCCGTCTCTCCGGCCCCCTTCCTGCAAGCCGCCTTCGCTTTGATGGAGGCAGGTCGCCTGGACGCGGCCGACGAATTGCTCGCAGCGGCCATCGCCCGGTTCCCGGACGTGGTGGAGGTCGCGGTGGACCGCGCCTGGGTCGCACACCGTCGCCGCGATGTGCCTGACGCGCTGCTTCGCTGGGCGCATGTACGCGCGGCCTTTCCCCATCATCCCATCGGATATGTCGGCGCCGCGATCACACTGCGGGAAGCGGGGCAGCTGGATGCCGCCCAGCCATTGTTGACCGACGCCGAGACCCGGTTCCCCGATACCCCCTCGGTTGAGACCGAACTCGCTTGGCTCGCTTTCGCGCAGCGCGATTTCGAAACTGCCATTCGGCGGTGGGAGCGTGTCCGCGACAGTCAGCCCGACAACGTCGCCGGCTACACGGCTGGTAGCGCGGCACTGCGGGAGGTTGGCCGCTTCGCCGAAGCGGAAGAGCTTATGGGCATCGCTGTCGCGCGTCACCCCGAGCTGGCGGAGCCGGCCATCGAACATGCCCGCCTCGCGCAACGCCGCGATGACCGGGACGCCGCGGCCGAACGCTGGGCACAAGCGCATGCACGCTTTCCGGACCGGCCGGAACCCTGGGTCGAACTGGCTTGGTTGGCGACCCGTGGGGACCGGCTCGACGACGCCGCCGAGCTTTGGGAACAAGTCCGCACCCGGTTCCCCGGCAATCTGGCCGGTTATGCCGGGGGTGCGGCCGCGGCCGCCAAGGCGCAAAGGATCGACCGCGCCGTGGCCCTGCTGAACGAAGCCGTTCAGCGCTTTCCGAACGAACCCGGCCCGGTGCTGGAGCAGGGGTGGTTCGTGTCGAACATGGGCGATTCAAGCGCCGCCGAGAAGATTTTCACCTCCGTCGTGCAGCGATGGCCCGATCACCCCGCGGGCTATTTGGGTCTCGGCCGATCGTTAAGCGCCCAAGGTCGCCATGCCGACACGACAACGGTCTTGCGGTTCGCGACTGCCAAGTTTCCCAATTTCGCGCTGCTCGCCGCCGATCTGGCCGCACTGGAGAAGGCTCTGGCACCGGCGCCGCCACCGGCCATCGTGCGGACGTTCCCACTGCGGCTGATCGTCGCCGGATCGCCGCTCACAAGCCAGATTGCCCAAATCCTCCGGCATTTGCCGCCATTGCGCGACCGGGTTCTGGTCGAGACGGCCGGAGCGGCGCTGCCAGCCGGTGGACTGGATCGGGCCGATCTGTATGTCGAGGAATCGCGGCCCGGCGATACAGCGCCAACTCAAGGCGTGCGCGCCTTGTTGCCGCCGTCCTGCGCAATCCGGACTTTCCCCGCCAGCACGATGCGGGCGCTTTGGCCATTCGGGGACGGCAACGCGGACCCCATCGCGGCCTCGCTCGCCGGGACCGCGATGACCGACGACGCTCTGTTCGACGCGTATATGGAGCTGACCGAGACGGCCGCGCTGGACCTGGATGCCCTCCTTTCCGCCGATCTCGCCGCGTGCCGGGCGGACGACGCCGCCTGCGACATCCAACTCGCATCGTTCATCGGCGCGCAATTCCGCGATCGCTGCCTATTTGCGGCACCCACCGAACGGGATACGCCGGTAGTGCATGAAATCGTTCGGCAATTGCTGAATACGCTCGCGGAATTCGGGGCCGGCGATGCCGCGACGCTGCACGCGGCGCTGGACCGCCTGCTGACCGGCTGGCGCGCATCGAAGCACGCTTTGCCCATTCATCCCCGCGTCGCCCGTCATTTCCAGCTGCGCTGGTGGGCGCCCGATCTGCGATACCGAATGCTCGGCAATGAGGTCACCTTCCGCGACTACATTCTGCGCACCATCCGCCGGAGCCCGTGGCTGCCATGAGCCAGACGACATCCGGCACCAAGCCCGCCATCCTGATCTACGGCAACAGTCAAGCCGAACGTCTGGGCCATGTCGCCGCGCACCTGCCCGGCCTGCGGGAAAAATTCGACATCAAGGCGATTGCCTCCAAACCAGCGGCCGAAAAGGATGGGGCAAGCAGTTTCGACGACGCCTTTTTCGCCGACGTCCGCGTCGTCTGGCGTCAGATCGAACCCGGCGACCCGGCGGCGCATTGGCAGACACTGGAACCCCGTATTCCCTCGGGCTGCCAGATCGTGACCTTCCCGGCGCTCCATCTGTTTTGCCAGTGGCCGTTTATCGGGGCCGACCCGCGCCAGATCGAAGCCTCGAATGTTTTCTACCCCTGGCCCGACGCGATCGCCGCATCGCTGGCACAGGAAGAACTGCCGGACGACGCCCTGTTCGAGCGCTTTATGCGCCTGAGCGCCAAGCTCCTGCCCGACCTCGACCAGCGGCTGCGGATCGATGCGGCACGCGCCCAGGCCATGGACGCGCGGGCGGACATAAAACTCTGGGACTGGATAGAGGCGAACCTCCGCACCCGCGCGTTGTTCGACGCACCGACCCATCCAAGCCCGGCAACCATCGGCGAAGTGCTGAAGCAGCTGGTGGCGCGGACCAACGAGCTGACAGCCGCGGAGCAGCTGCGGACACGGCAGGAAACCGACTTCATGCTGCGCGACTACCGCGGACAGGACACCGAAATGGTTCCGGTCCATCCCTTGGTAGCTGCACGTCTCGGATTGGCGTGGTATGAGCCGGACCGGACATATCGTTGGCACGGCCATGAGTGGACCTTCCGGGAGTACACTTTGAAGTACATCCGTTGGGAACCTTTCCTGGCTTAGCCTCCAGCCACGCAGGACCCGACCATGACCGACCTTCACTGGCTTCCCCCGATTGCCGATTGGCGCCCCCGGTTGCGCGCGCTGGCCGCCGATCCCGCCAAGGCGTGGGACGAGGCCGTCGCGCTGGCCAACGGCCGCATCAATTTCGTGCTGACCAACGCGCTGGACGAAGCCGTCCGCCGGGTCTTCCCGGAAGGGCCGTCCGGTCTGGCGACGAAGCCGGTGCGGCTCGCGGTTCTGGGGTCCAGCACCCTGACCCACCTGCTGCCCGCCATCCGCGTCGCGGGCCTCCGCCGCGGCATCTGGGTGGAGACCTACGAGGCCGATTACGGTCAATATTTACAGGAACTGGCGGACAAGGACTCCGGCCTGCACGCATTCAAGCCGACCGCCATCCTGCTCGCGCTGGACGCCTACCACCTCACCGCCGGGGTCACCGCCGGCATGGACGAGCCCACCGCCGCCGCCGCGCTGGATGAAGCCGTGTCCCACATCCGCGAAACCTGGGGCCTCGCCCGCGACGCCTTCCGCTGCCCGATCCTGCAACAGGCCGCCTTGCCCGCGCACCTTTCGGTCCTTGGCCTGAACGAGCATCGCCTCCCCGGCTCCCGCAACCGGTTCCTGATCCGTCTGAACGAGCGCCTACGGACGGCGGCGGAAGAAGACGGCGCCGACATTCTGTCCATCGACGACCGCGCCGCCCGCGACGGCCTGACCGCGTGGCACGATACCGCGCTGTGGCACCGGTCGAAGCAGGAGGTCTCGCCGACCGCCAGCCCGATGTACGGCGATCTCGTCGGCCGCTGGCTCGCCGCCAAGCAGGGGCGTTCCTTCAAGTGCCTGGTGCTCGACTCGACAACACCGTCTGGGGCGGGGTGATCGGCGACGACGGCATGGAGGGCATCGCCCTCGGCCAAGGCTCTCCGCTCGGCGAAGCCTACGTCGCGTTCCAGGACTACTGCCGCGAACTGACCCGGCGCGGCATCATCCTGGCCGTATGCTCCAAAAACGACGAATCCAACGCCGTCGAGCCGTTCGAGAAGCACCCCGAGATGGTGCTGCGGCGCGGCGACATCGCCAGCTTCGTGGCCAACTGGTCCGACAAGGCCGGTAACATTCGCGCGATTGCCGAAGAGCTGAACATCGGCCTCGATTCGCTGGTGTTCATCGACGACAACCCGTTCGAACGGAATCTGGTCCGCCAGGAGCTGCCGATGGTGGCGGTGCCGGAAGTGTCCGACGACCCCGTCGGCTACCCCGTCGCATTGTCCGACGCCGGCTATTTCGAGGGTCTGTCCGTCACCGACGAAGACCGCGAGCGCACCAGCCAATACCAGGGCAACAAGGCCCGCGACGCGCTGAAAGCCTCCGCCACCGATCTGCCGGCCTATCTGCGCGGGCTGGAGATGGAGCTGATCGTCAAGCCGTTCGACCGCATCGGCCTCCAACGCATCGTGCAATTGATCAACAAATCCAACCAGTTCAACCTGACAACGCGGCGCTACACCGACGAAGACGTGCTCGCCGTCATGGGCGATCCCGAGGCGTTCGGGCTGCAACTGCGCCTGCTCGATCGGTTCGGCGACAACGGCGTGATCGCGATCATCATCGGCCGGTTGCAGGAAACCAAAGACCTATTGATCGACACATGGCTCATGAGCTGCCGCGTGCTCGGCCGCCAGGTGGAGCCGACGACGCTGAACCTGATCGCCGAACAAGCGAAAAAACTGGGCGCGAAGCGGGTCGTCGGGGAATATATCCCGACCAAAAAGAACGGCATGGTCAAGGATCATTACGCTCGGCTGGGCTTTACCGTGGCCGCGACGAACGATACAGGGGGCAGCCGAAACCTGCTGGACCTGGCGGAGTTCGTTCCGGCCGATACGTTTATTCATGTAACCGAGGGTTAAGACAATGGCGACTGAAACGGAAATTTATGCCGCGTTGAAAGAAGTGTTCGACGATGTTTTCATGCGTGACGATATCGAGCTGACTCCGACCCTGACCGCCAAGCAGGTGCAGGGATGGGATTCGTTCAAGCAGATCGAAATCATCATGGCGAGCGAGGAAAAGTGGAAGATTAAATTCAACACGCGAGAGCTCGACGCGCTGTTGAGCGTGGGCGACCTCGTGGCGATGATCGCCAAGAAGACCGGGGGGTGATAAACTCGCCGACGGGCGCCCTTAGCTCAGTTGGATAGAGCAACAGCCTTCTAAGCTGTGGGTCGGTGGTTCGAATCCACCAGGGCGCGCCATAGCTCGATGTCCGGCACAAGACCGGACCAACCAGGAAGGAAGAACCAGGAATGGACGCGCTCGACCTGCTGCTGACCCGTGAATCGGCCCTTAAGCTGGCTGCGCCCGGCCCGAGCCAGGCGGACCTCGATGCGATGTTCCAAAGCGCGGTGCGGGCGCCGGATCATGGCCGGCTGCGCCCGTGGCATTTCGTGGTGATCGACACCGACCGCCGCGCCGCCTTCGGCGAGTTGATGGCACAATCCCTCCGTCGCCGTATGCCCGACGCCGAGGACGAAATGCTCGACCGGGAGCGTGCGAAGGCCATGCGCGCCCCGACGATCGTGGTGACCGCCGCGAAGGTGAACAAATCCGCGAAGATTTCCGCGTTCGAGCAGATCGCCTCGGCCGCCGCCGCGACGCAAACGCTGCTGCTGGCGGCCAACGCCAAAGGGTTTGGCGCGATGTGGAAAACCGGCGACGCCGCCTACGACCCCGACGTGAAAGTCGCGCTCGGGTTGGCCGCGGACGACGAAATCCTCGGCTTTCTGTATGTCGGCACCGATGTCGGCGGCACGTCGCCGATCCCCCGGCCCGAGGCGGCGAAATACGTGTCGGTCTGGCAGGGCTAACGCCAGCGGCGGTGGAACCAGAGGTACTGGCCGGGGTTTTCCCGCACCCACCGCTCCACCACGCCGGTGATCATCTGCGTGGTCTGTTTGACATCGACCTGCCCGGACGCGTCGCGCGGCAGGTCGAATGGGCCTTCCGCCAGGATACGGAACTTCCGGCCGGGTAACCGCACGACCCGCACGCCCACCACCGGGCAATCGAACCGCCGCGCCAGACGCGCGACCGAGGGGTTGGCCTTGCAGGTCCGCCCGAAGAACGTCACGTCCACGCCGCGCGAAAAATGCTGGTCCACGAGCATGCCCAGATGCTCGCCGCGATCCAGCGCCGCCGCCATCTCCAGCGCCGCCTGATTGCGGGTGCGAATCAGCCGCCCCATCAGCGGTGCTCGGATGCGGGTGATCTCCCGCGCGACGGCCTTGTTGTTCGGCATGCGATACACGACGGCCGAGGGCAGCCCATGCGCGGCGGCGGCGATGGCCGGCAACTCCCAATTCGCCAGATGCGCGGCGAAGCAGAGCGCGGGCTTGCCGTCGTCGCGGAGCGTTTCGAACATCGGGATGTCGTTGGTCAGGATGCGGCCGGTGTTGGGGTTCGCCGGGTCGAAATCCCAAATGCGCGCCATATGAACGTATTCACCGACGACGCGGCCGAGGTTATCCCAGGATTCGCGGAGGGTTTTTTCGATCCAGGCGCTGTCCTTGTCGGGGAACGCGGCGCGCAGATTGGCTTGGCCGATGCGATGCGCGGGTAGCCAAGGTCCGACACGGCGCGCGACGGCACCGCAGAAGTCCGCGGCGCGATCCGGGTCGCGGCGGCGAAGAACGACAAAAATCCATTTCACCAGCCGGCCGACGATGCGGTCGGCGTAGAGGGTCAGTTGGCGGCGCATTTAGCGCTGCCTTGGAGGAGGCGTGGTCGACCATGGCCTCAGCGTCATGCCGACGCAGGTCGGCATCCACGACTTCGAAACCACCCGACGGCTAATTCGTGGATGCCGACCTGCGTCGGCATGACGGGGGACGAATGGTCGGCGGACTGTGTTCACGGCAATACCGCCCTACAACCGGACCAAAATCTTCCCGAACACATCCCTATGTTCCAGCCGTCCCACCCCGGCGCGAAAATCCTCCAGCCCGTAGACCGTATCGATCACCGGCCGCACCCCGGACGCAATCCGGTCCAGCGCCCGAGCCAAAGCCGACAACGGGGAACCGAAGGACCCGACGATACGGTATTGCTGCTGGAACAGCTGCATCAGGTTGATCGTCGCGGACGGACCCGAGGTCGCGCCGCATGTCACCAGCCGTCCGCCACGCTTCATCGACAGCAGCGAACCCTGCCACGTATCGGCGCCGACGTGTTCGAACACGACATCGACGCCCTTTTTGCCGGTGAGCCGGCGCACCCGGCTCTCGAACCGGTCGGTGCGGTAGTTGATCGCGTGATCGGCGCCCAGTTCCGACTGGGTGCGCGCGCATTTCTCGTCGGAGCCGGCGGTGGTGATGACGGTGCAGCCGATGGATTTGGCGATTTTGATGGCGATGGTGCCGATGCCGGAGCCGCCAGCATGCACCAGCACCGTCTCTCCGGGTTCCAACTGCGCGTTGTCGAACAGCATGTGTTCCACGGTGGAGTAAGCGACGGCGACGCAGGACGCGTCCTCCATGCTGACGCCATCGGGGATTTTCACCACCAGACGGGCGGGATGGTTGGTGATGTCCTGGGCGAAGCCGTTGACATGGAAGCCGCGCACGCCGGCCACGTTCTCGCACAGATTGTCGCGCCCGCGCAGGCAGGCTTTGCAGGTCCCGCAGGTCAAAGCAGAGAACGGCACGACCCGGTCGCCGGGCACGACGTTGGTGACGCCTTCGCCGACGGCGATCACCTCGCCGGACGCTTCGGCGCCGACCGACAGCGGATACAGCCGCTTGGCGAAAGCCATGCCGCGCAGGCCCCACACGTCGATATGGTTCAGGCCGACGCAACGGATGCGCAATTGCACTTCCCCGGCGGCGGGCGGCGGCGGCGCCTCTCGTTCGGTCAACGCCAGTTCGCCGTCGGTGATGAGTTGCAGGGCGCGGATCGAGGGCATTGCTGTTCCTGTGGGGGCGGGGACACCCCTCTTACACCGTCATCGCCGTTTCCACATCCCCGATGCCCGCGAAGCTCACATGCACCTTGTCGCCGGGCGCGATCGGGAACTGGCGAGTGAAGGAACCTGTCATCACGATATCGCCCGCCTTCAGCGACCGCCCGTATTCCGCCAGCTTCTTCGCCAGCCAGACGATGGAGTGCAGCGGATTGCCCAGCACCGCGCTGCCCAGACCGGTCGCGGCCTCCTGGCCATTGATGGTGACGGTGGCCTGCACGGACTCCAGATCGGCCGGCAGCTTGACCGGATTGCCCAGGACGCAGGTCTTCTGCTGCGCGTTGTCCGCCAGCGCCAGTGCGATCTGCGCCGTAAAGGGGCCTCGGGTCTCGATGATTTCCAGCGACGGATACACGACATCGATGGCGGCGCGGGCCTCGTCCAGCGTGATCGTGCTGGGCAGATCGCGGCCGATGCGCATGCAAAGCTCGTTCTCGAACCCCGGCGCGATCAGGTCGGCGGGCGCGAAAACATGGCCGGAGGGGACGGTTTCCAGGATGCAGCCGAATACCGGTTCATGGAAACCGAACTGCTGCTGGATGGCGGCGGAGGTCAGCCCGACCTTCCACCCAATATGCTTTTCCCCCGCTGCGACGCGCCGGTCGATCAGGGCCAGCTGGATTTCGTAGGACTGCGGGATGGTCACCTTGTCGAAGTAAGCAGCGGGGAAATACTCGCCACGTTGGCGGGCGTCCCAGAAGGCGTCGACGATATCCATCGCGTTCACTCCGTTATGCTCGTGGGATCCCGGCCGAGGCGGTCAGGCCGCCATCCACGGGAATATAGGCGCCGTTGACGTAGCTGGCTTCCTTGCTGGCCAGGAAGGCGACGACGGCGGCGATCTCGGCGGGCTGGGCGAAGCGGCCGGCGGGGATACGGCCCTCGGTCGGCGCTTTGTAAGCGGCGAAGGGTGCCATCATCTCGGTATCGACGAAGCCGGGGGCGACGTAGTTCACCGTCACGCCGCGGCGGGCGCTTTCGATGGCCAATGTGCGGACGTAGGCCAAAAGCGCGGCCTTGGTCGCGGCATAGGCGGCGTTGCCCTGGCTCGCGACCTGCCCGATCACCGACCCGATGGCCACGATCCGACCGGTGCGCGCGCGCATCATGGGGCGGACGACGGCGCGGGCGATGCGGGCGAAGGCGAAGTAATTCACCTGCATGACCGCCTCGGCTTTGTCCTGGTCCATCATGGCGGCGAGCGAGTCGTAGGTCGTGCCACCGACCTGCACGAGGGCATCCCAGGCGGGGGCGTCTTCCTGCTCTTTGGCGAAAGCCTCGACGGCGACCTTGTCCGACAGATCGAGGCGGAGGCCAACGATGGACGGATCGAACGATCCGGGGTCGGTGCGATAGGTGTAGGTGACCGCGAAACCGCGTTCAGCCAGGGTTTCCACCACCGCCGCCCCAATGCCGCGCCGGCCGCCAATCACCAAAGCGCGGGGGGCGGTCATGGTTTTTTACCGCCATGGTCGGGCCTGACCCGACCATCTCGCTCCAATGGGCCTGAGGTGGTCGGGTCAAGCCCGACCATGACGAATGAAACCGTCATCCCGCCGCCCCGATCACAACGCACACATTCTGCCCGCCGAACCCGAACGAGTTCGAAATCGCGTGCGACACCTTCGCCGGGCGCGCCACGTTCGGCACGCAATCCACCGGCACCGCCGGGTCGGGCGTGTCGTAGTTGATCGTCGGCGGCAGCAACCCATGGCGCAGCGTAAGCAGCGTAAAGATTGCCTCGATCGCGCCGGCAGCGGTCAGCGTGTGGCCGATCATCGACTTGTTCGACGATATCGGGATCGACGACGCCCGTTCGCCGAACACCGCGGACACCCCGGTCCACTCCATCCTGTCGTTTTCCGGCGTGCTGGTGCCGTGGGCGTTGATGTAGCCGATCTGGTCCGGCGACAGGCCAGCGTCCTCCAGCGCGTTGCGCATGCAGGCGATGATCGGCTTGCCGTCGGGCGAGGACCGGGTGCGATGGAACCCGTCCGCCGCTTCCCCGCAGCCTTCCACGACGCCCACAATCGTCGCTCCACGGGCCCGCGCATGCGCCAGGCTTTCCAGCACCAGCGCACCGGCGCCTTCCGACATGATGAAGCCGTCGCGATCCTTGGAGAACGGGCGCGACGCTTTTTCGGGAGTGTCGTTGCGGGTAGACAGCGCGGACAGCAGGGAAAACCGGATCAGGCTTTCCGGATTGACCGAGGCATCGGTGCCGACGACCAGCGCCGTCTCGGTCTCGCCCCGCCGGATCGCCTCGACGCCCAACTGAATGGCGGTGCCGCCGGACGCACAGGCGGTGGACGTCGCGATGGGCGAGCCTTTGGTGCCGAACCGCGCCGCGAGGTTTTCCCCCACCGAGGCGAACAGAAACCGCTCGTAATACCGGCGGTGGTCGCCGGAGCCGGCGGCGCGCAGCAGGTCGTCGTAGGTGACGGTTTCGTTGGCGCCAGAGTCGGCGGCGAGCGCCAAGCGCTGGGTCCATTCCATTTCCACCGGCGGCAGCGCCAGGAACAGCGGACCGGGGAAATCCCCCGGTGCGCCGATCGCGGACTCGGCGATGGCTTCCCCGATCACCAACTCCGCCAAACGCTCCGACAGCGCGGGGGCCGAGAGTTCAGGGACATCGACGAAATCGATCGTGCCGGCCATGGTCGTCTTCATACCGGCGACGGGGAAGCGGGTGATGCGGTGAATGCCGGATTTACCGGACGTCAGCGCCGCCCAGTTGGCATCCTTGCCCTGGCCGAGGGACGTGACGATACCGGTGCCCGTCACCACGACGACCGGCCGGCCCAGATGATCGGTGTCTTGCATTTCGGCTTCCTAAGGGGTCGTCACATGCGCCAGCGCTTCGCCGCGCCAGTGGCCCCAGCCGGTGACCAGCGCGTCGCGCAACGGGGTGTTCATGGGTTTCTCAGCGGAGTCCAGCGGCGGGAAGAGCGTGCCGTGCGACACCGCCATCGCGGCCAGCGCGATGTTCGCGATGAAGGCCGGCTCCAACGAATGCCCGAATGCGCTGGCGCCCGCGCGCGCCGGCAAACCGAGATCGGTCAGAAACTCTTTTTCTTCCGCTGTCGCGGCGGGAGCGCCCGAGGCCCCGGAGATCACCGCCGCCGAAGCGGCATCGTAAGTCCCGTCCAGCGCCGCCAACTGCTTGCGTGCATTGGCCGTCGCCTCACCCGGTCCACGACGGCACCGGTCGCTGGCCACCGAAGCAATCCGAGCCAACGCGGTCGCTCCACGAGCCGCCGCATGCGCTCGGCTTTCCACCACCAGGAAGCAGCCAAGCGAGCCCAGCAACATCCCGCCACCGGCCGCCTGACGGTCCCAAACGCCCGCGAACGGCTGTTTCCACAGCAGGCGCCCCATCTCATAGTGCAGCAGCACGTCCGGCCGTTGCGCGTTGTAGGACCCGCCCACCAGGAACAGATCGCCCTGGCCGGCACCGATACGGGCACAGGCGATGCGAACGGCGTCGGCGCCGGACGCTTCTTCGCCCATAAAGGTGCGCGACGATCCGACCACGCCGTGAACGAGGGAAATATTGCCGGCCAGCAGGTTGGACAGTTGCGCCAGGAACAGGGTCGGGCGCAGATCGCTGAGCAAATGTTCGTTCAGATAGGCATCGGGATCGGCGGCTTTCGGCAGGCCGGACAGGATGGCGGCGTCGGCGGCGTAATCCCGCTCGCCACCGCCGGCCGCCACGATCATGTGCATCTGGCTCAGCAGGTCGGTGTTGCCTTTGACGCCCGCCGCTTCCAGCGCCGCGCCGGCGGCATAGGTCCCGAATCGTTGCCACGGCTCCATCTGCCGCTGCTCGCGTTTGGAGATGTGCTTGTCCAGCGCCAGTTCCGCCATCGGATGCAGCGGGAAGCCGGGGAAACTGGTATCGTCGGTGACCGGCGCGAAATTGTTCAGCGCCGACCAGTGGGCGTCCACGCCTTCGCCGAGGCAGGAAATCAGGCCGATTCCGGTGATGACGGCGTCGCGGTCATGCGGCATGGAAAAACCTCTCCGGCACTTCGATGCGGCGGGCGGTTGCCAGCATCTGCTCCCGCAGCGTGTCGTTCGGGAAGGGCACGACCCGGTAGCGGATCTCCGCCTCGGCCACTTTCTTGCCGTTGGACGAAATGCTGCCTTCGATCACCGCGTAGCCGGAGCCGTCGTGGATCAGGCGCGCCTCGGTTTCCAGAAGCTGGCCTGGACTGACAAAACTGCGCATCTTGGCTTCCTTGACCTGCAACAGGAAGGGCATGAAGCCGAACCGCAGAGTCGCGAGAACCAGCCAACCGCCGCACTGGGCAATGGTTTCGATCATCAGCACGCCCGGCAGAATGGGGTGGCCGGGGAAATGCCCCTCGAAGATCGGGCTTTCCTCGGGGACCAGCCCCTCCATCCGGATGGTGCGTGCCTCCGGATCGAGCGCCACGATCCGGTCCACCATCTGGAAGTATTCGAGTCGCATGCGATCAGGCGGTCTTCGCCGCCACCAGCCCGTCGATGTGGCGGCAGAGGTTGCCAAGAACGAAATACTCGTCGGTGGTGGCTTTGCCGTCGTTCACTTCCTGGGTCCACTGCTCCAGCGGCATCTTGATCCCGAACGCCTTGTCGATGGCGAAGGCGACGTCGAGGAAATCCAGGCTGTCGATGCCCAGATCGTTGATGGCGTGGCTTTCGGCCGTGATGGTGCCAATCTCGATATCGCACGTCTCGGCGATGATTCCGGCGACTGTTTCAAACGTGGACGACATGCGTCGGGGCCCCTGCGAAGATTCGCGCCGCACTAACACCCGCGGGGGCAGTCCGGCAAGGGCGGGGTGCGCTTATGTCCGCCTGGGCGCCTGCCGCGACGGCAGCCGCATCAGCAACAGCAGCGCGATCGCCGGGCAGGTCGTAAGGATCAGCATCTTGTAGTCGTTGGTGTAGGCCACGATCTGCGCTTGCTGGTTGACCATCTTGTCGAGCAGCGCCAGCCCGCGATGGCTCAACGGATCGAGCCAATGCTGCGCCTCCAGCGCTCGGTTGAACGGGTTCAGCGACGCCCCGATCGTCTCGTGCATCGCCTGGGTGTTATGCGCCAGCACCGCCGAGGTGACCGACACCCCGATCGCCGCGCCGATGTTGCGCAGCAGGCTGAACAGGGACGCCCCCTCGGTCCGCAGACTGGGCGGCAGAGTTGCGAAGGCCAGCACCTGCAACGGGGTGAACACCAGCCCCATGCCCGCACCCTGTATGACGATGGCCTCCACGATCTCCATCCGGTCCACGTCCGGAGTCCAGCCGGTCATCCGCCAGAAGGAATAGCAGATCAGCGTCAGGCCGGTGCCGACCAGATACCGTTCATCCACCCGCCCGGTCAGCCGGCCGCTGAGGGTGATCGTGACAAGATTGCCCAGGCCGCGCGGCGCCATGATCAGGCCGGCCGTCTCCACGGGGTAGTTGGACATGACCTGGAGCCAGGGAGTCATCAGCGCCAAACTCGACACCAGCAGCGTCCCGACCGCGAACATCATCCCCAGCCCGGCCGAAAAATTGATGTCGCGGAACAGGTCCGGCCGGATCAGCGGCTGGCGGGCGCAGACGATATGCACCAGCGCCAGATAGAGGCCCAACCCGGCGACGACCGCCTCGATCACGATTTCCCGCGAGGTGAACCAATCCTCGTCCTGACCGCGATCCAGCATCAGCTGCAGCGCGCCGATCCCCGCCGTCAGCACGACAAAACCGAACCAGTCGAAGCGCAGCCGCACCAGCCCCTGCGTGCTCGGCAGGAAGGTCAGCAAACCGAAAGTCGCGAGCAGGCCGAACGGCAGGTTGATGAAGAACACCCAGCGCCAGTCGTACATCGCCGTCAAATAGCCGCCGAGGGTCGGCCCCATGATCGGCCCGATCATGACCCCGATGCCCCAGATGGCCATCGCGAAACCCCGCCGCTCATGCGGGTAGATGTCCAAAAGCGTCGCCTGCGACAAAGGCACCAAAGCGGCGCTGAACATGCCTTGCAACAGCCGGAACAGCACCATTTGGGTGAGCGATTGCGCCGCGCCGCACATCATCGACGCAAGGGTGAACCCCACGATGCACCCGATATAAAGCGGCTTGCGCCCGAACCGCATGGCCATCCAGCCGACCGGCGCGGTCATGATGGCCGCGGCGACGATGTAGGAGGTCAGGACCCAGGTGACCTCGTCATAGCTCGCCGAGAAGCTGCCCTGCATGTAGGGCAAGGCCACGTTGGCGATGGTCTGGTCGAGCGATTGCAGCAGCGTCGCGCCGATCGCACAGACGGTGATCATCGCTCGGTGCGGGACGTCCCTGTGGGTTTCGGTCTGTTCGGCCGTGGCGGCCATGGATGCGTCGCTCGCGGCTGGGGGTGAGGAGGGACGCTTGGGGGAATTGGGTGCCCGCGTCAAACCTGTATTGCCATAAGAAGCGGATGAGACCCTGGACAATGACGCCCGGTGTATGCGAAAGGCTGGCGCGCCCGATGCCGGCATAGCTCAGCGGTAGAGCAACTGATTCGTAATCAGTAGGTCCACAGTTCGATTCTGTGTGCCGGCACCAGCAAAATCAAGGGTTTATCACCTAACCTCGAAAATCTTAGGCTCTCCCTAGGCTCACCCGGCGACAATCAGGCTCTTTAGGCGATTCGCTGGGCTGGAAGTTCGGCTTCGGATGGGGCCGTGCCAAAGGGCGGTGTTTCGCTCAAAATGCCCCTATGAGGAGGTATGGCACCTAATATGGTAGGTTCTGTCACCCCCTATGCGTTGCAAGCGCCTGGACGCCGTTTTGAGCGAATGGCGGGGTGGATCGTGGGGCCACTGATCAAAGGCACTCCCGCAAGTCCGCCATGGTCAGATGGACTTACCCCGGAATCGCTTCGAGTGACCTCTGTTTCAAGGTTTTGTTGTGAAGGGCCATGGTGACCGAGGTCGCTGGGTCGTCCGGGTGCTTGAGGTAGTGGCGGCTTCCTCGGACGTGGTGCATAGTGCAGCCTATCCCATCCAGGGCCGCGAGTAGTTTTCGCGGCCATGACACGCGCGGCTGCACCGTCCCATCAGCGCGCGGTACGCTCGGATGAGAAATTTCGCAGGGTGCCGGCAAACCATCCCTGGCGAGGGATTCGAGATAGCCGTGGAGTGCCTCGGGCGCCACGGAGCGCATGCTCAAGGAAGTTGCCTTCGGTGATCAAGCAGAACAATCTGGGCATTATCGTTCCGCGGTACTTCTCGCTCCTGCATCATGCGAGTGATCTCGTCGTCGTAGTCGTAGGCAAAACTCGGTAGTTGTGGGTTTTCGGTTTCCATTTTTAAAAGGCGCTCTTAATTATATATTTTTATATTTATACTGCATATTATTATAGAGGATGTCGGCCGGCCGACGCCTGGAATTCGCTATGCCGACATCTAGATGTCGATATATCGACATCAGGATTTCGCACGCCACGCCTTTTGCTTCACCACGAACTTGATTTTGTAGAGATTGGTCTTCCCCTGACCACGCCGTTGGATTTCGATCAGACCTGCGTGCTCCAACTCCTTGATGAATTCGTTCACGCGCGTGCGGCTCATGCCCATATCCTCGGCCAGGGCGTCTTGCCCCGGAAAGCAGGAGTCGTTGTGCCAAGCGTAGGACAAGAACAGCGCATAGGACACCTTCGCGCCGAGGCTGAGCGTACCACTCTTCAACACGAAATTCGGAAGCTGCGCAAAGCCGCCGCGTACAATCGGGTCAAGCGTGGCCAGTTCGATGTTTCGTTCGATGACCTGTCTGATTGGTGTCATGCCGCTGTCGCGTCTCTCCATGCTTTTATCGTAGCATTGTGCAACGCTCTCGTGCTGCGGAGGATGGGGATAGCGTTATCCGAAAACTCTTTTCCAGCCCTTGGGCTTGGGGAGTGCCGGTGCGATGATCTCTGGCGCCGTTGTGATCTCCTCGGCTACCTCCCCTGTCGCGACATGTCGTCAGGCTCGGTGTCGCCGGTTTTCGGTGCCTCGATCTGGATCAGCTTCGTATGGGCAACGCCAAGGTTATAGCTGAGTTCGCGGACTTTGCCCACGTATTTTTCGACAGTGCTAGTGAGGTGGTTAATGAATTGCTGCCGGGCCGCGTTGTCGATCTTCAGCATCAAATTTTCTTCGCGCAATTTTTGAAGTGCGTCCGTGTCGTCGCCTGTCGCTGCTTCATTCTGTTGACTGTCGCGCGCTATATTTTCAGGGGATTCGAGCGGTTCCGGGGATTTGTCGTCGTGCCTCGCATCGGGTTCTTGACGCGACGCTTCGCGACCGGACGCGACAGGTCGCGAAGCGTCGCGACCATCTGTATCAGGCGTTACCGCGAGGGCCTGAAGTTTTTGTTGAATCAACCGCTCGATGGATGACTCACGGATTAAATATCGACTGCCATAGGCAGTTTCCTGGAATGCACAAATAAGATCGCCCTTTTTACAGAATCTTTGAATCGTACGTTCGGTCCGTGGCAACCCGGCGGCCGTGAAAAGCTCGGCCGCTTCGGGCACGGAAACCGTGAACTGCTCGGCGTCGCGACCTGTCGCGTCGTGTCGCGCGATTTCGGGGGAGGGGATGTCGTGGGGAAACGTCTCCATGATTCGTACGCCGATTATACCACACACAATCCTGCACAAGGTCGCCCGAATATCGATGTCTGATAGAATGATTGGGGGCGCTCCGTTCTTCCCTCCGGTGCCTGTCCTGGGCTTCGGAGTAGAGGAACGAAGGAGGCCCTCATGGTTCTTTTCCCAAGCCGCTATAGCGGCGGTGCGCACGAAAGGTTGGCGCTATGACCGACACGAAAGCGGATCGCATCCGCGAACTCAACGACGTGTTTCGGCGAACTCTGCTTGGTGGGCGAGTGGTCATGACCGCCGGCATCGCGGCGATTGCCGCCGACTTGCGAGCGGTGATCGTGCGGCGCGTGCAATTCTTCAACGCCTTCGATGAGGACAACGACCCGTATGCCGAACACGACTTCGGCAGCTTCGAGGAGCACGGGCATAAGGTGTTTTGGAAGATCGATTGCTACGATCGAGCCATGACCTACGGCTCGCAGGATGCTACCGATCCGGCGAACACCACCCGAGCCCTTACCATCATGCTGGCTGAGGAGTACTAGAGCACCAACCCCGCTTCGGCGGGGTTTTCCTTTGCAACCCCTTAACGGAATCACGGAGCGATTAAGCGAAATGACGGTGCTGGGCGCGGTCGTGGGTGCCACCGTCGGATTGCAGCGGGCTTTGATTTGCGGCGGCTCGTGCTAAAAGGGCGTACCAGAAACATTCATACGAGGAGCATTGGCTATAATGGCCTATTATGCGCACAGTGTAGCTGGTCGCCCGGAAGGGGAATGGGAGCCTTTGATCCGCCACCTTGCTGAGGTGGGGAATGGTGCCCGAAGCCATGGCCGGCGCTTTGAGGCGGAGGCGCTCGCGGAACTGGCCGGCCTGCTGCATGACCTTGGCAAGTATGGCACTGATTTCCAGGAGCGATTGCACAACCCAGCCAAGCGTGCCGATCACTCAACGGCCGGTGCGCTCTGGGCGGTCGAGCACCTGCCTGCGACCTGGGGTAAGCTGCTCGCCCATACCGTTGCGGGGCATCATGCGGGGTTGCAAGACGATCTGCTCGGCCCCGATGGCCGCATTAAGACGAAACACGCCTTACTGGCCCCGGTGGAACGCACCGCTCAGGCTGACGGTCTCGTTTTACCGACGGGCATTTCAGGTCCCACCGGTATGCGGTGGCTAAAAAGCGAGTTGGGTTTCCAGCTTGCCTTTCTGACGCGCATGATCTTCTCCTGCTTGATCGATGCGGATCGTTCTGCTGCTGCCGCTTTCGATGCCGGCGGTACCGATGTCCGCGGGGCGAACCATCCGTCCATCGAGGCGCTAGAAGCTGCGCTGCATGCGTGGATCGGACGACGGACAACCCACTCGACAGACTTGAACAGCTTGCGCGACCGGGTGTTTCGTGCGGCTGTAGCCAAAGCGCCCGAACCCAAGGGCGTCTTCACCCTGACCGTGCCCACGGGGGGCGGCAAAACCTTGACCTCGTTCGCTTTCGCGCTGGCGCACGCGCGAGCGCACGGGTTGGACCGGGTAATCGTGGTCATCCCGTTTACGTCCGTGATCGAACAAACAGCGCAGGTCTACCGCGAAGCCCTTGGCGACCTCGGCAGCGCGGTGCTGGAACACCACAGCGCCTTCGAAATGGAAAAAGAAGGCCGATGGTCCGATGACCGCGTAGGGCCGGAGCGGTTGCGGTTGGCGATGGAACGATGGGACAGCCCCATCGTTGTCACGACGGCGGTGCAGTTCTTCGAGAGCCTGTTCTCGAACCGGCCCAGCCGGTGCCGCAAATTGCATAGCATCGCGCACAGCGTGGTGATGGTGGACGAAGCGCAGACGATGCCTTTGACATTGTTGCGGCCCTGTGTCGTGGCGTTGAAAGAACTGGCCAGAAACTACGGCAGTTCCGTCGTTCTATGCACCGCGACTCAGCCTGCGTTGGAGAAGGCGCCGACTCCGGGATTTCGTGGGTTCCCCGATGGGTTCCAACCGTTGCGCGAATTGGCGCCGGATGTGCCGGGGCTGTTTACGGCACTGCGGCGGGTAACGGTGCGGACTATCGGCAGACAGGACGACGCGGCGTTGGCCGAGCGGTTGGGTGGCAGCGTGCAGGCTTTGTGCATCGTCAATCAACGAGCGCACGCGCGGGCGTTGTTCCGGGCGATCCGCGATTTGCCGGGGGCGCGGCATTTGTCAACGTGCATGCACAGCGTCCATCGCCGCCGGGTGTTGGCGGAAATCCGCGATGACCTGAAAGAGAAGCGCCCGTGCCGAGTAATCTCGACCAGCTTGATCGAAGCGGGCGTCGATGTGGATTTTCCGCTGGTGCTACGTGCCTCGGCGGGCCTTGACCAGATCGCTCAGGCCGCCGGCCGCTGCAATCGGGAATTTCAGCATAGCCCGGAAGCCAGCGAGGTGCTGGTGTTCGAGCCGGCCGAATACGGCACGATCCCGGCGTTGCGGGCCCATGCCGAGATCGGCCAAGAGATGCTGGGCCGGCATAAGGACGATCCCTTCGCGCCCCCAGCCATGCGGGCCTTCTTCGACATGCTGTATTGGCGGAAGGGCAAGGCCGAGCTGGACAAGGCGGGTGTGCTGGAAGCCTGTGCCGATCGAAAAGCCGATCTGAACTTTCCGTTCGCGACCATAGCCGCCGCCATGCGCTTTATCGATGACGCAATGGTGCCGGTGATCGTGGCCAAGGAGGAAGCCATTGCCGGTGAGGTCGAAGCACTGGTCCGCGATCTCCGGTTCGCGAAGGGTGTCGGTGGCATCGCGCGCAAACTCGGACGTTACACGGTCGGTGTGCCGCGTCAAGTGCGAGCCAAGATGATCGCGGATCGGGTGGCGGAGGTGATTCGGGAAGCAGAGTTCGGTGATCAGTTCGTAGTGCTGGTGAATTTGGATCTCTATACGCCAGAGGTGGGCCTGGATTGGGAGGATGTCACCTTCAGAGGGGCGGAGGGGCTGATGGTTTGAGGGATATACTTCTGCATCGCTCATTGCCACGCCAACGTGGCGCATGCTAGTTTCTCACTACATAAACTAAAAGGGGGCAGAAATGACGTCCCGTATCTACTTAAAGGCCTGGGGACCGCGCGCCCTGTTTTCTCGCCCAGAAATGAAGGTGGAACGTGTCAGTTATGACGCGATCACACCCTCCGCTGCGCGTGGTCTGCTGGAAGCCATCTATTGGAAGCCGGAAATGGTTTGGCGCATCAAGCGTCTGCATGTGCTCAAGCAGATCCGATTCGAATCGATCCGCCGGAATGAGGTCGGATCGAAAATTCCGGCCGGGAAGATCGGCACCGCCATGCGCGCCGGCACGACCGAAGGCTTGGCTCTGTATGTGGACGAAGACCGTCAGCAGCGTGCAGCGACGCTGTTGAAGGATGTCGCCTATGTCGTCGAAGCCGGGATCGAACTATCCGCCAAGGGCCGCGCCGACCGTACCGAAACCGTCCAGAAACATCTCGACATTGCTCGGCGGCGGGCAACCAAGGGGCAGTATTTTCACCATCCTTATCTCGGTACACGCGAATTCGCCTGCGATTTCGAACTCCTCGAAGGTCCGCCCGAGCCGGTTTTGATGGGAGAGCGGGATTTGGGCTGGATGGCGTTGGACCTCGATTACGCCGCAGGGATGGAACCGCGATTCTTTCGTGCGCGCATGATCGATGGCGTCATCGATGTGCCGGCATTGACCGATGAAGGCGTGGTGGCATGACCATCCTGCAATCTCTTGCGCGGCGGTATGAACGCCTTGCTCTGGACGGCAAGGCACCAATCCCCGGCTACGCCCCGGCGCAAATCGCCTTTACCATCGTGCTGGACCGCGACGGCAACTACGTCACCACCAACGATGAACGCACGGGCGAAGGCAAGAAACTTCGGCCTCGGGTTGTTCCCGCACCGGCTGCCCCGAAACGCACTGTTGGCATCGCCAGTGGGGCCTTTTGGGATAAGACCTCCTATGTCCTGGGGTGCTCCGCTATCGACGATACCGTCTCCGACGCCAAACAGGCGCGCGACGCCGAGCGGCTGCTGAAGGAACATGCCGCATTTTTGGAACGGCATGAGAAATTGCTTGGTGACACCGAAGACCCAGCCTGCCACGCGATGCTGACGTTCCTACGGAACTGGACACCGGATCGGTACGATACGCTGAAAGATGCGGAGGCGATGCTGGATCAGAACGTCGCCTTCCGCCTCGAAGGCGAAACATCCTACGTCCACGACAGCCAAGCCGCTCGGGACGCATTGCGGGCCGAGTCCGGTGCCCGGGACGCCGTGCCGGAGGGTATGTGCCTTGTCACGGGCGATATCGCGCCAATCGCGCGGCTGCATCCGTCGATCAAAGGTGTTGCCGGTGCGCAATCCGCGGGTGCGGCGTTGGTGTCGTTTAACCTGGATTCTTTCACCTCCTACGGCAAATCCCAGGGCGCCAATGCCCCGGTCTCCGAAGCTGCGGCCTTTGCCTACACCACCGCCCTCAATGGGTTACTCACGCCGACCGGCACCAACAGCAAAGGACGCTCGACCTACCGCAACCGCGTCATGCTCGGTGAAACCACGGTGCCGTTCTGGGCCGAGCACGGGGATGCCGAGAGCATCGTGCGGGGGCTGATTGGGGGAGAAGAGGAAGAATTCGTGGACCTCGACGCCCCCCAGGCGGACGAACAAACCGAAACGGCCAAGCTGCGCGACGTTTTAACAGCAATGCAGGAGGGCAAACCTCTGCGGGACGCAGCGCCGGCCATGGACCCCGCGTCCCGTGTCTATGTGCTCGGCCTCAGCCCCAATGCTGCGCGGCTGTCGGTGCGATTCTGGATGGAACAATCGCTGGGAGATTTTGCCCAGCACTTCCAACAGCATTGGGCGGATATGAACCTCGATCCCAAACCGCACCCCTGGCCGCCGCCGATCTGGCGTTTGCTGCTGGAACTGGCCCCGCTGCGCGATTCCAAAAACATTCCGCCGCATCTGAGCGGCGAGGTAATGCGCGCCATCCTGACCGGCCTGCCGTACCCCCGCGCGTTGCTGACACAAACCCTCATGCGTATCCGAGCGGATCAGGACAATGAGGAGAAGCGGATTGAGAAAGTCAGCGACCTGCGGGTCGCAATTCTGAAAGCCTGCCTGACCCGAATGTACCGCTGGAAACTCATCGCGGAGGATGTACCCGTGTCACTCGACCTGACCACGACCAATAGTGCCTATCGTCTCGGACGGTTGTTTTCGGTGCTGGAGCGCCTGCAAGGTGCGGCGTTGGGGCAGCGCAACGCGACGGTGCGGGACCGGTTCTATGCCTCGGCCTCCGCCACACCGGGGTTGGTCTTTCCGTCATTGATCCGAAATGCCAAGAACCACAGCAAGTCGGTGCGCACCAAGGTGGGTGCGGGCCTTGCCGAGTGGTTCGAAGACCAGATCGCCGACATTGTCTCCGGTCTCGGCAGCGATTTCCCGAAAACCCTGCCTCTGGAGGATCAGGGACGCTTTGCTCTGGGATATTATCACCAGCGCGACGTGTTCCGTCGCAAGAAGGACGTGCCGGTTGAACTGGAAGCCGCTGAAGCCATTGCCGACTCATCGAACGAGGAGAATTGAACCATGTCCGAGACCCTCTCTCCGGCCATCGCCAACCGCTACGATTTTGTCTATCTGTTCGATGTCCACAATGGCAATCCGAACGGCGACCCGGACGCCGGCAACATGCCGCGCCGGGACCCGGAAACCAGCCGTGGGCTCGTCACGGACGTGGCGATCAAACGCAAAATCCGCAACTATGTCGCTATGGCGCGTGGCGATGCGCCGGGCTACGATATTTACATGCGGGATGGCGCGGTCCTGAACGTCGAGCATCGCAAGGCGTACAAAGAGCTTAACCTGGAACCGGACACAAAATCCAAGAAGATGCCCAAGGGGCGGGAACAGGAACTGACCAAGTGGATGTGCCGCAATTTCTTCGATATCCGAGCGTTCGGAGCGGTGATGTCCACCGAGGTTAACACCGGGCAGGTGCGTGGCCCCCTACAGTTCACTTTCGCGGAAAGCATCGATCCCATCGTACCGATGGAAATTTCCATCACGCGATCCTCCGTTGCCAATGAACGGGATGCGGAGAAAAACGACCGCACCATGGGACGCAAGCACATCGTGCCCTATGGCCTCTATCGCGCGCACGGGTTCGTTTCCGGGCGCCTCGCAAACGACGAGAAGAAGGGGACAGGATTCTCCGAGGCCGATTTATCCCTGGTCTGGGAAGCACTAACCAATATGTTCGACCATGACCGCGCTGCTGCTCGGGGGGAGATGACGGCGCGAGGCCTGATCGTCTTCAAGCATGACAGCGACCTCGGTAACGCCCCGGCACACCAATTGTTGGAGCGCGTGAAGGTTGAACGGGCCAGCGGCGACGGCCCACCACGCAATTTCAGCGACTACCAGGTGACGGTGAACGAGGTCGATCTTCCATCCGGCATCACGGTGCAGATCAAAATCTGACAAAGGAGGGGGCGATGGTAGCGGATGCCGATCTTATCGCCCTCTCCGCACTCCAGCACTATCTGTACTGCCCACGCCAATGCGCGCTGATCCATATTGAGCAAGCCTGGGCCGAGAATTCCGCCACCGCCGAAGGGCGCGTCGCGCATGAACGGGTTCACGCGGTCCAATCCGAGGTGCGGCGCGGCGTCCGCACGGTCACCGGTATGCCGCTGCGCTCGGATCGGCTCGGTGTGACCGGCATCGCAGATGTCGTCGAATTGCATCGCGCGGCGAACGGCGGTTGGCGCCCCTTCCCGG
This sequence comes from uncultured Acetobacteraceae bacterium, assembly GCA_903895595.1. Classification (GTDB taxonomy): domain Bacteria; phylum Pseudomonadota; class Alphaproteobacteria; order Acetobacterales; family Acetobacteraceae; genus Rhodopila. Next base: position 2,215 of record CAITUP010000164.1, on the reverse strand, counting down.
TTGAGCATAAACGCGGCAGACCGAAGTCGCACCGAGCGGATGAGGTGCAACTATGCGCTCAAGCGATTGCCTTGGAGGAAATGTTCTCCGCCGAAATAGCCGAAGGCGCGCTATTCTACGGCCAACCCCGCCGCCGCACCCCGGTTGCTTTCGATCCGGTGCTACGCGCCTTAACGCGAGAAGTCGCCGCTGCAACGCGAGCCTTGATCGTGGGTGGCCGTACCCCACGCATGGCATACGACAAGCAGCGCTGCGACGGCTGCTCCCTGTTGGAAATTTGCCGCCCACGGACGACCGGCGCCACGGCTTCCGCGTCGGCCTGGTTGGAGGCACAGATCGATGCGTAAGCTCCTCAACACCTTGTATGTCTCGACCGAGGGCGCATACCTCCGGCGGGATGGGCTGAACGTGGTCGTGGAGATTGAGCGCGAGGAAAAATTGCGGGTCCCGCTGCATCTGTTGGGTGGGGTCGCGGTCTTCGGGCAGGTGTCGCTGTCGCCCGCGCTCATGGGAAGCTTGGCGGAGGCCGGAGCTGTCACCGCCTTCTTCGGCATGAACGGCCGCTTTTTGGCGCGGGTGGAGGGCCCGGTTTCTGGTAACGTGCTGCTGCGGCGGGAGCAGTATCGTGTGATGGATGACGCTCCAGCTTGCACCCGCATCGCACGCGCCATCGTGACGGCCAAGGCACTGAACCAGCGCGGAGTCCTGCAACGGGCGGTGCGCGACCACGGGGCGGCGATGGACGATTCTGCGCGGGACGGGTTATCCGCCGCCATCGATCGCATGCAAGATATAGCGCGGCGAGCGCTGCACGAGACCGATTTGGATCGCCTGCGTGGCCATGAAGGGGAGGCCGCTAGCCTCTATTTTGGAGTCTTCCCCCATGCATTACGGGTCACGGACCCGGCGCTTGGGTTCAAGGGGCGCAGCCGTCGCCCGCCAATGGACCCGCCGAACGCACTTTTATCCTTTATTTACACTCTGCTTGTGCATGATTGCCGAGGCGCGCTTGAGGGCGTTGGCCTCGATCCCGCTGCCGGGTTCCTTCATCGCCTGCGTCCCGGCCGCCCGAGTCTGGCGCTGGATTTGATGGAGGAACTGCGGGCGCCGTTGGCGGATCGGCTGGCACTGTCGATGCTTAATCGGAGGGAATTGGGCCCGAACGATTTCCGGGTCATGGAGAATGGCGCCGTGTTGTTGAACGACGAAAGCCGCAAAACCGTGTTGAAGGGGTGGCAAGAACGCAAACGCGAAGAGATCGAACACCCATTCCTGCGCGAACGCGTCCCGCTCGGATTGCTGCCGCATGTGCAGGCAAGTCTGCTCGCCCGGACGCTACGCGGCGATCTGGATGCCTATCCGGCGTTGGTGTGGAGATAGGGGATGCTGGTCCTGGTCAGCTACGACGTGGAGGTCACGTCACCCGGCGGCGCCCGCCGACTGCGTCGCATCGCTCGGGCGTGTCAGGATTACGGGCAGCGCGTGCAATTCTCAGTCTTCGAGATTGAGATACTACCGGATCAATGGGTGTTGCTGCGGGCGCGCTTACTGGGGGAGATGGACGCGGCACGGGACAGCTTGCGATTTTACCACCTGGGCAGCAAAGGCCAGCGCCGCATCGAGCACGTCGGTGCCAAGCCCGCCGTGGATTTTGAGGCACCTTTGGTGGTATAGGCTTTCGCCGTCGGCTTCGCATGGCGATAAATAGGGACGGCACTATCTGTTGGGGCGCTTTCAGCGCCCTGGTGAGATTTCCGGATCTTTCAAGGTCTGATAATGTCATCGTTGGCACTGAGCGCTGGCTAGGGTCGCCCGCGAACCGTGATTGTCCGACCATACCGCAGCGGGTTCGCGGACGCTCTTTGTCATCGTAAATCAGTCTGTTAACGTCAACGTGACGCTGGTCTGCCTTGGCGCGCGCGTCAACATGGCCGGTTTCGCGCAAATTGACTATTTTTGTATGCTCTTTCCGCCGCTTATGGCGGGCGGGGTCGCCCCTCACGCGGGGGCGCGGATCGAAACTCGCAAAGCGCCAGGGGCGGGAAGCAGCGTGCTGGTCGCCCCTCACGCGGGGGCGCGGATCGAAACGAGGCTGCCGGGTCGCGTATCGGGGGGCCCTGGCGTCGCCCCTCACGCGGGGGCGCGGATCGAAACGGTCCCGGCGGCGGTCAATTCGATCCTGGCCGACGTCGCCCCTCACGCGGGGGCGCGGATC
>CAITUP010000163.1 GCA_903895595.1 uncultured Acetobacteraceae bacterium | reverse complement strand
GATCGGCGCGCTGCCGGACTACGCGATGGCCGAAAACCCCGACCTCGTGCGCATTCTGACCGATCTGAAAGGCCCCAAGGAGGACGTGTATTTCGTCTATCCGGAGGAGCTTCGTAACTCCAAACGGGTCGCGGTATTCCGCGATTTCCTCTTGGCACGCTTGGCCGAGATTCACTGAACCGTTCCGCTGTCGGTGAAACATTCCGTTACACCGATAGCGCGCCGAACGGCGTGATCGCGGGCCCGTGAAGGGCCATGCGCACGCGGCATGGCCGCTACCGGTTTTTGGCGATAGATCAAATCGCCCCTCGGGTTTAACACTCTCCTCACCGAATACAGCGGCGCCGCCGCTAGAATTTCAGCCCACGGGGCTGGAAAGGGGTCTTTGATCCCTACGTCTCCCAGACGTGAAGCCTCCCTGTATACTTACCCCCGGCCATTGGCCGGGGGTATTTTTCGGGAGCCATCGGCATCGTTCCGTTAGCGTGAGTCATTCCGCTCCGGTGGAAGCCCCAGAGCTCGCAGGACGTTAATATCCAGAACCGGACGGGCAACCGGGGGACGCCGCACCGCCAAACCCATGATGTCGTCGTAGCCCCACAATGCCCAGCCGATCCCCGCCGCCTCCAGCGCGCCCCGCACGCCGCTCAGCCAGGCCATGCGCGCCGCAAGGTTCAATTCGGCCGAGGCACCGAACTCCCCCGCCAGGATCGCGACGCGATGCTGTTGCGCCCAAACGGAGGCGACGGCGATCCGGCGCACCAGGGCAGCTTGGTCCCAATGCGACGCGCAATAGTACCGCATAAGGTTTTGCGTTGCGGCGTCGGTCGCGGCGTCGCATGCCCTTGGATCGGCCACGGGAAACGGCAGCCCCGCCATGGCCGACCGGTCGAGGCTGGGCTGGTAGGCGCCGAGCGCGGTGAGTTCCGGGGGATCGTAGAAATGGAAGCTGTAGATGACGTTGGGGTCGGGTTCGGGGGTCAGTGCGGTCAGGCCGGCGATGCTACCCCAGTCGTGCCCCGTCAGCAGGATCGTGCTGCGCGGCAAGACCGCTCGGATGTCCGCCAGAATGACCCGCTGCAATGCACCCCAACCTTGGGCATCGCCGGGAAAGACCGGCTCATTCAGCACTTCCGGCACCAGACGCACGGGATCGCACAGCCGCAACGCCGGCGCCATGACCCGCCAGAAGGCGCGCAGCCGGTCCCGGTCCGCCGCGACTGTTTCCAAATGCCAATCCACCGGATGCGCATCGATGACCACGACGAACCCCTGGTGTTGTAGGCGGCACACCGCGTCCACCGCGACGCCTCGCACTGCCGGAGCCTCCACGACCGCCGGATCGATCGCCAAGCGGACGAAACCGAACCCCGCCTTGTGCAGATCGGCCATGGCGGCGTCGCTCATCCAGCGGGCCAAGGCAGCGGGATCGCGACTGGCGGGGTAGCGGAACCAGCCGGTGATGTTCACGCCGTGCCGCAGCGCCGCCAGGGTGGCGTCGGGCGGCAGTGCCCACGCCGGCAGGGAGAGGCATAGGGCCAGCAGGAACCACAACCATTTCATGCCGAGCGTTCGAGTCTCTGCCGGCATTATCCGTCATGATCGGGCTTGACCCGACCACCTTCTGCGACCGTGCGTTCCGTTGAAATAGCGGGGTTTTCGGTCGGTTCCCCTGGGGCATGAGTTGGTCGGGTCAAGCCCGACCATGACGGAGGGGGGCTAGCGGGCACATCGGCCGGTTCGTACCGCTCCACCCAATACAGCGGCCGGCGCTTGGTCTCATTGAACACCCGCCCGAGGTATTCGCCGATCACCCCCAGCGTCACCAGTTGCACGCCGCCGAGAAACAGCACCACCGTCATCAGGCTGGGGTAGCCCGCGACCTCATTCCCGTTAATGAGAGTCTTCACCACGACCTCCACCCCGTAGATCACCGAAAGCAGCGCCACGATCAGGCCGAGATAGGTGGCGACCTTCAGCGGCATGACGGTAAAGCTGGTGATCGCCTCCAGGGCAAGGTTCCACAGGCGCCAATAATTCCACTTCGTCTCCCCGGCATGGCGCGGTGCTCGGTCGTAGAGGACGGTCGCAGTGGGGAAGCCGACCCAGGCGAACAGGCCCTTCATGAAGCGGTGCTGTTCGCGGAACTGCGCGACCGCGTCCACCACCCGGCGGCTCATGAGCCGGAAATCGCCGGTGTCCATCGGCAGAGCCACCCGGCCGGCATGGCGCATCAGACGGTAAAACAGATGCGCCGTCGCCCGTTTGAACCGCGTCTCGCCCTCCCGCACCCGGCGCTGGGCGTTGACCATGTCGAACCCCTGGCGCCAGGCCGCGACCAAATCGGGGATGACCTCCGGCGGGTCCTGCAGATCGGCATCGATGACGATGACAGAATCTCCGCATGCGTGATCGAGGCCGGCGGTCGTGGCGATCTCCTTGCCGAAATTCCGCGACAAGGCGACCAGCCCCACGCGCGGATCGTCCCGCCGGAGGCCCGCGATGACGGCGCGGGTGCGATCGGTGCTGCCGTCGTCGACATAGATCGCCTCCCAACTGCCCAGGCGCGTCATGACCGCGGACAAGCGCGCATGAAACGCGGCGAGGCCGGCCGCTTCGTTGAAAGCCGGCACGACGACCGAGAAGACCGGGCGGTTCGGACCGGGAAAAAAATTGGGGGAGACATCCGGCATGACGCAATCCGTTAACCTTTGGTTGCTACGGTCCGGATCATGCAATCCAAAGTGTTGATAATTGGTTAACGCGAGCCAAGATTTTTGCACCCGATGCGCGGTTTTGCTGCTGGCGGCCGTCGTGCTGACGGCCGTGGCATGGAACCGCGGCGCGGAGTACGATGAGCAATACACACTGTTCCTGACCGCCGGGACCGCCCGCCCGGTATGGCCGGACACCGCGTTTCCGGCCGGGTTGGTGCTTCAAACCCAAACCGGACACGCCGGATTCGCCGCCATCGCGTCGGATTTGCGACGGACCGACGTGCATCCACCGCTGTATTTCTGGGCCGCGGCGGCGTGGCGCTGGGCGTTCGGCGGCGGTCTGTTCGCGGTTCGGATGCTGTCGGTGTGTTTCGGGCTAGGGTCTCTGGCGGCCGTCGGCGTCATCGCGCGGCGAAGCGGGATCGTGCCCTGGCTGGCAATGCTGCTGACCCTGGGATGCTACGGCTTCGCCTATACCGCCGGCATCGCCCGAGGGTTCGCTCTGGCGGAGATGCTGCTGCTGTGGGGCATCGCTTGTTCCCTGGCGGGTCGGCGCGGGTTGGCGGGCGCGCTGTTCGGCGCGGCGGTGCTGGCGAACTATCTGGCGGTGTTCGTGGCGTTGGCGGCGTTGTGCTGGCGAGGTCCAACAAAATCCGTCATCCCCGGCCATGACGGTGTGGGCAGGCCATCGCTCCTCGGGTTAACGCATAAAGGATGGGGAGGCCTCCGACCACCGCAAGCGTCCCTGGCCTGCATAACCCTCTCCCCTTTCCTTATCGTCGCATTCTGGTTCTTCATCGCCCAGAAAGGCAGCCGCACCGGACAGTTTCCGCCATTCGCCCTCTTCCCGGCGCTCGGCCGGATCGCGCGCTATGGCGCCGCAAATCTCACCGGCGGTTTACCGCTGTATGTGTCCGACACTGCACGTCCCCTCGTCACCGCCATCCTGGCGATAGGCCTTTGCCTGCTCGGGTTTCGCGCGAGGCGTTCCCGGGGGCTGCTTCTGACCACCGCCATCGCAACCCCGCTCGGCCTGCTCGCTTTGGGAGCCATGTTCGACAACACCCCTATCGAGCTACGCTACCTGTCATTCTCCATCCCCTTCGCCGCACTCCTGGTGACGGGCGCGGTCCATAGGCGGTCCTGGATGCTCGCCACGGTACTCACGGTGCAAACATTATCCATCGCTGGCCTGATCGCGCGGCCCGAGACCATGCAACCGGCCAAAGCAACCGCGACAGCCGCCGCCACCGCAGATGCCGAGATCGTCGTCCTGCCACGCGGCAACGACGGCATCGGCATCGTCGGTGCCTTCGCGCGGGAGGCACCCGCTTCCATGAAACTCCTGGTTATCGCCGCCGGAGAAACCCCCGAAGCCATCCGCGCCCGCGCCGCCCGCTACCACCGCATCGTGTTGGCCCCGATCGCGGTCGATACCGACAGCCAGGCCGCCGTTCCCGCCATGCAAGCCGCCTTCTCCGCTCCGGGCTGGCGCCCCATCGCGTTCGGGTCCAACGTCATCCTCTATGAGCGCGTTGCCAACGGAGAATAAGGTTCATGCGGATTGTCCTGTGGTCGTTGGGGATCGCCGCGCTCCTCTACATTGTTGTACTGACCGGCCTTTTTGTCTTGCAGCGCCGCTTGCTGTTCATCTCGGACACCAGCATCCCCAACCCGACCCGAGCCGGCCTGCCCGACGCGGATATTCTGCATATTTCCACGGATGACGGGTTGTCCCTGACTGCGTGGCATTTCCCTCCGAACGAGCCCAACGGCTTCACCGTTCTGCTGATGCACGGCAATGCCGGCAACATCGCCCATCGGGCCGACAGGGTCCGCCGTATGCGGGCCGTCGGTTGGGGCGTGTTGCTGCTGGAATATCGCGGCTATGGCGGCAACCCCGGCTCCCCCAGCGAGGACGGCCTGATCCGCGACGCCCGCGCCGGATTGGCGGCGCTCCACCGCCTCGGCGTCTCCCCCCAACGCATACTTCTATGGGGTGAATCGCTTGGCACCGGCCTCGCGGTTTGGCTGGGGTCGGAAAACCCGGTCGCGGCGGTGCTGCTGGAGGCGCCTTACACCAGCATCGCCGACGCGGCGAAGCGCCAATATCCGTTCGTACCGGTGCGGCCATTGCTGAAGGACCATTTCGACTCGCTATCCCGTATCGGCCGGGTGCGCGCCCCGATTCTGGTGATGCAGGGCGCGCGCGACCGGCTGGTGCCGCCTGCCATGGGCCGAGCGCTGATCGCGGCGGCAATGGCGATGACGGAATTGTGGGTCGCGCCGGATGCTGGGCACGAAGATCTCGGCCCGTTCGGAGCTGTCGAAGCCGCCGCCAGGTTCGTCGCTCGGTACGTTCCCCGTTAAGCCGCCGGCAGGATCAGAAACAGATCGGTATCGCCGGGATCGATGCCGCACATCGTCAGCGCGGCGTGCGCCTGCCCGCGATGATGCGTCTGATGGTTGAAGAAATGCACCATCAGCAGGCGCTTGTTCATGCTCATCTGCTTCTTGGCCGCGCCGCTCCACCAGGTCAGGTCGGTGGTCAGGAACGCCTCATCCACGCGCGCGGCGAAATCTTCCAGCTTCGCGTCCGCCTCGACCCGAGCGGCGCGGAGCTCGTTGAAATCGTGGATCAGGGTCGGGCTTTGCGGGTTGGGAATTGTGTTGGGCGGCCAGCCGTCGAGGCGCGACATCCATTGCCGGTCCCCCCACAACAGGTGACATAGCGTCCCGTGCAGCGATTTCCAGAACAAACCGCGGTCCTCCCGCCGCTGTTCGTCGGTCAGGCGGGCGGCGGCGGCGTAGATACGGCGGTTCATCTCGGCGTTGTACGCGGCCATGGTACGGATATATTCAGGCGCGATCATCGATCCCCTCCGTCATGCGAACGGAGGGTCGGATCGTCGGCGGCCATCTGTCAAGCAGCCGGCCTATTGGGCAGCAGTTCTCATTTTGCCATTTTGTTCCGCATACCCGTCATGGTCGGGTCAAGCCCGACCATGACGATGAAAAGGTGACGACCGCCATGATGAGAACTGCTGCCTATTGGGTGCTGGGAGCCATGCGGTAGCGGATTTCCATGCCGATTTCCAATTCAAGGATCGTCGCCCGCGGTATGTCGTGCAGAGGCAGTACGGCATCCCCATCGGTCCAACGGAACAGCGCCATGCCGTCGCGTTCGGCCGGGCCCCAACCTTGGGAAAGACCCGGATGGTCCACCGGAATATCGTGCCAATCATCGCCGTCGCGCAGCACGATACGTGTTACGCAGACGCCGCGCGGTCCAAAATACCCATCCGGCACTCTTTTATCGGGCGCAACGGCCACACGCGATGCGATGGTTATCGCCGTCGTACCCGGCGGAACAATGCACAAATACAGACCCTGGCGCGGTAAGAGCGCTTTCAACGCTTTCCCTTTCGTGCTGATTCGCAGCGCGGGGTCGGCGGTTGTGTCATGTTTCGACGCCATGGTAGCGGCACCATTGCTTCGATATTCCATTTCGCCGAACCTGACGGAAAGCCTGTCGTTAACGTCACCCACAAGGTTTACGTCGCTCGGCGCGACTGCTTCCGGGCCCAACCCAACCGCGAAACCTCGTAACCGCACGTCGATGCCGGCATCGCATGTGTTTTGAACCGGTTCGATACGGATATGTAAACCCGCCCTGATATCGATATCATGACTTTCGGTACTATCGGCGCACCGCAAGCTGGCGATATCGAACAGGTCGCCACTGGTGATCGCGACATCGTGGACAACGCCGACTGCATCGGGAAACAGCGCACCGGCGACCCAACCGGGGATCGGGTGCGGATTGGCCCGCCGTTCGGTTTCCATGGCAGTCATCATCTCGCTCCCCTTTCGGTTCGGAATTATTATTCCAACAATGTTCCAAAGGACGGTTTAGCGTGCACGATTTCTTTTTGCACCCGAGGCCGGCTCCAGGTCAACAAAATTTTACCAGTTATTTTGGCCTGCCCCTGTCATTGTAAAATGCAAAATAACCAGTGTATATCGTGAAATACCGCTTCGATATGCTAATCGGATAATAGAATTCATACCCAATATCCTTTTTATTGCCGCCCGTGGGCAATTTGGATCGTAATGGTTTAATTTCTCTAAAAATAACCACTACTCCCAAGTGGTCAAATCCCAATTCCTGCACCCTCAAACCCAAAAACACGGACCGGTTGTGTATACGTAAGAATTTTACAGTTTCATTGAAAATTCCCCAAAGATACTACCATCAAATCCGAAAGCGTCGCGCATGCCGTCTCGCGAAACGGACAAATGTCGCTCGATTGACACAAAATACACTGCGCCCGCTGCCTAACCCGATTGCGGCCGCAAGCCAGCCGGGCAAAGATCGCCTCAGGAAATCGGAAGGTTCTCGGCATGGCGCAAAGGCTGCTCGTCTACCAATCCCTCTGGGCCATGGAACGCCGCATCGACGGCGAACCGGAATACCCCATCCAGCGCCAGTTGGAGACGATCCGCGACGCCGGCTTCGACGGCGTAGGCGTCCGCTTCGTCGATCCTTCTTTCGCGCGGGAGGTCACCGGCTTCCTCCGCGCCAACAATATGACGTGGCAGGCCCAGTGCTACCCGCGTTCGGTCGCCGAGCTGGAGCCGGTGCTGGCTCTGGTCGCCGAACTCGGCGCCGACCACGTCAACCTACAGCCAGACATCCGCCCCTACCGGCTGGAGGACTGCATCCCCTTCATCGAAGGCTGGCGCCGTCTGGCGGACAGGGCCGGGGTGCCGGTCCATATCGAGACGCACCGCGACCGAATGACCACCGACCTGTTCTTCACCCTGCATCTGCTGGACTGCTTCCCCGACCTCCGCCTGACCGGCGACATCTCCCACTATCTGCTCGGGCGCGAGTTCGCGTGGCCGGTGTCGGCGGAAAACCATGCCCTGATGCACCGCATCCTGGACAATTGCTGGGGCCTGCACGGCCGCGTGGCGACGCGGGAGCAAATCCAGGTCAGCTTGAATTTCCCGCAGCACCAGGGCTGGGTCGATCTGTTCATGGGCTGGTGGGAATATGCCATCCGGTCCTGGCGGCGGCGCGCGGGGCCGAACGCGGTGTTTACGTTCCTGTGCGAACTCGGTCCGCCGCCCTATGCGATCACCGGGCCAGACGGGCGGGAGTTGTACGACCGTTGGGCGGAGGCGTTGCAGATGAAGGACATGATCCGCGCGTTGTGGGACCGGATCGCGGTGGAGGAAGGATGATCAAGCCGCCGGAAGATCCGCCGCTTCGCCCAACCGATCCAACGCAGCACTCTCGTCACCGCGATAAAACACTGTGGTGTGGATACGATTGATGGCACGTTGGGTTTTACGCCCCTGAAGCGGGAACTTATTATTGTCATCGATCACGGCGGCGACACGCGGACCACGTTCCTGCCTTATCCTTAGCTCCTGAGCCAGCAGCATCGCTTCCGTCAGCTTGTCGATGGTCTGGGCTATGAACACCGCGGTCGTGTATCCCTGCCTCAACGGTCTGATGATGGCGTCGGCCGGAAAATCGGTAAAACGGCTGTCGACAGTGCCATTAGCCTCGATCGTCGCCTTTCCCGCGAAGTGGCCTTTCATCGCTGCGATGACATCTTCCACGAAAGTGCTGCGAACACGCTCTTGCGACCAGAACGCGACATCGCGTGCACGCACCAAAGCGGAGAGGAAATCCACAACAGCGCGCGGCGACGGTTCGCCTTCGAATGGCGGGGTCCGAATTTCGAATGTATCTTCATCGACAAACGCGTTGGCAGGTTCCAGGACCCGGCGAAGAAAGGCCGCACGGGGCCCCTCCATGACCGGAATATTTGCTGCTTCGAGATCGGCGAGAAACGCGCCATCGTCCGCGAGAAAAGAGGCTCCTTGGTCGCGCACGAGATACCCCCCGATTCGATCCCCGATCACATCCTGAAAAACGCCGCTGAACGCCAGACCTGCCGGAACCTCGGTCACCGAGAGTTCCGTGCAGAATGTGCGGCAGAGCATGTCTTTGAGCGTGTCAGGATTCAAACGGGCAGTTCCAGCTGGGGTTCAATGGGTGGCGGGTGCACCCCTATGTTGAACATACCGCACGCCTTTGTCCAAAACATGTCAAGGGTGTCGCCCTGTGCCCTCCGGCGACAAATACCGTTGGGGCGCTTGACCGGCGCATCGATGGATAGCGCACCAGGTTCCGGTAATACCCCGCCGCAGTGAGCATGCATATGTAGACCCGGATGATTGGCGTGATCCTCCAGACGGGCCAGGAGCCGAATGTCAGCGCCCGTTTTGTGCAGCAACCAAGCCTGATAGTTACCTTTGCGCATATTGACCCGACCAAAGAGTACGAAGGCCTGCACGCCGGATGAGCACTCCAGGACGCGCCATTTCCAATCGCCGGACAGTTTTAAGCTTCGGCCGAACGGCAACAGGCGGGGCGGTATCGGTGGTGTATGCCAACCAAGATCGTCGCGTTCCAACCGCTTCGGCCCGAGTATCAGCCGTCGCAGCTTTGCTGTCTCATCAGATTCAAGATCGCTCGTCATTACCGCCATGGAATACCAGTCCAGGCGGCTTGTCACGCTTTACTATTCCAACCGCTTCCAGAAAAACGTCGTATCCCCAAGCGTCCCGTCCATCAGCACCGCGTGCCCCGGCATGACGCCGAGTTCGGTCCAACCCAGAGACCGGTAAAGCCGTTCCGCTCCTCCGCCGGCCTGAGTGTCCAAATTCAGCAGCGTGCGGCCTCGCGCCGCCGCCTCCTGCTCCAGCCGGATCATCAACGCACGAGCCAGTCCTCGGCGACGGATCGCGGTGTCCACCAGCAGCTTCGCGACCTCCGCGCGGTGCGGCTGATTCTGAATACCGACCAGGGCCAGTGTGACAGTGCCCGCCAGAATCCCGCCGCTCCACGCCGCCAACAAGACGGTCGAGCCGGTTGCCACGTCGGTGGCCACGCCGCGCCAGAATGCCCGCGCGGTGTCGCGTGCCAAAGGCGGCAGGAAGGACACGCCGGCGCCCTCCGCCACACAAGCCGTCAGGATCGCCGACAGACGCGGTTCGGCGGAGGCAGCGGCGGCGGCATCCAGCACCTCGATCCCGTCCACCGGCTTGGCGTAGGCGAACTCCAGCGAATTCGAGATATCGTGCAGCACCCGGATCGGCCCGGATCGCACATAGGACCGCTTCTCGTAAAACCGGTGCGCGCGATCGAAGCGGGTGTCGGACCAGAGCACCAAACGGGTGGCGCCAGCCGCGATCGCATGCGCCTCGGCCGTATCCAGCAGCGCGTGACCGAGGCCACTGCCGTGCAGGTCGGGGGAGACGTAGACTTTGCAGATTTCCCACATGCCGCCGTCCAGCGGCCGGGTCGCGATCATCCCCACAATGGCGCCATCCCGTTCCGACGCCCACACCGCGCCCCCCTGCTCGGCGTAATAGGTGGCCAACGCGCGGAGGTGGGGTTCTTCTCCGTCCACGTCCAGTTTGACGCCGGGATACATCGACCAGCAGGTGCCGATCAGGGCGATAAACCCCGCGGCGTCGGTATCGCGGCCGGGCCGAATCACAGGATTTTTGCCTCGAATGGCGGCAACAGGTCGTGTGCCTCGAACTCCAGCACCCAGAGGTCGGGGTCGAAACGAACCTGCCGAGCGACATAGGCGTCGGCGGCTTCCTGATCGACCGGGGTGGCGCCGGTCGCTCGTAGCCAGGCGTGGCCGCCATCGGAGTCGGTGACGCGCGACAGGACGCTCAGGCCGTCTTTCCCGTGCAGCACCACCAGAATGCCGCCGGCGTCGGGGTCGCCCTTGCGCAGGACAGCCCCCGGCTTGCCGGCGATGTCGCCCATCCGCAGTGCGATTCCGACGGTGAGTTGAGATTTAACGCGCGGCGCCGGTGTCATGGCAGGGCCAGTCCGCCGCCCTCGATAGGCAGCGCGTGGCCGGTGATACCGCGCGATTCCGGGCGCAACAGCCAGATCACGGCGTCGGCGATTTCGGCGGGGGTGGCGATACGGTGAGTGGGAACCATGGCGGCCGCCTGTTCTGGGGTGATGCCGAGTTCGCGATAACGCGCCTCCGCCATCGGCGTGTCCACCCACCCCGGGCAAATCGCGTTCACCGTGATCCCTCGCGGCGCCAGCGCCAGGGCCAGGGACCGAGTCAGCCCCACAACCGCGTGCTTGGCGGCGCAATAGGCGGTCTGGTCCGGAACGCCGCGCAGCCCGAGGACGGAGGCCATGTTGACGATCCGCCCCGTCCCGTCCGGCAGCAGCGGCAGCGCGGCTTTGCAGCAATGATACGTGCCGTGCAGGTTGGAACCGATGATCGCGTGCCAGATTGCGTCGTCTCCATCCAGCGCGTTCGCCCCGGCGGTGCCCGCGTTGTTGATCAGCGCATCCATCCGGCCGTAACGGTTTTTTATCCATGCGAACAAAGCGGCGACCGAGGCCGCGTCGGACACATCGCAGGCCGGCACATCGGAGTCGCGCACGGTGCGGGCCGTTCCGACCACGGTGTAGCCCTCGGCTGTCAGGCGTTGGGCAATCGCCAGCCCGATCCCGCGCGTCGCGCCGGTGACGACCGCGACTTTCATTGCGCCGTCCCGCCGCCATCGACCGGCAAGATCACGCCGGTGACGAAGGACGCCGCGTCGGAGGCCAGGAAGGCGACCGCGTTCGCGATTTCCTCGGGGTCCGCGAAGCGGCCGAGCGGGACGCCGGCTTTGTAGAGGTCGGTGGAGCTAACGGAGAAACGGTCGGGGTATTTCGCCGCGAGATCGCCGATCACGGTGGCCAGCATCGCCGTATCGGTGCTGCCGGGCGCGATGCAGTTCACGCGAATATTGTGCCGCGCCCAATCCAGCGCCGCCGAACGGGACAGCTGCGCGATGGCGCCTTTGGAGGCTCCGTACGCCGCGCTGACTTGCTTCCCGATCAGCGCTTGGTCCGAGGCGATGTTGACAATGGCCCCCTTCCCCATCGCCACCATCCCCGGCAGCACCGCCCGCATCGTCGCGTAGGCGGCGAGGAAGTTGACGCGGAAGACGCGCTCAACCTCATGCAGCGGCGTTTCCAGGACCGACCCGAGCACCGTCACGCCGGCATTGTTCACCAGAATATCGACCGGGCCGCGTTCGGCGATCAGGGCCGCCAAGCGGGCCTCCAGGGTATCGGTGTCCGCCAGATCGAAATCCGGCAGATCGAGGCCGATCACCTCCGCCCCATCGCGTTCCAGCACACGGGCGATGGCGGCGCCGATCCCACCGCGATGGCCGGTGACGATGGCGCGGCGGCCGGACAGGCCGAAACTGAGATTGGCTGGCATGATTGGCCCCTCCTCTTGTCAGGGAGTGTGCCGGGCGGCGCTGGGTTGGTCGAGAGGGTTCATGCGCGGGGGCGTTCTCATGGATTTTCTCCAGGAAACCCGCGCCCAGCCCATTGGACACCGACAATGTCCAGCCGAGGATCCCGTGCGGCAGCGCGTTCGCTGGCGGTTCCATTCCGGCTCGACCTTGGGGCGCCTTTACAGATCGCCATTTCCCCAGGATTCCCGACCGAACTTTCGACGGCATCCCCTTTCCTTCTGAATTCGGTATAATACCAGGCGTCCGAACCTTTGATTCATAGTCAGCGGTGCCCTGTCGTCATGCCGACGCAGGTCGGCATCCACGACTTACGAGGTATGGTGCCGACAGTCGTGGATACTGACCTTCGTCAGCATGACGACGTGGCGAATTCCGGTGTGTCAATGGTGAGGGCGGCTGGTATAAATCGGTTCCGACGGCTCGCTGTGGCATTGGGTTCGGCCTCGCTTTGTCCTTCTCCGCATGCTTGGCGACCTCTGGCGGTCGGGTCCGCAACCGCCGCGAATGGCGGGGCTGCGTGCATGCTCATGCGTCCCCCGCGCCGTCCGAAAGGCAGCGGGCGATCGGGCCCGCTATGCGCCCGGAGTGGTACTTTGCCGTCATCCGGCCGAACCGTATGCGGCGCATCGCGGTCCCCTTGGTGTGTCAGTCGACGTTATGCACGATCCGCGTCGGCGAGGCATGAATGCCGAGATGCCGCAGCGGCGTATCGCCCGCGTTGCGGAACACATGCGGGACGTTGGCGGGCAGCGCGATCATGTCGCCAGGGCCAAGACGTTCGGGAGAATCCTCCTGCCCCTGCAACCAAGCCTCCATGGTGCCTTCCAGGACGAACAGGCATTCGACGTAGGGGTGCATGTGCAGCTTGGTCCTGTAGCCGGGGAGACTGGTCTGCACCCCGGTCAGCACCGGCAACCCATCGTCGCCGGTCAGGTTCTGGCGATAGCTGAGGGGACCGAGGGATTTGTGTTCCTGTTCGCTCAGGCGGACAATTTTGGCTTGCATGGCGGCGGGTTCCTTGGCGCTGGCCGAGGATAGCACGGCCGCCCCTGCCCCGTCATGTTCGGCGGCCTACCCCGCCGAAGACGGCCTCTGGATCAATCCCCAAATGCTCGGCAGTTCTCCCACCGGAACTTCGATCAACGCCGGCCCGGGCCGCCCGAACGCGTCCTTCAACGCCGCCCGCAAAGCCTCCGGCGTTTCCGCCTTCGTGCCCCGCATGCCGAAACTATGCGCCAGTGCCACGAAATCCGGGTTCCGCAAATCCACCCCGATCATCCGCCCGCCGTATTGAGTCTGCTGGATCCGCTTCACGTTCCCGAACGCCCCGTCGTTCATCACGATGGCAACGACATCGATCCCGTGCGCCACGGCGGTGGACATTTCCTGCACGTTGAACATGAAGCCGCCATCGCCGGAAATCGACAGCACCTTTTTATCCGGGCACGCGACCTTGGCGCCCAGCGCCGTCGGATAGGCATATCCCAGAGTCCCCTGATACCCCGGCGTAATCAACGTCCGAGGATGGTAGAACGGCATCCCGTACTGCACGAACGTCGCCAGTTGCGTCACGTCGGTGACCAGGATGCCGTCCTCCGGCAATTCCTCCCGGATAACCCGCGCCAACTGGAATTGTTGCTCCAGCGTCGCCAGTTTCCCGGCGACGTCCTGGCGCACCGCGGCGACGCGGGCCGCGATCGATGGACGCTGAGACAGGCCGGACAGCAGCGCGTCCAGACCAGTGTCGGCGTGGCAGATCAGCGTCACGTCGGCCGGTGACGGCAACGCCGCCTGACGCGGATCGATGTCGATACGGATAATTTTGACCTCCCCTGCCCTGCCCCAGGACAAAGCCGGCGCCATAAACCTTGTGCCGACGACCACGGCGACATCGACCTCGGGCCACAGCGCCTGCCCCTCCAGCATGCCGGCCGCCAGGGGATGCCGCGCATCGATGGCGCCGCCGCCGGTACGGCTGCCGATGACCGGCGCTTGCAGGCGTTCGGCGAAGCGGCGGAGCGAGTCCGTTGCGTCCATGACGCCCGCGCCGACGAAAATCGCGGGGTTGCGGGCGGACGCCAGCAGCCGCGACGCGGCCTCTACCGCCACCGGATCGGGCGACGGGCGGGCGGCGGGCACGAACCCCTCCGGCAATTCCACATCGCCGACCCGCGCCAGCACATCCGGCGCCATTTCGAACACCGCCGGGTGGTGGCGGCCGGCCAGCATCGACGCGAACGCCTGTTGCAACAAAACCGGCGCTTGGGCGGGGGTCTCCGCCCGCTCCACCCACGGCACGACACCGCGCAGCGCCATGGTCTGGTCCCGCAATTCGTGCGGAATGCCCAGGCCAAGGCCGATCTGATACGACGGAATCTGCCCCGTCAGCCCGAGCACCGGGACGTTCGATCCGGCGGCCGTGGATAGCGCCGCGGTGGCGTTCAGGATGCCCGGCCCCGGCACGACCGCGAACACGCCCACCTTCCCCGACGCCTGCGCATAGCCGAGCGCCATGTAGGCACAGCCTTGCTCGTGACGGGTGTGGAAGGTGCGGATGGTCTGGCGTTGGCCGTGCAGCGCGTCGAACAGCGGGTCGAGCTGGATGCCCGGCAGGCCGAAAACGGTGTCCACGCCGAAGCGTGCCAGAGTGCGGATAACGGCCTGGCCGCCGGTCATGCGCTCGGTCATGGGATTCCCTCGGGTCGATGGGTCGTATGGCTCTGCTACGTAAGGTGCCGGTACTTCGCAAGGTATGGCGCCTTGGACCAGCAGTTCTCATTTTGCCATTTTGTTCCGCGTCCCCGTCATGGTCGGGCTTGACCCGACCAACTCAGGCCAATGGGGTACCGCCAAAAAAACCTCGCAATTTCAACGCGCCTCAAATCGCCAGAGTTGGTCG
>CAITUP010000162.1 GCA_903895595.1 uncultured Acetobacteraceae bacterium | reverse complement strand
TCGTTCTTGGCGTCCAGGCTGGCATAGCGGTGGTCGAGGTCGAAGAAACCGGGTTGGGTCATGACGAATCCGCGTCGGGGTGGCGGATGTAATTGTAATATCGTTATGGATGCGTGGGAAGGGGATTTTTAGAGGTGCCCTATAGTTCATCTCTTGATGGCTGTCCCGTAAATCATGATGGTGCTGATTATTATTTTGTGCAGATACGAAAGCCGCATCTTTTTGAAAATGTTTATCGTAGGGAATGGAGGGTCTTCGTGCAAATTTACCTGTGGATTAAAATGCAGGTCGCCTTGCACTCTTGGCTTGGGCCGCATTTGGTCGCTTTCATGATGATCACACTGATCGTGTGGCGATTTGTCATTGCTAACGCGCTGCCAATCGGATCGGCTCATTGAACATCATGGGGGTACCCATATGGTCACCGCTGGCTCCCACCCGCATTGTCCCCCACCCCCACGCCCCTTAAACTCCCCCAACCACCCCGGGGGAAACACAAATGACCCAAGCCGAACCCATTACCGGCGCCGAGTTCCTCGCGCGCAGCCTCGCCGCCAACGGCACCAGTCACGTCTTCTTCATCGACGCCGTCCTCCGCCGCACCCTGATCGAACTCGGCACCCTCGGCGTCCAGCGCGTGCTCGGCCATAGCGAGAAAGCCGTCGCCTACATGGCCGACGGCTACGCCCGCATCGCCGGCAAACCGGCCGTCTGCTTCGCCCAGTCGGTGGGCGCCTTCAACCTCGCCTCCGGCCTGCAGGACGCGTATCTCGGCCGCGTACCCGTCATCGCCATGACCGGGCGCAAGCAGCCGAACATGCAGCACCGTAACGCCTATCAGGAACTCCCGCACACGCCGATGTTCCAGGCGACGACCAAATTCTCGGCGTTCGTCGAATCCGCCGCCGACCTTCCGCGCCTGATGCGCCAGGCCTGGCGCGAGTCCATGACCGGCACGCCCCGCCCCGCGCATCTCGACCTGAATGGCCTGCAAGCCGAGGTCATTGAATCCGGCCTGACCCACGAAATTCCCGGCGTCGATCCTGCCTTTCAAATGACACTGCCGCCGCACCGCCCGACGCCGGCCGACGACGACATCCAACGCGCCGCCGCCGTGCTGCTTGCCGCCAAGCGCATCTGCATCGTGGCGGGGGAGGGCGCCATGGCCTCCAAAGCCGGGGCCGAACTCTTAAAAGTCGCGGAGGCCCTGGCCGCCCCGATCGCCACATCCCTCGGCGGCCGCGGCATCGTCCCCACAAGGCACCGCCTGTCCGTTGGCTGCGCCGGCAACTACGCTGCGCCGCCGACCAATCAGATCGTGCATGAAGCCGAACTGGTGTTCTTCATCGGCTGCGACACCGGCGACCAGACGACGCACACATGGCGCATTCCCGCCATCGAGACCCCCTGCGTCCAGATCGACCTCGACCCCACCGAACTCGGCCGTTCCTATCCGAACACGCTCGGCCTCATGGGCGACCCCAAGGCGACGCTGGCGAAACTGGCCGAGGCGCTCGGCACGCCCAAGCGCGACACCGCCTTCGCCGACCGAGCGGCCAAGATCATGGCGGATTGGCGGTCGGAACGGGCGAGTTGGCTGGCGTCCAGCAAAACCCCGATCTGGCCCGATCGCCTGTGCGCCGAAATCACCGCCGCCCTGCCGCACGACGGCATTCTGGTCGCCGACACCGGTTATTCGTCGATTTGGACCAGCTCCCTGGTCGAACTGAACGGCGCCGGCCAAACATATCTGCGGGCTGCCGGCTCGCTCGGCTGGTCGTTCCCCGCCGCGCTTGGCGCCAAATGCGCGGCGCCGAACCGGAAAGTCATTTGCTGGACCGGCGATGGTGCGATCTACTACCACCTGACCGAATTGGAGACCGCGAAGCGGCGCGGCATCGCCGTGGTGCTGGTGGTCAACAACAACTCGGGCTTCGGGCAGGGCTGGCCGAACATCCAGCGCCAGCAGGGCAACAAGCCCGGCGACGTGCGGGAATTGGTGCGCTTCGGACCGACCAACTTCGCCGATGTGGCCGGCGTGTTCGGCCTGAAGGGCATCCGGGTGGAAGACCCCTCGCAACTCGGGGCCGCCCTGCGCGACGCGATGGCGTCGGACGAAACCGTGGTGGTCGACGTCGCCACCGATATCGATTGCCGAGCGCCGGAACCCTGGCTGCCGGCGGGAGCGTGAGAATATGACGGAAGAAATCGCGGTCGTCGGCGCCGGCCTCATGGGCCACGCGCTGGCGTTGGTGTTCGCGCTCGGCGGTCACAAGGTCCGCCTGACCGACAACAACCCCGCCAACCTGGAACGGGCCCCCGGCCTGATGGCCACGGCGCTGGCGACTCTGACCGAAAACGGGGAGGTCGATCCGAGCAAAGACCGCCAATGGCTGTCCACCGCGGTGCGTTGTGTGCCCGATCTCGGCGACACGGTGAAAGGCGCCCGCGTGGTGGTGGAGGCCGTAGTCGAACGCCCCGACGTCAAACGTGCGGTGTACTTGCAGCTCGAAACCCTGATGGACACGGATTCCATCCTGGCGAGCAACACGTCCAACCTCGACATCTTCCCGCTGGTGCCGCCGGGTTTGGCCAAGCGCACCATCATCGCGCATTGGTACACGCCCCCGTATTTGTGCGATCTGGTGGACCTCTGCCCGGGGCCTGAGACCGATCCCGCGGCGGTGACCACTGTGCGCGACATCGTCGCCGCGATGGGCAAAACGCCGGTCGTGTTCAAGCAGATGGTGCAAGGCTACGTCGCCAACCGCTTGCAAGCCGCGATGCAGTTGGAGGTTTATCGCCTGCTCGACGAGGGTCTGGTGACTGCCAAGGACATCGACGACTCCGTCTTGCATGGGCTGGCGCTGCGCATCCCCATCCTCGGGATCATGGCCAAGGCGGATTTCACCGGGTTGCTGCTGATGCAGCAGGGCCTGAAAAACCGCAGCTACACGCCGCTGGAACCGCGCGAGCGCTCCGAAACCCTGGACGCGCTGATCGAAGCAGGCCGCACGGGTGTGATGTCCGGTAAAGGCTACTTCGACTGGGGCGACAGCAGCCCGGAAGACCTGTTCCGCGAACGCGACCGCAAGTTGCTGGCGTTAAAGCAGGCACTACGTAAAATCGGACCGATGGAAGGGAAGTGAGCCTGCCGTCCTCCCTCCCCCCGTCATGGTTGGGCCTGACCCGACCATGACGTAAGCGGGTATCGGCCCCCACCCCATGACACACTCCCCCCATCCAAGGAGCACCCCATGATCAGCTACGACCTCACCGGCAAAACCGCCCTGGTAACCGGCGGCGCCTCGGGCATCGGCCTCGCCACCTGCCGCATGTTGGCGAAATTCGGGGCCACCGTGGCGGTGAACTTCCTCGCCGACGATCCCCGCGGGCCGGAGGCCGTGGACGCCATCATCGACGCCGGCGGCAAAGCCATCATGGCACCCGGCAACGTCGGCGACGCGGCGGACGCCCCGCGCATGGTGGAAAAGGCCATCGCCGATCTCGGCCGGCTGGATCTGCTGTTCGCCAACGCCGGCATCCCCGGCACGCGCCACCGCATCGCCCCACCGCAGCTCGACCTCATCACCGAGGAACTCTGGGCCCAACTCCTGCAAGTCAATCTGCTCGGCGTCTTCCGCTGCGCCAAGGCGGCGGGACCGGCGTTGAAGGAATCGCACGGCGCCATCGTCAGCACCGCCTCCATCGCCGGTTTGGGCCGTGCCGGCAGCAGCCTGGCCTACGGCGCGACCAAGGCCGGCGTCGTCAGCCTGACCCAGAACCTCGCCCGCGCCTTGGCGCCAGAGGTCCGCGTCAACGCCATCGCCCCCGGCGCGGTGGACAGCACCTGGACCGTCGAATGGACCAACGAAGAACGCCAATCCTCGATCGAAAAGGCCCTGCTGAAACGCCGCTGCACCACCGACGATCTGGCGGAGGTCGTGCTGTTCCTCGGCTTCGGAGCCGCCATGGTGACGGGGCAAACAATTACCGTCGATGGCGGATTAACGCTGTAGGTCCGATCGTCGAAGGGCGTATGCCCGGAGGCGTGAATCGGCCCTACAAAACGTTCTGACGTTTACCTTTCCTTAACCATTTTGTGTCCATTCTGGGGCTGGCAGGATCGCCAAAACCCCAGATGGGTACAATGGTATGAGCGAGAGTCCGAAATATGCCCCTTTTCCACGGATCGCGGGGCAGGCGCCGTCGAAATCTCTTGAAACGGGGGGCGGTCCGCCGCCATGTTCCCGGCATGGAGGTTCGCATGTCGATGATCGAAGCGCGCATGGATGGGATGGATGGTCGGATCGGCCGTCTCGAATCCACCATGGACCGGGTTGAAACCCGCCTCGGCGGGCTGGAACAGAAGGTTGCCGAGATGAACGGCAAGCTGGACGTTCTGGTGTCCCACGTGGTCGCGAAGCTGCCGAGCTGGTGGCAGATGCCGCTGGTGATCGGCGCCACCGTCACCCTGATCGGCGGGCTTCTCGCCATCGCCCAAAAATTCCACCTGCTCGGTTGAAACGACAACGGGCCGGGAGCTGCCTCCCGGCCCGCCGTTTCGTTCAGGACCGCAGGATCAGAACGACAGGACGAAGTCGGAGCCGACGGTGAACACACCGTTCGTCGCACCGCCGCTGCTGTTCTGGAACGGCTTGCCACCGCTCAGCGCCGTGTCGTAGCGCACTTCCGGCCGGATCGTCAGCGCGCCCGGGAGCTTGTATGCTTCCAAGGACGGCTTGTAGGTCAGGCCGAGCGTCAGCGCACCGTAGGTCGTGCTGCGGCCCGGAACACCGCCGAACACCGACGGAGCCGGCAAGCCAGACTGGATGTTGTTCGGATCGTTGACGTTGTTGAATCCGGCGACGAAGAAGTTCTTCGTGTCCGTGAACGACTCGCCGCGCAGATTGACGGCCAGCGTGTCATTGATCGCATACGACCCATACAGCGCGATGCCGTAGGCGCTGGGCGTGCCGTTCGGCACCAGGAACGGATTGTCGTCCTGCACGTAATTGGCCTCGGCGGTAAGGGTCAGCTTGTCGGTGGCTTTCCAGATTGCCACGACGTCGCCGTAGTACCGGTTGTAGGCATTGGCCTTCGGCACGGTGCGCACCGGATTCTCCGGCCCGATATGGGCCAAAGCGAGCACGGTCAGATTGCCGCCCATCAGGTTCAGCCCGATACCGCCCATGAACGCGGCGGCGCCGTTGTTGTCGCCCCGATTGAGCTGGAACGTCGTGTTCACGCCCGTGTCGATGCCCGCATACAGGTCGACGATGTCGGTGACATGCGCCGTCATCAACGCACCGGTGTGCTTCAGCGGCAGACCGAAGTTGAAGATGTAGGAGTGCGAGTAGAACGCGTTGGTCGACGGATCGATCGTTTCCGCGCCCATCGGCGTGGAATACAGGCCGACCTTGAAATCGATGCCGCCGCTGGTCAGCCAGGGGGTGTGCAGCAGCACGTTGGCCTCGACGAGGTCGCCCTGGAAGCGGCTTTTGCCTTGCGAGCCGGAGTCCACCCAACGGGTGTAGCGGGCGTCCGTGCCGGCCAGGCCCTGCAATTTGAATCCGAAATCGTAGCCGGTGGCCTTCGGGTCGAGCGGCCGTCCGACGCCCACCAGCACCTGGTTCAACTGAAAGTCGTTCGCCTTGTCGGTGAACAGCTGCCCGAAGTTGTTATTGTTCCGCGGGCTGTTGGCGTTCCCGATGATGCCGCCCTCGATCTGCAGACCGAACTTCAGCGTGTCGGTCCATTCGGCGGGCGCGGCCGGCGCCGCGGGGGCCGCTGGCGCGGCGGCGGTTTGTGCGAACGCCGGCGCGACGGCCGAGGTCGCGAGGGTTGCCACGGCGGCCAGCCATGGGGCCGCTCGGCGCGTGGGATGATGCTTCATAGGTCGAACTCCAATCTGTCGGTACGCATAAGCGTGACAGCGACATGACAAAAACAGGCAGCCTTGGCAAGTATGCCTATTTTTTGGTCTGAATCGGCGATCCGACGGACCAGGTCCACGCCCATGGGGCACTGCATGCCCGGAAACGACAAACAGGCGCCCCGCGAAAGGGCGCCTGTCCTTTTATCGACGTCGCGGTTCCAGGCCTTCAAGCTACGGGACCTGGAACCTCTGTACCGCCAATGCGTCTGCCTACTTTGCCGAGATTACATCTTGGCCACGGTGAAGATCATGGACGGCACGGCGGGCATGTTCGCCGGCTTCGTCGCGATCAGGCCGAGGCCGGGGGCGCTCGACTGATACATGATCTCGATCACGTCGCCGGCCTTCAGGGTCATGATGCCCTGCGACACCAGAACCGTCGTGAAGTCCTTGGAGGGGATGTTCTGGATCGAGTTGGAGTCCGGCACGTCCTTGCCATTCAAGCGCACCCACAGCCAGATGTTGCCCGAGGTGCTGCCGCCGACCTGCGCCGCCGCGATCACGAGGTAATCGCCGCCCTTCAGGACCGTCGTCTTCGAGCCTTCGAGTTTGAAACCGGACGCGGGGTCGGACTTCATCGTAATCGCATAGGCGGTGTTCGGAGCAGCGGCGACCTGGCTGTCGCTGCTGATCGGGCCGATGAAGGTGGCAGCCATGGCGCCGGCGGCGTACAGGCTGAACAGTCCGGCGGCGATGATCGTTGAAATTTTACGCATCGTGGTTGCTCCTTGGCATTTGTCGCTATTCGCATGGTCATCCCCGGCGCTTGCCGCCGTGGTATTAGGCATAAGGCAATACGTGGGCCAAATTGATGCTTGATAGGCAAATGAAGTGCGATTTTTTCGGTTTTGACTCATACCGCCGGCCGAAATCGGTCGTGCGACCGGCCTGCCTTCGTCCGTCGTCCCCGAGCTTGTCCCCATGAGCGAACCCTGAAGCAGGGCAAATGCGCTCATCCGGCGTGAGTGGATGGCAAACAGGCAGTCTTTGATCGGCAAGGGTTCTTATGCACAAAGAAAGACCCCGGGCCTTTACCGCTGCGATTGCTCCGGCGGCTAACCAAACGGAAACGGGCCGGGGGTTGCCCCCCGGCCCGCCGTTTCGTTGCCGCGTCTGGGATCAGAACGTCAGAACAAAGTCCGTGCCGAACGTGAAGGCGCCGGTGTCCTTGCCGCCGTTGAAGGGCCGTTTGCCGTTCAGAGACGTATCGTACCGGATTTCCGGACGGACCAGCAACACCGCCGATACCGGGAGGAAATCCATCTTCGGCTTGTAGGTCGCGCCTACCGTGATCGCCCCGTACGTCGTGCCGCTGTTGCCAGGCACGCCGTACGCGTTGGTCAAAGCCTTGCCAGTCTGAACGTCGTTGAAGGCATTGTTGCCCGGGAACGCACCGACGAAGAAGTTCTTGCTGTCGGCGAACACTTCGAAGCGGGCGTTCAGTGTCACCTCATCGGTCACCGAGTACCCGAAATACTGCGCGATGCCCCAGGCCGAGGCACCCTTGGCCGAGCTGCCGTCGAACGTGGTGATGTTCGGGTTGTCGTCGTGGATGAAGTTGAACTCGGTGATCGTCGTCAGGCTGCCGGTCGCCTTCCACGTCACCACGATGTCCCCGATCTCACGGTTGTACTTGTTCGCGTTCAGCACCGCACCCGGGCCAGTGCTCGGGTTTTCCGGTCCGATATGGGTCAGCGCCAGCACCGTCAGGTCGCCGCCCATCAGGTTCAGCCCGATCCCACCCATGAAGGAGGCCGCGCCGTTGTTGTCGCCGTTTCCAACCCCGATCGTGGTGTTGATGCCGGTGTCGACGCCCGCGTACAGATCGACCATGGGGGTCGCGTGCCACGTCGCGAGCAGGCCGGTGTGCTTGAAGGGCAGGCCGAAGTTGAAGATATAAGACTTCGAGTAGAAGGAGTTGGTCGACGGATCGATCGTCTCCGCACCCATTGGCGTGGAATACATGCCGGCCTTGAAGTCGACGCCACCCTCGGTCAGCCAAGGCGTGTGAAGCATCACGTTGGCTTCGACGATGTCGCCCTGGAAGCGGGTATGCGACTGGCCCTGGCCGAAATAGGTCCATCGCGTGTACCGCGCGTCGGTGCCCGCCAGACCCTGCAACTTGAAGCCGAAGTCGTACCCCGTGGCTTTCGGGTCGAGCGGACGGGTTACGGTCGCCAAGACCTGGTTAAGCTGAAAATCGTTCGACTTGTCCGTGAACGAGTGCCCGAAATTGATGCCGTTCCTGGGGCTCGCGGCATTGCCGATGATGCCGCCTTCGATCTGCAGGCCGAACGTGATCGCGTCCTGCCATTGATCCTGTTTCGATGGCGGAGCCGGGGCGGCGGTCTGGGCCTGCGCCGCGAAGCTCGCGGGCATCAGAACGGTGGCGGCCAGAAGAAGGCTGCGCCGCGTTCGGGAGG
Organism: uncultured Acetobacteraceae bacterium; assembly: GCA_903895595.1. Classification (GTDB taxonomy): domain Bacteria; phylum Pseudomonadota; class Alphaproteobacteria; order Acetobacterales; family Acetobacteraceae; genus Rhodopila. The sequence continues at coordinate 4,394 of CAITUP010000162.1, read as the reverse complement.
TAAAGCTCATATCTGGGTTTCCTTTTCGATATTCGGATGGACGGTAGCGGCTTGGAACTCAACGATAGTCAGCTGCGTGGGCCGGTCGCCGAAACGAGGCGCCCCGACGGGACGCCTCGCCTCGGTTCGCCGATTAGAGGACCGTTTCGCCATGCAGCGAGATGTCCAGACCTTCCCGTTCCTCGTCGTCCGACACCCGCAGGCCGACCAGGGCCTTGGTGATGTAGAGGAGGATCAAGGTGCCGATGCCGCTGTAGACGATCGTGGCAGCGACGCCTTTGCACTGCAGGATGAGCTGCGCCATGCCGCCGGGGCTGCCGTCCGGCGACGCATCGGTCGCGGACAACGGTCCGAAGGAGAACACGCCCGTCAGCAGCGCGCCGACGATACCGCCGATGCCATGCACGCCGAACGCGTCCAGGGAGTCATCGTAGCCAAGCATGTGCTTCAGCGCCGTGGCCGACCAGAAGCAGATGACGCCCGCCGCGAGGCCGATCACGATGGAAGCACCCGGAAGCACGAAACCGGACGCCGGGGTGATCGCCACGAGTCCGGCAACCGCGCCGGAAATCGCGCCGAGAACCGACGGTTTGCCTTTGGTGATCCACTCCGCGAACATCCAGCCCAGGGCCGCCGTCGCCGTCGCGATCTGCGTCACCGTCATCGCCATCGCCGCGCGGCCGTTCGCACCCACCGCGGAACCCGCGTTGAAGCCGAACCAGCCCACCCACAGCAGGGCCGCGCCGATATACGCATAGCCCAGGTTATAGGGCGACATGTTGGCCGTGCCGTAACCCTGACGCTTGCCGAGAACCAGGCAGCAAACCAGACCGGCAACACCGGCGTTGATGTGCACAACCGTGCCGCCGGCGAAGTCGAGAACGCCCGCGACCGAGGCCCAGCCCGTCGGCGCCCAAACCCAGTGCGCGATCGGCGCGTAGATCAGCAGCGACCACAGCGTCATGAAGATGCACAGGGCCGAGAACTTCATGCGGTCGGCGAACGCGCCGCAGATCAGGGCCGGCGTGATGATCGCGAACGTCATCTGATACATCATGTACAGCGACTCGGAGATCGTCTGCTGCGCCTCGGCCGGGCTGCCGGCGCCCAGCAGGAAGGGCACGTCGCCGCCTTTGCTGATGCCGTCCGCGATGCCTTTCAGCATGATGCGGGAGAAGTCGCCCATGAACCAGTTGCCGTTCGTGAACGCGATGCTGTAACCGGCAACGACCCATACGAGAGTCACGATGCAGGTGATCGCAAACGACTGCATCATCGTGGCCAGCACGTTTTTCTTGCGAACCATGCCGGCATAGAACAGCGCCAGGCCAGGAATCGTCATCATCAGCACGAGCGCCGTGGATGTCAGCATCCAGGCCTGGTCGCCGGTGTCGATCTGCGGTTCGGCGAATGCCGGAGCCGTGGCCAGAAGCATCGGCACAAGAGCGGCCAAGCCCCTCTTGAGGCGGGGTCTCATCATAGTCCTGTTTCCCTCTTCGTTGATTTACAGCGCTTCGCCGTCGGTTTCGCCGGTGCGGATACGCATCGCCCGTTCGATATCGAGAACGAAAATCTTGCCGTCGCCGATTTTCCCGGTGTGGGCGGACTTGGAAATCGCCTCGACAACCTGATCGGCGAGATCGTCGGCAACGACGACTTCGATCTTGATCTTGGGCAGGAAGCTGACGTGGTACTCGGCGCCACGGTAGATTTCCGTTTGTCCCTTCTGACGCCCGAATCCTTTAACCTCGGTGACCGTCAGACCTTGCACGCCGAGCGGCGTCAAAGCCTCTCGGACGTCGTCCAATTTGAACGGCTTGATGATTGCCATGATGAGTTTCATGTCAGTGTATCCCCATTGAACGTGAGTGGCATGGTCCCTCTCCGGTGCCACCGCATCGGAGTGAGCGGCGGATCGAGGTTACATATTCATGACGCGTGCCAAGTCGGGGATGGATGTGACTATTTGTTCATTTTCGTCATCCTCGGGCTTGTCCCAGGGACCAATACAAGCACGGTGCCGGCATTGGTCCCCGGGACAAGCCCGGGGATGACGGGTGTTCGGAGGGCGCTCGAGCGCGGCGACCCTGCATTTGGTTTATTCTGCCCATAATACGGGCAGTTGCCTTGATTGACTGCCGTCAAAAACACACAAAAAACCCCGCCGACCCAAGGGGCGGCGGGGTTTTCGTTCAGCCTGATACGGGGGTCAGACGGAGTAGTACATCTCGAACTCGACCGGATGCGGCGTGTGTTCGAAGCGGTACACCTCGGTCATTTTCAGATCGATATAGCTCTCGATCTGGTCCATCGAGAACACGTCGCCGGCCAGCAGGAATTCATGGTCGGCCTGCAGGGCGCCGAGCGCTTCGCGGAGCGAGCCGCACACCGTCGGGATTTCCTTCAGCTCATCCGGCGGCAGGTCGTACAGGTCCTTGTCCATCGGGTCGCCGGGGTGGATCTTGTTCTTGATCCCGTCCAGGCCGGCCATCAGCATGGCGGAGAACGCCAGATACGGGTTGGCGGTCGGGTCGGGGAAGCGGACTTCCACGCGCTTGGCCTTCGGGTTCGTCGCATACGGGATGCGGCAGGACGCCGAACGGTTACGGGCGGAGTAAGCCAGCAGCACCGGCGCTTCGAAGCCCGGGATCAACCGCTTGTAGCTGTTGGTCGACGGGTTGGTGAAAGCGTTCAGCGCCTTGGCGTGCTTGATGATGCCGCCGATGTAATACAGGCAGGTTTCCGAAAGGTCGGCGTAGCGGTTGCCCGCGAACAGCGGCTTGCCGGCCTTCCAGATCGACTGGTGGACGTGCATGCCCGAGCCGTTGTCGCCGTAGATCGGCTTCGGCATGAACGTCGCGGTCTTGCCGTAGCTGTGGGCCACGTTGTGCACGCAGTATTTGTAGATCTGCAGATGGTCGGCCATCTTCGTCAGCGTGCCGAACTTGGTGCCGAGTTCGTGCTGGCTCTGCGCCACTTCGTGGTGGTGCTTTTCGATCGCCAGACCCATCTCACCCATGGTGGACAGCATCTCGGCGCGCAGGTCCATGTCGCCATCGACCGGCGGAACCGGGAAGTAGCCGCCCTTGATGGTCGGGCGATGGCCCATGTTGCCTTCCGGATAGTCCTTCAGGGACGACTGCGGGCCTTCGACGCTGTCGAGCTGATAGGTGCCGTAGTTGCCGCCGGTGCCGAACTTCACGCTGTCGAAGATGAAGAACTCGGCTTCCGGACCGACGTACACGGTGTCGCCGATGCCGGAGGCCTTCACGTAAGCCTCGGCCTTCTTCGCCGTGCTGCGGGGATCGCGGACATAGCCCTGGCCGGTGGACGGTTCGACGATATCGCAAATGATGATCGCCTGCGGCTTGGCCGAGAAGGGATCCATCACGCAGGTTTCCGGATCCAGCATCAGGATCATGTCGGATTCGTTGATCGCCTTCCAGCCGGCGATGGACGAACCGTCGAACATGATGCCGTCGCGGAACACGTCCTCATCGATGGTCGAGATGTGCTGGGCAGTGTGGTGCCACTTGCCGCGCGGATCGGTGAACCGCAGGTCCACGTATTCGACGGACTGCTCCTTGAGCATATCCAACACCTTCGTCACGCTCGAACTCGCGACAGTCGGTTTTTTCACCATGCTTGAAAATCCCCGTTCTAGGTCTGGAAAGCCGCCTTGGTCGTGTCCGTCGTTGGCACGGCGGAGGCGGCGCGGTTGCGGACCCGCACCACGCGGGTCCCTCTGGGCCGGCCCCTCTAGTCGTTTCCGCCAGGGGCCGTAAGCGGTTATCGCTGGGTCAGACCGCGTCTTCGCCGCGTTCGCCGGTGCGGATGCGGATAACTTCCTCGACCGAGGTGATGAAGATCTTCCCGTCGCCGATTCGGCCGGTACGGGCGGCGTTCACGATCGCCTCCACGGCTCGTTCGACGACGCCGTCTTCGCAGACGACTTCGATCTTCACCTTCGGCAGGAAATCCACCACGTATTCGGCGCCGCGATACAGCTCGGTATGGCCCTTCTGCCGCCCGAACCCCTTGGCCTCCACCACCGTGATGCCCTGCAGCCCAACCTCGTTTTTCTTTCCTGCGCTTTTCCAATTCTTTATTCCCAGCGGCTGGTCCTTCCCAGAAAGGGCAAAATGTTCACCATCGGGGGACAGGGTGAATTTGTTTTCAGCCCCGCTGAAAGGGTGAAGGCCGCTCCAACTCCAACCAGGAATATCCCAGGCGGCCGCGATCAAGGAAGAACCTCGCTTGGAAAAAGCCACCAACCGACGCTGATCCGAAGAAAAACTCAACCCGGTGACGGCATACCGGGTGCTCCCCTCTCCCAAGCCCCGCTGGGAATTATGCAACTTTATCCCATCCCCTGCCTGCCAAAGCGCCACCAC
>CAITUP010000161.1 GCA_903895595.1 uncultured Acetobacteraceae bacterium | reverse complement strand
TCGTTCTTGGCGTCCAGGCTGGCATAGCGGTGGTCGAGGTCGAAGAAACCGGGTTGGGTCATGACGAATCCGCGTCGGGGTGGCGGATGTAATTGTAATATCGTTATGGATGCGTGGGAAGGGGATTTTTAGAGGTGCCCTCAAGTGAATCCCGGTCCAATTTCAGCGCAACCTCACGGAGGTCACCGTACTCTCGAGCGGCTGTCCAATCCTGTTCGGCGATTATCGACGGAATTTGTGCACCTTCTTGACGCACCCCAGGTCCCGGGCGCGGCGTTTCCTCGGTGACAAAATAATCCCCTTCCAAACCTTCATCCGTTTCCCTGTAGAGGGAGCTACTTATTTTCGTTCCAAGCGGCAGGCTTGCTTCCTGCACGAGACAGGATTTGTGAAAAAGAACTACGTTACGACCTGATTTCTCGGCGGCCTGGACCGATGGGTAAAGGATGCCATCCAAGGGTGGTATCGCTTCGTTGGCTAAATAATCAGCGATCACCTGAGTAGGCAGGTAATCCAGGACTTCATCCCCAGGCATGACCGGCACAAGCATCCGAGTGCTCAAAAGATCTAGAAACTTGACGCGTTCTAGCAGACCAAGGAATTCCGGATCGAAGATACTCCCAGTTACCCTGACTTGCCGTAAAGCAGCAAGATCAAGTAGGCGTAGCGGGCGAACCATCTCAAATCGCCCTAACAACACTCGACTCCCAACGCGAGGCCGAACCTCAGAGAGGGCAACTGCCGCGGAAGTGGCCCCGTAGAATACAGATATCCCTCTAGCGTTCATTCTCCCGGCTGCCGCGATATGAAACGGCGGAGGGCCAATTTCCTTCTCAGGCTGTCCAATACCTTTTTGCAGACCTTCGTCTGTCTGGAACTCCCGCGCGCGATAAAGCGATTTGATCCTATTTTTTGGCCCGATATTGATGATGGCTCTCTTGCCACTATGGGTAGCCAGCGACTCGATCCCATCAAAAATTGCGCCCAATATTTTTGCAGCCTCCAGGTTGAAAAATCGACTCTTTCCTTTAAGTTGATGTTCAAATTTGAGCCATGCATTCATCCATGAGGCTCCATTAGCGGCCTTTTCCTCGTAATGTGCATCTGAGGAGAATTCGCTCTCCTCATAATATGTATCGAATGATGAATGTTTGTTGTCCAAAGCCTCCTGGATGTCCGCAGCGGGCTGCTCATCGATATGCGCCGCACCTGCGATTGCAATAGCCGTCGCATCTCCATCCCTATACCAAGTATAGTCGAACTCCCTGTCTCTATGCATCATCTCTTGAATGTAGTCAGGCTCAGCGGCTGTCCTTCTATAGTGTTCCTGAAACGCAGATTCGACAACATCTGACATCTGCTTGATGGAGAAGCATCGACTTTTCTGCCCGCAGTAGGAGCAAACCGATAGGGCGCCTTCACGCTCCACCTTCTGACGCAGGTACCCTTCGCCAATGCATCCGAAGCAAAGCCATTTTGTATCGTCGTCATCGGGTGTTTTGTCAGCCATCATCTTCCTCAGAAATTGAATATTTGTGGCGATTATATTCCGCTAGAAGCCCCTAAATGTCAGTTGTCACCCGAGCAGATGATATACGATTAACTTACCATCACCTCGACAACGGTTTGGGTGCGGCTCTCCGATCTTGCCGATCGGAGACATCGATAAACTTGAGTGCGCAAGCTTTGGTACCCCACTGAACAATTCATAATGCTCGTCCAGCGGACCAGAAACCGCTCGTCGAGCAAAGTACCTTGCTGGTTCCCCATCGCGGTTCCCTTCGCGGCATATCATCACCTCAACTTCACTCAGTCCAGCGAATTTCGACCTGGGATACAAGAGTTCTTCGGCCGGCGACCTACTGGGCTGTCGAGGAAATGAGCGCTTACGCTTTTGGGCCATTTCCTATCTTGCCCCCCTACCCCGGCACATCCCCCACAACAGTCGTCCGATAATGCACCCGCTCCGCATCCCCATAATCATGCACCGCGTAATGAACCGAGCACCGGTTATCCCACATCAGCACATCCCCCGTCACCCACCGGTGCCGATAACAAAACGCCGGCTGAGTCGCATGCGCCTCCAGCAACCGCATAATCCCACGGCTTTCCTCCGCCGAGAAACCCTCCAACCGCACCGCCGCCGGATCGTACGACAAATACAGCGCTCGGCGCCCCGTCTCCGCATGCGTGCGCACCACGGGGTGCACCGCCGTCTTCACCGCCGCCGACAAATCCCCCATCAGCCGCCCCATCCCGGCCGATCTGTAATATCCGGCCCGTAACGAGTCAGCCAAAGCCCGCATCCCCGGCGACAGCGTCTCATACGCAAGATACTGATTGGCGAACATCGTATCGCCCCCGGCCGGCGGCAACACCTGAGACGCCAGGATCGAAAGCGCCGGCGGCACCGGGGCGAACACCGAATCCGTGTGCCAGTATTCCGTCGTCGTCCCCGCCTTGCCGCGATTGCGCACGGCGATGACGTCGGGAAACCCTTCCAGCCCAACCGCATGCGGCGTATGGAAAATCTCCCCCCAGCGGCGGGTAAACGCCAGCAGCTCCGCCGCCCCGAACCGCTGATCGCGGAACACCAGCATACAATTATCCAGGAACGCTCGGCGAATAAAACCGAACCCCGCGTCGTCGATCTCCCGCAGGTCGATGCCCAGGATCTCCGCGCCGATCGAGCCGGTCAAAGGGCGGATGGTCATTGTGTTTGGACGCATGGGTTTGTCTCCCTTGATTGAGGGGGATGGTAGCCGCTTGCCGACCCCATGGCGATTCCGCGCCGGCCGCGGTTTCCCGGTCCGGCGGAAATGGCGTAAGCTCCGCCCCGACAACCGCGCCCGTGTCCCCGGGTCAAACAGGAAACGCCATGCCTTTCGTATCGTTGCAGGACTCCGGGCTGACTCCGCTATGGACCGACCGGCCCGATGTGGGCGCCGGCCTGCGCGCTCGGTTTGCCAGCGGGGCGGTGCCGCCGGAGGATCTGAACGATCTGATGCACTTCGCCGAACATGGGTGGATCGTGTTTCCCGGGGCCATCGAGACGAAGCTGGTCGATGCGTTCGTGGCGGATATTCAGCGGCACCACGAACACCCCGGCCTCTTCGTCACCACCGATCACAAGCGCGGCCGCTCGGGGCCTCGATTGTCGGGGGACGCGCCGGACCGGTTCGAGAGTTTGTTCGATCTTTACGTGAATTTCCCGTCGTCCCGGGCGGTGTGCATGCATCCTCGGATCGTGCGGTTCCTGCGGCATGTGTTCGAGGCGCCGCCGCTGGCGTTCCAGCAACTGCTGTTCCAGCGCAGCAACGGGCACGGCATCCATCAGGACCCCTCGGTCGTGGCGGTGGAAGAGCCGCTGTGGCTGGCGGCAAGCTGGGTGGCGTTGCAGGACATCGTCGAAGGCAGCGGGGAGCTGGCATTCTTCGACCGGAGCCACAAGCTGCCTCAATACATGTTCGCGGATGGGACGAAGCGGTTCGATCCGAAGAAGGACAGCCGGACGGAATACGAGGCGGCGCTGGCGGAAGCGTGCAAGGGCATGAAATACGAGCGGTTCATGGCGAAGAAAGGCGATGTGTTCGTGTGGGCGGCCGATCTGGTGCATCAGAGCCATCCGCGGACGATGGCGGAGGATACGCCGCGGTTATCCTGCGTGACGCATTACTGCCCGGCGACGACCGTTCCATTCTGGAACCGGTTCCATCCGGATAAGACGGGGCGGATGCCTCATGGGGACGCAGGGGAACTCGCGAGCCTTTATTATCCGCTACCGAAGCCGGAGGGGATGATCGCGCCAGTTTGGAAATTCTAGGTCCGGTGGCGGAGGCCGTGGGCGATCAGCAGGGGAATCAGAGGAGCGGTGGAGATGATGGAAACGAACGCCCAATAGGTCGCCAACGTCAGCGTCCCGTTGGCACGCAACCCCGCCGACATTAACCCGACCGCGAAGGCGCAATCCCAGAGCGGCATGGCGAAGGTGAAGAACACGCCCTGCTTCTGAGGGCCGATGCGGCTCTGCATGGCGGTGAACCAGGTGGCGGTGGACAGGATCTCCGGGATGCTCGCCAGCGCCAGGACGACCATAGCCTGGGTGGAGGTGACGGTGAATAACAGGGCCAGATGGAAAACGCCCTCCAAAATGCCGGTCCACAGCGTCAGGGCATAGGCCGACATGGCGCGCAGGAGGACTCGGCCGAGCATGCCGGAGACAAGGGCACCGACCAGGGCGCCGGCGCCTTGAGAGGTCAGCAGGCCGGTCCAAGCGGCGTCGGAGGCGCCGTACCAATCCCGATTGGCCCAGAACAGGAACGGACGCAGCCCGCCCATCATGACCATGTAGGTGACGGCGGCGATCAACAGGCCGCGCATCACCCGGTCGCCCCGGACGATTGCCACGAACTCCATCGGGGACGTCAGGAAGGCGAAGCGGCGGGTCAAGGGGGCGTCGGGGTCGGGCAGCGGGGCCGGCAGGCGGGAGACGGGAATGGTGGCGGCCAGGATGGCAAGGCCGAACGCCAGGAAGGCGGGCTCGAACCCTCCCAGAACCGCCAGCCCCCCGATGATCGGGCCGATCACCTTCATCGACCGATCCGCGACGGAGCATAGCGTGTTGGCGGCCATCTCCAGCCCCGGCGGGGTGGAGGGGCCGCGCATGGACAGGAGGGATGGATTGACGAAAATGTCCAGCATGCCGATGGCGCCGATCGCGACCTCCAGCACCGCGAAATCGTGACACCAGGGAAGGAGCATCGTCAGGACGCCCTCGGCCGCCAGCGCGCAGCCGGCAACGCGGATGGCGCCGAAACGGCGGAGGAAGCCGCCGGCGATCGGCGCCAGCAGGATCTTGGGCAGGATGCGCAGGCCGAGGCTGAGGACCAGCTCGCCCCCCGCCCCGAACCGTTCGGCGACCAGGATCGGCAGCGCCGCCATCACGCACCAACTGCCGAGGTTGTTGCAGACCAGCGCGATCCAAAGCGACCGGAACCGCGCGGTGGCCAGCAATGTCTTCCAGTCGTGCATGCGATTCCGGTGTTCGGTTGCGGGTGTGCGCGGCTTATGGTGCAAGGCGGGCCGAACGTCTCCCCCTGGGTATTGCCGTATGTTGCGTCTGACCGAGTTGAAGCTGCCTTTGGACCACCCGCCCGCGCAACTGCGCGAGGCCGCCGAGGCGCGGCTTGGCGTCCCCGTGTTGGCGGCGCATGTCGCCCGGCGCGGCTACGATGCGCGGCGGAAGTCCGACATTCATCTGGTCTACACGCTGGATGTGACAGTCGGGGACGAGGCGGAAGTGCTGGCCCGCGTGCCGGGTGTGGTTCCGACGCCAGACACGACATATGTGCCGCCACGGCGGGGTTTCGCCGGTGCCCCCAGACCGGTGGTGATCGGCGCAGGCCCGTGCGGGCTGATGGCGGCGCTGACACTGGCGGAAATGGGCCTGCGGCCGATCGTGCTGGAACGCGGCAAGGTCGTGCGGGAGCGGACCAAGGACACCTGGGCACTGTGGCGCAAGTCGGTGCTGACGCCCGAGAGCAACGTACAGTTCGGGGAGGGCGGGGCCGGCACGTTCTCCGACGGGAAGCTGTACAGCGGCATCCAGGACAAGCGTTTTTTAGGACGCAAGGTGCTGACGGACTTCGTCGAGGCCGGGGCGCCGGAGGAGATTCTGTACGTCTCCAAACCCCATATCGGCACGTTCCGGCTGGTGACGGTCGTGGAGGGCATTCGCGCGAAGATCGAAGCCCTGGGCGGGGAATACCGCTTCGGCTCCCGCGTGGAGGACCTTTTGCTCGGGCCGGGCCGCGCCATACGCGGCGTGGTGCTGGCGGGCGGAGAGGTCGTGGAGGCGTCCGCCGTCGTGCTGGCGATCGGGCACAGCGCGCGCGACACGTTCGAGATGCTGGTGCGGGCCGGGGTGCATCTGGACCCGAAACCGTTCTCCATCGGGTTTCGGATCGAGCATCCTCAGGCGGTCATCGATGCCGCTCGGTTCGGGGCCTTCGCGGGGCATCCGGTGCTGGGGGCGGCGGATTACAAGCTGGTGCATCACGCGTCGAACGGCCGGTCGGTCTACAGCTTCTGCATGTGCCCCGGCGGGCGGGTCGTGGCGGCGACGTCCGAGGCCGGGTGCGTGGCGACAAACGGCATGAGCCAGTATTCGCGGGCGGAGTTCAATGCCAACGCCGGGATCGTGGTGGGGATCGGGCCGGAGGATTACCCGGGCGGGGTGCTGGCGGGGGTCGATTTCCAGCGGGTTTGGGAACGGCGGGCGTTCGAGGTGGGCGGCGGGACCTATGCGGCCCCAGGCCAGCGGGTCGGGGATTTCCTGGCGGGGCGGGCGTCCGTGTCGTTCGGCGCGGTGACGCCTTCATATAAGCCGGGGGTGGTGCCAAGCGACTTGTCTTCCTGCCTACCAGACTACGCGATCGCGGCGATCCGGGAGGCTTTGCCGGTGTTCGCTCGGCAGATTCCGGGCTTCGCGATGGAGGATGCGGTGCTGACGGGGGTGGAAACACGGACCTCGGCGCCGCTGCGGATCACGCGGGGGCGGGATTTCCAGAGTTTGAACACGAAGGGGTTGTTCCCGGCCGGGGAGGGGGCTGGCTACGCGGGGGGGATTTTGTCGGCGGGGGTGGATGGGATACGGGTGGCGGAGGCTGTGGGGGCGTTGGTGGGGGGTAGGCCGGGCACCCGCGCTTGAAGACTGTTAAATCCTTGTTAGCGATCCACCTCTGTCATAGCATGGCTGTGACGTCACGTAGGTGACTGGTTGGCTTCCACTAGGGTGGTTCCAATTCGATCTGGCTGATTAAGGGGAAGCTTTGCATGTCGAATGAGTTGAATCCCGCTCCGGTTCCGGTTGTGATCGGTGTGACAGGTCACTGCGACATGATAAGCTGTGAAGAAATTGAGTCGTCCGTGCGCGGCCTGCTATGTGCAATGAGGCAAATTCAGACGACACCATTATACGTTATGACCGCGTTGGCGGATGGGGCCGATCAACTAGTTGCTAAAATCGCGGACGATTTAGGCATTGATCTAATTGCAGTTTTGCCGCAGCGGCTAGAGGAATACAAAGCCACCGTCCGAGATATATCCACATTTGAAAAATACTGGAAAAAGGCGAAGCTTCATATCGAACTGCCCGGAGAGCCGGCTGCCGGCAAGTCCTGGCAATGGCCTGAAAAAGAAGCGCGGCTGCAACAGCTTGGCGCCTTCATCGCACGGCATTCTCATCTATTGCTCGCCCTATGGGAAGGGCCGGACGGTGGTCCAATGCCCGACGAGTCTGCCAAGCCCGGCGGTACTAGTGATGTCATTCGCTTGCGTATGGATGTCGGTCATGCAATGGACGTGGAGGATCGCAGTAAATTGTTCGATGGCAGCAGTTCTTCTCTCGATATAACACGAGCCATACCATTGGTTTATGTATGCACTCCACGCGTATCGAAATTCGGCGCCAACCCATCCTCGCTACCTGATAATACCGGATACTGCTACATGCTGACGGATGTTGCTGCTGGCGACATCAGAGGGCCGACATGGAGGTGGGATTTGGTTCCCGATGCGACCAACATTTGGGCTGAATTCGGAAAAGAGGTACTTACAGCATTCGCCTACCTGAGAAAAATGAACGAGCAGATTGCCACGCTTCGCGGGTCCAGCGATGCTGCAATTTTCGACGCACGACTGAAAAATCTTCGAATCCCGAAACTCATTCCCGGCCCTCAAAAAAAACTCGATTTTCTCACATGTATGCAAGCATCGGCCGATACGATTTCGTCTTCCTATCAACAAAAACTGATCGGGCAGTTTAGTGCGTTACCTTTTTCTGTCTTATGGCGGCGAGTACTGCTTGAAATTTGGCGTAAAAATCGCTCTTGTTTCCCAAATGCATTGAACGGATTTTCGATTGTTCTGCCCCTGTCGGTGTTGTTATTCGAGGCTCATTCCAAGCTCGGCTTAGGGTGGGGCTATTTGCTTTTGTATTTGCTGATATCAGCTTGTACTGTCGGTATTTATCACCTATGCGTCAAAGACCAACGATGGCAGGATCAATGGCAAGATTACCGCGCCCTCGCGGAAGCTATACGCGTCCAAATGTTCTGGGCGCTATCGGCGTTACCGATTGCGGCGGCAGACAATTATCTGCGCAAACAGGATGGGGAGCTGGGCTGGATACGGTTCGCGCTTCAGGGGCCCGCGATCTGGGCATCATCACTAGCGCTGGAGATCGGCGAGCCCAATCGCGGCGCGGTGATGGATGGATGGATTCGGGGGCAAGCCGATTATTTCGTCGGAACCGACGGGGTTGGCGGTAAAGCACTGCAAAATCGAGAGGCTGCGGAAAGGAATGACGCTTGGACGTTCCGTCTTTACATATTGGGCCTGATATTTGCCTGCGTCGTATTAGTCGTCGAATTTCTACATAATAATAGTCATGGAGCCGGCGGCTGCTTTTTTAAATTTATAGAGATGCTGCACAACATAGAGAGCTACCTCGACGTCGCAGCTGTCTTTTTTCCCGCCGTAGCGGCTGTCTTCGCGATCTCGACCGACCTGCGTGCATATGAAGCCCACTCGCACAACTACCGTCAAATGGGCAATTTGTTCCGCCGGGCTATGAGTGTTCTGGCCCTACCCGACACGGATGCCGCCAAATTCCAAGACATAATTCGTGAACTAGGACGAGAAGCTCTAGCCGAGAACGCGGAGTGGCTTATGGATCACCGAGATCGTAGGATCAAACCCAATAACTGAAGCGTCCGTGTAGCCTCGGTCGGAGAACCCCCATGTCCCAGGACGACCTCATCGCCGCCGCCATCCACGAGACATGGCGCGACCTCGCCCGCCAGCAGGGTTGGTCGATGCAGCCGCATCTCGACCAACCCTACGCCGGCCTCGCCGAACCGGACAAGGAAGACAACCGAGCAGCCGCGCGGCGCATGGCCACGGTCCTCGGGACCGCCAATTTAACCCTCAAACCCGCCGGCACCGCGATCCCCGCCCCGACAAAAACCCTCGAAACCCACATGGAAACCCTCGCCGAGGCCGAACACGACGGCTGGATGGCGCACCGCACAGCCACTGGCTGGCAGTACGGCGAAACCCGCGACGACGCCGCCAAGCGGCACCCCTCCATGGTCCCCTACGCCGCGCTCCCGGACAAAGAGAAAGAGAAAGACCGCAACAACATCCGCCACTACCCCGCCTTCGCCGCCCACGCCGGGCTGTGTATAACCGCGGGGCAATGACCGAACCCGATCCCCTCCTGCCCTTCCACGCCGCCGATGCGACCCGCTTCGCCGTGGAAACCGCCGTTCGTTACGACGATCTGGACCCCAACCGGCACGTCAACCACGCGCGCTACCTCACCTATCTGGAGGAATGCCGCCTCGCCCTCCGCCGCTACCTCAACGAACACCTCCAACTCCCCGAAACGCTCGGCTGGGCCGTCGGCGCGCTGTCGATCCAGTATCGCCGAGCGGTGCTGTATCCCGCGATCGTGCGGACGGAAACGGCGCCGATCGCGGTGGGGCGGACGTCGTTCACCCTCGGCTACGGCATCTTCACGGGGGACATCATGGTCGCCGTCGCCTCCACCCGCAGCGTCTGCCTGGACGAAACAGGGCGCCCGACACCGCTGCCGGACGCCCTGAAACAATGGCTCGGCGAACGTCAGACGTAGTCGGACGCCACCGTCTTATCCAGATGCTTGTCGGACGCCACCGCGTTCAGCACCAGCGACAGCACCGTCGAAACCACGAGGTTCAGCACCAGCATCGCCAGCGCGATGTAGCAGGGGAACGTCGTGCCCAGGACGTGGAACGGGTAGACCGGGGCGAAGTTGTTCTCCATCACCAGCCACGTGCCCGCGCCGAAGCCGACGATCCAGCCGATCAGCAGCGCGGTGCCGTTGAAGAACCGCGTATACAGCCCCAGGATCACCGAGGGCACCGTCTGGATCATCCACACCCCGCCCAGCAGCTGCAGCCACAACGCGTATTGCAGCGGCACGAAGAAGATGAACACCAGCGCGCCGGCCTTGATCACCAGCGACACGATCTTCGCCATCTGGCTCTCTTGAGCGTCCGTCGCGGCGGGGTTCAGGAACTCCTTGTAGATGTTTCGCGTATAGGTGTTCGCCGTGGCGATCGACATGATCGCCGCCGGCACCAGCGCCCCGATCGCGATCGCCGAGAACGCCACGCCCACGAACCAGCTCGGGAACATCGCGATGATGATCGCGGGGACCGAGAAGTTGTTGCTGTAACGCTTAAACCCGTCCGCGAACTCCGGCATTTTCGCCACGCCCACGGCCACCGCCATGAAGCCCACCAGCGCCAGCAGGCCCAGCAGCAGCGAGTACGCCGGCAGCAGCGCCGCATTGCGCCGCACGACGCGGCCGCTGGACGAACTCAGGATACCGGTGATGGAGTGCGGATACAGGAACAGCGCGCACGCCGACCCCAAAGCCAGCGTCCCATAGGCGCTGAACATCCCCCAAGTCCCGGACGGCGGCACCGGCAGCAGCAGCTTCGGCGCCGGAATGGCCGAGAACACCGGCCCGTAGCCGCCCAGCTTCATCGGCACGGCGATAATGATCGCGAACACGGTGATATAGATCAGCGTATCCTTGACCACCGCGATCATGGCGGGCGCGCGCAGGCCGGAGCTGTAGGTGAACGCGGCCAGCACCACGAACGCGATGATCAGCGGCAGATCGCCGACCCAGCCGGAGGTCTCGATCCCCATGGCGCCGATCACCACCTGCATGCCCACCAGCTGCAGCGCGATATACGGCATCGTGGCAACGATACCGGTCACCGCGACGGCCAGCGCCAGCCACTTGTTGCCGAACCGCCCGCGCACGAAATCGGCCGCCGTCACGTAGCCATGCTTGCGCGCCACCGACCACAGGCGGGGAAACACGAGATACAGCAACGGATAAATCATCACCGTATAGGGCACGGCGAAAAACCCGAGCGCCCCGGCGCCGTAGAGCAAGGCCGGCACGGCAATGAAGGTGTAGGCGGTATAGAGATCGCCGCCGATCAGGAACCACGCGACGACGGTGCCGAAGCGGCGCCCGCCGAGGCCCCACTCATGCAACTGATCCAGATCGCCCCGGCGCCAGCGCCCGGCGAAGAACCCCAGGAAGGTGATGAAGACGAACAGGACGACGAAAACGACCAGCGCGGTCCAATTGATGGCCATGGCTCAGCGCTCCACCCGGTAGACGATCCCGATCAACACGGCCGCGATCAAAATCCACAGCAGTTGGTACCAGTAGTAGAAGGGAATGCCCGCCACCATCGGCTCGATCCGGTTGTAGGACGATACCCACAGCATCGCCACGAATGGCAGCACGAACAGCAGCCTGGCCCAAAGCACCGGTTTTACGGGCTTATGCTCGTCACGGTCGTCCGACATTGGCTCTCCCCTTCACGACAAGGCAATGGGTTAGCGCGCTTCCCGGCGCGGGTAAAGAATTGTTCATGTTTTCGTAACCGATGGCCAGCCCAGCGAGCCCTCCGGCCCCGGCCGGCTGCGCAACCACCACGCCCAATCCTCGGGGATCAGGGCGAAGGGGTCGTTCTGTGCCAGTTCGCGCGCCGCCCAGACCGGCCAATGCGGGTTGGCGAGCGCCGGACGGCCCAGGAACACCACATCGACCAGTTCCTGCCGGATCACCCGGTCGGCCACGGCGGGAATGCCCAGGTTCCAGCTGACTCCGACGGGAATCCCGACCTCCCGCCGGACACGAGCCGCTCGCTCGACCATGAACCCCACCTCGCCGAACGGCACGTCCTTCATCGCGTCGGTGTTCAGCCCCAGGCTGATATCGGCGAAGTCCAGCCCGTGCTGCTTCATCTCCCCGATCGCCCAGACCGCGTCGTCGAACTGCGTGCCCTGTTCGTTGAAGTCGTCCGACCCCAGCCGCATCGTCAGCGGCAGCCGTTCCGGCCACACCGCTCGTACGGCGTCCAAAGCCTCCCGATGGAAGCGCAATCGGTTCTCCAGGCTGCCGCCGTAGGCGTCGGTGCGCTGGTTCGCCAAGGGGGACAGGAAGCTGGCGCCGAGGTAGCCGTGAGCGAAGTGCATCTCCAGCCACTCGAACCCGCAATCCAGCGCCCGCCGCGCCGCATCGGCATAGGCGCGATGGATGTCGTGGATCTCCGGGATGCTGAGTTCCGCGACCGGATAGGTGTACCGCCCGCCATAGGGGACCGGCGACGGCGCCCGCACCTGCCAGCCATTGGGATCGTCCGCCGGCAGCTGAGTCTTCCCATGCCACGGCTTCTTCTCGCTGCCCTTCCGCCCGGTATGCCCGAGCTGGATGGCCGGCACGGCGCCCATGTCCTTGACGATGGCGGTGACGCGGGACAACCCCTCCATCTGCGAGTCATCCCAGATCCCGGCGCACCCCGTGCTCGTCCGCCCGTCCGGCAGGATCGCGATCTGCTCGGGGAACACCAGGCCGAACCCGCCGGCGGCGCGGGAGCCCATGAGCATCACGTGGAAGTCGCCCATCTTCCCGTCCACGGACCGGTACATGGTCATCGGCGACATCGCGATGCGGTTGCGCAAGGTCACGCCCTTGAGCGTGTAGGGGCTGAACAGGTCCGGCATCAGGGCGTCAGCTTCAACAACGCCTCGGCGTTGCCATGCGCCAGCTTCGCCATGTCGGTCGGAGACAGGTTGATCCGGTCCAGGAACGCCCGCCCCTGCTGATTGGCGGCATAGGGGAAGTCGACCGAGAACATGATCTTGTCGATCCCCCAGGTCAGCAGCGCCGCGATGAACGGCGGTTCGGTGAAGATGCCCGACGTGGTCAGCCAAACCTGATCCAACATCTGCTGGCCGATCGGCCGCTCCAGATGGTCGATGTCCAGCTTGAACACGTCGTCGATGCGCGCCAGCATCATCGGCAGCATTTCGCCCATATGCCCCACGACCAGCTTCAGCGACTTGTGCTTGTCCAACGTCCCCGCCAGCACCAGCCGCAGCACATGCAAAGCTGTTTCGGAGTGCCAGCCCCAGCCCGCGGCCTCCAGCACCCGTCCCGCCCCAGGCTCCAGCCCGCCGTAATACGCATCGCGGACGGCATCGGGCGCCAGATGCGGATGGATGTAGATCGGCACATCCAACGCCGCCGCCTGCGCCAGCAGCCCGTCGTAGCAGGGATCGTCCAGAAACTTCCCGTCGGTTGTCCCGTTGATCAGCCCACCGAGAAACCCGAACTCCTGCACCGTCCGCGTCAGTTCCGCCGCCGCCGCGTCCGGGCTGAGCATCGGCAGCACCGCGAACCCTTTCAAACGATCGGGATGCCGCGCCACCCCCTCCGCCAGATGGTCGTTCATGGCCCGAGCCAACGCGATCCCTTCGGCCCCCGGCACCAGATCGGGACCGGGGCCGGTGTTGGACAGGACCTGCATGGTGATGCCGGCCTCATCCATCAGCGCCAGCCGCCCCTCCCCGAGGTCCGGCGCCAGCTGCAACGGGCTCGGCCCCGTCGGCGGAGCGCGCCGGGGCCGGTAGCCACGCCGTGCGACAATGTCCTTATCGATCCGGCCGGCGAGGGCCGGGGCGGTGAAGTGCTCTTCGAGGGCGATGACGCGCATGGGGGCCTCCTGTTAGGAGACCGACCATAACCCGTCCCCGCCGCCCCGTCATGCCAGCCCCCCTTCACGGTGTAGGGGTCTTGGCGCAAGACTCTTCCTTCCTCTCGCGGGCTTAAGCCGCGAGAGGAAGGAAGAGCGCGGTCCCCATACGCGCGCAGCGACGGAAGCGAAAAACCCGAGCAAAGGCCCCAATACCCCGTCATCCCCTGCCTTGTGCCGGGGACCAAGACCGGCACCCATCCGCGTCCCCGCTCACGGCGTATAGGGTGTTGCGCGGCGTCCTTATTGTCATCCTCGGCGAAGGCCGAGGACCCACGCCTGCCATCATCGGACACACCGCGCAGGCCTCGGGCGCAATCGAGAAGTCGCGCCTTTCAGGCTGGACGATTTGATCAGGGACTAAATCTTCACGCGACCGTCGCTCCTCCCATTCAACGCAACACCGGTTCCAACGAAATGGCCCGGTACGATACCATCGGCCGAATGCCCATGATCGAGTGAGCGCCAGCATCCAACATGCCGTCCCCTCTCAAGCCCGCGCCTCCGCCACAACGCTCACATGCCCAAGACCCCGAGACCGGCGCGCCGCCGGTGTCACTACGATCGTAACGTCCTGCCCGAGCAGCGTGAGAAAATGAATCAACCTTTCGGTGGAAAAGCCGGAAAGCTGCCCCCTCAGCAGCCGGGAAACTTTCGGCTGATCGATACCAAGCAAGGCCGCGACCTTGGCTTGCGTCAAACGGCGCCCACGGATCGCCGCCGCGATTTGCATCGCCAGATCGGCCTTGGTCAGCCGCTCCTCGGCGTCGGGCAAGCCGAGGTCGGCGAACACGTTGCCGCTGCTTTCTTCGATTTTGAAATCGTCGTCGTTCATTCCAGTGTTCCTTTTGCCGCTTCGCGGCTTCGGCGTGGAGTTCTCTCAGCCGCTTCAAGCGCGCGTCGATCAAATTCATCGCGGTTTTCGGCGTTGCGATCCCTGACTTCGACTTCTTCTGAAACACATGCAGGACATAAACCCTGCTTGGCCATCTGACGGTATAAACGGCTCGGAACGCGTCCCCGGTATGATCGACAACAACCTCCAACACGCTGGCGTCCTCATGCAGTGCCGAGAGATCGTCCTTCGTGTTCCCGATCCAGAGAACCGGCTTGATAGCGGGTGGCACGGCCGTGGCGTATTATACCCAAACGAGCATAATTTACAACAGCGTTATGCTACGCCTACAACCCCCCTCACCCCCGCCCAATATAAGGCATCTTCGTCGCCATCACCGTCATGAACTGCACATTCGCCTCCAGCGACAGGCTCGCCATATACGCCACCCCCTTCGCCACATCGTTCACGTCGATCCTGGCCTCCGCCTCGACCTTGCCGCTGGCCTGCAGCCGGCCGCTAGCGGTGTCCTCGTTCCGGGTTGTCGCCGCGTTCCCGATATCGATCTGCCCGCACGCGATATCGTATTCCCGCCCGTCCAGCGACAGCGACCGCGTCAGCCCCGTCAACGCATGCTTGGTCGCGGCATACGGGGTAGAATTCCGCCGAGGCACATGCGCCGACACCGACCCGTTATTGATAATCCGCCCACCCCGAGGCGTCTGCGCCTTCATCATCCGGAACGCGTGCTGCGCGCACAGAAACGATCCCGTCAGGTTCACGTTCACCACGTTCGACCATTGCTCCAGTGTCAAATCCTCAATCGGAATGTTCCGCGTGCTGATTCCGGCATTGTTGAACAGCAGATCGATCCGCCCGTATACCCGCTGCACCGTTTCGAACAACGCCGCGATCGACGCCGGATCGGCCACATCCGTCGGCACGACCAGCATCCGTGGTTCCGCCGCCCCGGCCAGAGACGCCGTCTCCTCCAACATCCCCCGCCGCCGCCCGGCGAGCACAACGGAAAACCCGTCTTTATACAACGCCAGCGCCGTCGCCCGCCCGATCCCGCTGCCGGCGCCCGTGATTACCGCGATTTTGTCCATGGTTCCCTCTCCCTAACAACGGCCCTCATCCTGCCGGATGGCCGCGCCGCTTCCAACCCGCTACCATTCCGGCCAACCAGTCCCGGAAGGAACCGCCCCATGGCCCTAACGATCCAGCCCCTGCACCCCCAGTTCGGCGCGGAGGTCTCGGGCGTCGACACCGGCCTCCCCATGGACGACGCCACCTTCGCCGCCATCCGCTCGGCTTTCGACGCATACGCCGTCCTCGTCTTCCGCGACCAAAGCCTGGATGATGAGCGCCAGATCGCCTTCAGCCGCCGCTTCGGCCCGCTGGAAACCGCCGGCACCGCCAACCCCGCCAAGGGCACGCAATTCGCCCGCCAGTCCAACCTGGACATGCAAACCGGCGCCGTCATCCCGGCCGAGGACCGCCGGATGATCTACCAAAAAGGCAACTACCTCTGGCACGCCGACAGCTCCTTCCGCCCCGCCGGCTCCCTCTGTTCGTTGTTGTCGGCCCGCATCGTCCCGCCGGAGGGCGGCAATACCGAGTTCGCCTCCATGACCGCCGCGTACGACGCCCTGCCCGACGACACGAAGCAGAAGCTGGAGGGTTTGGTCGCCGAACACAGCCTCGTCTACTCCCGCGAGACCGTCACCAAGGACGCCCTGACGCCGGAGATGAAAGCCGAGCTGCCGGGCGCCTGGCAGACGATGCTGCGCACCCACCCGGTCACCGGCCGCAAGGCGATCTACGCTGGCGCCCATGCCTCCCACGTCATCGGCTGGCCGAGGGAGGAAGGCCGCGCCTTCATCCGCTGGCTGAACGACTTCGCGACCCAACCCCGCTTCTGCTTCTCCCACGCGTGGCGGGCGGGCGATCTGGTGATCTGGGATAACCGCTTCACCCTCCATCGAGCGACGGCCTACGACACGGTCCGTCACAAGCGGCTGATGCAACGGACCACGGTGAAAGGCGAAGCCCTGACGGCCGCGCAGCCCGAGCGGTACGAGTTGGCGGCGGCGTAATACCACCCGCCCTCACCATTGACGCACCGGGCCGGTCTACCTCGTCATGCCGACGCAGGTCGGCATCCACGACTACAATCCCGCATGGCAAAAGTCGTGGATGCTGACCTGCGTCAGCATGACGAGGAGAGCCCGACGACTATGGGTCAAAGGTCCGGGCCGTTGGTATAAGGGGCCGCGTTTTCGATTTCCATATCCGTCGGGCACCAGCGCTACCGACCAGCCTCCCGCTGCATGCGCCGCGCCGCCCGCGCCAAATGCATGCGATCGTGCGCAAGTCCGATAATCTCGACCACACCGTCAGCCGCGACACGATATACAACGAGATGCCGCGGCCGCCCCACGCGCAGCGCCGGTTGGGTCGAATGCCGAACAAGACGAAGCGGAAAAGTGCGAACGCCCGGGACACCGTCGATTTGTAAAGCGCCAAGCGTGTCCGGCGCCGCGCCAACGATATTGAAAGCTGCCAACATCAGCCGGTTGTACCGGTCCGCCGCTTCTATGCCCCATTCGGCGGCGCTGTTGAACAGGATCCGGTCGATATCGTCATCTGCTCCCGCGAGCAGCCGGTAGGTCACCGGACCGAGCGACCTTCCGCGATCCGGGCGCGTAACCGCGCCATCGTCGCGTCATGCAAAGCCTCGCTGTCCGCCGGACCCGAGATCGTGACGAACCGCCCAGCAGCGACATCCGCCTCCGCCCGCGCCACCATCGCCGCGATTTCGTCGTCGTGCGACGCGGCATCCGATCGGTCGCCGAGTGAGCGGGTCGGGCCATCGAGTGGATATACGACGTTCATGGTGCCCCCAATCGTGGCCAATATACGCCAACCAGGAACGCGGCGCATCTCAAAACTGCTGCCATCACCCCACCGCCGAGATCAGATAATTAACCCCCAGATCCCGCCCCACGGCCCATTCCCCGCCGACCCGAACCGGCGCCAACCCCGCGGTATCCGTCACCAGCAACCCCGCGTCCCGCAGCATCCCCCCCAGTTCCGCCGGAGGAATGAACCGCTTCCAGTCGTGCGTTCCCACCGGCAGCAGCCGCAGCACATACTCGGCGCCCAGGATCGCGGTCATGTAGGATCGTTTCGTGCGGTTCAGCGTGGACAGGATCAGCAGCCCGCCGGGTTCCAGCAACCCCGCCAACACCCGCACGAATGCTGCCGGATCGGGGACATGCTCGATGACCTCAAGCGCGGTGATAACGGGAAAGCGCATCCCCTCGGCCAGCAGGTCCTCCGCCGCGCCGGTGCGGTATGCCAGGTGGCCACCCTCCCCGCTCCCGTCATGGTCGGGCGTGACCCGACCAACTCCCTCCACTGGGCCGGAGGTGG
>CAITUP010000160.1 GCA_903895595.1 uncultured Acetobacteraceae bacterium | reverse complement strand
GGCGCATTGAAATTGAGAGGTTTTTTTGGCAGTACCCCATTGGCCTGAGTTGGTCGGGTCAAGCCCGACCATGACGGGTATGCGGAACAAAATGGCAAAATGAGAACTGCTCCAGACGGACGGCCAGACGGTCCGAACAGCAGTGGCGTCCTTGGCACCGAAGGGGTAGGCAGGGCGGCCATTCATTGACAGCAAAATTGCCTCATGATAGCGGACCGATATTAATCGGACCGATATACAGGAGCTAATCGCAGGCAAATGAGGGATTTGAAGGCCTGTGACACCCTTTTCACCGGCATGGTGGCAGCTAAAGCTCTCGGTACAGCGTTGACGGGGACCGTCGTCATCGACGCCGAAGAAGATTTCGACTGGAACAATCCAGTCCAAGGCACGGAAAACTCCACTGCGCATATGAAAAATGTCCGCATTCTCGGGCCGCTGCTCGCGGCGTTCCGTATCATCCCTACCTATTTGCTCACGTATCCGGTGCTCGAAGACCCCGAGGTCGTGGCGATCCTCCGCCGGCAACTCGACAAAGGCCAGTGTGTTCTCGGCGTGCAACTGCATTCATGGGTGACGCCGCCGTTGGACGGTTCCGCTTCAAGCAGGCGCTCCTTTTTGGGCAACCTCGAAGGTAATCTCGAGGAACAGAAATTAACCATGATCAAAGCGCGATTCTAGGAGGTTTTCGGTTTCGACCCAACCATATATCGCGCCGGCCGCTATGGCCTTAGCCGGCACACCAGCGGGCTGCTGGAAAAGCACGGCTTCGATATCGATACCAGCGTGGCGCCGCGCACGGATTTTTCCGGCGCGGGCGGCTGCGACTATACGGGTTACGATTACGGCCCTTTTTGGTTCGGTGAGAAACGCACGCTTCTGGAGCTTCCTCTCTGTCGCAGTATCGTCGGCTGGGGCGGAAAATGGGCTTCGCACCTCTACCGGCATCTGTCCGGTCCCCGGCTGTCGCGGCTGCACGCGCCATCGCTGCTCACGCGATCGCGTTGCGCGGAACGTGTGACCCTGTCACCGGAGGGCAACGATGTTCCGGCGATGCGCCGGCTCGTGCACGGCCTGCGGGCTCAGGGCCAGCAGGTGTTCGCGCTGAGTTTCCATAGTTCCTCGCTCCAGGTCGGGCGGAACCCGTATGTGCAATCCCGGGCGGACCTGCATCGGTTTCACGACCGGATGTCGGCGATTCTGGATCATATGGTGACCGATCTGTCGATCCGTTTTGTCGGTACCGGCGATATTCCGGGATTATTGGCCGCACCGCCGGCGGGCCGGGCGGCATGACGACATCGGCGAAAGTGCTATTAATAGCGAACAACTTCCCGCCCATCCGCGGTGGGTCCGCTGTCGTTTACGATAATTTGGCGCGGTATTCCTCCGATCATATGATCGTGATCGCCCCTCAGATCAACTACAACGACGGCCTCCCGCTGATCGGATGGCGCGAGCACGATCGCACGGTCCCCTATCGGGTCATCCGGTTGCCGCTGTTACGGACGAACATCAACGTGCCGAACGCGCGCGGCTGGCGTGGCAAGCTGGCTTTTTGGATGTCGGATCTGCTGATCCGCATGCGCCTGCTGCTTCTGCTGCGGAAGGTGTTTAAGGCCGAAGACATCGGCGCGGTGTGTATTGGCGAGCTATTGGCCAGCGGCTGGCTGATCGACGTGCTGCATTGGATGTCTCCGGTGCGCACGGCGATCTACGTGCACGGCGAGGAGATTACGACCGAGGATCCCTACGACGCCGACCGAGCACGCGCCAAGCGCGCGCTGCGCAAAGCGGACCGTATTATCGTGGTAAGCCGTTTTACCCAAAACGCGGTGCTCGATCTGTTGGGCCCCGATGCCACAGGCAAGATTACGCTGGTGGAGAACGGTGTCAGCGGCGACCGGTTCTTCCCGCGCGCGAAGCGTGCCGATCTTGTCGAGCAGTACCAGCTGGCGGACCGCTTTGTGTTCGTGTCGGTGTGCCGTTTGCTCGAGAAAAAAGGGATCGATCATGCCATACAGGCTTTCGCCCGTGTGGCGCGGCGGCATCCGGAATGCCGGTATCTTGTGGTGGGGGCTGGTCCATACGAAGCTCGGCTGCGCGAAATCGCCCTTCAGGAGGATATGGCGGATCGGGTCATTTTTGCTGGCGATGTGCCGGACGAGGATCTGGCGGAGCATTACTGTCTGGGCGATGCATTCGTGATGCCTAACCGACGGCTGCCGAACGGCGATACCGAGGGGTTCGGTCTGGTATTCCTGGAGGCCAATGCCTGCGGTATCCCGGTGATCGCCGGCAGCGACGGCGGCAGTCGCGACGCTGTGAAGGACGGCGTCAATGGATTGGTCGTGGATGGCAGCTCGGTCGACAGGATTGCGGATGCGATGATGAAACTGCGGGAGGACCCCGTCCTGCGTGAGACCTTGCGGACACGTTCTCTGGAGGTCGCAGCGGCGGCGGATTGGCGACAAAAAGCGGGTCTTTTTCTCACATTGTGCATGGAATAGGATGGTAGTCCCTCGGTCTAGACAAAATGGGGCGGATCGCATAACCTCGGGAGCGTTGTATTTCGCCGTTGGCCGCATGCTTTTCCCAGGAAATCGCCGTGAAACTCGATGATGTCTACACTGCCTTGACCGAAATTTTCGCCGACGTGTTCGACAACGCCGCCATCGCGATCACGCCCGAGACATCGGCGGCCGACATCCCCGGTTGGGACTCGATGACGCACATCAACCTGGTTGTCGCGGTCGAGCAGCACTTCAAGATCAAGTTCAAAATCGCCGAAATCGACAGGCTGAAAAACGTCGGCGATCTGGCGGGACTGATCGCCGAACGCACCGGCCGCTAAGTTCCGTGGACTCGTGCGTCCGAACGAGCAGGCGGGAGGCGTAACCCATGCTGTTCAATTCCCTGTTGTTTGTGTTCGCGTTCCTGCCCGTCTCGCTGTTGGGATACTTCGCCGCCGCCCGTTTCGGCCGGAGGCCGGCGGCAATGTGGCTGGTCGTCGTTTCCTTCGTTTTTTACGGCTGGTGGAACCCAGCCTTTGTGCCGTTGCTGATGATCTCGATCGCCGTCAACTACGGGCTCGGGCACTTTATCGCCGCGCAGGAAGAGCGTCCAGGTCTGCAAACGGCGCTGGTCACGCTGGCGGTCGTCCTCAATCTCGGGGCGCTTGCCTACTACAAATACCTGTTCGTGCTTCTCGTTTGGCTGCATGGCGCCGGTTGGATCGACACCGCGCTGTCGTCGCCGGCCCTGCCCCTTGGCATTTCCTTCTTCACCTTTACCCAACTCGGCTATCTGATGGACGTCCGGCAGGGGGCAACCCGAGACCAGGGCCTGCTGAACTATCTCGTGTTCGTGACTTTCTTCCCGCATCTGATCGCGGGGCCGATCCTGCACAACCGGGAGATGATGCCGCAATTCGCGGACCCCAAGATCTATCGGTTCAGCAGTAGCAGCCTATCCGTCGGACTGAGCATCTTCACCATCGGCCTCCTGAAAAAATGCCTGCTCGCCGACCCGATTTCAGCGGCGATCGGCCGCGGCTTCGACGCACCGGGCATGCTGTCGACGTTCGCTTCATGGGACGTTGCGCTGTCCTATTCGATGCAGCTGTACTTCGATTTCTCCGGCTATTCGGACATGGCGATCGGTCTCGCCCGGATGTTTAATGTCCGCTTCCCGGTGAATTTCAATTCCCCCTACAAGTCGGCCTCGATCATCGAATATTGGCAGCGCTGGCATATGACGCTGACCCGCTATTTGACTTTGTATCTGTATAACCCGATTTCGCTGAGCATTGCCCGGCGCCGCATCGTTGCCGGCAAGGGAGCTTCCCGCGCCGCTTACGCGACCATTGGCGGTTTCTCGGCGATGGTCCTGGTCCCAACGTTCGTCACGATGGGGCTGGCCGGCGTGTGGCACGGCGCCGGGCTACAATTCCTGATCTTCGGATTGCTGCACGCGACGTATCTGACGGTGAATCATGCCTGGCGTATCGTGCGTCGCAAGACTCCTGCGCGCCAAACGCCCTGGCACACCCATGCCGCGAACGTGTTGCTGACTTACCTGTGCGTCCTGGTCGGGGCCGTGTTCTTTCGGTCGTCCTCGACAAGCGCCGCGTTGCAAATGCTGTCCGGCATGATCGGTTTGCACGGGGCCGGCATGCCGGGCGCCTATGGCGATGCATTGGATGTGCACCTTGGCCTCGAAGGGCGCTTATGGCTGCTCTGCCTGTTCGCGATCGCCTTGTTCGCACCGAATTGTCAGCAGATCATGCGGAATTTCGAGCCGATCCTGGAGAAAGTGACGCCGGGACCGATGACGGTGCTCGCGTGGCGCCCCTCTTTGGCGTGGGCGGGATTGCTGGGTGCCGCTGCCGCGGTGGCCATCATGGCGATGGGCGGCAGCACCGAATTCCTCTATTTTCAGTTCTAGGCGCAGCCATTGACCGAGGGTCCGTCCTTACAGGAAGCCAGCCCGGCCGAAACCCGGCAGATGCGGCGGTTTATGGCCGTATTCCTGCTCGCGATGGTGGCCGCGCTCGGCTTGGCGCGGGTCTACATCGGCATCGCGCCCATGGGATTCCTGGAATCGGGATACGGCGGCTGGGTCGCGCGCCAATCGATCCTGCGCGCGTGCGATTTGGGCGATGTCGCGGTGTTCGGGGATTCCCGCGCCGAAGCCTCGGTGATCCCGGCCATGCTGCCGGTGAAGGCGGCGAATATCAGCTTCGGGGCGACGTCCCCGATGGAAACCTATTTTTTCGTGCGGGAGGCCATGCGCTGCCCGCATCCGCCGAGCCGGGTGTTGTTGGTATTCGGCAGTGTGGATTTCGCCAATGTCAGCGACTATCTGTGGCGAAACGCGGCACGTTACGGCTATATCGGGTATCGCGACCTGCGGGAGATTTCCGCCGTCGCGGCATCTTTGGGCGATAAGTCCGTCGAAAATATGGATACTGGCGACGGCCTGGGTGGCGTAGCACGTGACGCCCTCTATGCGTTGGGATTCCCCTCGGTCTATTTCAACAGCCTTCTGCACGGAGAGGTTTTTCGCCGTTACGCCATCAATCGCGTTCATTTCGACGAAGTAGCTGCGGGCCGCGGGTTCGAGGCGCATGCCACCCCTGCCGGTTCGGATATGATCGGCGATGACGCCAAGCAGGATCGTTTTGACGTATTGCCGGTGCAGGACGCTTTTTTCCGCCGGACGCTGGAGCTGTTGGCGGCCCACGGCACGCGTGTCGAATACCTGAACGTACCCATCACCGCGTCGACATCGAGCCATATCGCCGATCGGTATTTGTCCGGTTGGCGCGCCTATGTCGCGTCCTACGAAGCGCAATTCCCGAATTTTCGTCAGCTCGGGACGCTGCCAACGGCTTGGCCGGACCATTGGTTTAACGACCGGCACCATCTCGGGCCGGCGGGGGCTAAGGCGTTCAGTGCGAAGCTTGCCAAATGCCTGATGCCTGAAGCGGCGCGGCAGCCCTGCGATCTGACCGCGAACCGAGAATAGTCAGCCGGCTTTCGCGGCTGGCAACACGACCTGAAAAAGGCGGGACATCACCGCGCGCCACTGCGCGGTTTTCCGCTCCGTCGTCATGCCGAGCACGAACGTCAGCAGCACTGTGAGTACGGCCGGGCCGGCCATGGAGCCGAAATACGGGCCGGACACGGTCGCGAAAAATTTCAATGCCGGCATGTGGATAAGATACAGCGTAAAGGTGAAGGAGGCCGTGAACCCGATCGGTCGCGCCCAATAGCCGAGCAGCGTGAATCCTGCGAAACGCATTGCGAGGATACTACAGGCGACGCAAGCGGCGACGATCAGATAGCCGGGTGTCGACCAAGCCATTTGAAGGTAGTGCAGCGGCATATGACCCAACGCGGCATCGACGGCCGTTGTCGTCGCTTCGTCCAAGCCCAACAGCTTGATGGCAAGATAGAACGAGCACGACAGCGCGAGCAGCAACCGCGCCTGCGTCGGCGACAGCACGATGCGTCCCTGCAGACGGTACATCCAGACGCCGAGAAACCACAGCGGCGACATGATGCAGATCTTCGGGCCGACAAAAACCGCGATTCCGATCATGCCCGCGATACGTGGCCAACCGCGCCCGAACAGGGACACCGCGAAGAATACATAGAACCAGACCTCGAAACACAGCGACCAAAACGGGCTGTTGATCAGGATCGGTTCGTTCAGCGTCCACACCTCGCTGGTGAAACTCAGCCATATCGGCAGATAAAGCCAGATTTTCGCGATCTGATAACGATCGAATGCCTCATTGTAGGCATCCGGAAACCAACGGATGCCGATCAGTTCGAAACCGACCGTGAGCGCCAAAGCCGGGAGCATGACCGATCCGATACGCGCGCAACGGCTGATCGCGAAGGAACGGGGGGTCGCATCCTTGCGGTCGGACGCGTAGGCGACGACGTAGCCGGACAAAACAAAGAACATCACTACTCCGTCGCTGCCGAGATAGGGCAGACGGTCCACGACGCCGCAGCTGGTTTTCCAGATGCACATGTGGCCCAACAGTACCTCCAGCGCGCCTACGACACGCAGGAGATTGAGGTACGTCGAAAGCTCTTTATTCATGGACGGCTTTGCCGGCCTCCGCTCGTCGGTCCAGCCGCGCGACGGAGACGCCGGCAAATCTTTGGGTCCATGCGGTCGCGAACGTCGCGGTCAAACTGTTGGGATCCAGCATGGGTTCTTCGCCATCGGGGATAATCAGCCAAAGCCGCGAAAGCGCTTTGGTTTGTTCGACACTGACGAGCGGCCATCCCGCCGCGGGCATATCCGCGACATCGAGGCCCACTAGTTGTCCCGCATAGGGTGGCCCAAGATAATAGGCCATCGCCCAACGGGTGGCGGCCGTTTGACTGAGGATCATCCCGTCGCCGGGGGCCATTTGCACTCCAACCGCCCGAGCTACCTGATCGAGCGGCACGGAATGGGACGTGTAGACGTTGCGGATGCCCATGATATTACCGGCCAGCAACACGATGCCCGCGGCAATCGCGGCCTTGCGGGGAAGCGCGGTGATGCCGGCGGCGATCAAAAGACTGTAGGGCAGCAGCAACCAGACGAAATTGAGCGTGACATACCCCAAGACCGGATGCACCGCCGCGAATCCCGCTATGCACACCGCCAATGGTACCGCGCAGGTGCCCAAGATCGGCCACGCGACACCCCGTCGCCAAAGCGCGACGGCGCCCAAGCAAGCCAACCCCGCATATGCCGCGACAAAAGGCCATTGCGCGCGCCACAGCGTCGGGATCGACAGCAGTCCGCGCAGTCCCGCGATAAAATCCTCCCGGCCGATCAGAAAATTGCGGTTGTGCACCATCTGCTCAGGCGTCAGATGTGCGCCGAACTGAACGAAAAACGCGGGAATCCAAGGCCCCCATAACAGGAACATCGCCAGTTGCGCGAGGGTCCAGCGCATGATCGCCCCGGCATTTTCCCGAGGATGCGGTAGCAAGCGGAAGGCCATTGCGACATGCGCGCCCAGTAGGAAAAATCCCGCTGGGTATTGCGTGATCAAGGCCAACGCACCGCCGAGGATCCAAGCCAGCCACGCGATCGCGGGTGGGCGGGGGCGGCTGGTCCAGATTCGGGTAAATCCCCAGAACGCAAGCGCGACCAACCCCGCCTGCAATGCGTATGGGCGCGCCCGTTGTTCCCAAATCAGGACGTTCGCGTTGAGCAGGAACAACAAGGTTCCCAGCGCCGCCGTCGGTGCGTCCAACAGTCGCCGGCCGGCGTCGTACAGCAGCGGCACCGCGAGCACGATCGCGGCGACGGACAGGCTGCGCAACACCCAAGGATCGTGCCCGAACCGCAGACAGCCAGTCAGTACCAGATAATAAAATGGCGGTTGCGTGTCCTGCCGCATGAAGGCAAGCGTATGCTCGACATCCTTGTAGGCGACGAAAAAGCTGAACGCTTCGTCGTTCCACAACGGTTGTGCCCCCAGGCCGAACGCACCCACGACAAGTGCCAGAATCGAAAGCGCAAACGGGACAGCGATCTGCTTCATCGTGCGGTCGGAGTCAGGCGGCGCAGCAGCGAAAGGCTCATGGCGACGAGCCGGCGCCACGCCGCTGCAGCGCTTGCCAAAGCCTTCGTTTCCGCGCCTTCCGGCCGGCCGGACAACCACCAAAGCAGGGTCTGCGTACCCGTGTGCAAAACGACCCCCGCCGCGACAAAAGCCAGAAACTGGAGACCGAGCCGGCCATAGCCAGCTTCTACCGGCCAGATTTGCCGAAGCGCGAGCAGCACCCCAACCATGACGCAGCAGGCAGCGGCGGTTCGCCATATCGCCGCGAGCAGAAGATTCGGGGACGCATGAATCAGCAAAAGCGATGCGCCGCACCAGTATATCGCACCCAGTACCGCCGTTACCGCCATGCCGTAAACCGCGCCGATCGACCCACCCCACGCGCCACCCAACACCGCGGCCGGAACCCGGATCGCCAAGAAGATCGCTCCCAGAACCATCAGTTTTGGCTGGCGGTTCAGGATCACGAATAAATTATGCGGATAGTGTCCGAATGCGTCGAACAGGGCATAGAACACGATCGCCTCGATCATCGGCGGGGCGTCTGTCCACTGCGGCCCCAGGGCCAGAGGCGCGATCATCGGCGCCGTCGCGAAAATGCCGAACGACATCGGGGTGATGATCAAAAACAGGAACCCGAAGCCCTGAATATAAACCCTTATCAATTCCCGCGGATCGTCCCGCAGGCGGGCGAATCCTGCATACATAGGTGCTCGGATCGGCGCGGCGATCTCACTTGCCGGAAGTGCGGCTATCTGGGACGAGACCTGGAACAGGCCCATCGCCCGGGCGCCGCCGAACCAGCTGATCAGAAAATTGATGCTGTAGACGTCGATCACGGCCAGGACACTGCCGATCATCGCCCATTTCGAAAAACCGAACAGATGCCGCCATTCGATCAACGTCAGCCGAGGCCTGTAAGGGCGCAACACGTAGCTGTACGCCACCGTGACCACCGCTGTGATCGCCGACGACAGGATCAACGCCCAGTAGTTCCGCAGCGCCAGTGCCAGCACCAGCGTCGCGACGAAGCTCACGATCCGGGTGACGAACTGGTAGCGGAACATCGGCCCGTAGTTAAGATCGATCTGAAATTGCACCAGGCGGATGTTTTCCGCCGATTGCAGCAGGGCCGTGACCGCCAGTAACCAAAGGATCGGCACCACCCGCGGCTCCTGCATGGAGGTCGCGACAAAGGGAGCGGCAACCAAGGCACTGACCGCGACCAGCAGGCCGCGCAGGAGACCGATCGTCCAGGCGGTATCGAACTGCGCGCGGGTCGGCTCCCCGGTTCGGATCAGCGCGGCCCCCAACGAACAATCGCTGAGAAGCTGAACGACGCTGAGCACTGACGTGCCCAGAACCACCAGACCGAAATCGTCGGGCGTTAGGATGCGGGCCAGGACCGCGGTGCTGAAAATCCCAATCAGGCGCGAGACGGCCCGCATAGCGACCATCAGGGTCGCACTTCGCGCGATCGACGGCGCCGCCGCCGGCTCTGATCTGACTCGTCCCAATCGGCTTCTCCGCCTACCCGGCGCGTAAAGGCGAAACTCCGGCGATCTTCGTCAAGACACAAAATTTTCCGGCGGCTTCGATCGGTAGCTTCATGTCGTAGCAACCCGGATGCGCGGCGAGGAACTCATCGACTGAAAGTTTTGCCCCTTCGGAGAAGAATCCGTAGTCGTCGACGACAATCACGCCGCCGACAGGCATCTTCCCATGCACGAATGCCAGCGAGATTTTGATCGGCTCGTAGAAATCCAGGTCGATATATGCGAACGCGATCTTGTCGAGCGGCCCGACAGCGGCCGATGTCAAGGTCTTGTCCAGCCACCCTTTGACAAGGCGGATACGGTTTTCCGGGAATTTCACGAGAGCCAGCTTGTCCCGGACCTGATCCTCCCGTGCCAGCAGGACACCCTGATAGCGTTCGATCGATCCCAGACCGGCGATGTCGTCGATGAGACGGTCCTGTTCCGTCGGCGCGGGTAAGCCCTCGAACGAGTCGAACAGCCACAGCAGGCGCTTGTCGTCCGGGGCGATCTCGCTCGCCAGCAGCCGCGAGGTGGCCCCTTCGTTGCACCCGAATTCGCAAACATCGCCTGCGACGTTCATCGCCCGGCTCAATCCCTCGACGATGTAAATTGCCTCTCCCACCGACGTGCCATGCAGGTTTTGGAGGCTGTCGGCGCGCGCCGGGTTGCGCGGCAGGTCGGGAAAGACAAATGAACGGTACAGATTTTCGATTTCGATCGCATCGCCGCGATGAACATTCCGCATCGTACGAACATGGTGCCACTCCTCGATCGGCGCCAGAAGATATCCGCGCGAGGCGAGTAGCCGCCCTGCTGCCGCACGCAGCGGTTTTATTAAAGAAGTTATCATGACATTAAGCTTTCGAAGTCGGCGGCAACATGGTCCCAAGTCCGGGATCTCTGCGAAGAAAGCGCCGCTAGATGATGTTTTAACCATAACCGGTCGTCCGACAACAGGCAAATGGCCTGACGGGCGAACGTCTCTTCG
>CAITUP010000159.1 GCA_903895595.1 uncultured Acetobacteraceae bacterium | reverse complement strand
TTGTGTCGCGGTCAATCCATCGATCTGGGTCGTGGTCAAAGCGGCGATGTCGGTGGTGGTTATCGCCGCGGCCTGGCTGGTTGTCAGCGCGCCCAGCTGCGTCGATGTCAGCCCGCCCAACTGCGTCGTGGTCAGCGCCGCGATTTCCGTCGTTTTCAGCCCGCCCAGCTGCCCGGTGGTCAGTGCCCCGAGTTCCGTGGTCGTCAATCCGCCGAACTGCGCGGTGCTCAGCGCGCCCAGCTGCGTGGATGTCATTCCGCCAAACTGCGTCGTCGTCAGCGCCGCGATCTCCGTCGTCGTCAACCCGCCGATCTGCCCGGTGGTCAGCGCCGCGAGCTGCGTCGATGTCAGTCCGCCCAGCTGCGTGGTCGTCAGCGCGCCGATGTTGGTCGAGTTCAGCGCCGTCACCGCCGTGTTGGTCAGCGCGCCCAGCTGCGTCGAGGTCAAACCGCCCAATTGCGTCGTGTTCAGTGCCGCGAAATCGGTGGATTTCAGCCCGCCCAGTTGCGTTGTGGTCAGCGTGCCCAGGTCCGTACTCGTCAGATTAACGAACTGCGTGGTGGACAGCGCCCCCATCTGCGTCGCCGTCAGCCCGCTTGCCTGAGTCGTGGTCAGCGCCGCGATGTCGGTGGTGTTGATGCCCGCCGTCGCCGCTGTGCTCAGCGCCCCCAATTGGGTGGAGGTCAGCGTCCCAAACTGCGTCGTATTCAGCGCCGCCAGCGCCTGCGACGCGAAGGCCGCGACCTGAGTCGTGGTCAACAACGGCAAATCGGTGGTTGTCAGCGCTGCCACCTGCGTCGAATTCAGCACCGCGATCTGCGTTGCCGCGAAGGCCTGAATGTCGGTGGTGTTCAACGCCGCGATCGACGTCGTGGACATGCCCGCGACCTGAGTCGTGGTCAGGGAAGGGATGATGGAGGCCATGGATCAGCCCTCCCGCACAAGGCGAGGGCAGGGGACGTACATCGCGAGCGTCACGTTCATGACCGAAATTCCTTGACAGAATCAGCGTTCCGCCGTCGCTCGGGCCTTTTTGGCGCCTCGGGCGGGTTCGTCGTTCGGGCCGATTAGGTCAGGAAAAGGTTAACAAGGTACTAACGCCGGGCAGAAAAATGCATGCAGGCGAAAAAAACTTTCGCGGGGCAGGGGAGGGCCAGGCGCCCCCGCTCGTCATGGTCGGGCGTGACCCGACCATCTCCTGCGATTCACGCACCCTTGAAAAGGCAGGGTTTTTCGGACGGTGCCCCATTGGCGCGAGATGGTCAGGTTAAACCCGACCATGACGGAAAATGTCGGAAATCCGCCATATGCGATCCCCCTGAGGGGAGGGCAACGAAACATGGCGTTCGGCTGAGGGATCGGCTATGGGCACGTTTCGTCACCATGGAGATTCCACACTTGCCGGCCTTCAAACATGCCGACTTCAACGATCGCGCGTCCGCGGCCGCGAAAGCCAAACAAGCTCTGATCGAGAAATTCCGCTCGCGCCCCGGCCCTGACGACCCCTCGGTCCAGGCCAAACTGGCCGAACGCCTGGCGGTCGCCGAAGCCCGTGAGAAGCGGGAACAGGAACGCAAAATCGCCAAGGAAGCCGACGCCGCCCGTCTGGCCGCCGAGGAAGCCGAACGCCAGGCCGAAGCCGTGCGCAAGGCGGCGGAAAAGACCGCCGAGGAAATCGCCCGCAAAGCCGCGCTTCTGGCGCTGGAGGCCGAACGCAAAGCCGCGCGCGACGCCCGCTACGCCGCCCGCAAGGCGCGGCGTTAACCCTTATCCGGCTCCGCGCAGTGCCAGTTCGCCCCGTCCTGGGGCTGCCCGAAGCCGGAAAAACGCGCCTGCTTCGGGTACGCGCATAGCGGCAGTTCGTGCGGCGGCCGGCCGGATGCGGTGTGCGCCGGGATAGCCTCGGGCGCCTTCCCGGCTTCTACCCACGACTCCAAAGCAGTCAGCGTGTCGAACTGGTCCGGCCCGATGCCGCCGCTGCAATGCTGCATACCCGGCACCAGGAATAGCCGGACATTGGCCGCCGCCTTGTCGCGGCCGCGCATCAACGCGGACAGTTCCTGATAGAACTGCACGGAACGGGCCGCCGGCAGCGCCGGGTCGCTCGTGCCGTGGTAGATGATCAATTTCCGCCCCTGCTGGATGAACGGCGCAAGCTTTGCCGGATTCTTGGTCTCCGCCGGTCCGAAGGCCTTGTCCACCTGCGCGATCAGCCCGTCGCCGACGGTGTTGGTGCGGGGATCGACATCCAGGGTGGAGAACTTGGCGTTGGCGCCGAGACCCAACCAAAAATTCATGGCCTGACGCGCGAAGATATAACCGCGCGGCGCAGCGTTCGGGTCCTTGCCCCAGGGATCGAGCGGCTGTGCCAGATCGGGCGCGGTGGCGCCGGTTGTCCAGTAGCTCATGCCGCGCGGACCGGTCAGGTTGGTCATCGCCCAGCCGGGAAAGACCTCCCGCCCATGACGGTCGCGCAGCGGCGTGGTGTAAGCGTGCAGCACCGTCGCCTGTTCCGGTGTCAGACAATCCGCGGTCGCGCCGCCTTTGCAAACGAGGTCCTCGGCCCGAACCGAACAGCGGGCGGGGTTCTGCACCAGACCGTCGGTCGCGCCGTCGATTGCGTCGCAGCGTTCGGTCACGGCCTTGTCGATCGTGGCCAGCGCCGCCGGCGACAGCCACGCCGCGGGTGAGGCGAAAGCCGCCTTCTGCACCAGGAGGCGCTGCAAGGTGGCGTGGTAGTCCATGTTGGGATCGCCGGCGACGATGCCGTCGAAGTCGGTGGGGTAGCGTTCGGCTTCCATCATCGCCATGCGCCCGCCGGTGGAGCAGCCGTCGAAATAGGCGTGCTGCACCGGTTCCGAATAATAGGCAGCAGTAAATTTTTTGCCCGCGACCGTGGCATCGTGCGCCGCTCGGAAGAAGAAGTCGGCGACCTTGGCCTCATCGCGCTTGCCGTTGGCCGCGCGCACCCAATCGGCGTCGGTGCCGTTGCCGGTATGGCCGGTGTCGGTGATGGCGGTCGTATAGCCTTTCTTCAGCGCCGATGCCCTGTCCGTGGCGTTGATCGCGGGAACCAGCCGGCCGGCGTTGCCGCCCACCCCCATGAACAGGAAGCGCTGCTGCCATTTGGCGGGCAACTGTAGCCCCAGCGTCGCGCTGCCGGGGGGCGCGCCTTCGCCTTTGGTCTCGACCGTCGCTTTTACGTCGCAATACGCCGGGTTTTCCACGCTCGCGTCCACGGGGGCGGCAGAGGTAACCGTTAGGCCCGGAATGCGCATGGCATTCAACGACGCGGGGTCGCAATCCGGGCGGGCAAGGGCGGCGGGCGCCGAACAGGCAAGTAGAGCCGCGGCGGCGACCAAGGCGTGTTTCATGGTACGGCGTCCCCCAAAGGAGCTTTGCTTTGTGCCCATTACGCTGGCATGCGCCGCGACATTACGCCAGCCCTGGAATGTTCACGCGATGAAGATGTTGCTCGGTTCGTCGTGAAACGCGGGGTCGCGTTCCAGGCGGCCGGTCATGTCGTCGATATAAGGGGCGGTGGCGCACAACTGCTCGAAATGGCGCTCGTTCAGCGTCAGGCCGGCGCGCAGCACCAACGCGGCGATTTCGTCGCGGCGTTTCTGGCCGATGGTCGCTTTTTCCGGTTCGGGGATGGGCGGTTGCTCGGTGGAGAAGACCGCGTCGGGGTCCAGCGCCGGCCGCCGAGCCCGCCATGGTGTGGCGGATTCATAGGCGTGCGCGACCCGCAGGGTGGTCGCGTCGTCGAACGGCCGAGCGGCGATCTGCATCGAGAGCGGCAGGCCCTCGGGGGTGAAGCCGATGCATTGCGCCAGCGCCGGACAGCCGAGGACGTTGAACGGCGTGGTCAAAGACGCCTTCTGCCAGAACGCGATCGTGCGCCACGCATCCAGCCGCCCGGCCGGACCGGGGCCGGCGGTGATCAGGGCATCGTATTTGGCGTAGATGGGCGCCATGTCGGCGATCATTTTGCGCCGCTGGCGGCTGGCCTGCATGTAGTCG
Organism: uncultured Acetobacteraceae bacterium; assembly: GCA_903895595.1. Taxonomy (GTDB): domain Bacteria; phylum Pseudomonadota; class Alphaproteobacteria; order Acetobacterales; family Acetobacteraceae; genus Rhodopila. Next base: position 44,439 of record CAITUP010000159.1, on the reverse strand, counting down.
GCAGACGAGATCATCAGCGCGCCCAGCGTGCGGCCGAGGAAATCCTCGCCGAAGTTATGCAACTGCGTCCGAAGAGCCGGCTCGTGCACGGCGTAGAGTTCCGATTCCGCACCGGTGATTTTGACGTCGTGATACTGCTGCGCCGGGCGGATGGCGACGTCTTCCAGGATCGCGCCGAGGTCGCGCAGCACGTCGTACGCGGCTTCCAGGGCTTTCTTGACGACGTCCGGCGTGGGGACATCGCTTTCATACAGATGCCTGACGATGCCGATGCGCATGCCCTCGATCGGGCTGTTCAACGCCGCGCGGTAGTCAGGGATGGGACCGCTGGCGCTGGCGGGGTCCTTCGGGTCGTGGCCGGCGACGGCTTGCAACATGATCGCGGCGTCCTCGGCCGTCCATGTCAGCGGCCCGGCGTGATCGTAGCTGAAGCTGTTGGTGTAAACGCCGGAGCGGCTGACCAGCCCGTAGGTCGGCTTCAACCCGATGAGACCGCACAGAGCCGCCGGGTTACGGATCGATCCGCCGGTGTCCGAGCCCATGGACCCCATCGCCAACCCCGCGGCCCCGGCAGCGCCGGAGCCGGACGACGATCCGCCGGTCGCATGATCCCGGCTCCAGGGATTGCGCGCCGCCGGCCAGGGCAGATCGAAGGACGGCCCGCCATGCGCGAACTCATGCGTGGACAGTTTGCCGAGCAGAACGGCGCCGGATTGGGTGAGTTTCGCGACCGTGGTGGCGTCGGAAGCCGGAACGTAGTTTTCCAGCGTGCGCGAGTGACAGGTCGTGCGGATGCCGGCGGTGCAATAAATGTCTTTCAGTGCGTAGGGGATGCCGTGCATCGGGCCGCGGTAATTGCCGCTGGCGATTTCCTGCTCGGCCTGTTTCGCCTGTTTTAAGGCGTGATCGGCAGTGACCAGAAGATAGGCGTTCAGCTGCGGGTTCAACGCCGCGATGCGATCGAGGAACGCCTGCGTGAGCTCGACAGGCGACAACTTCTTCGCGGCGATTTGGCGGGATGCTTCGGCGATGGTGAGGTAGTGCATGGGAACCTCCGGGATTGCTGCGGTGCAATATGAAGCGTCGATGCGCCGGTTTGCCAGCCCTATTTCCGCCTATGCCCGGTTCCGCGTCACCAACCGCCCCGCCCGTTCCGCCGTCGCCCCCTGGCCGAAAACATACGTGGACCGTCCATTCACCCAGGTCTCGACAATCCCCGTCGAAGGCGCTGTCGGCGCGTCGTACGTGGACGCATCCTTTACCGTCGCCGGATCGAACAGCACCAGATCGGCATAGGCCCCCACGCGGATAAACCCGCGATCGGTCATCCCGAACACCTCTGCCGTGTGACCGGTCATTTTCCGCACCGCGTCCTCCATGCTGAACAGCCCGAGATCGCGTGCGTAATGCCCCAGCACACGCGGAAACGTGCCCCAAAGCCGAGGATGCGGATAAGAATCGTGCGGCAGCCCGTCGGACCCGATCATCGACAGGCGATGTGCCATGATGCGTTGCACATCCGGTTCATCCATCTGGAAATAGATCGCCCCCGCCGGGGTTAACCGTTCGGCCGCCTGCTTCGGCTCCAACCCCCATTCCCGCGCCAGATCGTCCAGCATCCGCCCCGCGCATTCCGGATGCGGCACGGACCACGTGATCTGCACGGGCACATCCGGCCGCAACCGGTGCGGCATCAGCACGGTCGAACCGGCGGCATAGGGATAAACGTCGAAATCCACTTTCTGCGTCAACGCATTCGCATCGATCAGCGGCAAGGTTTCCGTAGAACGCCCGAAATTCTCCGGCATCGAGCATTTGTGATGGCTGATCACCACCGGCGCCCCCACCGACCGGCCGATTTTCAGCGTCTCCTCGATCGAAACCAGCACGTCGTTGGCCTCATCGCGCATATGCGTGACGTAGATGCCCCCGGCGGCGCGCAACGCTTCGGCAACGGCAATGACCTCGTCCGTGGGCGCCATCGCGTTCGGCGGATAATACAACCCCGTGGAAAACCCCGATCCGCCCTGCGCCAGCGCATCCGCCAGACGCTTGCGCATATGTTCGGCTTCCCGATCCGTCGCGGCGCGCTGGGTGTCGCCGTTCATCGCCTCCACCCGCAACGACATATGCCCGATCAGCGCGTAGGTGTTCACCGGCGATGGATCGCGCGCCAAACGGTCGGCGTATTCCCCGAAACTGTCGAAGGAAAACCACGATTCCTCCCCCAACAAATCCAGCGGCGGCACCGGCCGCGATTTCATCCGCACCGGAGAGAGCGAAATTCCGCAGTTGCCCACGACCACCGTCGTGACCCCCTGCGACATCTTGCACAGCATACAGTCCGGTCCGCACAGCACCGCTCGGTCGTCGTGCGTATGCGCATCGATGAAGCCGGGCGCAACGGCTTTGCCGGTCGCAACGACTTCCCGGTCGCCGGAAGACGCGCTCAGATCGCCCACCGCAACGATACGATCGCCGGTCACCCCGATATCGGCCTTGAACCGAGGCTTGCCGGTACCGTCGAACACGGTCGCATCGCGGATAATCAGATCGCAGCGCATTTAAAGAACCCTCAAAGCAGCGGTTTCGGCGTCGGTCGTACCGACTTTATACAAGGTGCGCGCATTCTCCGCCGACACCAGCCCATCGCGCACGTCGCGCATCACGGCAGCAGGGTCGCGCGTGGCGGGATCGCCCATTCCGGCACCGCCCGGCAGTTCCAGGATCAACCGATCGCCATCGGGAATGATTTGATACCCCTTCGTCCGCAGCAAAACCCCGGATTTGAATTTCACCACGCCCGCCGCGCCGTCCAACCCGGATTCGCGCCCCTTCGGCGCGTGCCCGATGCGATCGAACGACGCGTTCACCGCGAATTCCAGATCGCCCTTGGTCGCGATTTCCATGATCTGCCCGACACCGCCCCGCGTCCGCCCGGCGCCCCCGGAATCCGGTTTCAATTCCTTGCGCCACAGCACCACGGGCGCGACATTCTCGGTCGCCTCCACCGGCATCGTCCGCACGCCCGAGGGAAACGCCGTCGCGTCCAGCCCATCCGCTGTCGGACGCGCGCCCGTGCCGCCGGAGTTGAACGTGATAATCTCGAAATCCCCGATCACCGGCTTGTTGCCGCGCGCCTGACCGGACACCGACGACCCGCCCCGCAGCGGCGGATTCCACAAGGATGAGGCACCCTCGGCCGTCACCCGGTCCGGCACCGCCTGATGCAAACACCCCATCATCAAATCCGGCAGCAAATGCCCGATCACGTGCCGCACCGAAACCGGATACGGGCGCGGTGCGTTCAGAATGCAGCCCTCGGGTATTTTCATCCGGAACGGCGCCAACGACGCCCAATTATTCGGTATTTCCGGCGCCACCACGCACTTGAGCCCGAAACTCGCGTAGGCGCGGCAATATGCTGGCGGAACATTGATCCCACGCGACGATAGACCGGAGGTCCCCGCGAAATCCACCTCGATGGCATCGTCCAGGATTTCCAGCGACGCTTGCAGCTTCACCGGCTCCTCATACCCGTCCGACCAGATTTCCCCGCCGAACACCCCCCGCGGCAGCCGAGCAATTTCGGCCAAAGTGGCGCGGCGGGAAAGATCGAAGATGAAGTCGGCCAGCGGGTCGAGGCTGTCCATCTCGAATTCCGCCATCATTTCCACCAGACGGCGGGCACCGGCATCGTTGCAGGCGCACAGCGAGTAAATGTCGCCTTCCAATTCCACCGGCAGCCGCGATCCCGCCCGCATGAAATCGAAGAAGGTTTCGTTCGGCACACCCCGATCAAAGCATTTGACGATGGGGATATACATGCCCTCTTCGAACACCGACCGCCCTTCCGGCCCCATGCCCAGACCGCCGATGTCGATCACATGCGCGGTGTTGGCGAACACCCCAACCGCGACGCCATTATGAAATGCCGGCGTGACCACGGTCAGATCGTGCAGATGCCCGGTCCCCAGCCAGGGGTCGTTGGTAATGTAGTGATCGCCCGGCCGCATGGTGTCCAGCGGGAACTTGCGAAGAAAATGCCCGACGCTTTCGGCCATGGAATTGACGTGCCCCGGCGTCCCCGTAACGGCCTGCGCCATCATCCGCCCCTGCCGGTCGAAGATACCGGCGGACAGATCCCCGGCTTCTCGCACAGTTGTGGAGAACGCGGTGCGGATCATGATCTGCGCCTGTTCCTCGACCACGGCGATCAGGCGGTTCCACATGATCTGGCGTTGGATCTGGGCCAAGGCGTTGGGCTGGTGCGACATGGATAAAAGCCTCCTGACCGGAGTGTCCCGTACCCCGCGCCGTTGGGCAACGACGGTTTCGTCCGGATGTGCCAGACTGCCTCTATGCCGCACCCCGACACTTGGCTGAAACCGCTGCCGCAGGGCCTGTATTGCGAGCCTGGCGGGTTCTTCATCGATCCCTCCCGCGTCGTGGACCGCGCCGTGATCACGCACGCGCATTCCGATCATGCTCGGCCGGGGCATAAGGCGGTGCTGGCGACGCGGGAGACTCTGGCCCTGATGCGGGCGCGTATGGGCGAAAAGCGCGCCGGCGGGCACCTCCAGGCGCTGGCATATGGTGAAACCATTGGCATCGGCGGCGTGAAACTGTGGCTGCAGCCGGCCGGTCATGTCCTCGGCAGTGCCCAGGTCGCCATGGAATACCGTGGCACGCGCGTCGTGGTCAGCGGCGACTACAAACGCACGCCGGACCCCACATGCGCGCCGTTCCAACCCATCGCCTGCGACGTGTTCGTGACCGAGGCCACATTCGGCCTGCCCATTTTCCTCCATCCGCCCCCAGAACATGAGACCGCTCGTCTGCTCGCCAGCGTCGCGTTGTTCCCGGACCGGACCCATGTCGTCGGCTGCTACAGCCTGGGGAAATGCCAGCGGCTGATCGCGCTGCTGCGGCGCGCCGGGTGGGATGCGCCGGTCTATCTGCATCCGGCGCTGCTGGCGATGTCATTGGTCTACCAAAATCACGGTATCCCGCTCGGCGATATCGGACCGTTGCGGATGACCGACCGGCTGGCTGGCGCCATCGTCCTCGCGCCGCCCGGTTCCGCGGTGCCGCTGGCGAAAAACCCGCTGATCGTCGCGGCATCCGGCTGGATGCGCGTGCGGCAGCGCGCCAAGGCCAGCGGCGCCGAACTGCCGTTGATTCTGTCCGATCACGCCGACTGGGCCGAACTGAACCGCACCATCGACGATACCGGCGCGTCCGAGGTCTGGGTGACCCATGGCTGGGAAGCCCCGCTGATCCACGCGGCGGGACAACGCGGCATCAAAGGGCGGGCCTTGCGGCTGATCGGCTATGGGGAGGAAGATGACCCATCCGTCGCCGCTCAGGAGATCGTCGCATGACCCGGAACCCGTTGACGTTCGTGTTCGCCGGCGACGGCGCCATCCCGAACTCCCGCCTGCCGCTGCTGATATATAAGGCGGCCGTTCCCGCCGATCCCGCCGCGATCGAGGCTCTGTTCGCCGCCAACCGCTGGCCGCCGGCTTGGCGGGACGGGGTCTATTCGTTCCACCATTTCCACAGCAACGCGCATGAGGCGCTGGGCATCGCGCGCGGGTCGGCCACGGTGCTGTTCGGCGGGCCGGGTGGGCAGGAACTGACGGTGTCAGCCGGCGATGTGGTGGTAATTCCGGCCGGGGTCGGGCACTGCAACCAGCGGCAAACGGACGATCTGCTGATCGTCGGCGCCTACCCGGACAACGCGGAACGGCCGGATACCTACCGGGGCAGGGCCGGGGAATACGATGCCGCCACGCGCAATATCGCGGCCGTCGCCTCGCCGGCCGCCGATCCGGTCGCGGGCGGGGATGGGCCATTGCGGCGTCTTTGGTGTTAGGACGGGGGCCAAACGGCGAAGGCCGAGCCGCTCGGTCAACGCCGCGATCTCCGCGGCTTCATCTTCGTCCGCGTCCTCCGCGCGAAACAACACCGCCGCTACCGGCGCAGTTCCCGCCCTGGATTTGCCTAATATGTAACCAATACAACCTATTTGCCTTTTGAATCGCCAGCGGAAGCCGTCCTGGCAGCGTCTCCTGCCCGTTCGGTAAGGCAGAACCCATCTGGCACACCTGTTGCATAACCTCCCAACAGCGGCGTCCCTCAAGGCCCGCATCAGCGTGCAACCGACCCTCACCGGGGAAACAGGACAGAGGCATATGGCATTCAATCTACCCACGATTTCGCGTCGCGGACTGGCTCGCCTGGGTGCGGCCGCCGCGACGGTCGCCGCCGTCGGCGCGGTCAAGGAAGCTGCCGCGCAGGGCGCCGCCGGCACCATCAAGGTCGGCATTCTGCACTCGCTGTCCGGCACCATGGCCATCAGCGAAACCACCCTTAAAGACGTCATGACGATGCTCATCGAGCAGCAGAACGCCAAGGGTGGCCTGCTGGGCAAGAAGCTGGAAGCGGTCGTCGTCGATCCCGCGTCCAACTGGCCGCTGTTCGCGGAAAAGGCCCGCCAGCTGATCTCCGTCGACAAATGCGCCGCCACTTTCGGATGCTGGACCTCGGTGTCGCGCAAATCCGTGCTGCCGGTGTTCGAAGAGCTGAATTCCATCCTGTTCTACCCCGTCCAGTACGAGGGCCAGGAATGCAGCCGTAACGTGTTCTACACCGGCGCGGCGCCGAACCAGCAGGCGATCCCGGCGGTCGATTACCTGATGAAGGAAAACAAGGTGCAGCGTTGGGTGCTGGCCGGCACCGACTACGTCTACCCGCGCACCACCAACCAGATTCTGGAAGCGTATCTGATCGCCAAGGGTGTCGCCAAAGAAGACATCATGATCAACTACACGCCGTTCGGCCATTCCGATTGGCAGAACATCGTGGCCTCGATCAAGAAATTCGGCTCCGCCGGCAAGAAGACCGCCGTCGTGTCCACCATCAACGGCGACGCCAACGTCCCGTTCTACAAGGAACTCGGCAACCAGGGCATTAAGGCGACCGACATCCCCGTGGTGGCGTTCAGCGTGGGTGAGGAAGAACTGGCCGGCATCGACACCAAGCCGCTGGTCGGCCATCTGGCCGCCTGGAACTACTTCATGAGCGTCGATAACGCCGACAACAAGAAGTTCATCGACGCCTGGCACAAGTTCACCGGCAAGCCGAAGCGCACCACCAACGACCCGATGGAAGCGCACTACATCGGCTTCAACATGTGGGTGAAAGCGGTTGAGGCCGCCGGCACCACCGCGTCCGACGCCGTGATCGACGAGATGATCGGCGTATCCGTGCCGAATCTGTCCGGCGGTTACTCGGCGATGATGCCGAACCACCACATCACCAAGCCGGTGCTGATCGGCGAGATTCAAGCCGACGGCCAGATCAATGCCGTTTCGACGACACCCGGCCTCGTGGTCGCCCAGGAATGGTCGCCCTACGTCGCCGACACCAAGGACCTGATCGGCGACTGGCGGGCGCCGCTGAAGTGTGGGGCTTTCAATGTGAAAACCGGTCAGTGCTCGACCGGTAAGAAGGCCTGACCGAGGCGTTGGGGGTGGCTGTTCCTCCCCAGTCACCCCCACGCTGTCTCCAAGGATTTCGTTATGTGCCGCCTGTTTGCCGCTTTTCTGTTCGCGTTGTTGGCGGCATTGCCCGTGGGCGCCCGAGCGGATCAGGTTACTGAGGCTGTTGCCGCGCTGGCATCGCCGGGGTTCGATTCGGTTCGGGCCGGTGTCGAGCAACTCTCCTATTCCGGGCATCCGCGTGCCGCCGCGATTATCGGGGCGTTGCAGGCCGGCAAACTCTTCGTTCGCACCGATAAGGCGCTGTTCGTCAAACAAGACGATGGCGAATTCGCCGATGCTTTGAGCGGCGAGGTCGCGCAGCCCGGTGGGTTGAAGCAGGTGCGGGTCAACAACAGCGTTCGTGGCGCGATCGATGCCGCGCTGGGCGTGCTGCGCCTGTTCGCGCCCGATGCGGCGGCGCGGCGCGAGGCCGCCGAGGCTGTGTTCAAATCCCACGATCCGGCCGCGTTGCCGGCCCTGGAAAAAGTCTTGGCGACCGAAACCAACGCGGGCGCGAAGCTGAAGATGGAACAGGCGCGTGCCGCTGCCGTCCTCGCGTCCCCGGACAGTGCCGAGGCTGATCGGGTCGCCGCCGTCGCCGTGCTGCGTTTACGCGGCGATATCGAAGCGCGCGGGTTCCTCGCGTCGTTGTCCGGTCAGCCGCAATCCGTCACGGAGGCGATCGTGACCGCGATCACCGGCATCGACCGCATGGCGCAGGCCTGGAGCGTGGCGCAGAGCGTCTATTACGGCCTCAGTCTCGGTTCGGTGTTGCTGCTGGCGGCAGCCGGTTTGGCCATCACCTTCGGGGTCATGGGCGTCATCAACATGGCGCATGGCGAGATGGTGATGATCGGCGCCTACACGACGTTCGTGGTGCAGCAGTTCATGCGCGCCAACACACCCGGCCTGTACGGGGCCAGCCTGCTGGTCGCGATCCCGATGGCATTCCTGGTCTCCGGCGCGGTTGGCGTGGCGATCGAGCGGCTTCTGATCCGCTGGCTGTATGGGCGCCCGCTGGAAACCTTGCTGGCAACCTGGGGCCTGTCGCTGGGCCTGCAACAGGCGGTCCGGTCGATTTTCGGGGCCAATAACAAGGACGTCGATACCCCCGGCTGGATGAGCGGCGCGACGGAGCTGGGCGGCCTGACGCTGACCTGGAACCGGATGTATATCATTCTGTTTTCCATCGCCGTGCTGGCCTCGTTGATGGGGGCGTTGCGATACACCTCGTTGGGTCTGCGCATGCGGGCGGTGACGCAGAACCGGCGCATGGCCGCCGCGATGGGCATCCGCACACCTTGGATCGACGCACTGACGTTCGGGCTGGGATCGGGCGTGGCCGGGATGGCCGGAGTGGCGCTGTCGCAGATCGACAACGTGTCGCCCAACCTGGGGCAGAGCTACATCATCGACAGCTTCATGGTCGTCGTCTTCGGCGGCGTCGGCAACCTATGGGGCACGACGCTCGGCGCTCTGACCTTGGGCATCGTGAACAAATTCCTGGAGCCGGTGGCCGGCGCGGTCATGGCCAAGATCGTGGTGCTGGTGTTGTTGATCCTGTTCATACAAAGGCGTCCGCGCGGGATGTTCCCGCTCAAGGGACGGGCGGTGGAATCGTGAAGCTCGATCGCACCGCTTGGCTGACGTTGGGCCTGACGTTCGGTGTGCCGCTGTGTCTGGCGCTGCTGAACCAGTCCACCGCTTTGAGTTCGGCGCTGCACGTGCCGACCTATGTGATCGCGCTGGCCGGCAAATATCTTTGCTTCGCCATGCTGGCGCTGGCCGTCGATCTGGTCTGGGGGTTCGCGGGGATTCTGTCGCTGGGCCACGCGGCGTTCTTCGCGCTGGGCGGCTACGCGATGGGCATGTACCTGATGCGCCAGATCGGAACCCGAGGCGTTTATGGTAACCCCATGCTGCCGGATTTCATGGTGTTCCTGGGCTGGAAGGAACTGCCCTGGTACTGGCACGGGTTCGAGTGGTTCGGGTTTGCCTGTTTCATGGTCGTGCTCGTGCCCGGTATTCTGGCGCTGGTGTTCGGATATCTGGCGTTCCGGTCCCGTGTGACGGGCGTGTATCTGTCCATCATTACCCAAGCGCTGACCTACGCGTTGCTGCTTGCATTCTTCCGCAACGACATGGGCTTCGGCGGCAATAACGGGATGACCGATTTCAAGGACATTCTCGGGTTTTCGGTGCAGGCGGACTCGACGCGTTCGGCATTGCTGGTGATCTCCGCGATGTTCCTGTGCGGGCAGTACCTGGTTGCGCGGTATGTGGTTCGCTCGCGTTTCGGCAAGGTGCTGATCGCGGTGCGCGACACCGAGTCCCGAACCCGGTTCCTGGGTTACCGCCCGGAGTCCTACAAGCTGGTGGTCTGGGTCCTGTCCGCGATCATGGCCGGCATCGGCGGCGCGCTGTACGTGCCGCAGGTCGGCATCATCAACCCCAGCGAGTTCGCCCCCGCGAACTCCATCGAGGCCGTGATTTGGGTCGCCGTCGGCGGGCGCGGGACGCTGAGCGGCGCGATCCTGGGGGCCGTGATCGTGAACTTCGGCAAGACCTGGTTCACCGGCGTGCTGCCGGAATACTGGCTCTATGCGCTGGGCGCGCTGTTCATCTTTGTGACGTTGTGCCTGCCCAAAGGCGTCATGGGCCTGTTCGGGAGGCGCACCGCATGAGCGAAGCCGACACCCTGCTGTATCTGGACGGCGTCACGGTCACCTTCGATGGGTTTCGCGCCCTGAACGCGCTGTCGCTGTATTTGGAAAAAGGCGAGATGCGGGCGGTGATCGGTCCGAACGGCGCCGGCAAGACCACGATGATGGACGTCATCACCGGCCGCACCCGGCCGGACACCGGCACGGTACAGTTCGGGGTGGATACCGATCTGACCAAACTGGACGAACCCGCCATCGCCGCGTTGGGCATCGGCCGCAAATTCCAGAAGCCGACGGTGTTCGAGCCTCACACGGTCTGGGACAATATTCTGCTCGCGCTGGCCGGCGACCGGCGGCCCCGGTTTTCGCTCTGGGCGAAGGAAACGGCGGACGAAAAGCGCCGGATCGAATCGGTCCTGGAAACGGTCCGCTTGCAGGAGTTCCGCGACAAGCGCGGCGGCGATCTGTCGCACGGCCAGAAGCAATGGCTGGAAATCGGCATGCTGCTGGCGCAGGAGCCGCAGTTGCTGCTGGTCGACGAACCCGTCGCCGGCATGACCGACGCCGAAACCGAACAGACCGCCGAATTGCTGCGCGAGATCAACAAGACCCGCAGCGTCGTGGTCGTCGAACACGACATGGCGTTCGTGCGGGCGCTGGATGTGAAGGTGACCGTGTTGCATGAGGGTTCGGTGCTGTCCGACGGCTCGATCGACCACGTGAGCGCCGATCCGAAGGTCATCGAAGTGTATTTGGGGCGCTGAAGATGCTCGACGTAAAAAGCATCGACCTGCACTACGGCGCCGCCATCGCGCTCCGGCAGGTTTCCATCCAGGCCGTCCCCGGCGCCGTCACCTGCCTGCTCGGCCGCAACGGCGTCGGCAAAACGTCCCTGTTGCGGGCCATCACCGGCGCACACCCGGTGTCCGCCGGCTCGATCGAGTGGGAAGGCGAGGACATCACCCGCCTGCCGATCTACGAACGCGCCCGCCGCGGCATCGCCTGGGTGCCGCAGGGCCGCGACGTATTTCCGCTGCTGACCGTGCGCGAAAACCTGGAAACCGGTTTCGCCGTCCTCCCGCGTGGCCAACGCCGCGTTCCCGACGAAATCTTCGATCTCTTCCCCGTCCTGAAAACCATGCTCGGGCGCCGAGGCGGCGATCTGTCCGGCGGGCAGCAGCAGCAGCTCGCCATTGCCCGCGCTTTGGTCATGAAACCGCGCTTGATCGTGCTGGATGAACCGACCGAGGGCATCCAGCCCAGCATCATCAAAGACATCGGCCGGGTGATCGAGCTGTTGCGCGGACGCGGGGAGATGGCCATCCTGCTGGTCGAGCAATATTTCGATTTTGCCCAGGAGCTGGCGCAGACGATCGCGGTCATGGATCGCGGCGACATCGTGCTGTCCGGGCGGCGGGAGGATCTTGACGAAGCCGATGTACGACGGCGCCTCTCAGTCTGACCTGCAACGGGCGGTCGGGGATCTGCGCGTGTCGTTCAAGCGGCGCGGCGCCGAAACCGTGCTCGACGGATTGCGCCAGGCCGGTTGCCTGAAAGCGCGGTTTCCCCGGCCTGTCAGCGCCGGTTGGGCGGATGTCACGACGTTGAACACCTCCGGCGGCGTCGCCAGCGGCGACCGGCTTTCTGCGACTTTCGCGGTGGGGCAGGGTGCTAGGGCGACCTTTTCTGCCCAAGCTGCCGAACGGTTCTACCGCGCACCGGCCGGCGGCTTACCGTCCTTTGTCCGCACGCGGATCGACGTGGCGGCGGGTGCGTCCGCCGAATGGCTGCCGCAGGAGACGATCCTGTTCGACCGCTGCGCCCTGGACCGGCGGTTGGAGATAAATTTGGCTGCCGATGCTTGGTTTGTAGGCGTCGAATCTCTGGTGTTCGGCCGAGCGGCGATGGGTGAGACGGTGAGACAGGCGTGGCTGCGCGACGGGTTGGCCGTGCGGCGCGGTGGCCATTGGCTGATGCGCGATGCTATCCGCATGGATGGCGATCTCGCCGCGACGCTCGACCGAAAGCCGGTGGCCGATGGCGCTTGTTCGGTCGCGACGTTGCTGCATGTCGCGCCCGATGCGGAGGCGTTGCTGGATCCGGTCCGAGCGGCGTTGGACGGTTGCGCGGGAGAAATCGGCGTCAGCGCATGGAACGGAATGCTGGTCGCGCGTATGCTGGCGAACGACAGTGCCGCGTTGCGTGCGGCCGTGGCGGCGGCTTTGGCCGTGATCCGGTCGCCTCGGCCGCTGCCGCGCGTATGGATGTGTTGAAAGGGTTTTCCAATGAATCTGACCCCGCGCGAAAAAGACAAGCTGCTCATCAGCATGGCCGCGATGGTCGCTCGGCGGCGGCTGGAGCGCGGCGTGAAGCTGAACCACCCGGAAGCCGTGGCCCTGATCACCGATTTCGTGGTCGAGGGCGCGCGCGACGGGCGAACGGTCGCCGATTTGATGGAGGCCGGTGCGTCCGTGCTGACCCGCGATCAGGTGATGGATGGCATCGCGGAAATGATCCACGATGTGCAGGTGGAGGCGACGTTCCCGGACGGGACGAAGCTGGTGACGGTGCATGAGCCTATTCGGTGAGAGTTTTCATCTCCCATGGATCGCACGACACTTGGATTGCCCGCCAGATGGAGCGATGTATCCGGGACTGCGGGGCGGAGACCTTTCTGGATGTCTACGACCTTAAGACCGGAGACGAGTGGAAACGGGCTTTGTTCCGAGAAATCGGACGGGCCGATGAGCTTGTGGTATTGGTAACGCCGTTCTCCGAGGATCGTGCATGGCTATGGACCGAAATTGGGGCAGCGATGATGGACAATAAACCTGTCCGTCCAGTCCTGTTCGGACTATCGATGCGGGACCTTCACAGGCGCAGAAATGCCGGGCCACTTGCCGACATGCAGGCTCGGGATCTCAACCAGTTCGATATCTATCTCGTGGAACTCAAAAGGAGGATCACAGGTGACCGATAAGGTTTTTATCTCGTACCCTCGACCTGACCACGCATTCGCGGAAGCACTGGGCTTTGCGGTGCGGGATTATGGAATCGCACCCTCGTCGATCCAAGGGGTTGTGTCTGGCGATAATTGGGAACGGGCGATCAAACGGGATATACGTGCAGCAGACGCGGTGATCTTTGTGCTATCGAGCGCCGCTTTGAACAGTGCATGGGTGCTGGCGGAGCTTGGTGCGGCCTGGGCCGCCGAGAAGCCGGTTATTTGGGTCCTGCCGCCCAACCGGCACATGCCACGCGACATCCCGGTTACGCTGCGCGAGATCGATTTCAATGTCGTACGCCCCAAAAAATTGACTGTACCGCCCGATCGGGCGTCGTTGCGGGATAGGATCGCGGCAGCTTTGGCCGATGTGAAAGAAATGGAAAAATTAGCATCCTGATTTTACATCGACCTGCCGCGACCTGCTCCGATTTTTCGTAATAAATTTAGGACTGCCCACCATGATCCCAGGCGAACTCCTCCCCGAACCCGGCGATATCGAGCTGAACGCCGGTCTCGTCCGCACCGCCCTGACCGTCGCCAACACCGGCGACCGCCCGATCCAGGTCGGCAGCCATTACCATTTCGCGGAAACCAACGGCGCGCTGTCGTTCGACCGAGCGAAGGCGCGCGGCCAGAGATTGGATATCGCGGCGGGGACGGCGGTGCGTTTCGAGCCCGGCCAGACCCGCGAGGTCACCTTGATCCCTTATCGCGGCACCCGCGAGGTCCACGGGTTCCGCGGCCTGACGAACGGAGCACTCCGATGACCCGCATCACGCGCGCCGCTTATGCCGACATGTTCGGCCCCACCACCGGGGACCGCGTGCGGCTGGCCGATACCGATCTGATCGTCGAGGTCGAACGCGACCTGACTGTCTACGGCGACGAGGTAAAATTCGGCGGCGGCAAGGTCATCCGCGACGGAATGGGGCAGTCGCAATTCTCCCAGGCACAGGGTGCCGTCGATACGGTCATCACCAACGCGCTGATTATCGATCATTGGGGGATCGTGAAGGCCGACGTTGCGCTGTTGAACGGGCGTATTTTTCGGATTGGCAAGGCCGGCAATCCCGACGTGCAGCCCGGCGTCGATATCATCATCGGTCCCGGCACCGAAATCATCGCCGGGGAGGGAAAAATCCTCACCGCCGGGGGCATCGACAGCCATATTCATTTCATTTGTCCGCAGCAGGTGGACGACGCCATCGCCGCCGGCATGACCACGTTGGTCGGCGGCGGGACGGGGCCGGCGACCGGCACATCGGCAACGACCTGCACGCCGGGTCCATGGCACCTCGCGCGGATGTTGCAGGCGGCAGAGGGGTTGCCGGTCAATCTGGCGTTCGCCGGCAAGGGCAATGCATCCCAGCCGCAAGCGCTGGAAGAAATGTTGCGCGCCGGGGCGTCATGCCTGAAATTGCATGAGGATTGGGGCACCACGCCGGCCGCGATCGACAATTGCCTTTCGGTCGCCGACCGTTTCGATGTTCAGGTGATGATTCACACCGATACGTTGAACGAATCGGGCTTCGTGGAAGACACCATCGCCGCGTTCAAAGGACGCACCATCCACGCCTTCCATACCGAGGGCGCCGGCGGCGGCCATGCCCCCGATATCATCAAGGTCGCGGGCCTGCCGAACGTGCTGCCGTCGTCCACCAACCCGACCCGTCCCTATACGGCGAACACGCTGGACGAGCATCTGGACATGCTGATGGTTTGCCATCATCTGGACAGCTCCATCCCCGAGGACGTTGCTTTCGCGGAGAGCCGTATCCGCAAGGAAACCATCGCGGCCGAGGATATTCTGCACGATATCGGCGCGCTTTCGATGATGTCGTCGGATTCCCAGGCCATGGGCCGCGTTGGCGAGGTCATCATCCGCACGTGGCAGACCGCGCATAAAATGAAAACGCAACGGGGCGGCGAGGGGCGCAACGACAACGCCCGCGTCAAGCGCTACATCGCGAAATACACCATCAACCCCGCCATCGCGCAGGGTTTCGCGCACGAAATAGGATCGGTCGAGGCCGGGAAACTCGCGGATCTCGTCCTGTGGTCGCCGGCATTTTTCGGGGTGAAACCCGATTTGGTGATCAAAGGCGGATCGATCGCCTGCGCGCCGATGGGCGACCCCAACGCGTCCATTCCGACCCCGCAACCCATGCATTACCGGCCCATGTTCGGCGCGTTCGGGCGGGCCTTGCAGGCGAGTTGTCTGACATTCGTGTCGAAAGCGGCACTGGATGCGGAACTCGGGCGGTCCTTGGGTCTGTCGCGGCAAATGGTCGCGGTGAACAACACGCGATCGGGCATCGGCAAGGCGTCGATGATCCACAATAACGCGATGCCGGTGATCGAGGTCGATCCCGAAACCTATGAGGTGCGCGCCGACGGCGTCCTGCTGACCTGCGAACCCGCCACGGTGTTGCCGATGGCACAACGGTATTTCCTGTTCTGATGCGCAGCGATCGCGTTCTGCCCGCGGGCACCTGGAATATCGCCCAAGAGATCGATTACGTTCTGATCGATTTCGACCGCCGCCACCGCCGCCGGATCGTGCTGACAACCGAGGGCGGTGCGGAAATCCTGCTCGATCTGCCGCAGACTGTACGGTTGCGCGACGGAGACGGGCTGCCGGTCGAAAACGGCATCGTCCGCGTGCGCGCCAAGCCGGAACCGTTGCTGGAAATTCATGCGCATGAGGACGACGAATTGGTCCGCATCGCGTGGCATCTCGGCAACCGGCATTTGCCGGTGCAACTCCTCGGCGACCGGATCCGCATTCGCGCGGATCATGTGATCGCGGAAATGGTCGAGGGCCTCGGCGGGCACGTGGAGGAAATCGAGGCACCGTTCGATCCGGAACCCGGCGCCTACGCGGCCGGTGGCGGTGGGCATCACCACCATCACGACCACGATCATGACTGAGTTTTCGCTGATCCGGTTGCTGGCGTGGTTGTCGCCAGCATTTCCGACCGGCGGTTACGCGTATTCCCACGGCCTGGAATACGCGGTCGATTGCAACGACATCACCGACGGCGACTCGCTGAAAATTTGGTTGACCGACGTGCTGTCGAACGGTTCCGGCCGGAACGATGCGATTCTGCTGCGCCACGCCCATCGTGCCGCCACCGATCCGGCAGCTTTGGCGGAAATCGTCGAGATCGCGCTCGCCACCGCGGCATCGCGCGAACGGCGGTCGGAATCGTTAGATCAGGGCAAAGCCTTTGCCGCGGCGGCGGTCGCTTGGGCCAATACCGGCCTGCCCGAAAATGCACCTTACCCGGTCGCGGTCGGCGCATTAACCGGCATGCACGGCATTGCCGAGGACGACGCCGCCGCAGCCTACCTGCAAGCCTTCACCACCAATCTGATCTCCGCCGCCGTACGTCTCGTTCCGCTCGGGCAGAACGCCGGCTTGCGCGTTTTGGCGGCGCTGGAACCGATAATCGTCGCGACAGCAGCCGAAACAAAAGAAGCCACGCTGGACGATATCGGCGGCTGCGCCTTCCGTTCCGACCTCGCTGCCATCAGGCACGAAACCCAATACACAAGGTTGTTCCGATCATGACCAAATCCCCGCATGGCCCGCTGCGCGTCGGCGTCGGCGGCCCCGTCGGCACCGGCAAAACCGCGCTGATGGATGCGTTGTGCAAGATATTCCGCGAATCCTACGATATCGCGGCGATCACCAACGATATCTACACCAAGGAAGACGCCGAATTTCTCACGCGCGCCGGCTCGCTGCCGCCGGAACGGATTATGGGGATCGAAACCGGCGGCTGCCCGCACACGGCGATCCGGGAGGACGCGTCGATCAACCTCGCCGGCGTGGCGGAATTGAACCGGCGTTTTCCCACTTTGGACGTGATTCTGATCGAAAGCGGCGGCGACAATCTGGCGGCGACGTTCAGCCCGGAACTCGCGGATTTGACGATTTACGTGATCGATGTCTCCGCCGGCGACAAAATCCCCCGGAAGGGCGGGCCGGGGATTACCCGCAGCGACATGCTGGTGATCAACAAGATCGATCTCGCACCGTTTGTCGGTGCGAGTCTGGAAGTTATGGACCGCGACGCCAAGAAAATGCGCGGTGCTCGTCCGTTCGTATTTGCGAATGTCCGAGCGGGGCAGGGTGTGGCGGAGATTGCGGCGTTTATCGAAAAGCAGGGTGGGTTGAAGTCGTAACGTTAATAACCCGACCATGACGGTTAGTGTCAGTCGAACAACGTCGCCAACCGCTGCTTGATGCTGTCGGCGACGTATAACGCCAGTGCCTGAATGGTCGAAGTCGGGTTCACCCCACCCGACGTTACCCAGATGCTGCCATCGACGATGAACATATTCTTCACATCGTGGCACCGGCCCCAAGCGTTCACCACCGACCGTTCCGGATCGTTGCCCATACGCGCGGTTCCCAGCAAATGCCCGGGACTGTTGAGCAGCGTGCGGGATGTATAAAGGTCCTTGGCACCCGCCATGGTCAAAATATCCGTCGCGCGCGCGATCCCGTGTTCCATCATGCGCGCGGTATTTTCGCTGAGCGTGTAATCGATTTTCGCCGCCGGAATGCCGTTGCTGTCCTTCAGCACCGGATCGAGCGTGACGCGGTTATGCTCCTCCGGCAGGTCCTCGCAGGCGACGCCGACCTGGACGCGCCGGTAAACCTTGTCCCGGTAAGCGCGATGATGATCGGCCCCCCACGGCAAATGCCCCACGGCGGCGCTGGTGATCGCTTCGTTGACCACCCCGGTGCCGCGTGCGAACTGCAAGGTGTAGCCGCGTACGAACCCGCGCGACAGGTCGGTTTCGTAGAACTCCTTGCTCCAAATGCTCAACATCGGCGCATGGTCGCCGTCGACACGCTCATCGACATAACCTCGGACCTGAGGCCACGGGTGCAGCATCAGGTTTTTACCGACAAGCCCACTGGAATTGGCCAACCCGTTCGGAAAGCGGGAAGAGGCGGAATTCAGCAACAGGCGCGGTGTGCCGATACCGTTGCAGGCGACAATGACCACCTCGGCCGGTTGGAAATGTTCGACGCCGTCGGCATCGTAATAGATCGCCCCGGCCGCCATGCCGTGTTCGTTCAGCGTGATCTCCCGCACGCGGCAGCGGGTCCGCAATTCCACACCCGCGCGCAGGGCCTGCGGCCAATAGGTGATGTCGGTGCTGGCCTTGGCCCCTTGCGCGCAGCCGGGGGTGCAATGACCGAGGTTGATGCATTTCGCCCGCCCCTCGTAATCCGTCGTGGCGATGGTGGAATCCGACGGCCACCAGTGCCAACCCAGTCTGTTCATCGCCTTGGCATAGCGCGTGCCGGTTTTGCCCAACGGCAGCGGCGGCATCAGCGGCTGGTGCGGCGGATAAGCGGGGTCGCCCGCCAAACCCGACACACCCATCATGCGATCGTTTTCCGCGAAAAAAGGCTCCAGCGTTCGGTAATCCACCGGCCAGTCGTCGGCGACGCCATCCAGAGATTTAACGCGGAAATCCGACGGGTGCATGCGGGGATAATGCGCCGTGTACATCGTCGTCCCGCCACCGACGGCGTTGAACATCGCGACTTTCATCACGGAATTATCGTCGTTGACGGGGTAATCCGTTTCGCGCTTGCGGCGATTGGGGGAAATGTCGAAGTCGGCGTAACGACGCGCTTCCCAGTCGCGGCCGTTGCTGGGGTAGTCGGTGGGCTTCATCCAGTCGCCCTGTTCCAGGCATAGAATCCGCATTTTCGTCTCGGCGAGGCTCCACGCCACCGCCGCGCCGGATGCGCCCGAACCGATAATCAGGACATCGACCATTTCGTTTCGTGCCATCGCCGCGACCCCCTTTACGCGTCGCGCCACATCTTCGGCCGTGCCCGCACGGGATCGAGCAAAGACCAATCCCCTTGTTCCAACTCATGCCCTTTCGGGAACGGCGGGCGCGGCTCCAGGCCCAGCGAGCGCACCACGCGGTCGTCGCGGTAGTAACATTGCAGCATCGCCCGTCCCAACGCGGCCGACCGGCTGTCCTCCCGCGCCAGCAGCGCTTTGGCGGCGGCCTCGGCGGCCGCATCGTCCCGCCCCGCGATCCCCGCCAATTCCGCCAACGCCGCGCGGACTTCCGCGAAATCGCGGCCCAGCGATTTCACGATATCGGCGAAGATCGCGGGATCGTCGGCGGCTGGCACCTTGTATTCGGCGCTCGCGGGCAGCATCAGCCCGGCGATGCGACGCAGGTCGTCGGTTTCCGATGGCGAGAGGGTTTCGGCCGTCATGTCTTCCTCCTGATATCGATCTGTTCGGCCAGATAGGCCGCGTCTTCCCCCACGCCGGACAGGAACGACGACTTCGTTTTATAAAGCAGCGGCAGACCGAGGAAATAGGCGCCGGGAACCCCCGTCACGCCCCGCGTATGCTCAGGTTCGCCGCCCGTGAAAACGTCCAGGTCCACCCAGCCGAAATCGTAGCGATAACCGGTGGCCCAGATCACGGTGCGGATGCCGGCGGCGCGCAGGTTCAGCGACTCGATCCCGGTCGGTTCAGGGAAAGTCGGGGGTGGAAGCTCGTCGCTTGGCATGCCGCCAAGATGCGCGTCGGCCGCCGCCACGAACGCGGCGTAGCTGGCATCCCCGATGGCCAAGCTTTCCGCCAGATCGGGGGCGAAGGACGCGACGCCATCCCGCGCGCCGGCAAATCGCCCGGCCAGCACCATCCCGGCGGCGGCGTATTCCCGCAGATCGACCGTCCGTCCGCCCTTGGCTCCGCTGATCACCAAGGGAGGTTGCCGAGCAGCGCCGGGGGAGGCGATGCGGTCGTCCCAGCCTAGGGTGTTGATCCACCAGATGAAATCTTGCCCGCGATAGCGCCGCGGCGCGCGGCGGTGGGTGCCGACGGACAGATGGACGCGGCGGCCGGAATCAAGCAGTTCCTCGGCGATCTGGCAGCCGGAGGCGCCCGCGCCCACCACCAAAACCCCGCCGTCCGGCAGTTGTTCGGGGTTGCGGTAGTCGCTGGCGGTGAACTGGAAGACGTCGCCCAGGCCGTGCGCGGCGTCGGGGACCATGGTTTGCTGGTAGGGGCCGGTAGCGATTACCACGTTGCGGGCGGTTATGACCTCGTTTTCGCAGGTCAGTGCGAAGCCTTCGTCAGCGCGCCGCAACTTTTGCACCGTTACCCCGGTTCGCACCGGGGCCTGGATCGATTCGGCGTAGGATTCGATGAACCGCACCACATCGTCGCGGTGCGCGTATTCGTCGGGTTTGTCGCCCACGTACGCAAAATCCGGCAGGCGCAGCGCCCAGTTGGGGAACTGGAAGCGCAGCGAATCCCACCGCTCGCTTCGCCAGCGTTCGGCGATGCGGTGCCGTTCCAGCACGACATGAGCGATTCCGCGCCGCGACAGCGCGTGACTCATGGTCAGGCCGGCTTGGCCACCGCCGATGACCGCGACATCGATCATCGGCAGGGTTATTCGGCCGCCGCCGCCATGGGCCGAGCACCCGACTTCACCAAAGGCAGGAGCGCGCGGCCGTAGTCGGTGGCGTCGTCCAGCGGGTCGAAGCCGCGGATCAGGAAGGTGGTCACGCCCATCGCATGGTATTCCAGCAGCGATTCGGCCACCTGCTCGGGCGTGCCGACCAGCGATGTGGTGTTGGACCCGGCGCCGACGGCCGCAGCGACTTCGGTCCATAGGCGCTTGTCGCGGACCTTGCCGCCGGCGGCTACGTCCAGCAGGCGTTGGGATCCCACGCTCTCCGGCTTGGCGTTGAAGCGGCCGATGCCCTGGCCGCGCAGGTCGCGGATACGTTCGATAATGCGGTCGGCGCGGTTCCAAGCGGCCTCTTCGGTGTCGGCCAGAACCGGGCGGAACGAAAGGCTGAACTGCATCGTCGCCGGATCGCGGCCGATCTTGACGCAGGCGGCGCGAACTTTGGCGATGGTTTCGCGCGCCATGTCCAGCGTTTCGCCCCAGAAGGCGTAGATGTTGGCATGCTTGGCCGCGAAGGCGATGGCGATGTCGGACGAGCCGCCGAAATACACGGGAATATGCGGCTTCTGCAGCGGCTTCACCCGAGCGAAGGCGTTTTCGAATTTGTAGTAGCGGCCTTCGTGGTTGAACGGTTTGTCGGCCGTCCAGGTCTGCCGCATCAGCCCCACGTATTCGTCGGTGCGGTGATAGCGTTCCTCGTGGGATAAAAAATCGCCGTCGCGCTTCTGCTCCACCGGGTCGCCGCCGGAGATGATGTGGATGCCGCCGCGACCGCCCGAGAACACGTCGAACGTCGCGAACAAGCGCGCCGCGTAGGTCGGCGCGATGAAGCCCGGCCGGTGCGCGATCATGAAGCCCAGAGTCGTGGTCGCGTACGCCGCATGCGTTGCCACCAGCACGGCGTCGGCGTCCGACGAGTTGTGCGCGATCAGCACCCGGTCGAACCCGGCTGCCTCATGCGCCTGGGCGAAACGGGCGATGTAGTCGGGATCGATCGTCGGACCCTGAGCCGGGTGAATCTCCGACTTGGCCTCGGCGGCGATCATGCCGATGAATTGGACGGTCATTGGGGTCTCCTCGGGAACGCGGCCGTAGCGTATTGCGTTACGGTGTCAGGGTCCATGGGGGGAGATTGTGCGATGAAATTCGGCGCTTCGATGTTCTTTGCGGATTACGCTGTTAGCGCGGACGCGCTGGCGGTGGCGCTGGAGGAACGGGGTTTTGACTCCGTCTGGGCGCCCGAACACTCCCACATTCCGCTATCGCGGAAGACGGAATTCCCGGCGGGCGGCGAGCTGCCGCGGAAATATGCCGAGGCGATGGACCCGTTCGTGTCGCTGGCGGCGGCGGCGTCGGTGACGTCGCGGCTGATGATTGGTACGGGGGTGTGTTTGGTGGCGCAGCGCGATCCGATCCAGTTGGCGAAGACGGTGGCTTCGCTGGATGTGGTGTCCGGCGGGCGGTTCCTGTTCGGGATCGGGAACGGCTGGAACCAGGACGAGATGGAAAACCACGGGACGGCATTTGCCACGCGGCACAAGCGAGCGCGGGAGAATGTCGAGGCTATGCGGGCGATTTGGTCGTCCGATGCCGCCGAATATCACGGGGAATTCGTGAATTTCGATCCGATGGTTGCTCGGCCGAAACCGGTGCGGTCGCCGCCGGTTTATGTTGGGGGGGCGTTTCCTTATTCCGCTCGGCGGGCGATCCGTTACGGGGATGGGTGGTTGCCGCAGGCGGCGCGGAAGGGCGCTTACCGGCAGATCGCAGACATGATCCCGGAATTTCACCGGATGACGGAGGAAGCGGGCAGGGGGCGTTTGCCGGTGACGGTTTGGCACTCCCGCCGGGATGGGGACATGATCAAGCGGTATGAAGATTTGGAGGTGGAACGGGTGGTTTTCTCGCTGGAGCCGGAGGGGCGGGATGAGGTTATGGTGAAGATCGATGCTATCGCGGGGTTTATGCGGGGGGTGAATGGGTGAAGCGTCAAAATAAGGTGGAAGATGGCCCGCGATGCCGCCACAGCGTCATCCCCGGCCTTGTGCCGGGGATCAACAACCGCACATTTTCGCGGTGATGTGCTTGAACTGGTTCCCGGAACTAGCCCGGGAATGACGGTTTTTTATGAGCCATTGCCCTTGTATTTTAACGCATATGGGGTGAACGAGGCATCGCCTCAGCCGGCAGTCGGCACCTCATCCACCCAAGGATTGAATACCGGGGCGCGGGTGCGAGCGAAGTCGGCGTGGTTGCGGGTGACGACCGTCAAACCGAACACAATCGCCGTGGCTGCGATGATCAGGTCCGGTTGCGGGAAGGTGTGACGCATCTGTTTCCCTTCCTCGACGATCAGCCGCCATTCGAGCATCACGTCCTCGGTGATTTCCAGAACCCTGCCGTTGAACATCGGGCGGATTTGGTTGGTCAACCAATGATGGAGGTCGGCGCGGCGGGCGTGGTCGGCCAGACGCTCGATCCCGAAGCGCAGTTCGGCGAGCGTGACCGTGCTGACGAATAGCCGGTCCAGCGGCTGCGTCGCGATGAAGCTGGCGACTTTCGGTTCCGGCCTGGGGCGTCGCATTTCCGAAAGGATGTTGGTGTCCAGGAGCCAGACCGTCACAGCACCACGTCGCGTACGGGGGAGCGGACCGATTCCAGGTCGAATTCGACCTCGGGGTGGGGGCAGGCTTGGAAGGCGGCGAGCAGGGCCGCACCGGACTGACGGCCGGTCAGGCGGCGGTAGGCGTCCTCCGACAGGACGACCGCGGATTCCTTGCCATGGATGGTCACGTGCTGCGGCCCATCCGATCGGGCGCGGCGCACAACATCGCTCAGGTGGGCTTTGGCGTCCTGGAGGGTCCAGGTGCTGGGCTGGTTGGGGCGTGGGCGGGCGGTGCTCGGAGTGGGCATGGGGGTGCCTAAAGGTTGGTCGGTTGGACCAATTTAGGGAGCGGCGGGTTGAATTGCAACGAACAAGGCGGTTGAGGTGGGGGGCAGCTTGGATACTGTCCACCGACCCAGCGCGGACCTTCGGAACGCCGGTTCAGGCCGCAGACGTGCATCGACTTTTATGCGCTAGATTTATGCAATGGAGAAATTTTTTGACTTCATGGCCTCGGTGTTGGTGCGTAAATATTGAATTCTGCAACAATCCTGGGTCACGGTTCCAGGTTGCGTGGCTTGGCCTATTTTTTCGCGTCACGGCGCATTTTGCGAAGTGCTTTCGCTTCAATGAGTGGCGTCTGCCTGTGCAGCATCCGGTGGCAATTCGGACATACGGCAATGAGTTCATCTACGCTCGTCGTATCGCCATCGGGGTTCATCTCTGACACCGGGCGCGTGTGGTGGCACTCTATAAAGCCTTTCCCGATTTCGCCATACTCCGCTTCAAAATCGAACGTGCAGATCGCACATGCAAACGATTTTAGCCCTCGCTTGAACGCATTTATAAGTCTCTGATTTCGTTCAATCGCGTTATGCACCCGGAGGCAACGGCTCCCCTCTTCAAACGCGTCCGTTTCGGGTTGTGTGAAGAAAATTGAGAGATCTCTTGCTACGATGTCGTCGAACTGCTCTTCTGTTATGTTATAGGAAGTCTTCATTCTTTGCGTACCCGGGGCGAAGGTGCCTGGGGCTATTTTGATAGGTTCCTTGAACACGATGACCTTATCGATTGGAATTTCCCAATTATAAGAAACCAACTCCTCCGCTAGCGCAGTTCTAATTTGTGACTGCGTCATTTGGTTATATCGGCTAGATAGAGTGTTCTGTGTGGCAAGCTGAAATATGTCGGAAGCCATCCGGTCAATAGCCAGCTTCGCAGGCGCTGCCGGATTCTCCTTATAAATCGCTCCGTCATAGTATCCTACGGCATTCCAACCGTCGCCAGCACTGAATGTGGCAAGGATCAGTCGGAATTCATCTCCCGCGAACCGCTGTGCGGGCTGCGCGACCGTATAGCCCAGCATCATGCCATCATGGGAGAAATCGAAGTTGAAATTCCAGTCCTCGTGCCCGAACCCATTCTCCGCGACATAGCTGCCAACGCCCGGCGCCCCTACCCGTCCAGCGGACGGGCGCTTCCAGCGTTCTGAGTTCGGTGTCAGTCGGTGAATCTTGTAGTGCATGTTCGATTTCGACACGGCGGGCAATGAATGTCAATGCGTCCCCCTGCGCCGATCTTGACTCCCACACTCTGCGGTGCGTTCCGTATCGTTGCATAAGTGGGACGGGCGGCGCTCGATTCCTCCTGTTGCACAAATCTTGAATTTCGCGCCCCGTCAATCACCCGGGCGCCCATCGCCGCGGGCATGCCTTGCCAACACAACCGCTCAGTCGCGCCGCATGCCAATCCTACGCAAAGACCTCCGCAACCGGAACCGTCCCCCAAGGCGGTGCCTCCAAGTCCAAGAGGGTAACAAGCGCCCCATTTCCGGTCCGCATAGTGGCGGCGTCGAGGTGGCCAAAGGCTCCGGCGATTTTCTCGCGGGGAACAGCGGCCGCTTTGTCGATCATGATTTGCGAGGTCGCCCGCAAGCCGTTGGCCTCGGTCGGTTCCACGGTCACGCGGAAGCTCGGCCAGTCCCACAATTCGCTCGTCAGGCGCAACACCGTCACGCTGCCAAGTTCACCGAACGCGTCCGCTTGAATGATAAGCGCCGGACGAAGTTTGCCGTAGTCGCCCGAGATTGCCACGGTCACGAGGTCGCCGCGTTTCACCGTCGTCAGTCCGCCTGCCAAAAGCGATCGTCCGCGAGCTCGGCCTCGATCTCACGCATGACGGCGTATTCGTCGCTGTTCGGATCGCGGGTCGGCGCGGCGGCCTCGCGGGATTGCCGCCGAGCATCGATCTCGAAGGCGCGGCGTTCGCTCTGACGAACATAGGCGCGCATGAGGTCGCGGACGATTTGGGCGGCGGGCTTGTCCCCCGCCTCGGTTGCCTTCGTGAAAGCGGCCTTAAGCGCCGGGTCGATCCGCATGTTGAAGCTGGTTTCCTTCGGGTGCGCGCTGGTCCGAGGCATGGCGAAACTCCGGGATGGCATTTTGTGAGTATAATGCCATTACAGTTTCCTACAACCCTTATGCGTGCGAATTTGGGCTGTTCCGGCGCTCCCCGTTATACGCAGCCAGTTCGGCGTCGATCTCGGCGTCCGTGAGACCCGCGTGCCGAACGTTGGCCTTCAGTTTGGCAATGGTATCGGCAAGCGGACTCCGTCTGCCCCGAGGGTTCAGCACCCGGCTTATCAAACGTCCCATAGCCTCCCGGTTGCGCGCGTCGGACAGCACTGCCGCGGCATCGGGTTCGACCGGGATGATCACGTCGATGGTGTTGTCCATGGTGGCCTCCACGGCGCGACACTACCACCGTCTGCGGAATTCATGCACACGGTGAACCGGCACACGCATCCTCCCGTGCCCCATTGGCCTGAGATGGTCGGGTCAGGCCCGACCATGACGGGGGCGGGGGCACCGGCGGGGGCTAAAACACAAGGAACACCGAACGATGACACCGAACGAAGAATGGGGCCTCACCGGCAAGGTCGCGATCGTCACCGGCGGCGGGGCCGTGGGCGACGGCATCGGTAACGGCCGAGCGGCCTGTATCCTGCTGGCTCGGGCTGGCGCGCATGTGCTGGTGGTGGACCGCGACATCGCGCTCGCCGAACGCACCGTTGCCATGATCGCCGAAGAGGGCGGCAGCGCGGCGGCGGCGTCCTACGACGTGACGCGGTCGTCGGAATGCGAGGCGATGGTGAAGGACGCGGTCGCGCGCTGGGGCCGGCTGGATTGCCTCGACAACAATGTCGGCATCGGCAGCAAAGGCACTGTCGTCGAGGAAACCGAGGAAAACTGGGCCCGCGTCATGCATGTGAACGTGGACACCATGTTCCTGTCCTGCAAACACGCGATCCCCGCGATGATCAAAACGGCGGGGGGAGGCTCGATCGTCACGATTTCCTCCATCTCGGCGTTAAGACCGCGCGGGCTGACGGCGTATTCCGTGTCGAAGGGCGCGGTGATCGCGCTGACCCAAGCGATGGCGGTGGATCACGGGCCGGATAATATACGAGCAAACTGCGTGTTTCCGGGACCGGTCTACACGCCGATGGTTTACGCTCGCGGCATGACCGATCAGGCCCGCGACTCCCGCCGGAAAGCTTCGGTGATGGGGAAAGAGGGCAACGGCTGGGACATCGGCATGGCCGTGCGCTTCCTGCTGTCCGAACAGGCGCGGTTCATCACCGGGCAGGTGCTCGGCGTCGATGGCGGTGCGACGTTGGTCGGGCCGGCGCGGGCGTCTCAGTAAGAGATCGCGTTCCGCAACAATTTCGTAAACGCCGAGCTTTCCCACGGGCCGCGAAATTCCGTTGGCCCATGGCAATGGCCGAGCGCGTAGTAGGTGACGGAGCCGGCTCCGACTGGGGTGTTGTAGCCGAGGACGCGGGTTTTTCCGTCGGCCATCGGCGACGTATCGGCAGGGTACAGAATGGGGAATGCATCGGATCCGAAGCCGTAATTCGCGGTCAGCAGCACCTGCGCCGTCGCGGGGTTCTGTAATTCGACGAAATAAGGTTCGTCCTCGACCCGGAACGACGTTCCTACGCCCTCGGTCAGAGCGTGGGGATTCACGTCCACGGTAAACCCGCACAGCGGCGGATGCGTCAGGAAAAAGCCGCCGAGCAGCGCGTGGTGCTCGGTTTTGATGGTGCGGCGCATGCGGTGGCCCTCGACTCGCTGGGCGCGGCCGCCGCTGGTGCCGTGCAGCGCCACCCAATGGCCGCCGGATTCGAGCCATCCCCGCATCGCCTCGCACTGTGCCGCATCGGGGTAGGGGCCGGCCACGTAGGTGATCAGCAGGCGCGAAATCGGCAGGAAGCGGGCGATATCGGTGAAATCGTTGCCGACAGTGGCGGGGACATCCTGCTCGGCCAGCAAAGTCAGCAGCCTTAAGCGGGCGTAATCCTGGTCGTGACCGGCGGGGGAGCCCAGCGGGAAGCCTCCGGTTATGACGTGCGCGCGTTTGTCGGCCATGGCATTTCCCCCGTATAGTGATCCCCAAGGAAAGGGACGCACCACCATGAGCCGTATCGACAGCGCGATCAACATCGACGACCTCAAGCGCATGGCCAAGCGCAAGCTGCCGAAGATCATGTTCGACTTCATCGAAGGTGGGGTCGAGGATGAGGTCGGCTTGCGCACCAACGCCAGTGCCTTTCGTCAGGCCCGTCTGGTGCCGCGCTACTACATCGACACGTCGAAGCGGTCTCAGAAGGCGAAGCTGTTTGGCCGCGAATATGCCAGCCCGTTCGGCATCGCCCCCACTGGCATGGCCGGCGCGTTCCGCAAGGACGCGGAGCTGTTTTTGGCGCAGGCGGCGAATGAAGCGGATGTGCCGTATCTGATGTCCGGCGCGTCCAATGCATCGATGGAAGCGGGCGCGAAACTGGCGCCGCGCAACATGTGGTATCAGATTTACGGTGCGAAAAACCGGTCTTTCCAGCTGGATCTGGTCAAGCGCGCGACCGACCTCGGCCTGTCCACGATCGCGGTGACCTGCGACGTGCCGGTGTCGTCCAACCGTGAACGCAACCGCCGCAACGGCTTCGTCCGCCCGCTGCGCATGACGCTGCCCACAATCCTGGAGGCGATGCTGCACCCGGCCTGGGTCCTGAACTATTACCGCCAAGGCGGCCTGCCGATGCTCGGCAATTGGGAACGTTACGCGACATCCGGATCGACACCGGATCAGGTGGCCGATCTGTTCGCGAACCAGACGCCGGACGCCAGTCAGGTGTGGGGCGATATCGAGGCCATTCGCAACGCCTGGGGCGGTAAATTGCTGATCAAAGGCATCATGCACCCCGAGGACGCGCGTATCGCCGTCGGCATGGGCGTGGATGGTATCCTGGTGTCAAACCACGGCGGGCGGCAACTCGATATGATGCCGTCGCCGGTGGATATGCTGCCGATGATCCGGTCCGCCGTCGGACCGGATGTGCCGCTGCTGCTGGATAGCGGGATACGCCGCGGGTCCGACATTGTCGCGGCCATGTGCATGGGCGCCGATTTCGTGCTGACCGGCCGAGCGACGCTGTACGGCGCGACGGCCGGCGGGTTGGAGGGTGTGAAGAAAGCCGTCTCAATCCTGCAACGGGAGATCGATCTGGTGCTCGGGCAGATCGGGGCGCCGAATTTGGATGCGCTCGGGCCGCATTATCTGCTGGACAATGTGCGGGCGGAGGAAGACCGGCGGAATACCGGGGCCATGGGGGGGCGGCGGTAGACGCTGTCAGCGCCATGCTCGGCTGAGCATGGCGTCGAGGGCGTTGACGATACGGGTGTCTTCGGCTGTCAGCGAGGCGACCGGCGGGCCGAGAGCGGCCCGCGGAACGTGCGCGATTTGCAGTGGAGCAAACACGACCTCCCTGTCTTCGATGAGGAAATGCGGCCCCACGTCGCTGTCCGCCGATTTGAATACCTTTGCGTCGATGAGGGGGACAACGACGCGTGTCGCCGTATCCCGGAACCTGTTAGATTGAACCACAACGACGAAGGGTATCGCCTTTACGTACCGGCCAGGGTTCTTATGTACGCTTAACTGATCCATCTTCAAAGCGTACTGAAGTCTTCGGCCCAGGAGCCGAACTTCGCGACGAACGCATCGTTTGCCTTGATGTGCTCGGCGATTTGGCGGTCGCGCTCGGCGGATCGGGCTTCAGAATCGTCGATAAATGCAGCCAACAGCTGTTCGACGGTCGCGGACAAATTGGGTGTGATCGCTCGCGCCCGCGTGACGAGCTCTTCGTTCAACGACATGTTCACCGCGCGCTTCGGTGCCGCTCGATCGTAACCCATCGCACATCTCCAGTATGCGCATCATGTGCGCATACTGGGTGCGGCGTCAAGTTCGGCAATTACAGCGTCGACCCGCCGTCGATCGCGACTTCGGCCCCCGTCACGTAGCCGCTTTCGTCCGACAGCAGATACACGACAAGGCTGGCGATTTCGTCTGCCGTGCCCATCCGCTTCATCGGCACGAATTGCAGGCGCTGTTCGTTTTCCTCGGGCGTGCGGACTTTCAGCATATCCGTATCGATCGGGCCGGGATGCACGGAATTCACGCGGATTTTCTTCGGCGCCAAATCGACCGCGGCGGCCTTCGTCATCCCGCGCAGCGCCCATTTCGTGGCGCTGTAGGCGATCGCGCCCGGCGAGCCGCGCAGGCCGGCGGTGGAGGAAATATTCACGATCGATCCGCCACCCGATTTTTCCATCAGCGGCACGACCGCTTTCATGCCGAGGAAACACCCGAGCTGATTGACGCGCATGTGGCGCTCGAAGAGTTCGGCGTCGGTGTCCATCAAGCGTTTCGGTTGATAGATGCCGGCATTGTTGATCAGACCGTGCAATCCGCCCAGGGATTCGGCGACTTTAATCGCGGCATCCCAATCGGCTTCTTTCGTGACGTCCTGATGCACGTAGGACGCGGCGCCTTTCAGTTCCTCGGCCAAAGCGCGGCCGGCGTCGTCGAGCAGGTCGCCGATGACGACGCGGGCGCCCTCGGCCACGCAACGACGGGCCTCGGCCGCACCTTGGCCGCGGGCGCCGCCGCTGATCAGGATGATTTTTCCGTTGAGACGGGACATGGTTGCCTCCTTACCGCCAGAATTCGATTTTCGCTTCGCGGAACCACAGGAAATTCGCCGGAGCAGCCGAGATCGGGCCGTTGATGGCGAACACCGCGATTTCGAAACGGTCGCCGGGGTTAACGGAATCCGCCAGCACCAGCCGGTTCGGCATATTGAACCCCTGAATCGCCGCCGCGCTCGGCCTACCCGGCGTGCGGGGGAGAACACCGTTCACCCAGACTTCCGCGTAATCGTCGACGTTGACCGTGAAGACGGCTTTGGTTTCGGCGGTCGCGTTGGAACCGATTTTCTCCGGGATAACCAGCGTCGTGCGGAACCAATAAAACGACACCATGCCGCCGCCGCGGCGGGCACCCAGATCGTCGGCCGCGATTTCCTGCCACGACGAGTCATCGTAGCCGAGGATTTCCGCGTGCGGTTCGACGTCGTAGGTCGTTTTGAATTCCGGCATGGAATCCGAAAGGGCGGGGCAGGGGACGATTTTCGCCTCCAACCCTTTCCATTTCGCGCCGAACAGGGCCGATCCGGCGACGGTCATCAAATCGACGCCGAAATTCGGCGGGGTCAGCGGCGCGACGGACGGTTGCGGCGCCAGTTGCGGGCGCGCCGGCGGGGGCGCGGATTTCGTGGGGCGGACGTATGCCATAGGAATTTCCTTTGTTTATTGCGCCGGCTGGGCGGTGCCCGTTTCCGACGATTTCGCGATGGCGTCGATGAACTTGTGCAGCGCGACGGCCGTATCGAAATCCGGCAATCCTTCCGAACTGCCGCCGATCGCCTGGGCAAAGCGGGCGTACATTTGGCCGACGTTCACCGGCTCGCCATCGGGTGTGCTGGGCGGAACGATGCGGTAGTGGGCCGGGATTTCGATGGGTTCCAGCTTGTTCGATCCCTGCGCGCCGTGCAGGGACACTTCGCCGAGCTGGGGGGAGTCCTCGCCGGTCGCGATCAGCGTGCCGTCGCGACCGTAGATTTCCATGCGGTAGCCGCTGCCGGCATAGGGGATGGCGTTCACGTGCGACGACACCACCGCGCCGTTCGCCAGCCACCCATTGACGAGAATATTATCCGGCGAGGTGACGTCCAGCATTTCCTTCGTGCCGGTATCCAGCCATTGTTTCACCTGCGTCGTCACCACTGCCGACACCGACCGGAACGGTCCGGCGACGAAGCGGAGCGCGTCCAGCGTGTGGCCGTTGGCGATGGTCAACGTGTTGGCGCCCAACGACCCATCTCGCTGCCAGACACGGTTGGACGGGCGCGCCAAAACGCCTTCGCGCATCAGCTTGACGTGGACCGCGACGATTTCGCCGACATAGCCGGATTCGATCAGCGATTTCATGTGCAACAAAGCGGGATTGACGCGGGCCTGCAGGCCGACGGCGGTGGTCAATCCTTTCGCCTTGGCAAGCGCGGCGAGTTCCTCGGCTTCCGCGGTGGTGCGGCCGAGGGGCCATTCGCAGTAGACATGCTTGCCGGCTTCCAGGGCGGCTTTGACCGGGCCGTAGTGGGACGGCACGCGGACCACCACCGCGACGGCATCCAAATCCGGGGAAGCCGCCATGGTGTTGTAGTCGTGGAACGCCAACCGCGCGCCATAGGCTTTGCGGGCGGCCTCGGCGCTTTCCGGTTTCGTGGTGCAGACGGCGGTCAGGTCCACCGTGTCGCTGGCCCCCAAGGCCGGCAAATGGGACCGCGACGACCACGTGCCGGCAACGCTGGCGCCGATCAGGCCCAGACGCACTTTGTTGCTCATGACGCGCTCCTTATCCGGGAATGCCGAGCAGCCTCTGCGCCGTGCCGCCGAGGATGGCGATGCGGTCTTCGTCGGTCAGGCCGGGGGTATTCAGGACCAGATCGACCTCGGTGGAGGTCCAGGGGAACGGGTAGTCGGTGCCGATCATGATTTGGCTGACGCCGGTTTCGGCGATCAGATGGCGCAGGGCCTCGGGCGTGAAAACGATGGTGTCAAAGAACAACTGGCCGTCGCGGAGGTACGCGGTGGGGTTTTTCTTCGGCAGTGGGCCGACCTTGTCCGGGAAGCAACGGATCACGGCGTCGGAGCGGTTGGCGTAGGACGGCAGGAAGCCGCCGCCGTGCGCCGCGCAAATTTTCAGGCCGGGGAAGCGGTCCAGCGTGCCCTCGAAGATAAGATGCGACAGCGCGATGGCGGTTTCCAGCGGATTGCCGATCGTGTTCGTCAGCAAACCGCTCCCGTTCAACCGTCCGCTCGGTTCCAGTTCGCGCACGCCGAGCGGGTGCATGAACACGAGGATGCCGAGTTCCTCGCACTTGCCCCAGAACGGGTGGAAGCGGGGATTGGACAGTTCGTCCCCGGCGACGCTGCCGGCGACGCCGACGCCCTTGAACCCGAGCTTTTTCACCGCGTATTCCACCTGTTCGGCGGCGAGTTCGGGGTGTTGTAGCGCGGCGGTGGCGAAGGCGACGAAACGATCCGGGTTCGCACCGCAGAATTCCACCAGGGTTTCATTCTGAATTTTGATCAGTTCGGCCGCTTCGTCTTTCGTCGCCCGGTACCAGAACGGATTGATGCTGAGCGCCTCCACATCGATGCCCTGGGCGTCCATGGCGGCGAGGCGGGTGGCGAGCGTCGCGTCCTGCATCATCAGGCCGGGGGCTTCGAGCGGGTGGTTCACGACGGCCGCGGCGGCGGGGACTATGCAGTGGGCGTGCACGTCGATGGTTTTGATGCGCTTGCCGTTGATGACCGTTTCGCGCCGGCGTTGCGCGGCGGTGGGCGGTGCGACGGCGGCGGTGCTGCCGAGTGCGCAGCCGACGAAAGCCAAGCTGGCCATGGCGGTGTTCAGCAGGTCTCCTGAGATGGGCATGGTCGTTCCTCCGGTTGGGTTGGAGGGGAGCGTATCATGGATTTGGCGCGGCGCTATGGGGGGCATAATCGTCATGGTCGGGCTGGACCCGACCACCTTTATTCAGATGGCCTGAGTTGGTCGGGTCAAGCCCGACCATGACGGGTATGCGGAACAAAATGGCAAAATGAGAACTGCTGCCGGCGCCCCGAAACGCTTGGCGCGGGCGTGGCGTTCGGGTACGGGGGGAGGACGAGTTCTTCTTTTGTTCCAGATGTGGCCGGTTGTTCCTTTGCGCCGGTGGGGTGGGCGGTTGGGCGTTCGGTTGGGCGTTCGGTTGGGCATGACCCCATGCGCCGTGAGGCCGCGGTTTCTCTGGGCCTCTGGGCGCTTTGGGTTGAACGGCGATGTTCGCGGCGGCACCGCGTTTCAACCCAGAGGTCCCAGAGGCCCAGAGGCCCAGAGGGGCGCCGTGCCGGTCACTCGACGTGCCGGTCTTATTTGGGCTTGGGGAGGAGATGGCGTCTCGGAAAACGATGCATTGAGACGCTTGCGAGATTCGATGGGCGATGTTGGGGGTGGTGCGGCGGGTCTGTGGCGGTTTATCGTGGAAAGACCTCATACGCCGTGAGGCGCGACGTGCATGACGAGGGGGGATGTTATCGCGAAGCGGTAGGCCTTGCTCGTCGTCCTATCGGTAAACCTCGCGCCGGTTTCCGACGCGGATCACGAGCACGCGCAGGATCTCGTCCTCGATGCTCGCCACGATGCGCCAGTCTCCAACGCGATATTTCCAGAATGCGCCGAGGCGGGCGCCTTTCAGCGCCTCCCCGATGCTGCGGGGATCGTGGAGTAAGGCCACTCGTTCGGACAGAAATGCATGAATGCGCCCTTGCTCCGCCCCGTCGAGGCCACCAGCGCATCGAGACGCTGTTCGAGGTCGTCGGGCAGTTCAATCGCCAGCATGGCAGCCTCTTGGGTTTGTGGACAGCACGTCCTTTGCCTGATCCAGCAGATAACGGCGGTTCGATGCGCCATCGAGGAAACCGAGGAAATGGCCGGCGTCCAGATCGTCCTGGCCGATTTGCAGTGCGGCCCGCAACGCGGCGAGGCGGGTGGCCTTTCGGTCGGTCGTGGCCGGTCCTTCCAATCTGGCGGTCGCTGTCCGCGGGGGAAGGAGCCCATGCGCCGTGAGGCCGCGCTTTCTCTGGGCCTCTGGGTCTTTGGGTCTCTGGGTTGAAACGCGGTGTTCGCGGCGGCACCGCGTTTCAACCCAGAGGTCCCAGAGGCCCAGAGGGGTCTGTGCGGGTCTCAAGCGGTTCCGCCGGTGGGACTCTGTCGCGGCAAACGTTACTTTGAGACGATTATGGGATTCGATGGGCTGTTGGTTGTCGGTGCTGGGATACGTTTTGGCGGTTGGCTTGGAAATCCCATTCGCGTTCATTGGCGTTCATTTGCGGTTCCGATGCCTCGGTCGGCGGCGGGAGGGGGGGGTAACGCGGCATCGGGGACGTTTGGGAAGGAATACCCTATGCGCCGTGAGCGGCGGCGTGCCGGTCTTGGTTCGCGGGATGATCCTCGGGTCGAGCCCGAGGACGCGCATGACGGGGGAGGGGCGGAGGCAGGGCAGCGGCAAGACCACCCGTCGTTGTCGTCGCGGCGATCGAGGCAGCGGCGTATCCCATCCGGGCGGCGTGACGTTTCCCGTGCCGCAAGGCATGGGTGGCCCGCCTTCGCGGACCATGACGAAAAAGGAAGGGCGCGGCGTGCCAATCGGCCGGCACATTTCCCAACAGGTCGTGAGCCGCCGCTACGCCCGCCGCTGCGTTCGCGACCACCCCATATATAGCCCGGCCCCCATGATCACGCCGGCGCCCACGAACGTCGGCACATCCGGCAACTGCCCGAAGATCATGAACCCCACGCCCACGGACCCGAGCAGCTGGAAATACTGGAAGGGCGCGATGATGTTGGCCGGGGCCAGGGCCAGCGCTCTCACCACGCAGTAATGGCCCAGCCCGCCGAGCGCGCCTAACACGCAGAACAGGCCGAAGTCACCGAAGCTGACGGGGAGTTTGCCTACGAACGGCAGCACTACCAACATCGCCACGGCTCCGAACGCGGAACTGTAGAACGTGGTCGTGGCCGGCGGATCGACGTTGGCGCCCATGCGGGTCAGGATTTGATACAGCGCGAAGCAGGTCGCGCTGCCGATCAGCAGCAGGGCCGAGGGATGGAATACCGCTCCCCCGGGGCGGATGATGATCAGCACGCCGATGAAACCCACCACGATGGCGGCGCCGTGGGACAGCGACGTCCGCTCCCCCAGCATCGGCCAGGCCAGCAGCGCCACGATCAGCGGCCCCATCATCCCGATGGCCGAGGCATCCGCCAGCGGCTGGTAGACGATCGCGGCCACGAACAGGCCGTTCGACACGCATTGCAGCACGGACCGCGCCAACTGGATTTTCGGCTGGCGGGTGATGAACATGCGGACGCCGCTGCGGGGCAGGAACACCATCATGGTGAACACGACATGGCCGAAGAAGCGCGCCCAGGACACCTCCAATGTGGAGTAGGTATGGCCGAGGATTTTGGCGGCGGCGTTCATGAACGGGAACATCGTCCCGGCCAGGCACATCAGGCCGATGCCCAGCAGCACGCGAAACCGCTCCGGCACCGGGCGGGTGAAAACCAAGGGGAGTTGCATGCGGCGGTCTCTAGCGGCCCCGGCGCCGCGCTTCCATCGCGCCGGCCGTTATGGCAGCGTTGCGCCAGCAAAAAACCGATATGGGAGCAACGGCAATGAGACTAGCGGGCAAAGTCGCCATCATCTCCGGCGCCGCCAACGGCATGGGTGCCGCCACGGCGCGTATATTTGCCCGCGAGGGCGCCAAGGTCGTTATCGCCGACGTGATGGAGCATGAGGGGCGCGCCGTCGCTGACTCCATCGGCGCCAATGCTCGGTTCGAGAGACTGGACGTGACGAATGAGGAGAACTGGGCCGCCGTCGTGGCCTCGACCGTGCGGCATTTCGGCAAGCTGACCGTTCTGGTGAACAACGCCGGCGTGTCCGGCAGCGCCGAGCAGGATCTTTATAGTACAGACGCTTGGCATCGGATCATGGGGATCAATGCGACGGGCGTGTTCCTCGGGCTGAAATACGGAATACCGGCGATCGCCGCGGCGGGTGGCGGGTCGATTATCAATCTGTCGTCCATTGCCGGGATCATCGGCAGCGAGGGGATTCACATGGCCTACAACGCCTCCAAGGCGGCGGTGCGGCTGATGTCGAAGTCGGTGGCGGTGCAGCATGCGAAGGACGGGATCCGCTGCAATTCGGTGCATCCGGGGATCATGCCGGCGATGCGGACCTCCGGGCGGACAGCGGAACCGGCGGTGCGGGCCGCGCGGATGAACGTGATCCCGATGCGCCGGCCGGGGGAGGTGGATGAGGTCGCGAACGCCATCCTGTTCCTGGCGTCCGATGAGTCGTCCTACATCACCGGTTCGGAAATCCACGTCGACGGCGGCGCCATCGCGATCTGAGCGCGCGCCATGGACTTCGGTCTCGCCCCCGAACACCGCACGTTGCGGGATCGCTGCCTGGAACTGGCGGCCGATTTCGCGACGCGGTCGGCGGGGCATGACCGGGATGCGTCTCCGCCTACGGAAAATTACGACATTCTGCGGAAGGAGGGGTTTCTGACTCTGACAGTCCCGAAGGCGTTCGGCGGGCAGGGCGTCAGTTTCCTCGGGCACACGCTGGCGTATGAGGCTTTGGGGCAGGGCTGCCCCTCCACCGCTCTGGCGTTCAACATGCATGCCTCGGTGGTGAACCCGGTGCTGGAGAGCCCGGAGGTGTCGGATGCGGCGAAGCAGTATCTGGCCGATTTGGTGGTGACGCGCGGAAAGCTGATCGGAGGGAATTTTTCGGAGCCTGGGCACACGTCTTTCATCGGGGAACGGCCGCTAACCGCGCGCGCCTACCGGGTGTCCGGCGGCGGATACCGCATCACAGCGCGCAAAATGTTCGCGTCGATGCTGGAGGCGGCGGATTACGTCCTGGTTCTGGCCTATCCCGACGGAAAAACCGCGAACACCGCCGGCGCCCTGATGTGTGTGCCCCATGACGCCCCCGGTCGGACAATCAACCGAAACTGGGATGTGCTCGGCATGCGCGCCACCCGCAGCGACTCCCTGCTGCTGGACGATTGCACCGTCGGAGAGGAAGCGGCGCTGCTCTGGACCGACGACCTGCGCATGTTCCGCCAGAGTTTCTTCAACTGGTTCTGGGGTTCCTACACGGCCGTCTATCTCGGCGTCGGCGTCGCCGCCTACGACGAACTCCGCCGCGTGGTACTCGGGCGGCAGGCGGCGGGATACGCGCAACCGATGGCGTATCACCCCGATGTCCGTCGCCACGTCGCCGAACTGTCCACCGATCTGGAGGCCGCACGCCTGATCGTTTACCGCTCGGCATGGCTCAGCGACACGCAGGGGCCGACGGCGGAGACCACGGCGGCGTTGTATCGTGCGAAATACGCGGTGGGGCAGGCGGTGGCGAAGATCACGCGGGTGGCGCTGACGATCGCGGGGGCGCACGCGATCTTCAAAGGGTCTCGGCTGGAGCAGTTGTTTCGGGACGGGGCGCTGGCGACGATCCAGCCGCCGCAGGTGGATTTTTGTTTGTGGAGTATGGGGATTTACGAGTTGGGACTCAATCCGGCGGATGTTTTGCCGCCGATGCGGTTGGGGTAGGCAACTGGCAACGCCGATATCCCCACCCCCATGAATATGCTATACAGACGCTCATAGGAAACGCCGGGAGACCTCATGCAACGCCGCCACTTCATGGTGGGAGCGGCCACTGCCGCGCTCGCCCGCCCCGCCATCGGGGCCACCACGAAAACCATCGTCTTTGTCCCCACGACCAATCCGCCGAGCTTCGATCCGGTGTGGAATCCGGCGCAGGCGACGCGGACGCTGGGGCTGATGCTGTATGAGACGCTGTACACCCGCGATATCGCACTGAACCCGCACCCGCACATGATCGAAGGCCACCTGGTCGAGGATAACGGCAAGCGCTGGACCATGAAGCTCCGCCCGGATCAGTGGTTCCACGATGGCACCCCGGTTCTGGCACGCGATTGCGTGGCGTCGTTGAAGCGCTGGATGGTCCGCGACGCGATCGGCACCACCATCTCCGCCCGGCTGGATTCGCTGGAGGCGACCGACGACCGCACCATCGTCTGGCGGTTGAAGAAGCCGTTCCCGTTTTTGCCCTATGCCCTGTGCAAGACCCAGCCGACCTGCGCGATGATGCCGGAACGTCTGGCAGCCGACCCGTACAAGCAGGTCGCGGAATGCGTCGGCAGCGGCCCGTTCCGCTGGATCGCCGACGAGTTCGTCAGCGGCAGCCGTCAGGTGATGGCGAAGTGGGAGAAATACGTGCCACGACCGGAAAAGGTCGAATACGGATGGGGCGGCTACCATGTGAAGGTCGATCGCGTGGAATGGCGCATCATCCCCGACCCGGCGACGGCGGCGAGCGCGCTGACCACCGGGGAGGTCGATTGGGTGGAAATGCCGCTGCCCGATCTGCTGCCAATGCTGCGCAAGGCAGCCGGCGTGACGGTTGGGCGCATCGACACGCATGGCGTGTTCCCGGTGCTGCGCCCCAACTTCATCCAAGGCCCGACCGCCAATCCGGTGGTGCGGCGCGCCATGATGGCGGCCATCGATCAGGTCGAGGAAATGACCGCCGTCATGGGCGACGAACGGGCCGGCTGGGTCGCTCCCGCTGGGTTCTTCCTGCCGGGATCGGAAAGCGACACCGACGCCGGCATGGCGGCGATCCGCAAACCGATGAGCACCGACGAAATCAAGAAAATGCTGAAAGACGGCGGCTATAACGGCGAGAAAATTGCGTTCATGCACCCGACCGATCCCTCGGCCTACGACGCCTTGTGCCAGGTGGCGGAAGGGTCTTTCCGCAAGGTGGGGCTGAATATCGAGGTACAGACGACCGATTGGGGCACCGTCACGCAGCGGCGCAACAATGCGGCGTCGTTGGACAAGGGCGGCTGGTCGCTTTTCCCGTCCGGCTTCCCCTCGGTCGATTACGGCAATCCGGTTCTGGCCGGCGGGCTGCGCACCAACGGCAAGGATGCCTGGGTCGGCTGGCCGGAAAACGCGAAGATCGAATCCCTGCGCGAGGCCTGGATCGACACCGAAGACCCCGCCGAACGCAAGAAGATCGCCGCCGCCATTCAGGTGGAGTGCGTCGATTTCGTGCCCTACATCCCGCTGGGGCAATATTTGACCTCCGGGGCGTGGCGCAGCAACATCACTGGGCAATTGCGCGGGCCGGCTCCGGTGTTTTGGAACGTCGAAAAGGCCTGATAGGGAAGGGGACGAACATGCGACAGGTCAAAATCGGCGACATCACGATCGACGCGGTCATCGAGCGCGAAGGCCCCTGGCGGCGGCCGGAGGTGTTCTTCCCGATGTTCGATCAGGCCAAGTGGGACAGCCATCTGGCGTCGCTGGAGCCCGAGGTGTTCGACGCCGCGCTCGGCATGCTGGTGATGACCTACCAGACCTTCGTGGTGCGCACGCCCAAGCATACGATTCTGGTCGATACCTGCACCGGGGAGGACAAGGGCCACCCGGCGCCGTTCGATTTCCCCGGCAAGGAGCGGTGGCGCAACGAGCTTTTCGCCCTCGGCGTCTCGTTCGAGCAGATCGATTACGTGTTCTGTACCCATCTGCATATCGATCACACCGGCTGGAATACCACGCTGAAGGACGGCCGCTGGGTCCCGACTTTTCCGAACGCCAAGTATATCTTTCACAAGAAGGAATATGCCGCTTGGGAAGCGGAACATAAGAAGGGCAATAACCCGCCCGGCACCGTGTTTCGCGACAATTGTTTGCCCATCGTCGAAGCCGGACAGGCGCTGCTGGTCGACGACGATTACCAGTTGGACGACACGATCACGCTGACGCCGACGCCGGGACACTCCCCGCATCATTGCTGCGTGAACATTTTCTCGCGCGGGCAGAAGGCGATCGTGACGGGCGACATGATGCATCACCCGATCCAGTGCCGGGAGACATCCTGGTGCATCGGCGCCGACTGGAACATGGAACAATCCACCGCGTCGCGCCGGTCTTTCCTGGCATCGGTCGCCGATACGCCGACACTGATCATGCCGATCCATTTCGCCGCGCCGACGGTCGGTCTGGTGACGTCGGACGGGCCTGACCGGTTCAATTATCGGTTCAAACGCGACTAAAGCAGGGGGCGTGCCATGCCTTACGTCACCAGCCACGACGGGGTTCGTCTGCAATACGACATCCACGACTACACCGATCCGTGGAAAGACGCGCCGATCCTGATCCTGCAGCACGGCTACTCGCGCTCCGCCAAGTTCTGGTGGAGCATGATCCCCTATATCAGCCGCTTCTTCCGGGTCGTGTGTCCGAATTTGCGCGGATTGGGGGAGTCCTCGAAAGATTTCGATCTGGCGACCGGCTTGTCCGTCGATAACTACGTCCGCGACCTGATTGCGATCGCCGACGATCTTGGCGCCGAGACCTTCCATTATTGCGGAGAGTCGCTGGGCGGCATTATCGGTCTGGTGCTGGCCGCGAAACACCCGGAACGCGTGCGGACGCTGTCGCTGCTGGCGGCGCCGCTGTCGATCAGCGAATGGACGCAAAAGACGTTCGCCCTCGATCACCCGACTTGGCAGGACGCGCTGCGCAATATGGGCTCGCGCGAATGGTCGGCGGCGGTGGGGCGCGCGACGCGGTTTCCGCCGAACAGCGATCCGAAGATGCTGGACTGGTACGCCGACGAAACCGGGAAATCCGATGTCGACGTGTTGATCGCGATGTCGCGTCTGGCCTCGAAAGCCGATGCGACGCCCATTCTGGGGCAGGTGAAGGCGCCCGTGCTGGGCCTGTATCCCGACGGCGGCAAGATCACGTCCGAACAGGAAGCGGTGCTGACCGCCGCGATTCCGCAAATGCGGATCGTGCATCTGCCCATGACCTATCACATGGTTTGGGTTTTGGCGCCAGCGCAGTGCGCCGATCATATTTTGCATTTCATGGCGGTGCACGACGGTACCGTATGCAGGGAGTAATCCGATGGACGTAGGTATGATGATGGTGTTCGCCAGCTATGGCTGGGAGAACACGTCCGACGGTCAGGTCTGGGACGAGGAAATCAAGCTCGCCCGTTTGGCCGCCGATTCCGGGTTCGATGTGCTGTGGTCGGCGGAGCACCATTTCTTCGATTATTCGTTCTGCCCCGATAATCTGCAACTGATGACGTATCTGGCCGCGGCCTGCCCGAACGTGGGCCTGGGCACCGCGGCGGTCATTTTGCCGTGGCACGATCCGTTGCGCGTCGCGGAACAGGCGGCAGTGCTGGACATGCTCTGCGGCGGCCGTCTGCGTCTCGGCATGGGGCGCGGTCTCGCTCGGCGGGAATTCGCGGCCTTCCGTGGCACGATGGATGAATCCCGCACCCGGTTCGATGAATCCGCGGCGATGATCGTGAACGCGCTGCGCACCGGCTTCATGGAAGGCGACGGGCCGCACTACAAGCAGCCGCGCATCGAAATCCGGCCGCGCCCGAAATACAGTTTCGATGGACGCATCTACGCCGTCGCATCGTCGGAAGACTCGGTCGATTCCGCGGCGCGTTTGGGCGGACACATGGTCATGTTCTCCGACCGGCCCTGGCACATGCGGCTGCCGGCGATTCAGCGCAATCGCGACACGCATATGAAGGTGCACGGCAAGCCGGCGCCGCATATGATGATCACCGATTTCTGCATCTGCGGCCCCAATCTCGCGGAGGCCGAGGAAAACGCAAAAAAATACATGGGCAAGTTCGTGGAAAGCAATTTCCATCACTACGAACTGCTGGGCGAGCATTTCCAGACCGTGAAAGGCTACGACGCCTACGCCCAGAAAGCCGAAATTGCCCGCAAGGCGGGGCTCGAAGGCGCGGTCGCCGGCTTCATGCAGGCGGCGATGTGGGGCACTCCGGACCGCATTCTGCGGGAGCTGGAGACGCGACGGGAGGTAATCGGTCAGTTCGAACTGAACGCGGCGTTCCGCTTCGGCGGCGTGCCGTTCGATATCGCCGAACGCGGGCTGAAAATGTTCGCGAAGGAGATACTGCCGGTGTTGAAGACGTGGAACCAGGAAGCTGTGGCGAAAGCAGCGGCGTAGTATGACAAGATCGTGCGAACCGGACGGTACAGTCCGGCCGGTTCGCTAAGGTCGCCCCGTTATCCCTCCGGTTCGCAAGGCCAACGGCCCTCCTTGAAACCGAAATGGCAAAAATGGGCGAGTGGCGACATCCTGGCATCCGCCAAGTCGGCATTGTGCCGCGCGTACCAAACCTCATCGAACCACGCGACTTCCGGTAAATGGGAAGCTCTGTTGGGTGGCAGGATCAGCGGGGTTCGGTCCGTTTCATCCGCGACCTCCGCTATCGTCGCACCGATGGGCTGGCCGAGTTGCCCCAGAATCCGGCGGAATGCAGGAAGATAAAACTGCGGCTGTTCGGCGAAAAGCGCCTCGTATTCTTCCCTTTCCATGAAAAAATTGCGCACGAGGTGCTGGAATGGCCCGGTGTAGGCCGCCGCGCTTTCGATCCCGTCCAGCGGTTCGCGGCCGATCCATTTCTTTCTGGCGATGTCCTTGATCCGTTCGTACGCGGGGTAGTGGTAGTGGATCTGCACGATGGACGTGTCGCGCCGGTCGGGGCTTTTCCGCGATTGACCGCGATGGTGCCCGTGATCCAGGGACAGAAACGTGCCGCTCGCGAAGAAGGTTTTGAAAAACTCGAACCAGATGTAGCAGTCGTCGCGGAACGGATTATTCGCGATTTGAAAAGGTATGCGCAGGATGCGGGTTTCGCCGTAAAGCGCCGCCAAGGCACCCAGGATAATGTCACGGTCGCAGCCGAAGCCGAAATCGGTTCGCATGGCGATGAATTCGTCGCAATCGGACGGGATCAGCAGTTCGTAACGGCCGGTCATGTCCAATGCGCGAATATATTCGCCGACGATGACGCCCTTGTTGAGATAATCCGCGTGGGAGGCGTACGACCGAACCACATGGACCCCACGCGCCTCGAAGTCCGCCAGCGTCGCCAGGACCGGGGGGGACACGGAGCCGTTGTCGATGACCCATAGGTTCCGGTAACCGAACAGATGGCCGTGCCAAGCCAGCCAGGGCCCGAGCAGAAGGTCCTCGTCCTTTTGCATCATGACGCAGGCGATCGGTGGGTCGGCTGGCATGGCCCATAACTCCTCGAAGCGGGATGCGTGTGGCGCGAGAAGGCCCGTCATGGCAAGATCGCGTCCGCATGACCGATTCAATCCCCAAAATCCGCCTGCGCGGCCTGCGCAAAAGCTTCGGCGCCAAGGTGGTGCTCGATGGCATCGACCTCGACGTGATGCCCGGCACCTCGCTGGTGGTCATCGGCGGGTCGGGGTCGGGCAAATCCGTGCTGCTGAAATGCATCATCGGGTTGATCGAGCCGGATTCCGGCGCCATCGAGATCGACGGACGCGATATCGCCACGCTGTCGTCCTACGAAAAAGCCCAGGCGAGGGCACGTATCGGCATGTTGTTCCAGGCCGGGGCGCTGTTCGACAGTCTGCCGGTCTGGGAAAACGTGGTGTTCGGGCTGCTCGCCCAACGCAAGCTGACGCGGAGGGAGGGGCGGGAGCACGCGGCTGAATACCTCGCCCAGGTCGGACTGGCGGCCAGCGTCGGCGATCTGTCGCCGGCCGAACTCTCTGGCGGCATGCAAAAGCGTGTCGCTTTGGCGCGGGCCATCGCGGCGCGGCCGGATATGCTGTTTTTCGATGAGCCGACGACGGGGCTGGACCCAATCATGGGCGCCGTCATCGACGGGCTGATCGTCGATTGCGTCAAGAAACTCGGCAGTACAGCGGTGGCGATCACCCATGACATGGCCAGTGCCAAGCGGATCGGAGATACGGCGGCGATGATCCATAAGGGACGGATTATCTGGAACGGTCCGGCGGCGGCGCTGATGGACAGCGGCAACCCGGAAGTGGACCAGTTCACCCACGGCCGGCGCGAGGGGCCGATCCAGATGGAATTGCGGCGGTAGGGCGATGGTCGTTGCCGTTCCCCCGTCATGGTCCGGCCTGACCCGACCATCTCGTTCCAATGGGCCTGAGATGGTCGGGTCAG
>CAITUP010000158.1 GCA_903895595.1 uncultured Acetobacteraceae bacterium | reverse complement strand
CTCTGGGACCTCTGGGTTGAAGACATGATCGCCACCGGCACGTCC
Organism: uncultured Acetobacteraceae bacterium; assembly: GCA_903895595.1. GTDB lineage: Bacteria > Pseudomonadota > Alphaproteobacteria > Acetobacterales > Acetobacteraceae > Rhodopila. Next base: position 1,631 of record CAITUP010000158.1, on the reverse strand, counting down.
ATGCGGATTTTTCGGGACGCGCGCGCCGCGCAGACGATCGGGAATTCGTTCGCGGGATGCGTGAATCCGGTAGGGACAAGCCCGGGGATGACGGATTGGGCGAATGACGGCGTTCAAGCGATTGCCCTGGCTTGGGGATCGGGATTTCGCCCAATCGTGTCGCGGAGATCGTGAACGACCGGCGGCGCATCTCGGCCGATACGGCGGTGCGGCTGGGGTTGTTCTTTGGCAACAGCGCGGAATTTTGGTTGAGTTTACAAACGAATTACGATTTGAAGCTGGCGCGACGGGGGCTGGCTCCGGCCGAGGCGGGACGGATACAGGCTCTGCGGGCTGCTTGACGGGCAGAGGGGCGTCGTTACAGTCTCGGCCCATCTACGGCGGACCGACCGATGCCCGAGCGCCTGACGTATCGCGCGTTTTTGTCCTACAGCCACAAGGACAAGGACCAAGCCATCGCGTGGCAACAGCGCCTCGAGGCGTTCGATATCCATTGGGCGTTCGGCGAACTGCCTGTGCCGGCCTTCAAGCGGGTGTTCCGGGACGAGACCGACCTGCCCCTCGGCGCTGCGCTGACCCCGGAGATTTACGCGGCACTGGATGGGTCGGATTCGTTGATCCTGATCGGTTCCCCCCACGCGCGGGACAGCGATTACGTCAACGCCGAGATCGCGTATTTCCGGGTGAAGCACCCCAAGCGCCCGATTGTCTGCATTCTCTGCGGCCCGCCGGATACCGCGTTCCGCGATCATCTGCCCCGGACCCTGGCGTATGCGCTGGATGCCGACGGCAATCCGACGGACGCGGAAGAAACGCCGATTTCCGCCAACCCGAATGAGGGTGAGCAGGTCTGCGCCGCGCGGGTGATCGGCTGTTCCCTGGACTTGCCGCGCGAGAAGCTCGCCGCCTGGGTGCGGGAGATCGCGGCGCGACAGAGCGCGGCGGAGCAGGCGCAGCAGGAACGCGATGCGCGGGAGGAGCAGCGGCACAAGGAAGCCATGGCCGGGCAGAAGCGGCTGGAACGGATGGTAGCCGACGCTGCCGGCGGCGGTGCGCCCGCCGTCCGGGCGATCCAGGCGTTCCGGGACCTCATGCGCCCAGGGAACCCCGATATCGACGCCATCGCCGCCGAGGACATGCCGGCGCGGATGCAATCCGTCCTCGACACTCTGTCCAAGGGCGCCGCCAACCCGGACGCCTTTGCCGGCCCGACCCGAGACAATTTGGCGACCGCGCAAGCGCTGAACGCCGCGCTGCATTTCACGGAAGCCGACCGAACGCTGGATGCCGCTTTGGCCCATACCGACCAAGCCGCGCGGGATCGCGCTGCGCTGCTGGCGGAAAAGGCCCGCACCCAGAAACTGCTGCTGCGCTACCGCGATGCGGCGCGGTTCTACACCGCCGCCGCCGGCGCTGTGGCGCTGGATGACAAAGCCGCCTGGGGCTACGCGACCCAGGCAGCGGATGCGCTTTACAACCAAGGCGACGAGTTCGGCGACAACGCGGCGCTGACCGAGGCGATCCAACGCTACCGCGACGCACTCGGCCTCGTCCCGCGCCACCGGTCGGCGGAGGACTGGGCGACCACGCAGATGGGCCTCGGCACCGCGCTGGGGAAGCTCGGGGAGCGG
>CAITUP010000157.1 GCA_903895595.1 uncultured Acetobacteraceae bacterium | reverse complement strand
CCCGTCATGGTCGGGCCTGACCCGACCATCTCCTGCGATTTTATACACCTTCGAAAGGCGGAGTTTTCCGAAGGTGCCCCATTGGCCTGAGATGGTCGGGTCAGGCCCGGCCATGACGGGGGGGGGAGTGGCGGAAAGGCCGCAGCCGCCCCCTTCAATAAGGCCGATCCCCCCGCACCAGCATTCGGTACAACCGCCGGTGCTGGCTATGATCGTAATCGAACCCCGCTTTATGCAAAGAAGCCCGATCGTCGAGAATCAGCAGATCCCCCTTCCGATACTCATGCGCGTAACAAAACGCCGGCTGTATGATCCGGTCGGTCAGATCCTGCAGAAAATCCTGCGTTTCCTCCGGCGACATGCCCATCACCGTCTCGGTCTTGCCCTTGTGAAACCACACCGCCTTCGTCCCCGTCTCCGGATGCGTCCGGACCAAAGAATGCACCGTCGGCGGCCTCCCGGACTCAACCTGAGCCTTCACCACATCCGGATTGCCGTTCTTCATCCGAGCGGTGCCGATCAGCGTATTCTCGGTCTTCGCGCCGTCGATTTTCTGCCGGATATCCTCCGGCAAAGCCTCATAGGCCGCGCGGGCGTTGCAGACCGACGTCGCGCTCCCCTTGTACCGCGACCGCGTCCAGGATGGTGAACTTGGGCGGCAGCGTGGTCGGTGTGCCACGTGGCTATGCCGCCGACCCTCGCCGGCTGGCCCTTGCTGTCCAGATGCCGGTTATCCAGCACGCTGATCAACGGAGAGCCATCGACCGGATAACGCCGGTTCCGGTCCCCAGGCGACAGAAGCCGCGAAAGCAGACATCCGCACAACACCGATCGACGAGACGAGCGGCGTGCAGGTCCAGGCATCGAGCGGTTCGTCGTCTATTTCAACCGCACCATGACCAAACCGTTCGAATGGACCAAAACCGGCCGGCCGCTCGCAGCGTGAAAGGCCGAACCGGGTTGGGATCGATCGCGCGCGGCACTAGCCGATCTCGATCATCACCGGCACGTGATCGGATGGTTGCTGCTGTTCCCGCTCCATCCGGTCCGGTGCGGCTGACACCAGCCGTTCGGCCAAGCCGGGCGAGAGCAGTGCATGGTCGATCCGTAATCCGGCATTCCGCTCCCACGCCGCCGCTTGATAGTCCCAGAACGTGTAAACCGGGCCTTCCGGCGTGACCGCCCGGATCGCGTCCGTCATGCCGGCCCAGATCATGCGGCGCAGGCGTGCTCGTGTTTCCGATCGGACAAGGGCGTCGGTGGGGGACAGGGCGCCTTTCGCGTAATCCTCATCCGTCGGGGCGACGTTGAAGTCGCCCGTGACGATCAGCGGTGTGTCGTTTGCCAGCAGGGTTTCGATCCGCTCGGCGAGGCGGTCCATCCAGTTCAACTTGTACGCAAATCCTTCTTCGCCGCGGGAATTGCCATTCGGAAGGTAGATCCCGATGGCGGTAATGCCGTCCGCCTGGACCTCGATATAGCGGGCCTGAGCGTCGTCTTCCGGGAGGCCGGGCAGGGAGCGGTGGATCACGGTGAAGGGGATGCGGCCCAGGACCGCGACGCCATTGTAGGATTTCTGGCCGACGATTTCGGCCGTGTAGCCCAGGGCCTGAAAGGTCATGGCGGGGAAGGCGGGCGCCTCGCACTTGATCTCCTGCAGGAACAGCAGGTCGGGCTGGCGGCGTTCCAGCCACGCGGCGACATGGCGTTCCCGCTGGCGGATGGAGTTGACGTTCCAGGTGGCGATTTTCATGCGCCGCATCGTGCCGCCGGGGAGCGGCGCGGGCAAGGGTGCTTGTTCGGCCGGGCGGGCGCGGGCACAGTGCCGGTCACAAACGCGGAGGACTCACAATGATCGAATTCTACACCTGGAACACCCCCAACGGCCGCAAGATCAGCGCCGCGTTGGAGGAAATGGGGCTGGCCTATAACGTCCACCCGGTGAACATCGGCAAGGGCGAGCAGTTCAAGCCGGAATTCCTGGCCATCAGCCCGAACAACCGCATTCCCGCGATCGTCGACACCGACGGTCCCGGCGGCAAGCCGATCAGCGTGTTCGAGTCGGGCGCGATTCTGATCTACCTCGCGGAGAAGACCGGCAAATTCATGCCGTCCGACGCCCGCGCCAAGGTGCCGGTGCTGGAATGGCTGATGTGGCAGATGGGCGGCTTCGGCCCGATGCCCGGTCAGGTCCACCACTTCCTGCAAGTGGAAAACAAGGACGATCAGCGCTACGGGTTGGAGCGATATTCCAAGGAAACCCGCCGCCTGTACGGCGTTCTGGACAAGCAGCTGGCGGGTCGCGATTACGTCGCCGGCGACTGCTCCATCGCCGATTTCGCGATCCTCGGCTGGGCTTGGCGGCATGAGCGGCACATGGTCGATCTGGCCGATTTCCCCAACGTGAAGGCTTGGTACGCGCGCTGCATGGCGCGTCCCGGCACGAAGAAGGGGTTCGAGGTGGCGTTGAACTGACCTTTTTGTCGCTTCCCATTTGACCCGGACGCGGCGTGCCCTTAAAGACGGTCGCGCAAACGCTGTGTCCGGGTTCGCCCGGGGATAACTCTCCAGGCGGAGGGGTGGCCGAGTGGCTGAAGGCAGCGGTTTGCTAAACCGCCGTACGGCGTCAAGCCGTACCGTGAGTTCGAATCTCATCCCCTCCGCCAGTTTT
>CAITUP010000156.1 GCA_903895595.1 uncultured Acetobacteraceae bacterium | reverse complement strand
GATCACCGGGGAAGATGGGAACACAGACCGTAAAAGCGGGACGCGGGAGGAGCCGCGATAGCGCCAAGCACCGAACCTGGACTCACGATGGCCGAAAAATACTAAAAGATCGATGAAAGCCGGATATTTTTAGAAGTGCCCTTGAAATTCACAAAATAAACTCCGTCAAGATTTCTACTTCCCGGCATAGGGTTTCCCGATATCAACGGGAGGCGCAAGATCCAGAAAACCCTGACTTCTGATCACCAAACAATATGAATATGTAACGAATATTTTCGAACTCCGTAGCCTCATAGAAGGGCGTCAGGGAGGGTTAAGAATCCACAATGCGAACCCCTGCGTCCAATCACCCCACCGCCTCAACAACCCCACCCTCCCAACGCGCAATGGCCTCCTGCTTGGTCTCCATGCGCGCGGCGAGTTCCTCCTGCGTCAGACCCGCATCGGCCCGCACGCGAATCAACGCGGCAACCGGCGCGAATTCAGGCTCCAGCGCGTCGTATTCCCGCCGATAAGCGGGGTCCTTCATCCAACCGGCGTGCAGATCGCGCATGCTCGTCATGGTTCCACCTCCTTCCTCGGCCTTATGGCCCGGTCGATCTCCCGGCCGGGCGCCTTCTGAGACTTCTTCACGAACGCGCGGACAATCACGACCCGTCGCCCGCGTGCCCAGGGCTATCGCATATGGCAAAGGAGGCCGCACGGACATTGCCGTCCCGTCATGGTCGGGCGAGACCCGACCATCCGAAGCGGCGGAAAACTGCGATAGAGTGCCGTTGGCGATCCTCGGGTCGAGCCCGAGGATGACGAAAAAGGGCGGTGGCCGGCCATATGCGATAGACCTGCCCGCGTGCCGCCCCGTAAAGCGCCCGCGTCACGCCGTCCCGGCCGTGCATCGTCCAGCCCGCTGCTTGGCCGGGCTGCGATTCGACATTATGGGGCGAACACTGGCGGCGCGTATTATCGGCCGGCGGGGCCCCATTCACCGTCATGCGCGGACGCGATCCGCGCACCCCGAGCGGCACAAGGCCGCTGATACGTGCCGCTTGGGGTGGCCGGATCAAGTTCGGGGGATGGCGGAGTGCGCTTCGCTTTTCCGCCCTACCCGTCTGCCGGTCGGAGTTATCCCTCGCGGCCGTGAAACCTGGAACGTAGGGCGGAAAAGCAAAGCGCCTTCTGCCACGCCCCACCAACACCCGGCGCGTCGGTGCCCTCGTCCTGTCCCGCATACCCCTGTATTAGGAATACAGTCAGATATTTCTTGCTTTGTTCCCCATAACCTGCTACCACCAACCCGATGACCCGAGCAGCCCCAACCACCCCGGTCGCCATAAAACCCCGCCCCATCCCGGGGCGTATCGGGGCTGTTCTTCATGTCCTCGCCGTCCTTATCGCGCACGCCCGGCACTTCGCCGCGACCGCCGCCAGCCGCGTATCCGCCCCGGAATTCGCCACCGCCGCCGCCGTGTTCGGCACCGGCGATCTCCCCACTATCCTGCAGCGCATGCAGCGCGGCATGCTCCGAGCGCTTGCGCTGCGAGATTATCTGTTCGCCCGCGCGGCCAGGGGCTGCAACCTGCGGTTCGCTTGGCCGCCGCGCGTCGCGCTGCAACCCCATCACCGTCCTCCGGCCGAACCGGCCTCCCGGCCGCGTTCCGCGCCGCTCCGCCCTCGCCGTCCCGATCCCGCGCTGCTGGACACCGGCGATTCCGATGCGTCCCGCCTGCCCACGCCGGAAGAACTCGCGGCGGAGGTGCGCCGCCGCCCGGTCGGCCGGACCATCGCCTATATTTGTATGGACCTCGGCATCGCCCCCGGCCTCTGCGATGGCGATTTCTGGAATCGGGTGGAAAAGACCCTGCGCCGCTACGGCGGCAGCCTCGGCCGCCTTTACCAGGTGCGCGCGCGGCGGGAAGAAACCTTTCAGCGCGCACGCGACCGATGTTCGGATACCTGGCACATCGACTGGCGGGACCTGCGCCCAGCAACCGTGCGCTTGGCGCTCGGCTGTCTGATCGGTGAAACGCCGCCGGACACCGTCCCCAGTTGATGCCGTTCGGCACGAACCAAGTCATCGCCGTCTTACCGGTCGCGGGCACCTCGCTCGCGGGCCGCACGCGAATCAACGCGGCGGCGAGCGTGAACACGGACTCCAACGCCTCGTATTCCCGCCGTCTTCCGGGTCTTCGTCACCAACCGACCTTGTGACCATAAACCTTGAGCCAAACCCACCCACTCGGTAAGCTTCCCACAGTCTCAAACGGTGCAACATGCGCGATTTCGATCGGATCACTCTTCATCCCGGGGTCATGGGCGGCAAAGCCTGTATCCGCGCCATGCGGGTCACGGTCGGCATGATCGTGGGCCAGGTCGGCGCCGGCCGCAGCATCGACCAACTCCTGGCCGATTATCCCTATCTGGAAAAAGAGGACATCCTCCAATCCCTCCGCTACGCCGCTTGGTTGGCTGAAGGGCGGGAGTTCGAGCTGACCACCGCGTGAAGCTATTGATCGACATGAATTTGTCGCCGCTCTGGGTGGGTTATCTCGCCGCGGCGGGGATACCGGCCGAGCACTGGGCGTCCATCGGCAGCCCCGACGCCCTGGATGTCGATATCATGGCCTACGCCGCCGCCGGCGATTACATCGTCCTGACGCACGACCTGGATTTCGGCGCGATCCTGGCCGCCACCAACGGCGCCGGCCCCAGCGTGGTGCAATTCCGCGCCGACGACCTTAGCGCGGAGGTCATCGGCCGGCATCTAATCGACGCGTTGCGCCGGATGGAAGCGGAACTCGAACAAGGCGCTTTGCTGACGATCGAACCTGGGCGAGCGCGCATGCGGCTATTGCCGCTGCGCGCCTAAATCCTACTTCCCCCCAGGCACCCACCCATAAGCCTTCGCGCAAGCGCCGCCCATCAGCATTGCCCGCTCGCTGGCGCTCAGACGGTCCGTCAGCCGGAACGGCTCCACCGCCTGCTCGTAATTCACCACCGCGAAGGCTCGGGTCCAATCCGTCCCCCACAAACACCGCTCGAACCCCCAGGCATCGAACACCCGCGCCAGAGGGTCCCAGATATCCGGAAACGGATACGGCTGGTGCGACAGCGTGCAGGCCCCACTGACTTTCAGCACCGCGTTCGGCCGCTTCGCCAGCTCCAGCACCTTCGGCAAATCCGCCCACGGTTCGGGTGCGGCCGGCTTCACGTGCGGCTGCACGATCCCGAGGTGGTCGATGATGAACCGAGTCCCCGGATGCCGGTCGATCAGCGCCGTCCCCACATCCAGATTGCCCCAGCAGAGGATATTGACCGGAAAATCCGCCGCCGCCGCGGCCTTCGCGATCCGGTCCAGCCCCGGATCGTCCGCCCGCCGCCCCGACTCCGCCGGGAGCATGATGCGCACCGCCACCGTCCCCGGCGTCTTCTTCCAGTCGGCGATCACGTCGGCGACGGCCGGGTCGTCCGGGTTCACCGGCTTGATGATCGCGAACCGGCTGGGATGCTTGCGCTGCACCTCGGTCGCGTAAGACCCATCGAACCGATACATCGCGAAGGCCGAGATGAAGATCGCCCCATCCACCCCCACCTTGTCCATCGCCGCCACCATCTCATCCCCCGTGACATGATCCGGCCAGTTCGGGGTGTTCGCCCAGGGGCGTTGCGGGGTGTTGGCTTCGTAGCAATGAACCTGACAATCGATGATCGGCATCGGGGACACTCCTTTATTTGGGGGCGAGGCTGGCGGAGATGGCGGGGTTAAACCCTCCGTCCGCGGCTCGGGGTGGCCGCCTTGGGAACCGGCGGCAGGTCTTCCTCCAGAATGACCATGGTCAGGGAGAAAGACGTCTCCCCATCGTCGGTATCCTTATGCAAAGTCCCGACGATTTCGTCTTTGACCGCGACTTCGACCGACTGCCCCTTGCGGAGCGGCGGCACGACCTTGATCTGATCCGTGCCGAGGAGGCGGCGCAGATAGGCTTGCACCCGATCGATATCGGCCGGGGTCATTGTTCCATACTCATGGCAGTACTAAACCTTGTTCGATGCAGTGGCAATATAGGCGTCGGCGTCTTCCGCCAGCAGCAGTCGTTCGCGCAGCAGCGACTCGGCCGCCGCCTCGACCGCGGCCGCGTAGGACCCCGGTGCGCCGTATAGAGCGGATAGGCTGGGCCGGGAATCCCCCTCCACCGGAGTCTCGGGGAACGCCAGGAACGTCCCCTCCCGATCCGCCAGCTCTCCGGCCGGATGCGGTTCCTTGTAAAGGTTCCAGCCCGCGAACGTGCCGCGCGGCACCGCGACATCCGGCAGCACGATCCCCGCCAGCTCATTCCCGTCCGGCCCGACCTGCGGCACCAGCGCCCCATAAGCCCGCGCCGCCGGCTTCGGATCGGTCCAATCCGCCAAAGGCGCCACGTCGTTGGAAGCCCGAGGCGGTGTCAGCCCCGGCGCCACGGGAAACGCCACGGCGGCAGACGGCACCAAAGTCCGATCCGCGATGGTTGGTACGCGCGAAGGCGGAGGCTCCCGCCCCATCACGACCCATTCGTCCAGCGCCACCAGCAGCGCCCGCACTGCCGGCATCGGATCGTGCCAATTCCGCGGGTTCACACACGGCCCGGCATCCCGCGGCATCCCCGCCTTGCCGCCGTGCTGCGTGCCCGGGATTAAGTACGCCCGCGCCCCCGCCGGCAGCGTCACGTCGCGCTGGCCGAGCGGATCGGTGTGCAACAGGGACGCGCCTTTTTGCCAGTATTCGGTGGAGGTATTGGTCTCCATCAACAGCGGGTCGCTGGCATCGCCCCGCAAAATCGAACCCGAGGCCCCCGTGATCGGATCGTCCAGCACGGCGGCCGAGAACGGGAATTCGACTTCCGGGAAATCGTGGTCCTCATGCCAGGTCCGGGTGCGGAACGGTTGTGCGAACGGCGTGTTGTGGAAGACGCGGCCAATGCCGGCGACATGGGAGAACACCCCGTCGAACACACGCGCACCGGCTTCGTCGGCGTTGAACCCCTGCGCGATATGGTCGCGCAGATACCGCCCGGCCTGGGAAATCCCAAACGCCAGAGTATGGGTGATCCGCCGGCCCGCGATCGCCTCGCCCTGCGCGCGCAGATGGCTGACGATGTCCCGCGTCGCCGCGAACCCAATCCCCGCGACCTTGGGCTTCGTCGCGTCGTACCGCACCTCGTAGATCGACCCGATGACCGGCTTTTCATCCAGCTTGATCGTCCGGCTGTCGGCAAACGTGAACGCGACCGGCGTCCGTTCTCCGGTCTGCGTCCGCCGCACCGTGACGGTCGCGTCGGTGCTGGCGGCTTCGTGCGACAGCTTGAACACTTCATGAATGCCGAGACGCGTGCCGGAGACGAATTCCTCCCGAATGCGCTTGGTCAGGCCGTCGATGACGGGGACCTCCAGCGACAACCCGGTCGCTTTCGGCGCACCGGGGTCCCACCCCGTCCACAGCAACGAAAACCCGAGCCGGAGGGGCAGTGCGTTGCCCATCTCGGCGGCGGTTTCCCAGCGGTTGCCAACGATGCCCGCGCAGAGATTGGCGATCATCATGATGCGGCCGCGGTTGTTGACCTCATAGATCAATCGCCCATTGCCGAGCGCCGGATCGGCCGGCGTCAGGAGAACGAAATCGGATTTGTATTCGACCAGACCGGCCGCGTTGCGCGGCGCCATGCCCAGCAGCGCGATGCCATTGTTGCGGGGATGCGCCGGATCGAGCGTCCCCGACGCGGTGCCTTCCACCCGCTCATACGCCCCGGTGGCCCCAAACGCGGCTCCGCCGGCCAGCGGCGTTCGAGATTTGATTTCGATGCTCGCGATCATCGCGATGCCCCTCGGATCAGCGTCGCTTCCGTCCGTTCCTGCAACGCCTCGAACGTCAGCCCCTCGACCATGTCCACCACGACGAACCCTGCCGGAGTCACGTCCAGCACGGCCAAGTCCGTGTAAACCCGCCGCACGACGCCCTTGGCGGTCAGCGGATAGGAACACACCCGCCGGATCCGGGATTCTCCGCCGCCCTTGGTGTTGTGTTCCATCGCCACCCACAGGCGCTTGGCGCCGACAGCCAAATCCATCGCGCCGCCGACCTGCTTCACCGGTTCATCCGGGGAGCGTGCCCAATTGGCGATGTCGCCGTTCTCGGAAACTTCGAACGCGCCCAGCACGCACAAATCCAAATGCCCGCCGCGGGCGATGGCGAAACTATCGGCATGGTGGACGAAAGCCCCGCCAGTCCGCAGCGTGATGTGCTGGACCCCGGCGTTCACCAGATACGGGTTGATATCCTTGGGCGCCGGAGCGGGCCCGATCCCGATGACGCCGTTCTCGGCATGGAAAATGACCTCCCGGTCCTCCGGCACGAAGTCGGAAACCCCGGTCGGAATGCCGATGCCGAGGTTGACGAACCACCCCTCCGGAATGTCGCGGGCGATGCGGGCGGCGATGCCGTTGCGGTCGAGCGGCTTGAACATGGACGCCTCCTTCAACCCGGCACGTGCAGCACGCGCTGCACGAAAACGCCGGCGGTATGCACATTGGCGGGCTCGATCGCGCCGAGCGGCACAACATGAGCGGTCTGCACGATTGCCATCTTGGCGGCCATTGCCATGATCGGATTGTAGTTTCGCGCGCTGTCTCGGTGCGTGAGGTTGCCCCAGCGATCCGCCTCCCACGCGTCGATCAAGGCCACATCGCCGTGGATGGGATATTCCAGCAGGCAGTTGCGGCCGGCGATGACGCGGGTTTCGCGGCCCTCGGCCAGCAGCGTGTCCGCCGCTGTCGGCGTGTAGAACGCCTGCACCCCGGCCCCAGCGGCGCGAATGCGCTCGGCCAATGTGCCCTGCGGCACGATTTCCAGATCGAGATTCCCCGCCTGGTACAGCCGCCCCGCCACGCTGGCCGGCCGCACGAAGCTGCAAATCAGCTTCTTGACGCGGCCGCTTGCCAGCAGGTCGGCAATTGGCCCGTCGTCCCGCCCGCCGGCGTTCACCACCAGCGTTAGGTCCTTCGCCCCCTGCTCGATCAGGCCGGCGACGAGGTATTCGGGTGTGCCGGCGCCGAACCCGGCCAGCAGAATGACGGACCCGTCCGCGATGCCTGCCATGGCCTCGGCGCGGGTGGAGACGAATTTGTCGATCATGGGACCCCTGGGCGTTTCTGCCGGGACGGTAACCCAGGGCCGGTCCCTTGTCATGTTCGGCCGAGAACAACTACCCCGCTCGGTAGAACGGCTTGTCCCCTTTCACCGTGACCCGGTACCCCGACCGAGTCTCCGGGAAATAATCCCACATCGCGATGTGCTGCACGCAACGGTTATCCCAGAACGCGATGCTGTCGGCTTCCCACCGGAAGCGCACCTGCCAGTGCGGGCGAGCGCAGTGTTCGTAAAGAAACGCCAGGATCGAGCGCGACTCCGCGTCCGGCACGTCTTTGATCCCGGTGGTGAACACTGGGTTGACGTAGATGGCCTGCCGCCCCGTAACCGGGTGGGTGCGGATCACCGGATGTTCCGACCGGGGAAACACCTTCGGGGTCGCATTGCCGATGATCTGATTGGTGCGACTGTAGCCGGGCGCCCCATCGTGCACCGCCGTCAGCTCCGCCAGAAAGCGCTGCATGGGCGCCGACAAGGCGTCGTACGCCGCATACATGCTCGCGAATACCGTATCGCCGCCGACCGGAGGGATCACCTTCAGGTTCAGGATGGAACCCATCGGCGGCTCCGGATCGCACGACACATCCGAATGCCAGCGCTCCCCCGAAATACGCTTGGAGTTCGCGTCCGCGTGGATCGGCAGGATCTCGGGATGCCCATCCGGGCCTTTGGTATTGGGATGAACGGACAATTCGCCAAACAGCCGCCCGAACGCCTTGTGCTGATCCAGCGTCAGCTTCTGGTCCCGGAAGAACAGCACCTCATGCGCCATCAGCGCGTCGTGCACTTCCTGAAACTGTTGGTTGCCCAAGGGTTTGGTCAGGTCGATACCTGATACTTCGGCGCCGATGACGGCCGTGGACGGTTTCACCTGGATGGTCTCGTAGGGCATCGAGGGCGCTCCTGTTCGGATGAAGTGCCGGAACCCTAAGCCCTCCTGGGTCCGCCCACTAGATATAGGCGCTCAATCGCCGCCGTACGATCACGGTCGAAGGCCGCCGCCATGCGGTGAGCCGGAACCATAGCAGAGACCAAGTGCCGCGCTGTTCGGACTTGGTGTCGCGGCGGCGATCCGTCAGTCCGAACGCAAGGGTATGGGCAACGTGATGCATCGCACAGTCCTCCGCGGCAGTTCCGTCCCAAGCTGGAACGGCTCGGCGCCGCGGAGCCTGTATCGGCACAATCCAACCTTGGTTCTGTGACCGAGGTCACAGAACCGTGAGAATTGTCATCCCTCGCGGCGGTATTTCGTGCATCGGATCACCAGCAGGTCGCGGAAGTACCGCCGCATCCGGCCGGTCCACGGCGTAGCGGCGGCCTTCTGCCAAGCATCGGACTTCGCCACGTCGGCGGACTCCAGGTTGTAAAGCGCCAGATATTTACGCTCGCATGCCGGATCCTCCGACCGGAACCGCCGCGCGGCGATGACTCCGGGGACGGCGGCCAGGAAAGGCAGATGTTCGGTGTTGTACCACTCATTGAACTCATCCTCGGCCGCCGGATCGATGTTCATCGACGCGACGAGCAGTCCCCCCGCGTTCGCTGGCGTGACGACATCGCCGGGCAGCACCTGATCGCCGGTGAAGCGCATGATCCGGGTCGCCTTGTTGGTCACCCGCATGGTCCAGGGCGAACCGTTGGCCCCGCCGACCGCCAGATACGGCGGGCTTTGCAGCACCGCCAGGGACTCCAGATCGTAGGTTGCCACCGCGTATGTCGGGTTATCCGCCCCGATCCACCGCATCGCGTTCAAAATCCCCGGCACCCGCAGACGCTCCGGCACGTGTTCCTTGTCGTACCAATCGTGGAATTCATCGGCGTGCGCGGTCGAAAAATCGAAAGACGCGAACAACAAGCCTTTGCTCATGGCAGTTTCCTTCCCGGTTTTGCTGGCCCCAACACTGGCACGCCGGCCGGTTGCCGGAAAGCCGGCCATTCGGTAGCTTGCCCTCGGCCAGAACGACGGAGAGCGCCGGACAATGAGCAAGCACGTGATCGCGACCGTGAACGAGATCCCGCCCGGTTCTCGCAAACTGGTCACCGTGCGAGGCCGGTCGATCGCGGTGTTCAACCTCGGGGGCGAGTTCTTCGGCCTGTTCAACCGCTGCCCGCACCAGGGCGGCCCGATGTGCGAAGGCATCCTGACCGGGTTGATCCAATCCGACGAACCCGGCCAATACGAATACTCCCGAGCCGGCGAAATCCTGCGCTGTCCGTGGCACGGCTGGGAATTCGACGTGCGCACCGGGCAAAGCTTCTGCGAGCCATCGAAGGTTTCAATCCGCACCTACCCGATGGAAGTGGCAGAGGGACAAACGGTCGTACAGGGCCCCTACGTCGCGGAAACCGTGCCGGTGACGATCGAAGAGCAGTACGTGGTTATCGACTTCTGACGATCGGCGGGCGCGCGTTCAGCGCGTCCTTGTCGAAGCCGGCGATCCGCTTGTAACCGTCGGCGGTGCCCGCCAGTTCCTCGGGCGTCAGAACGTCCTCGATCCGTGCGTAGCCGTTCGGCGCGCGTTGTTCGACGAGCTGCATCACCTGCTCCGGCCCGTTGCCGCGATTGGCCAGCACGATCCGTGCCGTGGCCGGACGGCGCTCGGCTTCGTAGGCGTGCAGAGCCTGTTCCGTAACGCCGTGTGCCTGGATTTCCCGCGTCAGAACCCGCGCGTCCAGTATCCCCTGGGAGGCTCCGTTGGAGCCGATGGGGTACATCGCATGCGCCGCGTCGCCCAACAGCGTGATGCGACCGAACGTCCAACGCTCCAGCGGATCGCGGTCCACCATCGGGTATTCGTAGCACTGTTCGGCGGCTTGGATGACCGCCGGGACGTCCAACCAGTCGAACCGCCAATCGGCGAACTGAGGAAGGAACTCTTCCAACCGCCCCGCTCGGTTCCAGTCTTCCCGCCGCCATTGCTGGTCCGGCCGGAACTTGCGCTCGGCGATCCAGTTGATCGTGGTTTCGTCAGTGTCGGTGGCGCGGGCGATCGGGTAGGCGACGAATTTCTGGAATTCGTGCCCCGCCATGATCATGGAGCGCCCGGTCAGATAGGGTTTGCCGTGGGTGACGCCGCGCCAGAGGATACAGCCGTTCCAGATCGGCGGCCCTTCGTTCGGATAAAGCCGGGCGCGGGCAGCGGAATGGATGCCGTCGGCGGCGATCAGCAGAGTGCCGTCCGCCGTCTGTCCATTGGCGAATTGCGCGCGCACGCCCGTGGCGGTTTCGTCCCATCCCGTCAGCCGGTGCCCGGTCAGGACGGCATCGGCGCCGAGCCGCTGCTTGACCGCGTCCAGCAGGATCAGTTGCAAGGTGCCGCGATGGATGGAGAATTGCGGCCAATGGTAGCCGGCGGCGAGGCCCCGCGGTTCCGACCAGATCGGCTGTCCGCGCTTGGAGAAATACGCCAGTTCGGCGGTGGGGATCGCGGTCGCGGTGAGCGCGTCCTGCAAACCCAACTCGGTTAGTTCCCGGACGGCATGCGGTAGCGTGTTGATGCCGACGCCGAGCGGTTGAATGGTTTCGGTGGCTTCGTAGACCCGGCAATCGACGCCGACTTGATGCAGGCTTAACGCGAGGGTCAGACCGGCGATACCGCCGCCGGCGATCAGGACGGTCATGGGCGGTTAGTGCGCGATCAGCATCTTGCCGAGCATCAGCATGGTCATGGTCAGGTTCGCGCCGAGCATCCAGGCGATCAGGTCCATACGCCCGATCAGGCGGTCCATGCGAGCGGTCATGTCCATCGTCTGAGTCTCCGCCTTGGTGCTGGCCTCTGCCGCTTTGCGAGCCGTATCGGCGGGCACGCCCGCCGCCATGAACGCATCGTAGATTTCAGCGACCATCGTTGTCATGTTCGTATCTCCGTATAGCGCGGTGAACGGCCGAATGTCACCGGAAATGAAGGCCGTGAGGCCGGAGATACGGGAAATTGTTTAACGGAAGTTTAACGTCGCAGACTACAGTATGCGGCCAGGACAAATAATCCTGGCCGCATGCGCAAAATTCTACTTCTTCACGCCCAGCCCGCGCATGAACTGGTCGCGGATACGGGACGGATCGCGTTCGGTCGTGTCCACCGGCTTGTTGTTGTCGATCCTGCAGCCGATCAGCCAGGGGCCGTCTTCCGTCAGCGCGCGGTCGATCATTTCCTCGAACGCGCTTTCGTCGGCGGCCCAGGCGCTTTGCGCCAAACCCTCGGCCCGCGCGACCGCCACGATGTCCACCCCCTGCTCGGTCAGGGTCTTCTGGCCGCCGGTGATCTGGTAGGCGCCGTTGTCCAGGATCACGACGATTAAATTGCGCTGGGCCCGCGCTGCCACTGTCCCGAGGCAGCCCAACTGCATCAGAATGGAGCCATCGCCCTCCAGCGCGATGGTGCGCCGTTGCGGCTGTGCCAGCGCGACGCCCAGGGCAATGGGCACGGCCAAACCCATGCTGCCCAGCATATAGAAATTCTGCTGGCGGCGCCCGTTCGGATTCTCCGAAGCGGCCCACAGATCGAAATTGGAATACCCGATGCCGCCGATGACGGCCTCGTCGTGGTGCAGATGCGTCAGCATGCGCTTGGTGATGTCGTAGCGGTTCATCACCTTGGCCTGATCGCGGGTCAAAGGCTGGTTCGGAGTCGGTGCCATGATCGAAGCCCCCCTTATTTCGCGAAGACTTTGCCGCCGGTCAGCAGCGGCGACAGGATGAAGCAGACGGGGCCGAGCGTGGCGACCGCCTGGGTGATGGAGCGGTCGAAGATGAATTCGACCTCATCCAGCCGCGTGACCGTGTGATGCTCGATGGCGAGGCAATCCAGCACCGGGCGCATGGTACGGGCGACCAGCATCTGACCGATATTGAACTCCCCCAATGTCCCGCGTTCGGAGACGATCATCATGGTGGGGATCTGGAAGGGGACTGACAGGGAGGCCAGCTGGTTGGCCAGAGTCGCGAAGCCGCTGGTCTGCATCAGAAGGATCGCGCGGGTGCCACCCATCCAGGCGCCGGCGGCGATGCCCAATCCTTCTTCCTCACGCGCGACGGCAAATGCGGTGAAGAACGGGTCGGATTCAATCAGCTCGATCAACGGCCGCAGCACGTTGTCGGGTACGTAGGGGACCAGGCTCACCTTATGCTGTTTCAGCACATCGCGAACGATCTCATACCACGCGCGCTCGGGCGCTCCGTCAGCCATGCCTCTATCCTCCGATCTGGATGCGGCGCGCCCATTCGCACGCCTTGCGAAGAGGGGCAACCGTTCGTAGAGAAGGGGGGAGAATGAGGGGGGACCATGCCCGACCGCAAACAGACTTACGATGTCCTCGTCGCCGGTGGCGGCAATGCCGCTTTATGCGCCGCGATCACCGCGCGCCAGGCAGGCGCGAGCGTGCTGCTGCTGGAAAGTGCCCCCAAGGCCTTCCGCGGCGGCAATAGCCGGCACACCCGCAATTTGCGGGCGATGCACGACGCCCCCAACGCGGTGCTGACCGACGCTTATAAGGAAGACGAGTACTGGGACGACCTGCTGCGCGTCACCGGCGGCAACACCAATGAGGAAATGGCTCGGATGACGATCCGAGCGTCCTCGGGCGTATTCGACTGGATGAAGGACTGCGGTGTCAGGTTCCAGCCGTCGCTGACCGGAACGCTGAATCTGGGGCGCACCAACGCGTTCTTCCTCGGCGGCGGCAAGGCGTTGTTGAACGCCTATTATCTGACGGCGGAGAAGCTGGGGATCGATATCCTTTACGATACCGAGGTCATCTCCATGAACATGGACGATGGGTCGGTCCGGTCGGTCGACATCACCTATCGCGGCTTTCCGGAGACGGTGTATGCTCGCTGCGTGGTCGCGTCCTGCGGTGGGTTCCAGGCCAATCTGGAATGGATGCGGGAATTCTGGGGCGACGCGGTCGACAATTTCGTCATCCGTGGCACCCCCTACAATCGCGGCCGGGTGCTGAAGAACCTGTTGGATCAGGGCGTCGCCGCCATCGGCGACCCGACCCAGTGCCACGCGGTGGCGCTGGATGCCCGCGCGCCGAAGTTCGATGGCGGTATCACGACTCGCCTGGACAGCGTCCCCTACAGCGTGGTGGTCAACAAACACGGTGACCGTTTCTATGACGAAGGCGAGGACGTCTGGCCGAAGCGCTATGCCATCTGGGGCCGCCTGATCGCGCAGCAGCCGGATCAGATCGCTTATTCGATCTGCGATTCCAAAGCGTTCCCGCTGTTCATGCCGTCGGTCTACCCGGCGATCAAAGCCGACTCGGTAGGCGAACTGGCGCTGAAGATGAAGCTCGATCCCGCCAAGGTGATCGCGACCGTCGATGCCTACAACGCGGCTGTCGTGCCGGGCCAGTCCTTCGACAACCTCAAGTTGGACGGCAACCGGACCGAGGGGCTGACTCCGAACAAGACCAACTGGGCGCGCACCGTGGATAAAGGTCCGTTCTACGGATATCCGCTGCGCCCCGGCATCACCTTCACCTACCTGAGCGTCAAAGTGAACGACAAAGCACAAGTCTTGATGGAAAACGGCCAGCCCAGCGGCAACCTGTTCGCCTCGGGCGAGATCATGTCCGGGAACATCCTGGGCAAGGGCTACCTCGCCGGTTTCGGCATGACCATCGGTACGGTGTTCGGCCGTATCGCCGGAGCGGAGGCCGCGCGCCATGCAAGAAACTGAAGCCGTCCTCAATGCCCGTCGGGAGATGGAAATCTGCAATGCCTGCCGGTATTGCGAGGGTTTCTGCGCCGTGTTCCCCGCCGTGGAACTGCGGCGGGACTTTTCCGCCGGCGACCTGAGCTACTTGGCGAACCTCTGCCATGGCTGCCGCGGGTGCTACTACGCCTGCCAATACGCGCCGCCGCACGAATGGGGCATCAACGTGCCGCGCACGCTGGCCGAGGTGCGGGCCGAGTCGTACGTGGAATACGCGTGGCCGCCGGCGCTGGCGAAGGCGTTCGACCGGAATGGCGTGGTCGTGTCCTTGGTCGCGGCGCTGTCGATTTCCTTGATCCTGCTGATTGCGATGGCGATAGCCTCACCCGGCCAATTTTTCGCCGCGCGCGGGATGCAGGCGGACTCGTTCTATGCCGTGATCCCGTTGTGGGCGATGCAGGTCGTGGGCGTCGGCACGTTCGGCTTCTCGCTGTTCGCGCTGTGGAAAGGGGCGATGAACTTCTGGGCCGATGCGGGCGCCAAGCAGTCCATCACGCTGACTGCCATCGCGATCGCCGTGAAGGACGCCGTCACGTTGAAGAACCTGGGCGGTGGCGGCGACGGCTGCAATGACAACTCCGAGGCGTTTTCCATGCGCCGCCGATACTTGCA
This sequence comes from uncultured Acetobacteraceae bacterium, assembly GCA_903895595.1. Classification (GTDB taxonomy): domain Bacteria; phylum Pseudomonadota; class Alphaproteobacteria; order Acetobacterales; family Acetobacteraceae; genus Rhodopila. The sequence continues at coordinate 45,872 of CAITUP010000156.1, read as the reverse complement.
TCACGCGATGGCCGGCGGATTCATGCTTTGTTTCGCCGCGACTTGCGTGGGTTTCGTGTATCACACGTTCCTCGGCCTGCCGGCGCCGTACCCGTTCATCAGCGCGCCGGTGCTGTTGGGCACCGTCGGCGGCGTGCTGCTGACCATTGGAACCGTTGGGCTTTTCGCCATGAAGTTGGTGGAGGACCCGATGCCGGTCGTGCGCCGCCTGCTGGGCGGAGACGTGGCGATGCTGGTGCTGCTGGCGCTGGCGGCCATTACTGGCTTGTTCCTGCTCGCGGTGCGAGCAACCGGGGCGATGGGTATTGCATTGGCCATTCACCTCGGCTTTATATTGGCGCTGTTTCTGGTTCTGCCGTACTCGAAGATGGTGCACGGGGTCTATCGCTCCGCCGCCTTGCTTCGACGAGCGGTGGAGCGCGACATGAAGCCGCTGGGCGGCGAATAGCCGCTGACGGCGGACTTTGGAAACGGGCATTTTGCCGGCTTCGATGCTGGGGCGCGCCTCGGCAGCGACGTCGTGTCAATTCCCGTGGAATTAGGTGGAGTCATCGGGTCACGTACATAAGATCGCGCAGAATCATCTCAATCCTTGCGCCGGACCCAAAACTCCGCTAAAAATGAGACTGTGGTATAAATTAGCGTCAAGCGGAGCGCGCGCTGGGCGTGAATGGGGTAAAGAGACTGAAACCGGGTCATCGCATCGCGAAGATTGGCGCCAAGCTCATGGCTTGGTGGGGACCGTACTATCCCATGGACAGTCGGTCATCCGCGATTCCGGGCTTGCGCCGGCATTCGGCCGCATGGATTGGTCTGGGATCTTGCCGGCGGGGTGTGGCGGCGGTGGAATTCGCGCTCGCGGTCACCCCGCTGCTGCTGATCGTCTTCGGCTTCATCGCGATCAATTTGATGTTTTATACGCTGTCCGTGATGCAGAATTCCGCGAATTACGCGTCGATGTCGGTCGCTACGAACCAGATCACCCAGAACGATAACGGTGTGATTTCCTCGGGAAACCCGAGTTCGACCGCGGTTGCCTGCGCGACGGCAACGAATGCCTCGAAGATCGAATACTATGCCTGCAAGGGCCTGCCGACCTGGGCGGCCTTTACGGTGACCACGAACGTGAACTGCGCGTCGGCACCGCCGACCGTCACGATTTCCCTTTCCGTCGATGCCACCGCCGCGGGCGTTGTGGACCTGTCTGTCATGTTCGGTTCGACCATGAGTATGTTCTCCGGTAAGCAACTGACCGCGACGTCCGTCGCTATGAAACAAGGAAGCTGCACATGACCGCCTCCTGCCATTCGCGCAATTCCGCGGTCCGGGGCAACGAGGGAGGAGGCGTCACGCTGCGCCAGGACCGACGCGGCGGCATGACGATCTTTATTGCGGCCCTGATCCCGGCGATGATTGCCGTCGGCCTTCTCGGGCTCGACGCTGTCCGCGCATTGTCGCAGGCAGCACAGATCAATTATGCGACGCAACTGGCCGCGATCGCCGCCGGAGCCTCGGGCAATTCCTACGCGAAGGATGGCGGCGCGACCATGCAGACCTATGCGACGACGATCGCGCACGCCAATTCCGCGCTGCTGTCGGCGTCGAATATCACTGTCGTCGCTGGCACCTACAACGCTCTCTCGAACAATGTGAATCAAGGGGCGGGCACGCCCAATGCCGTTCAAGTGACCAGCTCGGTTTCGCTGTCGACCGTTTTGGGCGGCGTTTTCGGTGTGCCGAACCTGACCATCACCAAATCCGCGATCTCTTCCATTCCGACACCCACGACCGCTGCGGGCGTCCCAAGTGTCGCCCCAGCCGCCGCGACGGTCAATATTCTGATGCTGCACGATGTTGGGAAGAATTTTAACAGCACCACCGGTTACCCGGATCTCAGGCAGCAATTGGCGGCCGACCTCGCGATCCTGAATTGCCTTCACTCCTACGGCAGCGCGAATTCCAAATTCGGGATGGTCGGATTTACGCTGGATACCGGGACAGCGCAGTCGATGAAAGCCGTTGGTACATCCTACGCGTCATTGTACGCCACGCTGACCACCGCGCAAGCGACGGCTCCCAGCTCGAAAGGTACTACGGCACTCCCCTACTGCGAGCACGGGACCAAAGGCAGCGGTCCGCCATCCTGCGTGGGTTCGGACGTGGCTTCGGGCCTGTATTCAGCGATCTCGCTGCTGAACGCCGCGGCTACTCAGAATTCCATCAACCATATCGTCATCATCACCGACCAACTACCCACCGTCGATCCGTTGGACGCACCGTTGGTGGCGGGTGTGAAGGCTGCCGGCACCGACTATTCGACGCTGGCAAAACACGGTGGCTGGGTCGGCGCCGCGAGTGCCGGACCCGCATCCTGCTCCACCAATTGCACCAATCTCGATCTGATCAAGTGGGCGCGGGCACAGGCCGCCCTCGCCGGCGCGGCCAACATGGTTGTCTCGACCGTATACTTCAGCGGCGACGCGACGGCAGCGGCACAGCCGAACACCCCAGACACGGGCAGCAGCCCTGATACGGAAATCGCGAGCTGGGTCCAAAACGGCGGGTTCCATGTGAATGCCGCGAATGCGTCCGACATTCCCGCGGCTGCATCGAACGTGTGCCAGTATTTCGGCTCGCGCCTTAAAGCGGTCGGGGCGTAGCCGAGCGGGCGGGCCAGGCGTACCGCGGAACACAGACCCGCGGTACGCTTAGCCTGACCGGAAGCGCCCTAAGCCTCCGGCATGAACCCCAGAATGCGGCTGAACCGCTCCCGATAGGCGGGCCAAACCTCGGGGTTCAGCAGGCGCGGCGGCTTCTTACCATCCAGAATGTCCAGCATCTGCTCCGCCGCGATTTTCGCGATGTTGTGGCGCGACTGACGCGTGATCCCCGCCGTGTGCGGGCTGACCAGCACGTTGTCGAACGCCAGCAGCGGATGATCGCTCGGTGGTGGCTCGTCTTCCCACACATCCAGCCCGGCGCCGGCGATCTGCTTCGCGGTCAGGGCGGCGGCCAAAGCGGCCTCGTCATGGATGCCGCCGCGCGCGGTGGTGATGAAATACGCATGCGGCTGCATCGTCGCGAACTGCGCCGCCCCCATCATGCCGCGAGTCTCGGCCGTATGAGGGCAATTGATGGAGATGTAGTCGGCCTGCCGCAGCATCGCATCCAGCGTCGGCATCTTCTCCACGCCCTGGGCCGCCGCCTGTTCCGCGGTGATATAGGGGTCGTAGGTCATCACCCGCATGCGGAACAGCCCGCGGCAGAGTTCCGCGACTCGCCCGCCGACATTGCCCAGCCCGACGATGCCGATTGCTCGGCCCTGCACGTCGTCGCCCATATAGTCGCGGCGGTTGTAGGTGCCACCCGAGCGCATCTGGTGATCCGACAGCATGATCTTTTTCGACAGGGCCAGCATCATGGCCATGACGTGTTCGGCGACGCCTTCCTTGTTGCCCCCTGCCTGATTGACCACGGCGACACCGGCCTTCGTGGCGTCGTCCAAAGACACCGTGTCGAACCCGGCGCCATTGGTGGACAGGACGACAAGGTTGGGGCAGCGCCGAAGCAACGGCGTATAGCCCTGGTACTGCATGTCCAGTTCCTGGCGGGACGAACCGATCTGATACGCATGCGCCTGCGACAGCACGCGTTCGGCCTCGTCTTCCGGACTTTCGTTGACCAGTTTGTCGAGCTGAACATCCGGCCGTCCCGCCAGAATGTCGATGTAAACCTGAGCGGACACGGCGTTCACGTAGAACACGCGCTTGGTGTTGGGCGCCATGAGGGAGACCTTATTGCGGGTGACGGAAGCGGCTGACCAGACCGGCCGCGCCCTTGGTGTGGCCGGCGAGGGCACCGAACAGCTCATCGCGAGTCATGCCGGGTGCGAGCGCCTTCGGATCCAGATCGGTCGCGATCAGCGTAAAGGTATAATGATGCCAGTCGCCGGGCGGCGTGCAGGGGCCGAAATAGGTCGGCAGGCCCATCGTGCTCTTGCCGCCCACGAACTTGTCGGACGCCTTGGTCAACTCGCCCTCGGCGAAGCCGGTGACGGCGGCGGGGATGCCATAGGTGACCATATGGACAACACCGAGACCCCCGCGCCCCTCGGGATCGACGAGCAAGAGCGCGTAGCTGGCGGTGCCGGCGGGTGGGTTTTTCCATTGCAGCGGCGGCGAGACGCTCTGCCCGACGCAGTTGGGGTTGTCCTTGCGGTCGCCGGCGTTCTTGATTGCGAGAGGGGCGTTATCGTGGAACGCCGGGGATATCATCTTGAACGGTGGCGGCGCCTTCTTCGGGGGCTCGGCCGCTTGGGCTGCGAGGGCGAGGCCCAGTCCACCCAGTACCAACAGGCTTTTCATCCCGAATTTCATGGCGTGTTCCCTCTAATTCCACCGTTTATGCGTCCGATGCTACGCGTTGGGGATAGATGTGCAAAGGGGAGAACGCCGCCCCCAGGGCAATCGCTCGAACGTCGCAAGCCGCTCCCTCCGTCATCACCGGGGACAAGCCCGGGGATGACGAAGGGAGAGCCCACGGCCTCGATGCGGCGTCCCGCTACGCAGCCTCGAACAAAATATCCTGCGCCCCCTGCCACAGCACCATCTTCCCGAGCGGCGTCAGGTTCTCCAGCCCCTGATCGATCGTCAGGAAGTGATTGCCGGCCAGTTGCCCCGCCTTGCTGGCGAATTGCACGGCGCCGTAGCCCAACAGAATCTCCGTCTCGCTGATCCCGCCGGGATACAGCAGGATCTGGCCGGGGGACGGGTAGCTGGTCGCGTTCTCGAAGCCCAATCCGAGGTCCAGATCGCCTAAGGGAATCCAGCAGGCCTCGCCGCTCCAGCGCACATGGATGATGCGCTGCTTATACGGCAGCAGTTGGCGGAACGCCGCGCAGCTATAGGGGGCGTTGGCGTCCTCGAAGTGCGCACCGAACGTGTAGGGGCCGGCGACGATACGGATACGGTCCATGGAAACCTCTCACTCGAAATCGGTGGGCAGCGCGGGATCGCGCCAATGGTCGAACATGCGGACGATCTGGTGCGGAAGCGTGCGCCGTATGGACAGGTCGGAGGGGATGTCGGACTCAGCGAACCAGCCGCAACCGCTGGTTTCCAGGCTGGTGGTCGGCGATCCGCCCTCCAGCGCGCAAACGAAGGCCAGCTTGGTCACCGACGCCCCACCTGCCGGATGGCCCTGGCGCACGCGGTCCCACACCGCCGCGAGCTTCACGGGCCGCACGCGGTAGCCGGATTCCTCGAACACTTCCCGCACCACCGACTCGGCGGGGGTTTGATTGACCTCGGCCCAGCCGCCCGGCAGCGTCCAGCGATCCCCATCCACGGCTTCCCGCACCAGGAGAATGCGGTCCTCTGAGTCGAACACCGCGGCGCGGACCCCGAGTTTTGGGGTCGCGTAGCCGGTATCGGAGGCGAACAGGTCGGTCACCGCGGCGGGATCGACACCGGTGTGTTCCGCCATGATCCGCACCGACAGGGCGCGCAACGCGTGGTAGCGTTCGGTGTCGTAGGGATCCTTGGTGAAGGCCAAGCCGGTCTGCGCGATGGCCTGAATTTCCCGCGCCCAGCGCAACCATTGGGGCTCGGTCAACCCGCGGTCTCCGGCACCAGGGCCGCCTGCTCCATGGGGGTCCGATCGGCGTCGATCAGCGGGCGCCAAGCGCCCTGCACCAAAACCTCGGCCGGACGGAACCGGGATTTGTAGGCCATCTTGCGGCTCTCCGGCACCCAATACCCCAGATAGACATAGGGCAGGCCGAGCTGCTTGGCATGCTCGATCAGCCACAGTACCGCGTAGGTGCCAAGGGAACGCTTCTCCAACCCGGGCGCGAAGTAGCTGTAGACGGCGGACAGCCCGTCCGCGAGATGATCCACCAGACAGACGCTGATCAATCCCTGATCGGGATCGCGGTATTCCACGATCATGGTCTGGATCGGCGTGTCTTCGATCATGGCGCGATAGTCGTAATAGCCCATCGTCGCCATATCGCCGTCGCCGTGCCGCATCTGCTGATACCGGTGAAACAGCTGAAACTGCTCCGGCGTGGCGCGGGGGGAGACCAGGAAGCTTTCCATTCCCGCGTTGGCGCGCGCGATTTTGCGGAGCGTGCGGTCGGGCTGAAAGGTTTTGACCGGGATGCGAATGGGCACGCAGGCCTGACAGGCCGGGCACACCGGCGCGTACGCGATATTATGCGATCGCCGAAACCCCGCTCGGGACAGCCTGTCATGCAGCGCGTCGGCGTCCGGCCCGGTTATTTCGGTCACGACTTTCCGTTCCGTCCGCCCGGCCACGTAGGGGCACGGCAGCGGCGCGGTCGTATAGAAAAATTGCGGGCGGCGCGGGGGTCTATAGGAGCTCATGCGGGTCTGTCGGGCGATCCATGATACATGTTCCAGGGTCCGGCGCTCGGGGTCAATGACTCCAATGCCTTTCGCCGTACCACGACCAGCCCGCCGATCAGATCGTGCAAGGCGCGCCGCCGCCGCGTGAACAGCACCAGCAGCAGCAGCAGGCCGGATGTCGCCAGGGTGGCGTAGAACAGCAGAGTCGAAATCACCGCCTGCGCCGGGGTGGGGGGGCCGAGATCGTCGTTGCGCCGGACCGTCAGCCCCATGACCTTCTGCCCCGGTGTCGCGGACGCCCGTCCGAGCAGTGAGAACAGATGGTAGCAGAAGGGCACGAACGGCAGCGCGCCCAGTGTCGCGAAGCCCAATCCCGCGGTCAGTACGCCGAACAGCACCAGGACCCACCACAGCAGACACAGCAAAATGCCGATCAGAACCAGATCGATCAGCCACGCCCAGCAGCGCCGGGAAACGACACCGATGGTTAGATAATCGTCGCGGTCTAAGCTCATGGCGTTAACTCGATGGTTTCCGCGACCGAGGGCGGCTCGCGGGGCAGAGCGATGGTAGCACCATCCCGCCAGCGCCGCAGCAAATCCCCGGCATGGGCGCGCAGCGGGTGCCCCGATTGCCCCGGCGCCAGCATGAACAGGCTGCGGTCGAGGTCGGAAAGGTCGTAGACGCCCCGGTAGCTGGCACCGTGAATGGCCTGCATCGCGGTGTCGGGAGAGCCTCGGTCGACCGTCGTGTCGTCGCCGGGGCTGGGGATGGAGAAGGTCGTCAGCTCCCCCAGCAGCGGAATCCCCCGCAGCATGGGGTGCGCGAACACCGCTGGGTGTTCGGTACCCCAGTGTTTTTCCGCGTAATCGGGGTGTGCGCGCATGACGTTATCCAACGCCTCCCGCAGCATTGGGGCGCAATCGCCGCCGCACCAATGCGCACCGGCTGGGGAAAGCACGAAGCCTACGAAATCGGCCTCTGGTCCGCCGGCGGTATTGGCGATCCCGGCGCGTTGCCGCACCAGCTTATGGAACTCCCGTGTCCAAAGGTTGAACAACAGCGGCTGCGGCGCATCCATCGTCATGTCGCCGTCCCAGCCCGCCAGCAGGTTCCGATCCGGCACCGAGCGCAGGATCGGAAGGATTGCCACCGCGAAGCTGCTGTGCACATCGGTCTGCATGCGCGCGAAATCGGCCGGGGATGCTTTAGGTGTCGCGTCCAACATCGTGCGAATGCGCCGCGCGCGCCAATCGGTGTACCAATCCCTCCCCAGAAAGACCCGGAAGTCGGGTGGCGCGATCCGCTCATTGGCATTGACCAGCCGGCCGTCCGCCGGCGCGACCGTGTGCGGCAACTCCGCCCCGGATGCCCAGCCGATCCAGTCGTGGGATCCATCGCCCGGCACCGGCACCGATCCGTCGCCGGCCTTGCGGATGGGAATACGCCCGGTCACGAATTGCCCGATCGTTGTCCGGTCCGCCACCAGCAGGTTCTGCACCGGGGACGAGATCATGGGCGCGACCGCCCCTGCATCGGTCACCGACCCGGCATGGCTGAGCGCCAGAAGCCCAGTGGCGGCGGTGTCGTTCGGCTGCAAATTGCCCATCGCCACGGCCAGCATATGCGTCCGGTCTCCGACCAGATCGCTGACCACCGGCCCGTGCCGGGTTTCCCGCACGGTCAGGATTTCATCGGGTTGGCCCCGGACCGCGATGCGTTCCTCTCGGCCGGTCGTGGGTTCGTTGAGGGACTCGATGAACACATCCTGCACGTCGGCATCGGTCGTGGTGAACGTCCAGGCGATGCGGCCGTTGTGCCCGATGACCAGAAACGGAAAGCCCGGTGCCGTCGCCCCCGCCAATGTCAGCTCCGGCGTGTCGACCCGCACAAGATACCAGATGCTGGGGAAGCCGAATTGCAGGTGGGGATCCCCGGCCAGGATCGGCGCTCCGGTCGCGCTGTGCGCCCCATCCACAGCCCATTCGTTGGACGCCGAGTCCGGTAGCGTCCACGGATCGGGGAAGCGTGGGAACGTGGCGGCCAGTCGCGTAGTCAGCGGCGCCAACCCGGGATCGGTCTTCGCATGCTCCCGCCGAGGATCGGACCGCCACAACTCATCGATCTGCCATTGCGGCGCGTGCCCCGCCAGCGCCAGGCGCGTCAGCTCCGCGCGCCAGTTCGCCGACAGGAACAGCTCCATGGTCTTCACCCGCAACAGCCCATCCGCAGGCTGCCAGCGTTCCGGTGCGCCGATCACCAGATGCTCCAGCGAGGCAAACCGCCCGCGCACGTCGATCCAGGCATTCACGCCATCGGCGTAAGCCTCCAGCAGCGTTTTGGTCCCGTCCGGCAGCGCCGCGTAATCGGCCGTCGCCGCGCGGGCGAGGCCGAGGGTCCGCATGCTGCGATCGATCCACAGCGTCGCCGGGCCTGCCAGTTCCGAAATCCGCCCTGCCGCCGCCCGCCGGCCCATATCCATTTCGAACATGCGGTCGCGGGCGTGCACAAAGCCCAAGGCGGCGATCGCATCCCGCTCTATCGCGGCCCGAATATGCGGCACACCGTCGATATCGAAGCGAATATCCACCGGCGCGGACAAACCGGGGATGTGGGCTGCCTGCCGCGCGGAGGGCAGCGTCTCCCAAAGCACGAACGCAACAATCCCGATGGCCAGCACCAGGACCAGACTCACGAATTTCAAAAACCGGAGGCCAAGCGCGCGCATGCCGGCCAACGTGCCGCGCGCTTGGCGATTTGGGAAGGCCGGTTAGGCGTCCCAGCCGATCATGTATTTCTCCGGCAGCGGCTTGCCGTCGAAGTCCAAGGGCGAAATCTGCTTCAGCCCGTCCCGCAGCAGCACCTGCCGGATAATTTCTGGAATGATCACGCCGCCGACGTACCGGCCCATGCATTCGTGCAGTCCGTATCCGAAATGGAACGTGTTGGTCAGTTGCGAGCGGGTCGGATCGAAGACTTCCGGGTTCGGGAAGCGCACGGGGTCGTGCATCGCGGCCAGCACCAGCGGCAGCACCGCGGTACCGGCTGGAATCTGGGTCTGCCACGGCCGGCCGGCGCCCAGCGTGTAATCGGCGTTCGAGCGTCGGAACAGATAGGGGGAAATCGGGTCGAAGCGCAGCGCCTCCCACACGTAGCCGTCGAAGATCGTGGGGTCTTCGTAGTTCGCGGCCTGCTGCGCGGCTTGCAGCGCATCCGGCCGGTTGATGAGTTGGGCCAGCGCCTGCACCGTCGCCTGGGAGGACGTTTCGACCGTGCCGATCAGCAGCCCGCCGATGTTCAAGCCCTTCCATTGCAGTTCGAACTGACCCGGCGTCTCGATATGGGTTTTCATCACCCGGTCCACGACGGTGTCGCCCATCGGTAGATGCGTAAGCACCATGGCCTCTTTCTTCGCGAGCAGCATGGCGATCGCGGCCACCAGTTCCTTTTTGCTGCGGGCGACGTTGTCGAGCACCATTTGACGGTCGGCGACGATATCCCAGGGATGGTTGTGGAAGGCGTCGTACTGATTCCAAAAGGACCATTCTGCCAGCTTGGCCTCCGGCGCGATGTCCAGGCCGAAATATTCCTGCACCACCCGGATCGGCACGTGCCGGGTCAGGCCCGCCACCGCATCGATCTGGCCGTTCGCCGTGTCCAAAGCCGCCTTGGTTTCCTGCCCGACCAAAGCGCGGATACGAGGAATGTCGCCACGGTCGAGGAACGCCGACATCGCCGATTTGTCGCGGAAGTGAACCGGTGTATCGTCTTCCGACATCAGGTAGGGTTTCATTTTTTCGTAATACGGCTCTACGGTGAACACCTGATGCACCCGCAGAGTCTCGATCACATCGTCGAAATTCGCGACAAATGTGCATACCGATGTTTTCAAAATGGGACGTTTTTCGCGTAATTCATTGACGAATGGCAAAGCCTCGGTATCCAGCCACCCCCGAGCGAGCGCGAATTGTTCGGATTCCGGCGTCGCATCGAAGCGTTCGAGATACGTCATGGAGGCCTCCTGTTTCTTTACATATATGGATGCTAGCAGCGCATGGCCGGAATAAAAAGGGGCTTCACGCACACGTGTCGACGAGCGGCGGGGGGCCAGAGCTGCTGGGGTGGAAGCGCGCAAGCGGTTCCGGCTTGACGCCCCCTGGGGGGTGGCGTGCTATGCGGTCTTCCTCATGCAAGCGACAGCGGTCAGGACAACGCGTAACCATGATCTTGCGTCTTCTCGCCGTCGCCACGGCGTTATGCTTCTCCGTCGGCGCGCGGGCGGAGACGGACCATGTCCGCCTATCCCATGGCTATAGCTCCAGCTACCTCGCTATGATGATCGTCCGCGATCGGCATCTGCTGGAGAAGCACGCGGCCGCGGCGGGCTTGGGCAAGATCGAGACGACGTGGCAGGCGCTGGACGGCGGCAACGTCATCAACGACGCCATGCTGGCGGGCAGCCTGGATATCGCGGGGATTGGCGTGCCGGGGTTCATCACGCTGTGGAGCAAGACGCGCGGCATTCCCAAGTCGGAGGTGATCGGTATCAGCGCCATCAGCGGCGGCGCGCTGTGGCTGAACACCAACAACCCCAATGTCCATTCGCTGCGCGATTTCACCGTCGCCGACAAGATCGCGGTGCCCGGCATCAAGACGTCCTTCGCGGCGGTCGCGCTGCAAATGGCGGCGGCGAAGGAGTTCGGGCCGGACGGTTACGGCAAGCTGGATCCCATCACGGTGGGCCTGCCGCATCCTGACGCCGCCACGGCGCTGATGTCCGGCAGCGGCGGGATCACCGCCCATGTGGCGTCTCCCCCTTTCTCTCATTTGGAACTCACCAGTCCCAAGGTGCATCGCGTCCTGAATACGATGGACGTGTTCGGCCCGCTGACGATTCTGATGAGCATGACGCCGAAAGTCTTCGCGACCGCCAACCCCAGGTTGATGGAAGCCATGCTGGCGGCGACGGATGAGGCGGTGGCCTTCATCGCGGCCCATAAGCCCGAGGCCGCCGCGACTTACATCAGCATCATGGGCGGCAAAACCCCCGCGTCCGATATCCAGAAGGTGCTGGAGGACCCGGAATCGGGTTTTTCCACGACCCCGAACGGGGCCATGCAATATGCGCGCTTCCTGGCGCATGCGGGCACGATCAAGACGGTTCCGGCGGCCTGGACGGATATGTTCATCGCGCCTCTGCACGGACGGGCGGGGAATTAAAGCGCCCGCCTAGTGGGAGCGAACCGTCCGAACGGCAATCAGCAGTTCTCATTTTGCCATTTTGTTCCGCATACCCGTCATGGTCGGGTCAAGCCCGACCATGACGATGAAGAGGTGACGACCGCCATAATGAGAACTGCTGAACGGCAATCGCTGCCGCGTCCTGCCCGCTGATCCAGGCTCCGGCAACGGTGCTGGCGAAGCCGGCGTGACAAGCCTCCCCCGCGAACAGCAGATGCCCGTCCGCCAGGGGTTCCCCCAATTGCCGCCGAGCGCCGGCATGGCCGGGCAGTGCGTAGGAATACGCTCCCTGGAACCATGGATCGGAGTCCCAGTGCGTCACCAACCGCCCGCCGCCGCCGAACAGCCGGTCGACCCGCCCCCCGAACAGCCGCCGCAACTGCGACAGCGCGAAATCCACCGCCGCATCCTCGCCCGAGCGCGCCAGCTCCCAGGCCGTGGACCCGCCGACCCACCCCTGCACATAGTCCCGCCCGAACGGCCAGCACTGAAACGGCATCAGCGCGTCGTTCGGTGCGGCGACCTGCCAATCCACCGAACAATGCGCCGGCAGATCCAGCCGGTCCGGCCCGTTCGCCCGCAAGGCGACCTTCAACGCCAGTCCCATCGGCAATCCCGCGATGGCGTCCTGAGTCTCAGCCGGCAAAGCCGGATCGAACCGCAATGCGCCCGCCGCCAGCACCCCGGTCGAGACGGTTACGATGCACGCCGCCGCCGTCACCGTCCCCAGTGCGGTGTCCACCGCCACCCGCCCCCCGGCCTCGCCCCAGCGAATCCGCAGCGCGGGGGTATTCAGCCTGATGTCCAACCCCGGCGCGCAACGACGCTCCACGAACGCCCCGATCCCGCCTTGAGGCACCAGATTGCTGCCGCCCAGCGCGTTGTTTCGCCAATCCCGCGCACTGAACCGGTCGGAGTCCACGACGCAGATCACCGGCCCTTCCCAGGCCTCGACCGTCGCCGCCCAGGGATCGGCCGCCAAGCTGCGGGCGACATCCGCCAGAGACACATCCTTCCGATCCGCCAGCATCGCATCGGCCGCCGCCTCCAACCGCGGCCAAGCGGCATCGTACGCTGCCAACTCCGCCGCCGTGGCCAGCCGGTCCCCGACATAGGTTCGTTCGGTCCTCACCCGATCCGATCGCAGTAGCTCGTCGCCCGCCGCCTCGGCGATGCGGACCAGCGGGTTGTGCTCGGCGTCGTGGAACCACACCGCGCCCATGTCGAACCACACGCCGCCGAGCGCCGCCGGCCGCGTGGTCCAGGCACGCCCGCCGACACGGCCGGAGGCCTCCAGCACCACGCAGCGCAGCCCGGCGTCGCGCAGCGCCGTGGCCGCGCCCAAGCCGGCACAGCCCGCGCCGATAATGACGACATCGGTCTCCATCGCATGCTCCTGTTCGGTGCATGCGGAGCATACGGCTTAGGCGAGGGCGCGCGCCACCTCTGCTGGGGTTTCACGGACCAGCGCATCGTACCCCCGCATCAGCGTGTCCGTGATCCGCCCTGGCGTATACCGGTGCGGCCCGATCTCCCGCACGGCCGTCACCTCCGCCGCCGTCCCTGCCAGCAACACCTCGGACGCCAACCCGATCTCATCCGCCTGGATTTGCCGCTCGATCACGGTCATCTGGTGCCGCCGAGCCAAAGCCATGACCGAACGCCGCGTGATCCCGTCCAGAAAGCCTTCCGGCGTCGGCGTATGCAAGGCGCCATCGATCACGAAAAAGATGTTCGCCCCGGTTGTTTCCGCCACCAGACCGCGCCAATCCAGCATCAGGGCGTCGCTGTAGCCCTCATCCTCCGCTTTGCGTTTGGACAGGCTGCCGATCGTATACAGGCTGGTGCATTTCGCGGCCGTCGGTGCCGTCTCGGGCGAGGGTCGCTTCCACACCGCCTCCCCCACCCGGATCCCCTGCATCCGGTCGGCCCCATAATAGCTTGGCCAAGCCCATGCCGCGATCGCCAGGTTCGCGCTGGCGCCATGCGGCGACACGCCCAACACCTCCGACCCCAGCCAGGCGATCGGACGCACGTAACCGTCGGTCAGCCCGTTGGCGGCCAGCACCTGCCGGGAAGCCGCATCGATCGCCTCCGCATCCCACGGCAAAGCGAACCCCAACATCCCCGCCGAGGCGATCAACCGTTCGGTATGATCGCGCAGCCGGAAGATGTGCCCGTTATAGGCCCGTTCGCCTTCGAACACGGCGCTGGCATAGTGCAGCCCATGCGACAAAACATGCGGCCGAGCGTCCCGCCAGGGCACGAGCGACCCATTCCACCAGATCCATCCATCCCGGTCGTCGAAAGGAACTAACGCCATGACACTGTTCTCCGTAACGTTGTTGCGAACAGGTGCGACCTTGCGCCTCAAAACACCGATGAGTCAATAATACTGACCTATTATCGCCCCATGCCAGACATGCCCGATTCGCACGACTCCGCCGTCCGGCGCGCGCAGGACCTGCTGTTTTTCGCCTATCGCGATTTTACGAATGCCGCCGACGTGCTGCTGGAGGAGCTCGGGCTCGGCCGCGCGCATCACCGAGCGCTGCATTTTATCGGGCGGCGGCCGGGGATGACGGTGACGGAGCTGCTGGGAATCCTGCGCATCACCAAACAATCCCTCGCCCGAGTCCTCGGCGACCTCGTCACGCTCGGGCATGTCGCGCAAACGCCCGGAGGGGCGGACCGCCGGCAGCGCTTGCTGCGCCTGACGCCGCAAGGGGCCGAACTGGAGCAACGCCTGTTCGACCGGCAGAAAGCCCGCCTCGCCCCGGCCTTCGCACAGGCCGGACCCGACGCTTTCGCGGGATTCGAAGCGACGATGCGTGCCATCATGGATCCGGCGACGCGGGACATGCTGGACGCGACGCCGGAAACCGGAGACCGACATGTCGGATGAAGCGCTTATTCTGCTGGTCGAGGACGATGCCCGGCTGCGCGAACGTCTGGCGCGTTACCTCGCGAACGAGGGATTCCGCGTCACCGCCGCCGAAAACGCCGCCGACGCCCGGGCGAAACTGGCCTTCATCAACCCCGACCTGATGGTGCTGGACGTCATGATGCCCGGCGAAAGCGGCTTGCAGCTGACGGAATCCATCCGCCGGGACCACGGTCACGATCTGCCCGTGCTGCTGCTGACCGCGCGCGGCGCGCCGGAAGACCGCATCGCCGGGTTCGAAGCCGGCGCCGACGACTACCTGGGCAAGCCGTTCGAACCGCGGGAACTGCTGCTGCGCATCCGCGCCTTGCTGCGCCGTGTCGCCGCACCGCCGCCGGAGCCGGTGGCCGAATCCGGCCCTGTCGTTCTGGGCGAAGCCAGCTTCGACACCGAACGCGGCGAGCTGCGCGGCCCGCACGGCGTCATCCGCCTGACCGGCGGCGAAGTCGCGCTGTTGACCGCTCTGGCCCGCCGCCCCAACGAAGTCCTGTCGCGCGAGGACCTCGTCGCCACCCTGGAAATGGACGAAACCGGCGAACGCGCCATCGACGTCCAGATGACCCGCCTGCGCCGCAAGATAGAGGTCGACCCCCGCGAACCGCGCTTCCTGCACACCGTGCGCGGGCGCGGCTACGTGCTGAAACCGGGCGTCTGAGGCCATGCGGGCACGCTTTCCCTGGTGGCCGCGCAGCATGTCGATCCGTCGCTTCATGCCACGATCCCTGCTGGGCCGCGGGCTGTTGATGATCCTGGTGCCGCTGGTGCTGCTCCAGTTGATCACCTTGCAGGTGTTCTACGGCAGCCATCTGGACATCGTGTCCCGCCGGCTGGCCAGCAGCGTGGCCGGGGAGATCGCGGGGATCGTGCATCTGATGCAGCGTTTCCCCGGTTCGGACAACGCCGCCTGGATCCTCAGCGACGCCCAGCAGCACTACAATCTGACCGTCCGTCTGATGCCCGATGGGGTGATGCCCCATAAGCCCTGGGTGAACATCCCCGGCCCGATGGACGACGACCTCAACGGTGCGCTGACGTCGCAGTTGCAACTGCCGTTCAACATGGACTGGGCGTCCGATCCGCGTTCGGTTTTGATCCAGGTCCAGACGCAAGACGGCGTGCTGGAGGTCGAGGCGCCGCGCAAGCGCCTGTATACGTCCGCCGTGTATCTGTTCGTGCTGTGGGTGGTCGGTTCGGCGACGCTGCTGTTCGGCATCGCCGCTCTGTTCATGCGCAATCAGGTGCGTGCCATTCGCCGGCTGGCGGCGGCGGCGGAAGATTTCGGCATCGGCCGCGACACCGGCCCGATCCGCCCCGAAGGCGCGACCGAGGTGCGCCAAGCCGCCGCCGCTTTCAACCGGATGCAGGACCGCATCCGCCGCTTCCTGGCGCAACGCACCGAAATGCTGGCCGGCGTGTCGCACGATCTGCGCACCCCGCTGACCCGCCTGCGCCTGTCGCTGGAAATGCTGCCGCGCACCGACGCGATGCGCGAGGACGTCCAGGACATGGAGACCGATTTGGCGGAGATGGACCGGATGATCTCCGCCTACCTCGCCTTCGCGCGCGGGGAGGGGGCCGAACAGGCCGAACCGGTCGATCTGTCCGCGCTGCTGGACGACATCGCGACCGGTGCCAGACGGGCGGGGGCGGCGCTGACCTTGAACGTGCCGGAGGGTCTGACCGCGTCGTTGCGTGTGGGCGCGATCCGGCGGGCCATTACAAATCTTGTGGAAAACGCCGGCCGGCACGCGCGTCGCGTGCTGTTGACCGCCGAATCGCAGGGCCGTTCTATCCTGATCACGGTCGACGACGACGGTCCCGGCATCCCCGAGGACCGGCGCGAAAACGTCTTCCGCCCGTTCGAGAGCGATACCGCCGGTGGCACCGGCCTCGGCCTGACCATCGCCCGCGACATCGTGCGCGCCCATGGCGGCGACATCATGCTCGGCAACAGTCCGCTGGGTGGGCTACGGGCACAAATCCGGCTACCGGTGTAAATCATGAGTGTTTCGTCTCCATCGTCCCGCGACAGCGGCGACCGGCTGATCGGTATCGAGCTGCTGCGCTTCGCGGCCGCGTTCGGCGTGCTGGTCTGGCACTATCAAAATTTCATCGCCGATTCCGTGCAGGGAGAGTTCGCGCGGAACACACAGCCTTTGTATTGGCTGCTGGCCCCGGTGTTCGAGTATGGCAATGCCGGAGTGGAACTGTTCTGGTGCATCTCGGGCTTCATCTTCACCTGGAAATACGTACGGCCCATTCACCAGGGTGCCGTCTCCTTCGGCCGATTCTTTTGGCTGCGATTTTCCCGGTTGTACCCGCTGCATTTCGCGACGCTGCTAATCGTCGCAGCTCTGAACGCCGCCTATTTCGCGCGCCACGGGTCGTATTACATCTATCCCATCAACGACCTGAAACATTTCATCCTGCAACTCGGGTTCGCGTCGCAATGGGGGTTTCAGACCGGTAATTCCTTCAACGGCCCGATCTGGAGCGTGTCGGTCGAAATCCTGGTCTATTTCCTGTTCTTCGGCGTCAGCCGCATCCGACGCGGCACGTTGCTGACCGATATCGGGATGGCGATCCTCGCCTCGGCCATCTACGGGATGCTGCGTCGGCATTTGGGCATCAAGCTGGAGGTGTTCGGCGCCATTACCTTCTTCTATCTCGGCGCGGCAACGTTCCGGTTGCAGGATTTGGCTGTCGCTCTGGCGCCCGACCGCCGCCGCTGGATCGTGCCGGGACTGACCGCGATCGTCGCGGTCTGCTGCGGGCTTGTGGCCGCCAAGGTGCTGAAAATCGCTGGTGCCAGTCTGGCGATGTTTCCGGCCGCGATTCTGCTGGCGCAGCTCGCCGTCCGTCCCCGCACCGAGCGCGGGGCGGCGGCGATCCGGTTCGTGGGCAACCTGACGTACGCCAGCTATCTGATCCATTTTCCGTTGCAGATTGCCATAATCCTGGTGCTGGAGGCCGCCGGCATCGCACCCGCCGATCTGTTTTACGGGCCTTGGCTTTTGCTCGCTTATCTGGTCCTGGCGCTGGGCTTGTCGGTCCCGGTGTTCTATGGGTTCGAGCGCCCGGCCCAGCATTGGCTGCGGTCGCGGTTTCGCGGCTCGTGACGGCGCGCCCCTGTCGCGCTATGCAGCGCGCCTGCCCAGCCGCACCGGAGCCAACCGCGATGTCCGCCCTTCGCCTGACCCGCCGTTCCAGCCTGCTTCTGCCGTTCCTTCTGGCGGCCTGCGGGGGCGATGAGCCGGTCGTCTACAAGCCGCTGCGCTACGAGTACCTCCGTCCCATCGACCTGAACGTCAAAGCGATCGATTTCGAGCAGCGCTTCGTTCCCTCGGGCGTGGCGCCGGATATCTCCGGCCAATGCCCGGTCGATCCGGTGGCCACGCTGCGTCAGATGGGCGACGACCGGCTGAAGCCGCTGGGCGGCAGTGGCCGGGCGGTGTTCTCGATCTCCGACGCGTCGCTGATACGGCGTGAAGATCTGATCCGGGGCTCCTTGGAGGTGACGGTCGAAGTCCTGACCGACGACGGCCAACATGTCGGTTACGCCCAGGCGCGGGTAAGCCGCAGCCACCGCGGTCGGGTCGATGACCTGCGGAAACTGCTGTACGACACCGTGTCCGGCATGATGAACGACATGAACGTCGAGCTGGAATTTCAGATACGGAATAACTTGAAGTCGTGGCTGGCCGTCGAGGGGAACGCGGCCCCGACGCCGGTCGAGGCCGCGCCTCTGGCGGCGCCGCTGGGGCGGTAGCTATCCCCGCCGGGGGATCGTCGGGTCCAAAACGGTGAGCGCCTGCCAGCCGAACCGCAGCAGGGCCACGGTTTCCTCGGCGAACGTCACCGCTTCCCGGATTAGCGCCGGCCCCGCCACGGTTTCCGGGCGCAACGGACGGCGGACGATGAACCGCTTCAGCCGCAACGCATCGGCGACCGGCAGATCGGCCGCGTCCTGGAAGTCGCGCGGCATGCGGCCGAGGACTTCGGACGTGTCCAACGTCAGGCCCGCATCTGCCAAATCGGCCCGCAGCGTCTGGAATTTGTCGGGTGCGACGTAGATCGCCTCCCGTATCGCGGCGAGCTGTTCGCGGTCCGGATTATGAAACCCGGCGGCGAGAAAGCAGCCCTCGGGGTCGATATGGACATAGAACACGCCCGAGGCGCCTTTGATCCCGTCTCGGGTCAGGACGGCCCCGGCATGGGTTTTGTACGGCAGCTTTTCCTTGGAAAACCGTACGTCGCGGTAGACCCGAAAGATCGCCTTCTTCGGGTCGCCCGACAGCGGGATGCCGCGCTTCGCCAGTTCCGTGACGATATCGGCCAGCAAAAGATGGAACGGCGCCAGGACGGCGCGCTCGTAACTGGATTTATTGGCGGCGAACCAGTCTCGGTTGTTGTTCGCCGCCAGTCCGCGCAGGAAGGCGAAGGTCGCGGGAGGAAAGCCGGTAAACGGCATCACACGCCTCCCGGGCCACCCATCGCACCCGACCATGACGTGTGCAACACGATCAACCCCGGCCCGGCGCAATGAACCGCCAGGGCGCGGTTTCCTTGGAGATGTCGGTCATCACCTCGATCAACGTCGGCGCATTGGTCGCCAGCGCCTCCTTCAACGCGGTTTTCAGACCCATCGCGTCGTTCACCTTCCACGACGGGACGCCGAAGCTTTTCGCGAACATCTGGAAATCCGGATTCTTCAGCTCCGATCCCGATCCGCGCCCGTCGTACAGCCGCCGCTGATCGCGCAGCACGTTGCCGTAAGCGGAATTATTGAACAGGATCGTCACCAGATTGATCCCATGCTGCACCGCCGTCGCCAACTCGGCACCGCCGAACAGGAAACCGCCGTCGCCGGTCAGTGCTACGACCGGACGATCCGGGTGCGCGACTTTCACGCCCAACGCCGTCGGGAAGCCGGCGCCGAGCGTGCCGGAGAAGCCGGAGGTCACCAGAGACCGTGGCGTGTACAAGGGGAAACCGAACCACGACACGTACCCGGCCTGGGTCATTTCGTCGCACAAAATGCCGTTTTCCGGAAGAACTTCGCGGATGACGTTCAGGAAGCCCATTTGCGGCTGCACGCTTTGGATGTCTTCCAATGCGGCCGCCTTGGCGGTGGCGAGCCTTGCCGCCCGTACCGGAGACGCCTTGTCGGCCACGACCGCGGTCAGTGCCGCCGCGGCATCGCCGGAATCGGCAACGATTCCGACATCGGTTTTCAGCCGCCGCATTTCTGCCGGATCGATATCGATACGGGCGATTTTCAGGCCGGCCGGGGCTTTGCCCCAGCGCATTGTCGGAACTTCCAACCGCGTGCCGAAGGCAACAATAAGGTCGGTTTCCGGCCACAGGCGGTAGGCCGCGGCGATCGAAAGGGATTGCGGGTCGCGGTCGTCGACCACGCCTTTGCCGGTACGGAACGACACCACTGGCGCGCCGGTGCGACGCGCCAGCGCCAGAATTTCCGGCCCGGCGTTCTGCGCGCCGCCGCCGACCCAGATCATCGGATTCTCGGCGCTGTCGAGCAGTTTCGCCACCGCCTCGATCTTCGCGGGATCGGGCGTGGGGTTGGGCGCGAGGGGCAGCGGATCGTGGCCGTTGACCTCGGCCGGGGTGTGGAATTGTTCCCACGGCATTTCCAGCGCCACCGGGCCGGGGCGGCCGGACTGCATTTCCTGGAACGCACGCGCGACCATATACGGGGCCTGCGAAGGGTGCTCGATCCGGTCGGCGTATTTCAGCAACGACCGCAGGGTGGCCAGCTGATCCGGCAGTTCGTGCAACGCGCCCCTCAACCGCCCGATCAGCTCGCTCGGCACTTGGCCCGTCAGGCACAGGACCTTGGCGTTGACGCCCCAGGCGGTGGCGAGCGCGGCGGTGGTGTTCAGCACGCCGGGGCCGGGCACCACGGCGTAAGCCGCCGGCCGGCCGGTCGAATACGCGTAGCCGAGCGCCATGTAGGCGGTGGTTTGCTCGTGGCGGGCGTTGATGAGGCGGAGGCGGTTGGCGTTGCGGGCGAAGGCGTCGAACAGGCCGTAGACCTGCACGCCGGGCAGCCCGAACATGGTATCCAGGCCGTGCCGCAGCAACCCGTCGACAATCGCTTCTCCGCCGGTCATCCGAGCCATGTGTGTTTCCTCCGTTTGGTAGGCGGGAGGGTGGCATTGGATGGCGGTTCGGGCAACTGTCGGCGTTTCCGCGATATCCCGCCTGTACAGCTTGGTCGAAGCCGGCATAGGCTCTGCCGTCGATGCCACCGAAATCATGGCGGCCAACCCCAACGCGTGTGTGCCGATGGGCGCCCATGGCGCGAGCGGTGTGGCTGCTTCCTGGCATCGCCGTACCTTCGGGCAGCATCGTCGTTTCGCGCGGAGCACGCGGAGGCTGTTCGGTCGCACAGCGCGGGGACACCGGGGCATCGAAAACCGACGCAAGAAGGCTGGATGGAATGCCGACTATCTGGAAACCGTCATCGAGGGGGAAGCGTGACGGTTCAAGCGATTCGCCTGCCAATCGCCCCCAAAACCCTTGACCCCCACCCCCTCTTCCGCCACACACCGCCGGCCATTCCGGCACGATCCCAAGGGAACCCATCATGCGCGATACGGGCGAATTCCTGTTCACATCCGAGTCCGTCTCGGAAGGCCACCCAGACAAAGTCGCCGATCGTCTCAGCGATACCGTGCTGGACGCGTTCCTGGCGGAAGACCCACAGGCTCGGGTGGCGTGCGAAACCCTGGTCACGACTCAGCGCGTGGTTCTGGCCGGCGAAACCCGCGGGCCCGCGACCATCACCAAGGAACTGCTGACCCACCTCGCCCGCATGGCGATCAAGGATATCGGGTATGAGCAGGAAGGGTTCCATTGGCAGACCGCCGATGTCGCGGTGCACCTGCACTCCCAATCCTCCGACATCGCGCAGGGCGTGGACAGCGCGGGGAATAAGGATGAGGGCGCGGGCGATCAGGGGCTGATGTTCGGGTATGCCTGCCGGGAAACCAGCACACTGATGCCGGCGCCGCTGCACTATTCGCATGAGATTCTGCGGACCATTCGCGACCTGCGGAAGTCGGGCCATGCCTCGGTCGCCGGGTTGCTGCCGGACGCTAAAAGCCAAGTGACGCTGCGGTATGTGGACGGCAAGCCGGTGGGTTCGACCGCCGTGGTGGTGTCCACGCAGCATGAAGCCGGGATGGATCAGGCCGAGATCAAGCGCCTGCTGTGGCCGCTGGTCGAAAGCATTTTGCCGAAGGGCTGGATGCCGCCGGAAGCCGAGTTCCACGTCAACCCGACCGGCAACTTCGTCATCGGTGGACCGGACGGCGATTGCGGACTGACCGGTCGCAAGATCATCGTGGACACCTACGGCGGCGCGGCTCCGCATGGCGGCGGCGCGTTCTCCGGCAAGGACCCCACCAAGGTGGACCGGTCCGCGGCCTATGCTTGCCGCTATCTGGCGAAAAACGTGGTGGCGTCCGGCCTGTCGGATCGCTGCACGATCCAGATCGCCTACGCGATCGGCGTGTCGCGGCCGCTGTCGGTCTATGTCGATCTGCACGGCACCGGCAAGGACGTCGATGAGGCTCGTCTGGAGAAGACGCTGCGCGACCTGATGGACCTTTCGCCGCGCGGCATCCGGGAACACCTGCACCTGAACCGGCCGATCTACGTGCCGACCTCGGCCTACGGGCATTTCGGGCGGGAGCCGGACGCGGAAAAGGGCACCTTCACGTGGGAAAAGACGGATCTGGTGCCGGGGCTGAAGGCGGCCTTCGGTCGCTGATAAAGCCTCCCCCGGACCGGCTGTACGGCCGCAGCCGCGGCCATAAGCTGCGGCCGCGGCAGGAAGTTCTGCTGGATGTCACGCTGGAGCGGCTGCGTTTTCACATGGAAGACGCGGGCGCCCCGGCTTGGATGCCCGAGCTGTGGCTGGAGATCGGGTTCGGGGGCGGGGAGCATGCGCTGGCGCAGATAGCCGCACACCCCGAGGCCGGGCTGATCGCCTGCGAGGTTTTCGAGAACGGTATTTGCTCGCTGCTGGCGCGTCTGGTGCCGGAGGGGGGAGAGGCGACGGCGCCTCTGCCGCCGAACCTGCGGATTTGGCCGGACGATGGGCGGGTGCTGCTGCGGGCGATGCCGGATGCGTGCCTGGACCGGATGTTCCTGCTGTTCCCGGACCCTTGGCCCAAGACACGCCACGCCAAACGGCGGTTCGTGCATCCGGCGCAGTTGCCCGAGGTGGCGCGTGTGTTGAAGCCCGGCGCGATGTGGCGGGTGGCAAGCGACGATCCGACCTATCAGGACTGGGTATTCGAGGTTATGGGGGCGCAGGCGCTGTTCGACGCGCCGGCTCCGGCGACGGTGCGGCCGGATGATTGGCCGCCGACGCGCTACGAAGCCAAGGCTTTGGCCGCTGGCCGGAAGCCGCTGTACTGGACCTTTACGCGGCGGTAATGGGCATGGACATCGTTGGCATTCCCGGTTCCCGTATTGTCGAGGTCGCACGCCTCGCCTTCGCCACGCCGGATGTGGATTTCCTGTGCTTCGGGGAGTCCGATCGGCCGAGCCCCGGGGTGGCGCGGGATGCGCTGGTGCGGGCGGTGGATGCGGGGGACACGCGGTATCCGGATGTGCGCGGTCTGCCCGAGCTTCGGCATGCCATCGCGGATTATTTGACTGGGCTGCATGCGCGGCCGGTGGCGGAAAGCCGGGTGCAGGTGGCGGCGTCCGGCATGGCGGCGATCACCATCGCGCTGACGGCGCTGGTCTCGGCCGGCCAGCGCGTGGTGGTGCACAGCCCGATCTGGCCCAATATCGGCAATGCCGCCCGGCTGCGCGGCGCCATCGTCGAAGAGATCGATCTGACGCCGACCGAAGATCATGGGTTTCGTCTCGATCTCGACAGGCTGGACAGCATGCTGATTGGGGCGCGGGTGTTCGTGCTGAACTCGCCCAACAACCCCACCGGCTGGACCGCGACGGCCGAAGAACTGGCGGCGATCCTGGCGATCGCGCGGCGCCGCGGGGTGTGGCTGATCTCAGACGAGGTTTATTCGCGGCTGGTCTACGACGGCAGTCTGGCGGCGCCGTCTTTGCTGGACGTGGCGGAGCCGGACGACCGGGTGATGGTGTGCAACAGTTTTTCCAAAGCCTGGGTCATGACCGGATGGCGCCTGGGTTGGCTGGTGGTGCCGGATGCTGTGCGCGATCCGCTGGCGGATATTGTCGAAGCGATCCACTCCGGCGTCGCACCGTTCGCGCAACGGGCGGGGATCGCGGCGATGGGCGACACCGCGACCGTGTCCGGGATTCTGGCGCATTGCGCCGCCGGACGGGCGCTGGTGGGGGAGGCTCTGAGCGGCCTGAACGGCGGGCGCTACACGGCACCGCCGGGTGCGTTCTATGCGTTTATCGGGGTGGACGGGCTGACGGACAGTCTCGCCTTGTCGCTGGATCTGGTCCGGCGGCATGGCGTGGCGGTGGCGCCTGGGGTGGCGTTCGGGCCGGCGGGCGAGGGGAGTTTGCGCCTTTGCTTCGCGCAATCGCCGGAGCGTTTGGCGCGGGCCATGACGCGGCTACGGGACGGGTTGCGGGCGGAGATGGGGCGATAGGGCGGTATTTTCTTGCCACCTCGTACGGAAACGCGTACCTTTCAACGCATACGGACCACCTCTTACACGGATTGCCGATCGCGCAGTGCCGGTTTCATTATTGACCGCCGAGCCTCTTCCCGGTGTGGCATGAACCGCGATACCCTTCCCCCAACGTGAAACCTCGGGGGGAAGCCCAACCCATGCAAGCAGATTACATCATCGTTGGCGCCGGCTCCGCCGGCTGCGTCCTCGCCAATCGCCTGACAGAGGACCCCAGCGTCCACGTTCTGCTGATCGAGGCCGGCGGCCGCGACATTAACCCGCTGATCCACATCCCGGCGGGCTTCTTCAAAATGCTCGATCACGACAAGCTGACCTGGAAATACCGGTCCGAACCGGATGAGGGCATTGTCGGCCGCTCCATCGTCTACACGCGCGGCAAGGTGATCGGCGGGTCGTCGTCCATCAACGGCCTTGTTTACATCCGCGGCCAACCCGAGGACTACGATCACTGGGCACAGCTCGGCAATCGCGGCTGGACCTGGGACGACTGTCTGCCGTTCTTCAAGGCGGCGGAAAACTGGGAAGGCGAGGCCACCGACGTGCGCGGCAAAGGCGGTCCGCTGTTCACCTCCAAAATGGATCGCCCCGGCATCTGTAGCCAGGTCATCGAGGCCGGCAAGCAGCTCGGCCTGGAATACCGCGAAGATGTGAACAGCCTGAAGCCCGGCGACGGGGAAGGCATCGGCTGGTGCCAGCAAACGCGCAGCAGCTACCGTCGCGCCAGTGCCGCGCGGACGTATTTGCACCCGGCGCTGAATCGTCCGAACTTGCACCTGATCACCAAGGCGCTGGCGCATCGCGTGCTTTTCGAGGGTAAGCGCGCCACCGGGATCGAAATGTCGCGTGGCGGACGCTTGGAAACGCATCAGGCGCGGCGCGAGGTTATTTTGTCGGCCGGCGCCATCGGATCGCCGCATATTCTGCAACTGTCCGGCGTTGGCGATGCGGAACATCTGGGCGAAATCGGCGTCCCCGTTGTGCATGAGCTGAAAGGCGTCGGGCGCAACATGCAGGATCATTTCCAGGCCCGCGTTTCCTTCCCGGTCGCCGGTATGGCCACCGCCAACGAAAAGGCGCGCGGCATCCCGCTGGCGCTGGAGGTCATGCGCTGGGTGTTCACCGGCAAGGGGATGCTGAGCTACAGCCCGTCGTTGGTCGCCGCGTCGGTGAAAGTGCTTGAAACGTCCGCGACGCCCGACATGCAGATCACCTTCGCGCCGGGCAGTTTCAAGAATGGCCAAATCGGCGAGCTGGAGGAAACCCCCGGCCTGTCCGCCGGCGCCTGGCAGATGCGGCCGCAGTCGCGCGGTTATGTCAAAGCGACGTCGAATCGGCCCGGCGAGATGCCGGCGATCAACCCGCGCTATTTGTCCGACGAGATGGATCGCCGCGCCGTCATCGGCGGGCTTCGTTACGCTCGGAAGTTGTTCGAGGCGCCGGCCCTGAAGCAATACGTTCTGCAGGAAAGCCTGCCCGGCGCCGACGTGCAGACCGACGACGAACTGCTGGATTACGCCCGTCACTACGGCGGCACCTGCTACCACGCCAGCTGCACCGCCATGATGGGGCAGCACGCGATGTGCGTTGTGGACAACGAATTGCGGGTGCATGGGATGGAGGGGCTGCGGGTGATCGATGCATCCGTGATGCCGGCGGTGACGTCCACCAATACCAATGCGCCGACGATCATGATCGCGGAGAAAGGGGCGACGTTTATCAAAGCGGCGGCGCGGGAGCGGTTGGCGGCGTAACGGCGAGCGAACCTCTCAAACCGCGATCGTCTCGCCGCCGAGCACACGAGCGATGTAAGACAGAACCTGAGGATTAACCTGCATCGTCGTGTGCGAGCCGTCGAATGGGATATTTTTGGCGGCCGGGTCGATGCAGGATTTCCAGTTCACGATCCCATCGTCGCGCGTATAAAACGACGTGCAGGGGATCGGCAACGGTGCGCGCACTTCCTCGGTCAAAGCCCGCAAATCCGGGCCGGGCCAAAAATCGAGCATATTATCCAACGGGATCCAGAAATTTCGTGCCGGGTCCTGAACCGGGCTGCCGACCGTGATCGCCTGTCGTGTTCGGCTTGGAAATCGGCCGGCCAGCAGGCGTGCGAACAGCCCGCCCAGGCTGAAACCGATCAGATTCACCGGCCCATATGCCTCGCTCAGCGTCCGCAACCGTTCGGCTGCGCCATCCATCAGATGCTGCGTCGGGCCGATATTCGTGCCGAGTTCCCAACCGAAGGCGCGATAGCCCAGTGCGGTCAGAAAGGTACGGATTTCATGGGAATACTGGTCGTTTTGACCCAACGCCGGCAGCACCAGCACAACATGGCCGTCGCCGCGCGGGGCGGAACGGATCAGGGCCGCCAGATCGAGCTTGGGGGCAGGCAACACATGCGCACCGAATTCGGCGGCGGTGCGCCAATAGTTCGGCCACGTCAAGGCAATTGCTCTCCATTCGGACTGGCTTGTTCATCCTCCAAAATCGCCAAAAGTGCAACGCATCCGGCCTACCCCTGCCGCCGATACGGCGCTACCGTGATACAACAACGGGCGGCACAGCCCAAGGGAGTTCCAAGCCATGACCATCGAAATTCGCACCCTGACCCCCACCATCGGCGCCGAGATCGGCGGCGTGGATCTGTCGGCCCCGCTGTCGAACACGGAGTTCGACGCCATCCATCAGGCCCTCCTCGATCACCAGGTCATCTTCTTCCGCGACCAGCACATCACCGTCGATCAACATAAGGCGTTCGGTGCCCGTTTCGGCAAGCTGCATGTCCACCCCAATGCACCCAAGACCCTGCCCGAACACCCGGAAATCCTGACGATCAAGGCCGGCCCGGACTCCAAGCGCGTGGCGGGGGAAGTTTGGCACTCCGACGTGTCGTGCGATGTGGAACCGCCGATGGGTTCCATCCTGCACATCCATGAAGTGCCGGAGAACGGCGGCGGCGACACCATGTTCGCCAACCAGTATGCGGCGTACGAAGCGCTGTCTCCGGCGATGCAGGGGTTCCTGCAAACGCTGACAGCGCAGCATGAAAGCCGCAAATCGGCCAACCACCAGTATCGCGATCCCGCACCGGATCAGCGCTTCCCGGAAGCCGAACACCCGGTGGTGCGCACGCACCCGGAAACGGGCCGCAAGGCGCTGTTCGTGAACCGTGGTTTCACGACCCGCATCCTGCAACTCAGCCCTGCCGAAAGCGATGCTCTGCTGAATATGCTGTTCACGCACGCCGAACAGCCGAAGTTCGTGTGCCGGTTCAAGTGGCGGCCGTACAGCATCGCATTCTGGGACAACCGAGCGGTGCAGCATCAGGCGATGTGGGACTACTTTCCGCAGCGGCGGTTCGGGTATCGCGTCACGGTTTGCGGCGACAAGCCCTTTCTCCGGCCGTAACTCTCTGCTTAGGTGCGCCCGATAGCAGAAGGAGCCGGACATGGCGGAGGAGCTGCCCCCTCGGGAGGCAATGGAGTTCGATGTGGTGATCGTGGGGGGCGGCCCAGCAGGGCTGGCCGCGGCGATACGCCTGAAACAACTCGCGCCCGATGCGGCCGTGTGTCTGGTGGAAAAAGGCGGGGAAATCGGCGCCCACACGCTGTCGGGCGCGGTGCTGGAGCCGCGTGCGCTGAACGAACTGATCCCCGATTGGCGGGAAAAGGGTGCGCCGCTGGGCACGCCGGCCGCCGTCGACCGGTTTCTGTTCCTGACCGAGGTCAGCTCGACCCGTCTGCCGACTCCGCCGCAGATGAACAACCACGGCAACTACATCGTGTCGTTGGGCAACGTCTGCCGCTGGCTCGGCACGCAGGCCGAAGAGCTGGGCGTTGAAATCTACCCCGGCTTCGCGGCGTCGGAGATACTGGAGGAAAACGGCCGCGTGGTCGGCATCGCCACCGGCGACATGGGCGTCGGCAAGGACGGCGTGGCGACCGACAATTTCGCGCGCGGGATGGAGCTGCGCGCCACCTATACGCTGTTCGCCGAGGGCTGCCGGGGCTCGCTGACCAAGCAGCTGCTGACCCGCTACAATCTGCGCGACGGCGTGCAGGATCAGACCTATGCCATCGGCATCAAGGAGCTGTGGGAAATCCCGGCCGAAAACCATAAACCGGGCTTCATCGAGCATACCACCGGCTGGCCGCTGAAGATGGACACGTACGGCGGTTCGTTCCTGTACCATTTTGGCGAGAACCTGGTGTCGTACGGATTCGTGGTCGGTTTGGACTACAAGAATCCTTGGTTGTCTCCGTTCGAGGAGATGCAGCGCTTCAAAACCCACCCGGATATCCGCAAGCATTTCGAGGGCGGGCGTCGCATCGCCTACGGTGCTCGGGCGTTGAACGAGGGCGGGCTGCAATCCATTCCCAAGCTGATCTTCCCGGGCGGCGCGTTGATCGGCGATTCCGCCGGCTTCGTGAACGTGGCCAAGATCAAGGGCACGCACACGTCGATGAAGTCGGGCATGCTGGCGGCCGAGGCCATCGCCGAGGCATTGGCCGGCGACCGGCCGGACGAGCTGATCGCGTATCCGGAGGAGTTGCGCGCAAGCTGGGTGTGGGAGGAGTTGTCGAAGGTCCGCAACATCCGCCCGGGTTTCGCCAAGTTCGGGTTTATCGGCGGCATGATCAACGCCGCCATCGATACCTACCTGTTCCGCGGCAAGGCGCCCTGGACGTTCAAGCACGGGCATCGCGACAACGAAACGCTGATGGATGCCGCCGTCGCGCCGAAGATCGAGTATCCCCGGCCGGACGGGAAGCTGACGTTCGACCGACCGTCCTCGGTGTTCATCAGCAACACCAACCATGAGGAAAACCAGCCGGTCCATCTGCGGCTGAAGGATCAATCGGTCGCCATCGCGGTGAATTACGACCGCTACGGCAGCCCGGAGTCGCGGTATTGCCCGGCCGGGGTTTACGAGATCCTGGGTGTCGAGGAAGGCCAGCCGCGCCTACAGATCAATGCGCAGAACTGCGTGCATTGTAAGACCTGCGACATCAAGGACCCGACGCAGAACATCAATTGGGTCACGCCGGAGGGCGGCGGCGGCCCGAGCTATCCGGGCGGGATGTAGGGGACTGCTTGCTTAGCATGGGGGCGGCGGGCCACAATCGGGCCTCGCATCCTCCAGACGGGCCAGCATGAGCGCATCCCACCCCACCATGACCGCCCCCGGCGACTCCGCCCTGGCGTTGAAGCTGGCTCGCAACATCAAGGGGGAGGTGCTGTTCGATCGCGCCAGCCGCGGGCGCTATGCGACCGATGCGTCGATTTACCAGATGGAACCGCTGGGCGTCATCGTCCCGGAAACCATCGACGACGTCGCCGCGGCTTTGGCTATCGCGCGCGAGGAAGGCATTCCGGTGCTGGCACGCGGCGGCGGGACCAGCCAATGCGGGCAGACGGTGAACCGAGCGCTGGTGATCGATTGCTCGAAGCATTTGCGGCGGGTGTTGCATGTGGATGCGGCGAATAGGCGGGCGCTGGTGGAACCGGGGCTGGCGCTGGGGCAGTTGAACCGGGCGCTGGCGGCCGAAAAGATGTTTTTCGCGGTCGATCCGTCGACGCATGCGCGCTGCACCATTGGCGGCATGGCGGGGAATAATTCGTGTGGGTCGAAGTCGATCCGCTATGGGCTGATGGCGGACAATGTCAGCGCCATCGACGCCATTCTGGCCGACGGTTCGCGGCACCGGTTCGGGGCTATCCCGGACAATCTGGGTGCCGATACGCCATCCTATATTGTCGATTTGATTCAGCGTCTGCGTCTGCTTGGCGCCACCGAAGCGGAAGAAATCGCGGCGCGGTTTCCGAAACAATTGCGCCGCGTCGGCGGTTACAACATCGACGTTCTCACCCCCGCCGCGCGCGCGGCCGGACGCGAAAATTTGGCACGCTTGCTGGTGGGGTCGGAAGGCACGTTGGCGTTTTCCGCCGCTATCGAGGTGATGCTGCACCCGGTCAAACCCAGGAAGGTGCTGGGTATTTGCCAATTTTCGACGTTCCGCAAGGCGATGGAGGCGTCGCGGCATATCGTCACGCTCGATCCGGAAGCGGTGGAACTGGTCGATCGGACCATGATCGACCTCGGCCGCAGCATTGGGATTTATCGGCGCACGATCGACAAGATGCTGATCGGCGAACCGGATTCTCTGCTGATTGTGGAATTTCACGGGCATGAGGACGGCCCGTTGATGGCGAAACTGGCGCAGCTGGAAGAACTGATGGGCGATCTTGGGTCGCCGCATGTGGTGCGCGCGGTCGATCCGGCGTTCCAGGCCGATATCGCGGCGGTACGGGAAGCCGGGTTGAACATCATGATGTCGATGAAAGGCGACGGGAAACCGGTGTCGTTCATCGAGGATACCGCCGTCGATCTGGACGATTTGGCCGATTACACCGAACGGTTGAACGATGTGTTCGAACGGCACGGGTCCAAGGGGACATGGTACGCGCACGCCTCGGTCGGGTGTCTGCATGTGCGACCGGTGCTGAACATGAAGGACCCCTCCGACGTCGCGACCATGCGCGCCATCGCCGAGGAAACCTTTGCGATCGTGCGGGAATACAAAGGATC
Source organism: uncultured Acetobacteraceae bacterium (assembly GCA_903895595.1). Lineage (GTDB taxonomy): Bacteria > Pseudomonadota > Alphaproteobacteria > Acetobacterales > Acetobacteraceae > Rhodopila. Next base: position 15,059 of record CAITUP010000156.1, on the reverse strand, counting down.
GCACAGCGGCGAGCACGGGGACGGGTTGGTGCGCAGCGAATTCCACACGCCAATGTTCGGGGAACGCATCGTGCGGGCGTTCGAGACGGTGAAGGACGCGTTCGACCCGACGTCGATGCTGAACCCCAACCGAATCGTTCATCCGCCCAAGATGGACGACCGGACGTTGTTCCGTTACGGGCCCGGCTACGCGCCGGTTGCCGATTTTACCCCCAAGCTCGACTGGTCGGACTATCCCGGCCCGCTCGGCGGCATGCTGAGCGCTGTGGAAATGTGCAACAACAACGGCACCTGTCGCGCGTTCGACGCGAATGTGATGTGCCCGAGTTTCCGGGTCACGCGGGACGAAACCCATCTGACTCGGGGCCGGGCGAACACGCTGCGGCTGGCGCTGACGGGGCAATTGGGTGCGGGCGCGATGGCGTCCGATGCGATGGCCGACACGATGGCTTTGTGTGTGTCCTGCAAGGGATGCCGCCGCGAATGCCCGACGGGCGTCGATATGGCGAAAATGAAGATCGAGGTGACCGCCGCGCGCGCCGAAAAGAATGGCGTGAAATGGCGGGAGTCGATCATCGCGGAATTGCCGCGGTTGGGGCCGCTTTTGAGCCGGCTGACGGGACTGGCCAATCTGCGCAACAAATCGGCCTTGTTGCGCCGCCTTGGGGAGAAATATCTGGGTTTCGCGGCGGCGCGCGATCTGCCGACATGGGACTCGCAGCCGTTCCGCGATGCCGAAGCCGTCGCCGAACCCGCGCCGAAGGGCGATGTCATTCTGCTGGCGGACACGTTCAACCGGTATTTCGAACCGGAAAATCTCCGCGCTGCCATTCGCGTCCTGCGGGCGGCGGGCTATCGCGCGATCGTCCCGGAAACGAAAGGCCGTCCGCTGTGCTGCGGCCGGACCTATCTGGCCGCTGGCATGGTCGATAAGGCGCGGGAGGAAGCGCGCCGTACAATGAAGCGGCTGGCGGGCGATCTGCCGGTGATCGGGCTGGAACCGTCCTGCCTGATGACGTTACGCGACGAATTCCATTCGCTGCTGCCGGGCGAGGACAGCAAGGCTCTGGCGGGCCGCGCGATGCTGCTCAGCGAGTTCATCGCCCGCGAAAAACCCGATTTGGCGCTGCAAGCGATGAACGTGACCGCGCATGTGCACGGTCATTGCCACCAGAAAAGCTTCGGCGCGTTTCCAGACGCCATCGCCGCGTTGAAGCTGGTGCCGGGAATGACGGTGAATCCCGTGGCGTCGTCCTGCTGCGGTATGGCGGGATCGTTCGGGTATCAAGCGGAAACCCAGGACACCTCCCGCGCGATGGCCGAGGCCGATCTGCTGCCGGCGGTCCGTAAGGCCGCGGCGGAGGACGTTATCGTCGCCGACGGGACATCCTGCCGCCATCAGATACGCGATCTCGGCGGGCGGGAAGCCATCCATTCGGTGCGGCTGCTGGATAGGGCGCTGTCATGACGGAACCGGCCGCCGTTCTGGCATTCTGGTTCTCCGACGGCCCGGACACGCGGCGCGCGGCCTGGTTCCAAAAGGACGACGCGTTCGATGCGGCCTGCCGCCAATTCGAAAGCGCGCATGAAGCGGCGAAGCGCGGCGAACTCGACCATTGGGCCGCGACGCCGGAGGGCGTGTTGGCGCTGCTGATCCTGCTCGACCAGCTGTCGCGCAATCTGCATCGCGGCTCCCCGGAGGCTTTCGCCGCCGATCCCCAAGCCCGCGCCATCGCGGCGGCGGCGATTGCTCGGGGCGACGACCGAGCGCTGACGGCGCAGCAGCGGATGTTCGTCTATCTGCCGTTCGAACATTCCGAGGATTTGGCGGATCAGGATCGTTCGGTGGCGCTGTTCGAGTCCATCCGCGATGGGCTGGGCGACAACACCGTCGATTATGCCGAACGCCATCGCGACGCGATCCGCCGATTCGGCCGATTCCCGCATCGCAACGCCGTTTTGGGCCGCGCCAACACGCCGGAAGAAGACGCCTATTTGGCGGAGCCGGGCGCGGGGTTCTGATGCGGTATTCGTCCGGCGGCGGCGGATAAGCCGTTGCGGCGCGGGGCGGGCACTGTTAAAGGAGCGCTCCCCGCCGGTCGGAGCGTAGCGCAGTCTGGTAGCGCATCAGTCTGGGGGACTGGGGGTCGTGGGTTCGAATCCCGCCGCTCCGACCAATTCAGCCGCTCAGTGCGGCACCACCGTCACCGTCACATGAACAGAGGCCTCGCCCGGCAGCAGTTGGGCGGTGAATGCGTCTGTTCCCGCGAAGCTGAATTCAGGGGTGTAATCGATCCGTGTGTTGGCGCCGACGCGGCGGATGACCACCTTGCCGTGCGCCGCGTGCCCGGTCGCGGGCAGCAGGCCGGCATCGAAGGGTTGGCCGCCGTTGTTCACCGCCAGCCCGCACCAGCCGCCATCGCTGCCGACCTTCATCGTGGCTTCGATGACTTTACCCGCGACGGGGGCGGCCTTCGACGTTTCGCAGGTTTTGGCGCCGCCTTTCATGTCCGCCTCGAACAAACGCGGGCCAGGTCCGGCGGCCTGTTGCGGGGCGCAGGCCTGCAGCAGCAGACCGGTCATCGCCAGGGTCGCGGTCATGGTCGTCAGGCGGAGAATCGTCATCGTAAAGCACCTCTTGCGGTTGGGCGGAGACATAGCGTGTCGGCCGGGGATGGGAAGCCCTTTCGGGCTGCCCGATCACACCGAGAAATATTTCGCCCGCTTGTTCAGCACCACGATCGCGCTGGTCGACTGCTCGGGATGCAGCTGAAACTCATCGGACAGATCGACCCCGATGCGGTGGGCGCCGAGCAGTTTCAGGATCGGTTCCTGGTCTTCCAGCCGCGGGCAGGCGGGGTAGCCGAAGGAGTAGCGGCTGCCGCGGTAGGACTGACCGAGCATTTTTTCCATGTCGCGATCGTCATCGCCGGCGAAGCCGAGTTCGGCGCGGATGCGCTTGTGGGTGTACTCGGCCATGGCTTCGGCCATCTCCACCGACAGGCCGTGGAGGTAGAGGTAATCCTGGTAGCGGTTTTCCTCGAACCATACGCGGGCAGTGTCGGAGGCCTTCTGGCCGACGGTGACGACCTGCAGGCCGATCACGTCGCGTTCGGCGTCGTCCACGTCGCGGAAGAAGTCGGCGATGCATTCGCCGTCTTCCTTGGGCTGGCGCGGCAAGGAGAAGCGAGTCAGTTCGGTGACCCCGTCCTGGTCGAAAATCAGCAAATCATTGCCCTGACCGGCGGCTTTCCAATAGCCGTAGGCGGCTTGCGGCTTCAGAATGTCCTGCTCGTCGCACAAAGTCAGCATGCGGCGCATAACCGGCCGCAATTCCTGTTTGGCCCAGCCGAGGAAGTCCTCCAGCGACTTGCCCTGTTTCCGGAAGCCCCATTGGAACTGGTACAGGCTGCGCTCGTTGACGAAGGGCACGATGGCTTTTGGGGCGGCCTCGATGATGCGGGCGCCCCAGAACGGCGGTTCGACGACCGGCTGATCGGCCGTCATGCGGCGGCGGCGTTGCTGGACCGCGAAGACATCCACCGGTTGGAAGGCGCGGGCGTCGGCCTGGCCCAGCGTACGGGTGGTGTTGCGCGCTTTGCCGGAGCGTTTGGCCTGGATGGCGGCCAGATAATCGTCGAAGCCGTTGCCGGTGACCTTGTCCATCAAATGAAGCCCGTCGAAGGCGTCGCGGGCATAGGCGACACGGCCGCTGCCGTAGGCGGCGACGCAGGCGTCTTCGACATAGTTGCGGGTCAGAGCGGCGCCGCCGAGCATGACGGGGATATCGAGGCCTTGTCGGGTCATTTCCTCGAGGTTCTCGCGCATGACGACGGTGGATTTCACCAGCAGACCGGACATGCCGATGGCGTGGGCGCGATGTTCGGTGGCGGCGTGGATCATGTCGGCCAGCGGCACTTTGATGCCGAGGTTCACGACCCGGTAGCCGTTGTTGGTCAGGATGATATCGACGAGGTTCTTGCCGATGTCGTGCACGTCGCCTTTGACGGTGGCGAGGACGATGGTGCCTTTTTCCTGGCCCTCGACGCGTTCCATCTTGGGTTCCAGGTAGGCGACGGCGGCTTTCATGGTCTCCGCGGATTGCAGCACGAACGGCAGCTGCATTTTGCCGGAGCCGAATAATTCCCCCACGACCTTCATGCCATCGAGCAGGACGTTGTTGATGATGTCGAGCGGTTGCAGCGTCAGAAGCGCCTCGTCCAAATCGTCGGCCAAGCCTTTGCGGTCGCCGTCGACGATGCGGTCCTTCAGGCGCCCTTCCGGGGTTTCGGCGCGGGTCTTCTTCACGGCGTCAGCGAGTTTCCGGTCGGCGAAGATTTCCAGCATCTTTTGCAGCGGGTCGTAGCCCTCGGCACGCCGGTCGAAGATCAGGTCCTCGGCGACTTTCACTTCCTCCGGCGCGATCAGATGCAGCGGGCGGATTTTGGATACATGCACGATCGCGCCCGACATGCCGGCGCGCTGGGCGTGGTCGAGGAAGACCGAGTTCAGCACCGCCCGCGCCGCCGGGTTAAGCCCGAAGCTGACATTGGACAGGCCGAGGATGATCTGAATGTCCGGGAATTTCTCGCGAATGGCGGCGATGCCCTCCAGCGTCCACAGTGCGAGCTTGCGGTCGTCTTCGTTGCCGGTGGCAATGGTGAAGGTCAGCGGGTCGATCATCAAATCGGCTTGCGCCAACCCGAACTTGTCGCAGGCGAATTCGACCAGGCGGGTGGCGATGCGGACTTTGTCCTCGGCGGTTTTGGCCATGCCGACTTCGTCGATGGTCAGCGCGATCACAGCCGCGCCGAACTGTTTCGCCAGCTTCAGGCGGTCGGTCGCGGCCCCTTCGCCGTCCTCGAAATTGATGGAATTGATGATGGCCTTGCCGCCGTGCAGCTTCAGCGCGGCCTCGATGACCGGAGTTTCGGTGGAATCGATCACCAGCGGGGTGTTCACCGACGCGGTGAAGCGACGAATAACCTCGGTCATCTCGAAGTTCTCATCGCGGCCGACGAAGGCGGTGCAGATGTCCAGCGCGTGGGAGCCTTCGCCGCCCTGCTCGCGCCCCATGGCGACGCAGCCGTCCCAGTCGTGCTTTTCCTGGAGTTCGCGCCATTTCTTCGAACCGTTGGCGTTGCAGCGTTCGCCGATGGCGAAGATGGCGTTTTCCTGCCGCAGCGGCACGGCCTGATACAGGCTGGCGACGGATGGGATCCATACCGGTTTGCGGGCGACCGGTATCGGACGGAAACCGCCGCGCTTGCGTAGCATCGCATCCAGCGCCTGGATGTGCGAGATCGAGGTGCCGCAGCAGCCGCCGATCAGATTGACTCCGTCCTCGGCGACGAAGCGTTCCATCCAGGATGCGAGTTCGGCGGCGCCAAGGGGATAATGGGTTTGTCCGTCCACCAGTTCCGGCAAGCCGGCATTGGGCTGCACCGAAATCAGGCCCGGCCAGTTGGCGGCGAGCCAGCCGACATGCTCCGCCATTTCCTGCGGGCCGGTGGCGCAATTCAGACCCATCAGCGGGACATCGAGCGCATTAACCACGGTCGCGGCGGCGGAGATGTCCGGGCCGACCAACAGCGTGCCGGTGGTTTCCACTGTGACCTGCACGAAGATCGGGGTGTCCGTGCCGGCCGCGAGTCGCGCGATCTTGGCGCCGTTCACCGCCGCTTTGATCTGTAGCGTGTCCTGGCAGGTTTCGATCAGAATGGCATCGACGCCGCCGGCGATCAGGCCACGGCATTGCTCCGTCAGCGCCGCTTCCAGTGGATCGTACGCGATATTTCCCAGGCTCGGCAGTTTCGTGCCCGGCCCTATGCTGCCGATCACCCAGCGATGTCGGCCGTCGGAGAAGGTTTCCGCCGCCTCCCGCGCCAATTCCCCGGCAATCTTGTTGATCTCGAAGGCGCGTTCGGAAAGGTCGAATTCCGCCAATGTGACCGGGGACGCCCCGAACGTGTTGGTTTCCACCATGTCGGCGCCGGCCTCGAAGTAGCCGCGATGGATTTCCCGCACGAGGTCAGGACGCGACAGGCACAGCACGTCGGTACAATTTTCCCGGCCCCAGTAGTCTTTGTCGGTATCCAGCGTCAGCGCCTGCACGCGGCTGCCCATACCGCCGTCGCACAAAAGCACGCGGTCGCGAAGGGCATCGAGCAGATGGGGTCGGGTCATCGGTCTTCTTTCAGATCAGGCTAAGGCGCGAACGCCGCGACGAAGGCATCGACGGCGGCGATGCCGTGCGCGGCGGCGGATGGAGTCACGAAGGCACTGGCGAAACTGTTGCGGGCAAGCGTGGCGATCTCGTCCATCGTCAAGCCGAACGCTTGGTGGCAGTCGAGAAGGTTGTCCGCGACGGTGCCGCCGAAATACGGCGGGTCGTCGGAATGAACGGATACGTTCAGGCCGGCTTGCAGCATCCGGCGCAGCGGGTGTTGGGACAGCGACGGGACGACGTGCAGACGCGCATTGGACAGCGGGCATACGGTCAGCGGCGTGCGGCGGGCCACGAGATCGCGCACCAGAGCGGGATCGTCCAGGCAGGCGTTGCCGTGATCGATCCGGTCCACCCGCAGCAGATCGAGGGCCTCCCGCACATAGGACGCGGGGCCTTCCTCTCCGGCATGGATGGTCGTGCGGAAGCCTCGTTCCCGGCAGGTGCGGAAGAAGCCGGCGAATTTCGACGGTGGATTGCCCAGCTCCGCGCCGCCCATGCCGATGCCGGCGATGTCCGTCGCCCAGGGCATGATGCTGTCGAGCAGGTACAGCGCGTCGTCCTCCGACCTGTGGCGGTGCGCGCTGACCAGCAGAGCGGCGGAGATGCTGTCGGCCTGCTCCGCGTCACGGATCGCCGCCAGGATGGGGTTCAGGATGCTGCCGATGGGTAGGCCGCGATCGGTGAAGCTCTGCGGCCCCAGGAACATTTCGGCGCGTTTCACCCCGTCCGCGTGCGCGCGGGTCAGGTAGGATCGGGTGACGTCGTAGAAATCCCGTTCTTGCACCAGGACGCGGCATCCCTCGAAATACAGCGCCAAAAAGGATGCGAGGTCGGGAAAATCGTAGGCGCTGCGCAGGCTGTCCGGCGTTGGCCAGCGCAAGGTCAAGCCGTTGCGGTCGGCGAGGGCGAACATCAGTTCGGGCTCGATGCATCCTTCCAGATGTACATGCAGTTCCGCCTTTGGGATGCCGCGGACGAACCGAGCGATGTTGCCGAGGGACGGTACGGGGTTACCTGACTCGATTGGCATGAGGCTGCCTCCATTTTCCGTCATGGTCCGTCCTCGCGGACCATGACGGTATCGGTCGCTTCACGACGAGCCCCTATTCCCTCGATCATGGCAGACGCTCGGCTGGCCAGATGCGGACATCCAGTGGCCCTGGGACGGTCAGCGGCACCGCCGGGAGCAGGCCCGCGGCTGACATCATGTCGGCGATCGCGGTATCGGCGAACCCCGACCAGCGGTGGGCGCGCTTCGCCACCAGATCCGCGCGCGTATGGGCCGCGAGATCGATCACGATCAGGCGTCCGCCGGGGCGGAGCACGCGCGCGGCCTCCATCAGCACACCGGCGGGGTCTTCGGCATAATGCAGCACCATCTGCATGACGACGGTGTCGAAGGCGGCGTCGGCGCGCTGCAAGCGGTACATATCGGCCTGCCGTACCGCGCAATGGGCGAAGGCCTGCCCCGACAAACGCGTGCGTGCGAGGGCCAGCATGGCTTTCGATGCGTCGACCCCGAGGCCTTGCTGTATCCGCGGCGCGAGCAGTTCCAGGACGCGCCCTGTGCCGGTGCCGATATCGAGCAGGCGGCCGGGTTCGGGTACCAGGGTCATCAGCGCTTGTTCGACAGCGGCGGCCGGCAGCTCCAACGCGCGCATTTCGTCCCAATCGGCACCTTGGCGGCGGAAACTTTCCGACGCTTCCCGCGCGCGTTCGGCCAGCACTCGGGCGGCTTGGCGACGGTCGGTTTCCAAGGTCGGATCATCGGACGGAAGCCGAGCGACCAGTTCGCGGGCGAGGTCGCCGTCGCTGCCGGTCGGCAGGGCGAACCAGACATTGGTGCCCTCTCGGACGCGGTCGAGCAGGCCGCAATCGCATAGCAGCTTTAGATGGCGCGATAGCCGCGGCTGCGACTGGCCGAGGATTTCGGTGAACTCCATGACGCAGAATGCCCCGCGCCCCGCCAGCGCCAGCAAACGCAAGCGCGTGGGTTCGGCGGCCGCTCGGAGGCTTGCGAGGAGTTGGTCCATGGGACCTATGTGACATAAAGATATCTTTATGTCTACCGGAATTGTGGTGTGGATGGGTGGCGGGGCGGGCGGTCACTCCGCCTGCCGATGGGGTTGGGTGAATGTCGGGAAATGTCGGAAAATTTTACATGAGTGTCTTTTTTATCTCTTCACGAAATGGTGATATATGTAATTTCAATGGATTATTCGGTTGGCACGCGATTTGCCTATATGGGAATCGGGTGAGTTCAATCAAAATTGAGATAATTTGCATGTTTCGTGTCGCATTCTGCCTGTTGGCCACCATCTTCGCCACCTTGGGTCATCCCGCGCTCGCAGCCACCGGCGCGAACGTGAGAAGCGCGTTCATCTCGGCCGACCCGGCCGAACCCTATGGTCATATCTTGAACACTGACGGAGGCACCTTCGACGGCGTCGCGCTCCAGGCGGCGATACAGTGCAGCCTCGAAGCGGCGCTGATGGCGGACAGCACCCTGGGCGGCATCGCCCTTATCGGTGCGGACACGCGCGACGTCCAGTGATTCGGGCTATCCCCGAAAGCGGGCACGCATTCCAGATCTGACGACGATCCGCGGCTTCCGGTTCGGTATTGCACGATGGGACCGGCGGTGGGGATTTGTCCGCGCCGCACCGGCTTGATACTCTTCCCCACGTCCATCGCCCAAAGGGGGAAACCGCACCGATGCCGCAAGCATCCACGTCGCCGCTCGCGACCTATATCGAGCATCTCAAACGCGGCGAGCTGGGCTACCAGTTCAGCCCGTCCCTCGGCAAAGCCGTGTTCTACCCGCGGGTGATCGCCCCCGTGACTGGCGCCGCCGATCTGGAATGGCGGGTCAGCAAAGGTCTCGGCACCGTCCACGCCACGACCGTCACCCACCCTGCCAAGGGCGACCCGTATAACGTCTGCCTGATCGACATGGACGAGGGTTTCCGCCTCATGAGCCGGGTCGAGGACATCGACCCCTTTGCCGTGAAGATCGGCCAGCGCGTGAAATTCCGTGTGCACCCGGCCGAGGGCGACGAAGACCCATATCCTGTGTTCACCCCGGCGGAGGGCGTGTGATGGTCCAGCGTGGAAGTGTTGCCATCGTCGGCGCCGCCGAATCCGATATCGGAGCCGTCGCTGCGCTGATGTCGCCCCTCGATCTGATGGCGCAAGGGATTCACCGCGCGCTGGAAGATGCCGGGCTGACCCTGAAGGATGTGGACGGGCTGTTCTGCGCCACGACGCAGGCGCGAACGTCCGCCATGTCGCTGGTCGAATATCTCGGGCTGCCGGACGCCTATACCGACTCCACCATCGTCGGCGGATCCTCGTTCGAGATCCATGTCGCGCACGCCCACGCCGCGCTGGAGGCCGGGCTCTGCACCGTCGCCGTCATCGCCTATGGCAGCACCCAGCGCACGGTCGGCCGTCGTGCCGCCAGTGCGCGCGAGTTCAACCCGTACGAAACGCCGTTCCGCCCGTTCCTGCCCGCCACCGCCTACGCCATGGCCGCCAGCCGGCACATGCACGAATTCGGCACGACCCGCGAACAAATGGCCGAGGTCGCGGTGGCCGCGCGCGGTTGGGCGCAGTTGAACCCGGTGGCGTGGGAGAAAAAACCGCTGACGGTCGCCGATGTTCTGGCCGCTCGCCCCATCAGCTATCCGTTCACCGTGCGCGACATCTGTCTGGTCACGGACGGCGGCGGCGCCATTATCATGACGACGGCGGAACGCGCCCGCGGCATGAAACAAAAGCCCGTCTACGTGCTGGGCTGCGGGCAGTCGATCACGCATGCCTCCATCACTTCGATGCCGAACCTGACGCACACCGGGGCGATTGCCTCGGGCGCTCAGGCCTATAATGCGGCCGGGATGAAGGCGTCGGATATCGACGTGCTGGCACTGTACGACGCGTTTACGATCAATACGATCCTGTTCCTGGAAGACCTCGGCTTCTGCCCGAAGGGCGAGGGCGGGCGTTTCGTCGAGGGCGGCCGCATCGCCCCCGGCGGATCGTTGCCGGTGAACACCAACGGCGGCGGCCTGTCCTATTGCCACCCGGGTATGTACGGGTTGTTCATCCTGATCGAGGCCGTGCGCCAAATCCGCGGCGAATGCGGTGCCCGTCAGGTGAAAAAGGCCGACACCGCGATCGTGCACGGCAACGGCGGCGTGCTCTCGGCTCAGGCAACGGTGATCCTGGGCGGACCGGCAACGGTGTGACCGTCCGGCGGCCCTCCGCTCGGGATTTGGTGACGCCGGAGCAACTGACAATGCTCCGGCGCCGCCGGCCTTGGAAAAGCGTGAGGCTGATCGTCCATGCCTGGACGGTGATCTTCGCGTCGATGGCGGCGGTCGCCTGGTTTCCCAACCCGCTGACGTATCTGCTGGCCGTCATGCTGATCGGATCGCGTCAGTTGGGTCTGGCGATCCTGATGCACGACGGCGCGCACGGGTGTTTCGCGCATGGACAGCGGCTGAACATGACGCTCAGCCAATGGTTCTGCGCGTGGCCGGTGTTCGCCGATACGGTGGCTTACCGTTCCTACCACTTGGCGCATCACGCACACACGCAGCAGCCGGAGGACCCGGATCTGATCCTGTCCGCGCCGTTCCCGATCGCGCGTGCCAGCTACCGGCGCAAATTCATCCGCGACATCACGGGGCAGACCGGGTTTCAGCAGCGCAAGGCGCAGCTTATCGGTGCGTTGGGCGATCTGTCCCATTTTCGGGCGCGGCTCGGTCCGCAATGTCTTGTCAATGCCGTGCTGTTCGCGGGGCTGGCTCTGGCCGGCGTCTGGTGGGCGTATCCGCTGCTATGGCTGGTGCCGCTGCTGACCTGGACGATGGCGATAACCCGCATCCGCAACATCGCCGAACATGCCGTCGTGCCGGACTCCGGCGATCCGTTTCGCAACACCCGCACGACCATCGCCAACTGGATCGAACGCGCGCTGATCGCGCCCTATTTCGTCAATTACCATCTGGAACATCATCTGCTGTTCTTCGTTCCTTGCTACAATCTGCCGGTTTTGCACGATATTCTCATGCGGGGTCCGCTAGGGCCGAGGATGGAAATCGAACATGGCTACCGAGCGGTGATGCGGCGGGCGACGTCCAAATCGACAGGCCATGACCTCCGGGGTTCGGACGCCGCGATGGCGGAACAGCGTCGCGGCGGCAAGCGGGCAGCGGCAGGTTTTTAGGCGGTGCTCAGAACCCGGCGAACAGGACATCCAGCGCTCGAACGATATCGTCCGCGATCGGGTCGGCGGGGAGTGTCACGCTGGTTGGGCGGCGTGTGCCAATCCGGGCATTCCAGAGGACGGGTCGAACCATGCGTCTGCTCGCCCTGTCGTACGACCATGAATTATACGCATGCGGACCGACGCGGCAATGGCGCCCAATCCTGTTGCACCCCACCCCCCAAACCTGTACCCAATACCCTCATACCCAGGGCACCGGAGCCAGGATGGACCAGTCACTCGCCGATACCTTGACCGCATGGCGCCGGCACCTCCATGCGCATCCCGAACTGACGCTGCATGAGAAGGAAACCTCGGCGTTCGTACAGGCGAAGCTGCGGGAACTCGGGGTGCCCTTCGTCGCCGGCATCGGCGGTCACGGGGTGGTGGCGACGTTGACGCGTGGATCGTCCAACCGCTCCGTCGGGTTGCGCGCGGACATGGACGCGCTGCCGATCGCGGAAACCTCGGGCGTCGGCCATACCTCCAAAAACCCCGGCGTCATGCACGCCTGCGGACACGACGGCCACACCACCTCTCTGCTCGGCGCCGCGGCGCTGCTGCAACGCGACCCCAACTGGTCCGGCACCGTGCAATTGGTGTTCCAGCCGGCGGAAGAAGGTGGCGGCGGCGCCAAAAGCATGATTGCCGAGGGCTTGTTCGAGCGTTTCCCGATGGAGCGCATCTTCGGCTACCACAACTGGCCGGGCCTGGACGCCGGCACGGTCGCGATCCACGACGGCCCAGTTATGGCCGCCGGCAACCGGCTGATCTTCCAGATCAAAGGCCATGGCGGTCACGCTGCGCTGCCGCACCTGACCCGAGACCCCATGATCGCCGCCGCCCATCTGGTGCTGGCGCTGCAGACCATCGTCTCCCGCGAGACCGACCCGATGGACAGCGCCGTGATCACCATCGGCATCATCCAGGGCGGGTCCGCCGCCAACCAAATCCCGAACGACGCTTTGGTGCGCGGCACGATGCGCATGTTGCGTGACGAGGTCCGCGACCGGGTGGAAGCCGCGATCCATCGCGTCGCCGCCGGTGTGGCTATGACGTGCGGGGTGACCATCGACACGCAAATCCCCCGCGGCAACCCGGTCACCTTGAACACCAAAGCCGAGGCCGATCTCGCGGCGGATGCGTGCGCTGGGATCGGTATCCCGGTGCGCCGCGACATGGCCCCGGCCATGACCGGCGAGGATTTCGCCTGGTACCTGCACCACCGTCCCGGTGCCTTCGTGTGGATCGGCAACGGGCCGGCCGATGGCGGGCGGGAGCTGCACAACGCCAACTACGATTACAACGACGCGATCCTGCCGGCGGCGTCGGGTTTCCTGGCAGGCGTGGCGAAACGGGCGTTGGCGGAGTGATGGCGCCTCAGATGCGGCCCGCGAACGATGGGAACGCTTGAAGGGTCTCCAGGAATTTCCCCGCGATGGCGCCGAAACCAGCGGGATCCGGGTGCAATTCGTTGGCCCATCGGGCATCTTCCAGCGTGCCTTGGGTATCCACCAGATGGAAGTTGTTGGCGGGTTCCGATGCCAACCCGACCAGCCTGGTCCTAAATGCCTGTAACGCCGTCCGGACAATCGCGCGGGTCCGAACGAGGTCGTTGCCGTAGCCCAGGAAGTCGAGCGATGGTTTCAGCCATGGCCCGGCACAGACGGGATGCTCGCCATTCGGAATTCCAAAATCGTAACAATGGGCGAAAATGGGCACGCCCGGCGCGTGTTGGTCGCGAAACGCGAACAGGTCGAGATAGGATGCTTCGACGCTCGAGAGGGCGCCTTCGAACCGACTGACCGAAAGCCCGCCGCCGCCGGACGCGGGGTCGACATACATGCAGAACTCGTCGCCCGCGATGTCGTTGCCGCCACCCGAAAACAGGATCGCATCGGGTTTCCCCGCCTCCAGCCAATTGTCGTTGTCTTGCAGAACGTCGATCAGGCGCTTTTGCTTGGGTAACGACAGCTCGTCGATGGTGGAATCGCCATGATGCGAAACATTGAGAATCAGCGGGTTCGGTTGGCCCATTCCGCGCAGTTGCGCGATGACATCGGTGTCGTCGAACGCGATGTCGTTGCCGGAGAGCGGATAATCGAACCATGAATCGCCGTGCGCCAGGAACACCAGCGGCCGATTTGCGACGGCAAGGGCGGCGAACGGCGCGACCCGGGTTCGGTGTACCTGCGCGCGTATCGCGATCTCGCGCTGGATCGTTAACGGAAATTGTCCTGCGGCCATGGTATATTCTCCCATTTTCCGACGTCGATGGAGACAAGTACGATCGTTCTTACCATCGAAACACGATACCGCTTCGTATGCAATGGATGACCGAACGTGAGAAGGAATGGGCCGGCAAGGCGAGCCGGTTCGTCAAGGCCGAACTAAAGCCAATTGGGCTGACGTATGCCCAACTGGCTTGGAAGCTGAAGGCTCGATAAGCGGTATGCCTATATTGGGTTCGATCGTTGGGTTCATAGCCGCCACCAAGCCGGGGACGACCACGGTAAGCGCGACTGTCGCGAGCCATGTAGCGATACCTGAATGCATACCCTGCACCCCAAGCGGACTCCCGCCTCATGGCCAAGGGGCATCGGCAGCTCTCATTATGGCGGTCGTCACCTCTTCATCGTCATGGTCAACCGCGCAGTCCTGTCGCTCGGCGTTGAGCGGCTATACCGACGAGGCCGTGGAGCAGGTCCGCGCCCTTCGGGGTCATTATTAGGCTCTTGCGAGGGATGCGGCGATCCGGGCGCTGGATCAAGCGCTGGCGGATGCGGAGGCGAAGATCGAACATGCGCCCGGTGCCGGATCCACGACTGTCGGCGCCATACCCCATAAGTCGTGGATGCCGACCTGCGTCGGCATGACGACAGGGCACCGCTGACTATGAGTCAAAGGTTCGGACGCCTAGGATAATATCAATCGAAGCAGCCATTGACTCATGCGGTTGGCATTATCTCCCAATCCGATCCCCCCTGCATACCCATGTACTGGGAAATAAATCATAAAATTCTTGCTTTGTTCCCCCGAACCCTGCTACCACCATCTCAATGACCCGAGCAGCCCCAACCACCTTGGCCCCCGCAAAACCCCGCCCCATCCCGGGGCGTATCGGGGCTGTTCTTCATGTCCTCGCCGTCCTTATCGCGCACGCCCGCCACTTCGCCGCGACTGCGGCCACCCGCGCCGCCGCCCCGGAATTCGCCACCGCCGCCGCCGTCTTCGGCACCTACGATCTCCCCACCATCCTGCACCGCATGCGACGCGGCATGCTCAGGGCACTCGCGCTGCAACATTATCTGCTCGCCCGCGCCGCCAGGGGCTGTAATCTGCGGTTTGCTTGGCCGCCGTGCGTCGCGCTGCAACCCCACCACTGTCCTCCGGCCGGGGCGGCCCCCCGCACCCCGTCCGGGCGCACCCTCCGTCCCGATCCCGCGCTGCTGGACCCCGGCGATCCGGATGCGTTCCGGCTGCCCAACCCCGAAGAACTCGCTGCCGAGGTGCGCCGCCGTTCGGTTGGCCGGACCATCGCTTATATCTGTATGGACCTCG
>CAITUP010000155.1 GCA_903895595.1 uncultured Acetobacteraceae bacterium | reverse complement strand
GGGCCTGACCCGACCATCTTTATCCCGTTGGCCTGAGATGGTCGGGTCAGGCCCGACCATGACGGTATTGAGGCTGGCACGGCCAAAACCGACAACCCCGTCCACACGATGGCCGCGTACAGCACCAGCGCCAGTCCCAGATGCACCACCAGCCGGTACGGCGACACGGCGGTGCTGTCCGGAAAGAACCCGGATGCCACCATAAACCATCCGACCGCGCCCTGCAGTCCGCCCAGCACGAACAACAATGCCAGCCGCTTCAGCAACCCGCGCGTCACCCGTCCGGTCGCCCAGAACCAGAGCAGCGGCAGCAAAAACACGATCCCGATCAGCCGGCCCCACAGCCGGTGGCTCCATTCCAGCCAGAAAATGCGTTTGAAACCCTCGATCCCGAACCCGTGGTTCACCAGCTCGTATTGCGGGATCTTTTGGTACAGCGCGAACAGACGCTGCCATTCCGCCTCGGACAGCGGCGGCAGCGTGCCCATCAGCGGGGCCCATTCCATGATCGACAAGCCGGAGCCTGTCAGGCGGGTCACGCCGCCCAAAACGATCATGACCAGGATCATCCCGGCGACGGTGAACAGCCATAGGGCGACGGGGCGTTGCATGTGCCCTATATAGTGACCACGCCCGCATCGGGCATAGGCGTGGCAGACATGCGAATTTCTGTTTTCGCGTCCCTTGACTCCTAAACACCCCGCGCCTAGATCGCTGGCACTCCCCAGGGGGGAGTGCTAACAACCGGCTTGGCGCTCATACGGAGGCCTCGTTCGGTTATGGCAGGCCCATCATTAACCATGGCTGAGAAGCACTCAGGAGCGATCCTATGAATTTCCGTCCCCTGCACGACCGCGTCGTGGTCAAGCGGCTGACCGCCGAAGAAAAGACCGCCGGCGGCATCATCATCCCCGACACGGCTCAGGAAAAGCCGATGGAAGGCGAAATCATCGCCGCCGGTCCCGGCGCGCGTAACGAGAACGGCCAGCTGGTGGCGCTCGACGTCAAGGCTGGCGACCGCGTGCTGTTCGGCAAGTGGTCCGGCACCGAGGTGAAGATCGGTGGTGAGGATCTCCTGATCATGAAGGAATCCGACATCATGGGCATCATCGAGTCCGGCAAGAAGAAGTAAGCCATTTGGCTGCTTTTTCCGACCCTTTCCCTACATGACCGACCAACGAAGGAATCAATATCATGGCTGCCAAGGACGTAAAGTTCGGCGGTGAGGCCCGCGCCCGCATGCTGCGTGGCGTCGACATTCTCGCCGACGCGGTGAAGGTTACCCTGGGCCCGAAAGGCCGCAACGTCGTGCTGGACAAGAGCTTCGGCGCGCCGCGGATCACCAAGGACGGCGTGACCGTCGCCAAGGAAATCGAACTGGCCGACAAGTTCGAGAACATGGGCGCCCAGATGGTGCGCGAAGTGGCCTCGAAGACCAACGACATCGCGGGCGACGGCACCACCACCGCCACCGTGCTGGCCCAGGCGATCGTGCGCGAAGGCGCGAAGTCGGTTGCCGCCGGCATGAACCCGATGGACCTGAAGCGCGGCATCGACAAGGCGGTCGCGGCCGTCGTGGACGAGCTGAAGAAGCGCTCCAAGAAGATCACCACCCCGGCGGAAACCGCCCAGGTCGGCACGATCTCCGCCAATGGCGAATCCGAGATCGGCAAGATGATCTCCGAAGCCATGCAGAAAGTCGGCAATGAAGGCGTGATCACGGTCGAGGAAGCCAAGGGCATCCAAACCGAGCTCGACGTCGTCGAAGGCATGCAGTTCGACCGTGGCTATGTTTCCCCGTATTTCATCACGAACGCGGAGAAGATGGTCGCCGATATGGATCAGCCCTACATCCTGATCCACGAGAAGAAGCTGTCCGGCCTGCAGCCGATGCTGCCGCTGCTGGAAAGCATCGTGCAGTCCGGCCGTCCGCTGGTGATCATCGCCGAAGACGTCGAGGGCGAAGCCCTGGCGACTCTGGTCGTGAACAAGCTGCGCGGCGGTCTGAAGATCGCGGCCGTGAAGGCCCCTGGCTTCGGCGATCGCCGTAAAGCCATGCTGGAAGACATCGCGATCCTGACCGGTGGCACCGTGATCAGCGAAGACCTTGGCATCAAGCTCGAGAACGTGAAGCTCGCGGACCTCGGCAAGGCCAAGAAGATCCTGATCGAGAAGGAAAACACCACGATCGTCGAAGGCGCTGGCAAGAAGGCCGATATCCAAGGCCGTTGCGGTCAGATCCGGGCGCAGATCGAGGAAACCACCTCCGACTACGACCGCGAGAAGCTGCAAGAGCGTCTGGCGAAGCTGGCCGGCGGCGTGGCCGTCATCCGTGTCGGTGGCAGCACCGAAGTGGAAGTGAAGGAGCGCAAGGACCGCGTCGACGACGCGCTGCATGCGACCCGCGCGGCGGTTGAGGAAGGCATCGTGCCCGGCGGCGGCGTCGCTCTGGCTCGTGCGTCC
>CAITUP010000154.1 GCA_903895595.1 uncultured Acetobacteraceae bacterium | reverse complement strand
GGACGCGCGCGCCGCGCAGACGATCGGGAATTCGTTCGCGGGATGTGTGAATCCGGTAGGGACAAGCCCTGGGATGACGGATGGGGCGAATGACGGCGTTCAAGCGATTGCCCTGCGGCTGGTATCAGGGGGATCGCATATGGCGGATTTCCGACACTTTCCGTCATGGTCGGGCCTGACCCGACCATCTCAGGCCAATGGGGCACCGTCCGAAAAACACTGCCTTTTCAATGGTGCGTAAAATCGCAGGAGATGGCCGGGTCACGCCCGACCATGACGAGCGGGGGCGCCAAAGGTCATATGCGATAGCCCTGCGAGAGGTCCCCCCTTAGAAACGCGATGGGGACACACTATGTTACCTCTTGCAAAACAGACCTCGGGTAGGGTGCCCGCGGATCGGAGCGGCCGCGCGGGCCGCGCGTTTTTCGAAGGATCGTACCCATGCGTCGCCTAGGTTTCCCCGTCGCGTTGACCTCTGCCGTTCTCCTGGCCGGTTGCGCCGTGCCGCCGCCGTCCGGACCGACGGTGATGGCACTCCCGCAGCAAGGCAAACCGTTCGAGACCTTCCAGCAGGAGGACGCGTATTGCCGCCAGACCGCGGCGCAGGGTCCTTCGGCCGCCACGGCGGCGAACGCGCAGAACGATTCGGTGGGCAACGCCGTTGTCGGCACCGCACTGGGTGCCGCGGCTGGCGCGCTTCTGGGGGCGGCCAGCGGCAATGCGGGTGCGGGCGCGGCGGTTGGGGCCGGTGCCGGTTTGCTGGTCGGCAGCGCTGCCGGAGGCAACACGGCCGCGCGCGGCGGCTATGCGGCGCAGTCGCAGTTCGACTCGGTCTATACCCAATGCATGTATGCCTATGGCAACTCGGTGCAGAGCGCGCCGACGCCGTATCCCGCGGCATACCCGGCGCCGTATGGGTACGGGGCGCCATATCCCTATGCAGCGCCGTACCCCTATGCGCCGAGCGTGATTATCGGTGGCGGCTGGTACGGTCCGCGTTATCGCCGCTGGTAAGCCGCGCCACTAAAGCACCAACCGCCCCAGCGCCGCGGCCATTGCGTCCGGCGCCAAGTCCGCTCGGATCGGCGCGACGAAGCGCCCGTCCGGGCCCATCAGATATAAAACCGAGCTGTGGTCCATCGTGTAGTCGTCGGGACCGGTGCCGGTGCGGTGTTCCGCGTAATACACCCGATACGCCTTCGCGACCGCGGCGATCTGTTCTGCCGAACCGGTCAGGCCGATGACTCGGGTGCCGAAGGCGGCGGCGAACTGTTTCACGATCGCCGGCTTGTCTCGTTTCGGATCCACGGTGATGAACAGCGGCCGGACCTTGTCCGCCTTGGGGCCGACCTTGTCCAAGGCATCGGCGACGGTGTTCAGCGTGGTCGGGCACACATCCGGGCAGAATGTGTATCCGAAATAGATCAGCATGTATTTGCCGCGGAAATCCTTGTCTGTGACCGGCTTCCCGTCGCCATCGGTCAGCGCGAACGGACCGCCCACCGCCAGTCCCTGCGGTGTGCGCCCAGACAGCCAAAAATAGCCGCCGGTGCCGATCAGCAGCAGCGCCATGACGAGTCCGATGATGGCATACAGCGTGCCGGGTCCCCGGTCCCGCCTGGGTTTACTGGCCGTGGACATGAATGCCTCCTATCGCAGCGCCGACCGGCTGGGTCAGCAGCGTTTCGCACAATTTGTGTAGCATGGCAGGGTCGTTCCAGTCCGCTGCTCGATCGGCCGAGCGCGCTTCGCGTAGCCAGCCGATGGGATCGACCAGGAAGTTCGTGCCCGTCATCGCGGCGGGTTCGGTGCCCGCGATGGCAGCATAGGCGTCCCACGCATCCGCCGAGGCCGAGGCGCAGCCGCCGTGCGGCGGTGTGCGGCCTGTCGTGCGATCCAGGCGCAGGACGACAGCGTCTGGCGGCGGTGCGGTGGGATTGGGATCGTCGGGACCGGCCGCGGCGATCCTGACGAACCGGCCGCGCAGGTCGCGCAACCGTTCGGCCGTTGTGCCGTCGCAGGCGATCGGCAGGTCGGGGGCGGGTATCGCGTGTGCCCAACTGCCGACATCGCGCATGGCGGCGCCGGCGTTCAGGGTGCGGATGAAATCTATGGCGGACCAGCGGTCGTCCTCGGCGACGGCGGTTGCGAACCCCGGCATGGACGAGCCGCCGTCGGGCGCTTCGATGCCATCGCTGAGCCACCAGAACAGATCCCCGTCCGTGTGGTCCCATAGATGGCCGGCGGTCAGATCGGCCGGTTTGATGCGCAGGCCGGCGGCGGCGGGGCCGTTGCCTTGGCCGGTGGCGCCATGGCAGGCGATGCAGTTGGCTGCGTAGACGGCCTGACCTCGGACGATCGACGTGACCGAGAAGCCGGTGGGCGATGTGCGGAAAGAGCTCGGGTAGGCGTCCACCAGCAGCAGGCCGAGCGATGGAGTTTGCCAGACCAGCAGCGGTACGGCCAGCAACAGGGCAACCAGCCCTCCGCGCCGGACGATCGCGGCAGCCGCGACCGCACCGATGGCGGTGCCGACGGCCAGCAGAGCGAGCGCGACTTCACGCCGCAAATCCGGATCGTCCAGCGCCGCCAAGCTAAACCGCCAGGGGAAGGGCCAGACGGGGTCCTGATGCGCGCCGGGTGGCAGGGATGCGAGTACGCCGGCGCTTAGCATGACGAGCACGCCGCCCAAGGTTTCGGCGGATACGGACAGGAACAGCAAACGGCGGGCATGGGCGGGGTCGGCGTCCTCCAGCCGGTCGGTCAGCGACAGGCGGTTCCAGATGGCGAAGCTCAGCATGCCCAGGAACAGGGCCAGTTTGATCAGCGCGGTGCGGCCGTATGGGGTGCCGAGCAGGCCGGGAAGGCCGCCGATCAGGGTCGCGGCTTG
This sequence comes from uncultured Acetobacteraceae bacterium, assembly GCA_903895595.1. GTDB lineage: Bacteria > Pseudomonadota > Alphaproteobacteria > Acetobacterales > Acetobacteraceae > Rhodopila. The sequence goes on along the minus strand of CAITUP010000154.1, from coordinate 15,634 downwards.
CAGAAAAGCCGTGGCGGCGATGACCAGCACGGCGGCCAGCCCGACCGGGGAGAACCGCTCGCAGGCGAGGCGGGCTTCGTGTGGGGGCAGCGTGCGCAGCGCTATCAACAGCGGGGCGAGGGCGCCGATCCAGGCCCCGGCCGCGATCAGGTGAAGCGCCTCGCCCGCGATCAGGCCGATGGCGGCGTTGCCCTCGGCGGCCCCGGCATGGCCGATCAGGCCCTGCATGCCCAGCGCGATACCGGCCGGGAGAAAGGCCAGGATCGGGCCGTGGCGGGGCACGGCCGTCAACCGCAGCACTGCGAACAGAAGCACGAACCGCAGGCAAAGCGCCTGACCGAAGCGGGTGTAGAGCGCGGTGTCGGGCACCGCGTCCCACAGGTTCCAGGTGCCGGCGAACGTCGCGGCCTGCACGGCGAACCACAAGCCGCCTGTCGCCAACGCCGACATGGCGCTGAGCCGGACGAGCCGCATAAGCCTCGGTCGCATTCCATCGGGGGCGACCAGAACCGCGAATGCCAAGGTCCCGAACGTGGACACCAGTGCCGCCAGATGCAGCCCGCGGGGGAGTGCCAGCGTGAGGGCGATTTCGCCCACCTACGGAAGAACCGTGAAGGTATATTTACCTTCCGTCTTGTGCGTATCGACCGAGGTGGCGTGCCAGATCACGGTGTAGGTGCCGGGGGCGAGTTTCGGCAGATCGACCGATAGGGTCTCGGCTTTGCCTTGGGCGTGAGGCTGACCGGTGGGAAGTTTCGCACCGGCGGCGTCCCGAACCTCGATGCTGCTGAACCGCGGCTCCACCCGTTCGGTGAACACGATGGTCACGGCGGCGGGCGGGGCATGCGTCTCGCTGCCGGCCGAGGGGGTGGCATGCGACAGGAACGCGTGCGCGAAGGTGGGGGGCGCCGCGAGCAGCGCCCCCGCCAGGACCAGGAACGGACGGATCATGCCGGTCACCACCATTTGTCGATGGGCTTGCCCAGGCTGTTGGGCAGCAGGTCGTCGAAATACAGATGGAATTGGGCGACGATGCCCATGTGTGCGCCGGATTGCCGGTTGCCGGGGAACAGCGCCTCCACCGTCACGGCATAGGTGCTTTCGGTGTAGGCGATGCCGGCGCCGATCAGATACTGCGTGCTGGCGTTGTTCGGCTTGCTGGCGGGCGACGACCAAGCGACTTCCACCAGCGGGGTCAGCTTGTTCACAAACTCCGGCAGGCCGAGGTCCTTCACCTGCGATTGCAGGTACCGCATGCTGTATTGAAGCGACAAACCGCCTTGCCACTGGGCCGAAAGGCCGTTGTTCAACGCAGACCCGTCGCTATCGACCTTCAGGCGTTTGTCCGGGAGCTGATATCCCAGCGTGCCGGTCACCGCGAAGGCGCGCAGCGGTCCGATCGGCAGGTCGCCGAGCCCCTTGCCGAAATAGACGGTCGGCGTCGTGGAGCTGCTGTCGGCGTTGCCGAGGTTCGCGCCGTTGGTGCCGTTGGCGCCGGTGCGGGCGAAATTCCGAGTCACCCCGACCGACATCATGAACTCGTGTTCGGCGGAGACATAGGCCTTGTACTTCGCCGTGACCGACAGATTCTGCCAGCCGTTGGCGGTCTTCTGCCCCGGCGTTTGCAGCCATGTGTAGCCGGTGTTGACGCCGATCCCGAAGTTTTCGGTGATGCGCTTGTCGATCTCGATCCCGGCGGTGGTCTGGTTGGTGATGCCGCCGCCGTCGTTATGCAACGGCAGGTAGGTCATCGTGGGCAGGCTCGCCTCATCGGCGACGTTGGGATCGTCGAGCAGCATCGTGTTGACGAATTGATGCGCCCCCGCGACGCCGTGGGCGTGAACGGGGGACGAAAGCAGGGCGGCGCCAGCGATGGCGGCCGCGATACGGATGGATCGGTACATGGATATATCCTCGGCATGAGCAACGGAACGAAAGCTCAAGCGAGGATTGGCGGTGCTCTTGGTTGCGCGGTGGACCGTTCGGGGGCGGGCGGGGCGGTCGCTTGCGGCGGCGCGCCGGCAGCGAAGCGCGGCAGGATGCGGGGCGCGGGTATGGATGGCGCGTCGGCGCGCAGGAACACCGCGTGACCGGTGGCCGCCGTCGTGCAGAGCGGGCAGAGGTCGCAATCGGGAGGATGGGGTGCGACAGGGGCGGGCGTATCGTCCCCGGCGTGGCAGATCGCCGCCGCATCGCCGACCGAAACCGGCGCCGGCATGGCTGACCAGGCGCCAAGCTGCACGAGCAGCGCCAGCGTCGCGAGCAGAAGTCCGAGCCAGTGCGGGCGGTGCGTCGTCATCCTGTCCATGACAGTAACAGCGTCCGGCGCCCGGCGCCAGCGGACGTTAACCGGGACAATCGCGTGACATCGGCCGCTTTCGGCTTGCACGCATCTTCGTTGCACCGCACCATGCGGCATGACACGTTATGACGCCATCGTTATCGGCAGCGGCCCCGCCGGCCGCCGAGCCGCCATCCAGGCCGCCAAGGGCGGCATGTCGGTCATGGTGATCGAAAAGGGACGCCGCGTCGGCGGCGTGTCGGTTCATACCGGTACCATCCCGTCGAAAACCCTGCGCGAGACCGTATTGAATCTGACCGGCTGGCGGGAACGCGGGTTCTACGGATCGGCGTACCGGGTCAAGCACGATATCGAGGCCAAGGACCTCATGACCCGTCTGCACATGACCTTGGATCACGAGGTCGATGTGCTGGAACATCAATTCGCCCGCAACGGCGTGCACACCATGTTCGGCATGGCCCGCTTCCACGGCCCGCATGAGATCGAGGTGACGCTGGACAACGGCGATCTGCGGATCGTCGAAGGGGACAAGATCCTGATCGCGGTCGGCACCCGCCCCTATCGCCCGGCCGAGGTCCCGTTCAACGGCACCAGCGTGCTGGACAGCGATGAGATCGTGGAAATACCGCGCCTGCCCCGCAGCCTCGCGGTGATCGGCGGTGGCGTGATCGGGGTGGAATATGCCACGATCTTCAGCGCCCTGGACGTGGCCGTTACGCTGGTGGAATCGCGCGGCCGGTTCCTGGAGTTCGTCGATCACGAGCTGATCGAGGATTTCACCCATCAGCTGCGCGACCGCGGCATGGCGATCCGGTTCGGGTCGGCGGTGGCGAAGATCGAATTTCAGCACGGGCACCCCGTCACGACGCTGGAAAACGGCCGCACCATCCGTTCCGAGATGATCCTGTATGCCGCCGGACGGGTGGGGGCGACCGACACCTTGAACCTGGGCTGTTGCGGGATCGTCCCCGATGAGCGCGGGCGGATCAAGGTCGATCCGCACACGTTCCAGACCGATGTCCCGCACATCTACGCGGCCGGCGATGCCATCGGGTTCCCCAGCCTCGCATCGACTTCGATGGAACAGGGTCGCATCGCCGCCTGCCACGCGCTGGGGATTCCCATGCCGCCCGCACCGGAGTTTTTCCCCTACGGCATCTACGCGGTGCCGGAAATTTCCACGGTCGGCATGAGCGAGGAAGAAGTCCGCCGCCGCGGTATCCCCTACGAATGCGGCATCGCGCGGTTCCGGGAGACATCGCGCGGGCACATCATGGGTCTGAATACCGGCATGATGAAGCTGATTTTCTCCCTGAAAACCCGCCGCCTGCTCGGCGCCCATATCGTGGGCGAAGGCGCGACCGAACTGATCCATATCGGTCAGGCGGTGCTGAACCTGAAGGGCACGCTGGATTACTTCATCGAGAATACGTTCAATTACCCGACCCTGGCCGAGGCTTACAAGATCGCCGCGCTGGACGCGTGGAACCGCATGCCGGTGGCGTGAGGCAGCGCGTTACGCTGCCTCCGCGACTGCCAGCATTTCGGGGGCAATATCGCTTAACGCGTCGGCGCAGGCCGCGCGTTCGCCGGCCTTCGCCGCAGCCTCGATCCGAGCCGCGATATCCGCCAGGGCGGTGGCTCCCAAAGTCAATGCCGCGCCCTTCAGTCGGTGCGCCGCGGAGGCCAGCGCCGCCAAATCGCCTTTCCGTTCCGCAGATTTAATGTCCTCGACCGAAACGCGAGCGCTGTCGACGAACCGTTTGATCAGCTCGGCAATCGCCGTGGGGTCGTCTCCCACCCATTCTTTCAATGTCGCTCTGTCGATGTGGGGCCGCGACGGTGCCGCCTCCGGCGGCGCGACCGCGACCCAGCGCAGCAGAACGTTCCGCAGACCGGCGAGGCTAACGGGCTTCGCGATATAAGCGTCCATATCGGCCGCGAGGCAGCGTTCTTCCTCGCCGCGCATCGCGTCGGCCGTGACCGCGACGATGGGGGTGCGCGGCACGCCGGCGGCATGTTCGCGCGCGCGTATTTCCCGGGTCAGTCCGAAGCCATCCAACCGAGGCATGTGCATATCGGCCATCACGGCGACGTACCGGCCAGGTTGCCAGAGCGCCAGTGCCTCCTCGCCGTCCGAGGCGACGTCGGCTTCGAGGCCCAGCAATGCCGACAGCCGGACCAGAACCTCCCGGTTTACCGGATGGTCGTCGACGACCAGCAGCTTGCCGCCGATCTCCGTCAACGCGCTCAGCCGGAGGTTCGGCGTCGCGGCCCGAGGAACGGCTTCCGCGACCCCCAGGACCAGTGTGACCGTGAAGGCGGCGCCATGGCCGACCTCGCTTTCGACGCCGGCATCGCCACCCATCAGCTCCGCGAGGCGGCGGACGATCGACAGGCCGAGGCCGGTGCCGCCGAAGCGGCGGGTTGTGGAACTGTCGGCTTGGGAGAAGGGCTGGAACAGGCGTGCTTGTTGTTCCGCATCGATTCCGATGCCGGTATCCATGACCGTGAGCGACACGCGATGCCGGCCATGCCCGAGCGGCTGGGAGCCCGCCGAGAGGTGGATCGATCCGCGTTCGGTGAACTTGACCGCGTTACCCAAGAGATTGAACAGGATTTGGCGTATACGGGTGGGATCTCCGGTCAAGACATCGGCCATTTCCGGATCGATCGAGACCGCCAGATCGATGCCTTTCGCGACAGCCTGGGGCCGGACCGTTTCAATGGATACGGCGATGAGATCGGACAGGGAGAACGGCGCTTCCTCCAGCTCCATCCGCCCGGCCTCGATCTTCGAAAAATCGAGTACGTCGTCGATAATCCTTAACAATGAAATCGCCGATTCCCGTATCACCCGGATCGTCTGCCGCTGTTCGGGGGCGGCGTTCTGGTGCTCCAGCACGTCCATCATGCCCAAGACGCCATTCAACGGTGTGCGCAGTTCGTGGCTCATGATCGCGAGGAAGGTGGATTTCGCCTGGTTGGCGGCTTCTGCTTCCGCTCGGGCCCGTTCCGCCGCGTCGCGTTCCTGCGCGATCCGCAGCTCTTGTTCCTTCAAAGCGGTGATATCGCGATGCACGATCAAACGGCGTCCGCCCGGCAGCGGCAGCCAATGAATGTCGAGCCAACGGCCGAAACGGTTCGCCTGTTCGTGGTGCAGGCTGTCGCCGAGGAACAGCGCCAAGCGGGCAGCGACATCGCCTTCCACGCTGTCGTGATGCCGTACCAGTTGTCCGGCTTCGAACTGCCAACGAAATTTACCACGAATATTTCCCAAATTCGCCCCGGCATCGCGGGGCACACGGTCGATCGCCTGCGCCGCCGGATTGGTGTGCAACGTGTCGCCGTTCGCCGAGTACAGCCAGACCGCGTCTGGAATATTGTCCAGGATGGCTGCAAGCTTCTCGCCTTCCAGTTTCAGCGCCTCGGTCGCGGCGCGCAGCTCCAGCTCGCGCTCTTTCAGTTCGGTCACGTCGCGATGCACCAGCAGGCGGCGGTTTTCCGGCAGCAGGCGCCATTGAACCTCCACCCACCGCCCGTTCGGGCGCAGCACGACGGGGCGATCGACCCAACCGGTGCGGAAATTTTTCATCAACCGTTCGAGGTCGCCTTCGACGGTGTCGGTCATCCGTTCGATATGGCCATGCCGCAACTGCCACAGCGCGGCGTCGCGGAAATGCGTGAACGTGGTTTGCTCGTCGTGCGGCCAGCCATTGATCTCGTAGATCGCGTCGTTGGCCATGGTGATCGAGCCGTCCTCCTCGCACAGCGCCATACCGTCGGTGACGTTGTCCAGAATGGCCCGCATCAACTGGCGTTCCTGTTCGACCTGGCCTTGCGCCGTCTGCTGTTCCTCGAACAGGCGGGCGCTTTCGATCGCGATGGCGGCCTGATCGGCGAAGGTGCCGACCCGTTCGATCTGGCGGTCGGTGAACGGGTGCATCGCGAGCCGGCTGAGTCCGATCGCACCGATCGCCACGCCGTCGCGCAGCAGCGGAATGCCAAGAACGGTGCGCACGTCGCTGGTGCGTCCGGTGCCGGTATAGGTGGGGTCCTTTCGGATATCGTCGATCTGGACCGGTTTTCCATCCAGGATCGCGCGTCCGATGGCGGTGCCGGCGTCGGGCGGTCCGCGGCGCGATCGTTCCGCCGCTTCGTGATGCGGCGACAGGCCGTGACCGATCCGGAAACGGCAAATCCCATTTTGTATCCGGTACAATGCCGCTCGGTCGGCCCCCAGCAGCGTGGCCACACGCGCGAGGACGGTGGCCAGGACGGAATCGAGATCGAACGACGACCGGCCGATGACGCGCAGCACATCGGCTACGGCGGATTGAAATTCGAACGCTTCCTCCAGGTCGTCGGTTCGTTCCGTGAGCGCGATTTCCTGGTTCTTGAGTGCGGTTACGTCGTGATGGGTGGAAATACGGCGCCCGTCCGGCAGCAGCGTCCATCGGATATCGACCCAACGCCCGTTCGGCCGCTGGCGTGCGATGGTGTAGTTGTTGTCCCGCTGGACCCGTTGCATCGCGGCTTCGACGTCGTCGTCGATGTTCTCGTGCTCGCGTGGCACATAGCCGTGTTCCAACTGGTAGCGGAAGCTTTCGCGGATATTGCGAAAGGAGGAAAACCGGTCCTTGGGGTAGCTGTTGATGTCGTACATCGCGTTGTTCCACAGCGCGATGTCGCCATTCGCTTCGAACAATCCGATCCCGTCGGAAACATTGTCCAGGACCGTTCGCAGCACCGCACGTTCGCGTTCCGCGGCTTCGCGCGTATCGCGCAGTTCCTGGAGCAGACGGGCATTTTCGATGGCGATGGCCGCCTGACCGGCGAAGCTGGTCACCATTTCGATCTGCCGGTCGGAAAAGGGCAGAACCTCGGACCGAGCCAAGGCCAGCACGCAGATCGGTTCGCCGTCGCGTAACAAGGGTACGCCGAGAAGGGTTCGCACCGACCGCGCGCGTGCGTGATCTTTGCCGCGGTAGTCGGGATCGGACAGCACGTCCGCTATTTGCACCGAGCGGCGTTCGCGCAGCGCCTGTCCGACGATCGTGTCGTTGTTGGCTTGGATCGGCAGGTCCTGTTCCACCTCTGCGTAGCCGGGCGGCACATTGCAGCCGGTTTCGAAGCGGCAGACACCGTTTTCGTACCGGTACAGCACGCCCCAATCCGCGCCGCACAGTTGCGCCACTTTCGTAACGACAGTCTTCAGCAGCGTCGGCAGGTCGGAGGTCGCACGGCTGATGGACAGCAAAACCTCATTCATCGCGGCGGCGTAGGCCAGGGTTTCCCGCAGTTCGTTTTCCTGTTGTTTTAGCGCCGTGATGTCGTGGTACACCGTCATCGTTCGCCCTTCCGGCAACGCGATGAACCGGTGCTCGTAAGTGCGGCCGAGGAATTCCCGGATCAGTGGGGTGCCGTCGCCGGCGGCCTGACGCGCCAGCGCGCTGGCAACGCTTGCCTCGACGGTGCCGTCGGTCAGGGGTTGCCGTCCCGTTTCGAACTGCCAGCGTAAACGGGCCTCGCTGGTGCGCAGCGGGGCGAGGTCGGCGCGTTCGCAGCCCATGACGGCCATATAGGCGTCGTTCGCCAGTCGTACGGAATCGTCGGCGTCGACATAAGCCACGGCATTCGGGAGCCCGAGGATCACTTCCCGCAGTATGCCGGCTTCCTCATCCAGAGAGGGCGGCGAGGCATAGCCGGCGGACACATCCGCACTGGCGAAGGAGCGAACGGCAGACATGGCAATAAGATCCTGAGTCAGGCCCCCAGGATGTCACATTACGGAGAGGCGGTCAGCCGGCAATTGTATCGTCTATATCGCCGTGGCATAACGTCTCATTATGCTTCGAAGTGGTCGTCGCGCCGTCGGCGGGGCCTATCCACCGAGAGCATACCTACTTATGGTTGATTTATGGCAGACGCGTCACGCATTCTGGTTGTCGAGGACGAGCCCGCACAGCGAACGCTGTTGGTGGAGTATCTCACGCGCCAAGGTTTTTTCGTGACCGGCCAAGCGGACGGTGCGGCGCTCCGCCGCGCGTTGCTGCGGGAGGAACCGGATCTGGTACTCCTGGACCTCGGGCTGCCGGGGGAGGATGGGCACAGTCTGGCGAAGTATCTGCGCGAACAGCACCCTCGGGTCGCGGTCATCATGGTCACCGCGGCGGGATCGACGGTGGACCGGATTTTGGGGCTGGAAAGCGGCGCCGACGACTATCTGCCGAAGCCGTTCGAACCGCGGGAGCTGCTGGCGCGGATTCGCAGCGTGCTGCGCCGGGCGGTGCCGGTTGCGCCGCAGGTGTCCGGCCCGAAGGTGCCGATCGGGCGCCGCATTCTGGACCTGGAACAGCGCGTCCTGCTGGATGCCAGCGGCATCGAGGAACGGCTGACGGCCAGCGAGTTCGAGCTGTTGAAACTGTTCGCCGAAAACCCGAACAAGCCGCTGAACCGCGAATGGCTGCTGGAAGCCACCAGCCACCGGGAGGCCGAGGCCTTCGATCGCGCCATCGACCTGCGGGTGACGCGGCTGCGGCGCAAGATCGAACATAATCCCGCGCACCCGGAGGCGATTCGCACGGTGCGCGGCGTGGGGTATATGTTCGTCCCCGCTGTATAATTTTGGTCGCGCGATTCACGCCTGCGTGTGTTTCCACCTGCGGCGATCGCGCTCTAAAGGGGAAATCCATGTCCGCGCCGAACTCCTTCAAATTCCTGATGCTGCCGCCGCAGTCGGAAACCACGCGCGCCTGGGCGCGGCAACTAGCCGAATCTGTGCCGGAGGCGCGCGTTGTCGTCGCGGAAGACGCGGACACCGCGGCGCGGGAAATCGTCGATGCCGAGGGCGCGTTCGGCTGGTTGAACAAGGACCTGCTCGGGGCGGCGAAGAAGCTGCGCTGGTTGCAGGCCCCTCAGGCCGCGCCGGCGGCGGGGTATTACTTTCCGGAGCTGATCGCCGCGCCCGTTGAAGTCACCAACTTCCGGGAGATTTTCAACGATCATATCTCCGCCCATATCCTGTCCTTCGTGCTGGCGTTCGCGCGCGGGCTGCATGTGTTCATTCCTCAGCAGCTTCGGCGCGAATGGAAGAAGGACGCCGGGGAAGCCGGGGGCGTCGTGCATTTGCCGGAAGCCACCGCGCTGATCGTTGGCGTCGGCGGCATCGGGGCCGAGGCGGCTCGGTTGCTCGCCGCGTTCGGTGTGACCGTGCTGGCCACGGATGCGCGCCGGTCGGCACCGCCGGAGGGCGTGGCGGAGATGCATCCGCCGGAGGCGCTGGACGATCTGCTGCCGCGCGCGGATTTCGTGATCCTGACCGTGCCGCATACGCCTGCGACCGAGGGCTTCTTCAACGCGGCGCGGTTCGCCCGGATGAAGAAGTCGGCGTTCTTCATCAATATCGGGCGCGGGATGACGACCCGGCTGGACGATCTGGTCGTCGCGGTGCGCGATGGCGGGATTGCCGGGGCGGCGCTGGATGTTTACGAGATCGAGCCGCTGCCGGCCGATCACCCGTTATGGACTCTACCGAACGTGCTGCTGACGCCGCACATGGCGGGGCACGGGCCGTATCTGAACGACCGGCGCTATCGGATCGTCGAGGATAACTGCCGAGCGTTTGCCGCTGGGCGGGCTTTGCGGAACCCGGTGAACAAGACGACGTGGTTCTGATGACCGATACCGTCGTGATCACGTTCCCGCAGGAAGCGCGGGGACGGCCCTTCATCGCCGATGCGTTGGCGGGCGTGGCGGAGCCGGTTTATCTGGCGGATCTGGCCGAGGGCGATCGCGAAGCCGCTCTGCGGGGCGCCTCGGCCGTGCTGGGGCGGAATACCGCGAAGGAGCTGCGGGCGCATGAGCCGGCGTTGCTGGCGGGCGCGAAGCTGATCCAGTTCATCAACGCGGGCGTGGATTTCGTGCCGCTGTCGGTGTTTCCGGCGGGGGTGCCGATTGCCTCGAACGGCGGGGCGTATGCGGAGCCGATGGCCGAGCACGCACTGGCGATGGTGCTGGTGGCAGCGAAGCGGCTGATGGTGGAGCATGAGGCGCTGAAGGGCGGTGTGTTCAATCAGCACACGCGCAACCGGACCTTGCGGGGGCGCGTTTGCGGCATCCTCGGGTTCGGGGGCATCGGCGTCGCGACCGCTCGGTTGATGCGGGCGATGGGGATGAAGGTTTACGCGGTGAACCGGCGCGGGGTGTCGGAGGAACCGGTGGATTGGATCGGCGGAGTCGGCGATCTGGATTACCTGCTGGCCGAGTCGGATGTGCTGGTGATCGCCACGCCGCTGACCCCGGCCACGCTGGGGTGTATCGGGGCGCGCGAGCTGGGGCTGATGAAGAAGGACGCGATCCTGGCCAATTTGGCGCGGGGGGAGATCGTCGATGAGGCGGCGTTGTTCGCGCATCTCCAGGCCAACCCCCGGTTCTTCGCCTGCATCGATGCGTGGTGGATCGAGCCAGTGCGGCATGGGACGTTCCGGATGGACTACCCGTTCATGACGCTGCCGAACGTGGTGGGGTCGCCGCATAACTCGGCGTCCGTCGCTGGGACGGGGGAGACGGGGTTGCGCCGGGCGATCGCCAATATTCGGCGGGCTTTGGCGGGGGAAGAAGTGCTGTATCTGGTCGGGGTTGAGGATCGGATGATGTGAAAAAGGGGCGATTTGGATCGCCCCTTTTGTCATCGCGGTTACAACGTCATCTCTGGGATTTGCCCCGAGGGATGACGAGGTATCGCCTATGCGGCCAGACGCTGCTCCGCCACGGTTTCCGCCAGGATGTAGGTGGCGGTGTTGGCGATTTCGATGTCCAGCATCATCGGGGTGGCGATGGCCGGCAGCGGTAGGGTCGCGGCGCCGGCGGTCCAGCGCCAGAGGTCCTCGGCGTTCCGTTCGACCGTGTGCCAGCCGTTCGTCAGGCCGGGGTGGTCGGCGGGGATGACGATGTGGTCGTCGCCGGCGCGCAGCGTCATGCCGCGCACGGCTACGCCCAGGGGACGCCAGTCGCCGGACAGCGGGTTGAGCGCCGCCGGGGCGGTGGCGCGGGACCGCAGGGTCAGGGCCTTGGTGCCGGCGGGCAGCATGAAGCTGTAGCGGCCGTCGGCCGAGGCGACCGGACGCAGGCGGCGGCCGTTGGCTTCCAGGAAGATGTCGGCATCGGCGGTGGTGGCCAGTGCCGGGCGGCTGTAGCCCAGGGTTTCGGCGCGGGCGGCCAAGCTGTGCCAGATCGGCGCGACGGTTTCGGCGTCGATGGCCAGCGGGGCGCAGGCGTCGTCTTCCCAGGTCTTCAGGCCGGCGTTCACGTGGAATTCCGGGTGGGCGACGTAGGCGAGGCCGGCGTTGTCGAAGTAGGCGCGGTTGCCGGTGTCCAGATAGGATTCCGAGGTCAGGCCTTCCGCGAGGATCAGGGCATGCCGCTCCAGCTCTATGTGATGGTAGCTGACGGATGCGGCGTCCATGTCCTGGACGATGGTCATGTGGTTGATCAGCAGGTTCGCGGGCTCCAGCTTGCCGTCCACGTAGATGCCGTGGGCGGGGGAGACCAGCAGATCGCGGCGCGGCAGATCGTCGCCGAAGGCACCGGCGCGGATACGGACCGGGGCGGCGGTGTAGGGGCGGGGATGGCCAAGAAGGTCGATGTGCCGGTTGCCGGTCCAGGTAATGGCCATCGGGACGGGCTGGCCGTCCTGCAAGGTGATGACGCGATCACCGGCTTGCAGCGACTCGACGGCGACTTCGCCGCGATCGGTCAGGATGGCAGTGCCTTCCGCGTAGCAGATGACGCTGTTCAGGAAGAGCTCGGTGCCGCCGGAACCATCGGACTTGGTGATGGCATACCAGGTGGAGTTGCCGTTGGTGACGACGCCGGACAGGGTCAGCGTCTGGCCGGTCGACAACACGATGGTGTCGGTGGTCGCGCCGCCGGTGACGGTGCCGCCGGAGCTGATGGTGACGCCGGCCGTGCCGAGCAGGTCGATGAAGTTGGTGGGGGCGGTCGCGGATGCGCCGACATTCATGCCGGAGATGGTGTCGGTGAAGGTGATGGCGCCGCCGTTCAGTGCCAGATCGCCGTCCGCGGTGGATTTGAACGTGACGGTGTCGGCGGAGGCGTTGGCGTCGAAGCGCAGGGCGCTGGCGGAGGCGATCTGCCAGACCGGGCTGGCGTTGGATTGGGCGCTGCCGATTTCCAGGGTGCCGCCGGTGGCGAGAAGTGTGCCGGCGCCGGTGATGGCGCCGAGGACCGCACCTGTGCCGGTGATGGTGCCGGCGTTGGCGACGCCGCCCTGGGTGCCGTCCAGCGTGCCGCCGCCCATGGTGATGACGGTGCCGGAGGCGACGGAGATGCCGCCGCCGCCGGTCAGCGCCTGGATGGTGCCGGCGTTCAAGGTCAGGGCAGTATTGAGGTTGACGGTGCCGGCCTGGAACAGAGCGGTGCCGGAGAAGGTTTCGGTGCCGCCGGAGAAGGTCGCGGCGCCGGAATTTGTGAAGAGTCCGCCGGACTGTGTCAGGGTTCCGGCCGACATGTTGAACGTGCCGAGGCTCAGCTGGCCACCGCTGACGTTCAGGCTGCCGATGCCGCTCACGGTCGCGGTGCCGGCGGTGCCGGTGGTGGCCCCGATCGCCAGGAGGCCGCTGGCGAAGCTGATCGTGCCGGCCGACAGCGCGAGCGTTTTCGCGACCGTCAATGTGCCGGTCGCGTTGCTGGTGATCGAGCCCGTGTTACTGACGCTTACGGCGTTGGTGACAATTTTTTGAGCGCCCGCGCCCGCGAACGACAACGTGCCCGCCGTGACGACCACGCCGCTGGTGCCGGCGTCGTGGGTAAAGGTCATCGTCCTGGCAGCGGCGGAGTCCAATTTGAAGAGTGCGTTGGTATCCTGGATCGTCAGCAGGTCGAGAGGGGTGGTGTTGCCGGTGTTGGTTTGCATGCTGATGGTGTAGGAAGTCGTGATGACACCATCGCCGATGAATAGATCCTCGGTAGCATTATTAAGGTTGAAGCCGGAACTCGGCGTCCAGTTGCTCGCGGTGGAGTAATTGCCGGCGATGGTGCTGGTGCTCGTCCATGTGAAATTGGCCACGCTGTCTTCTCCTTAACCAGTTGCAGGCACTTCGGCGCCCTGCACCGCCGCACGTCTTCTGTCGCGAGGTCCTTTGATAACGCGCGTGCCCGTCAAGTCAACCGAAATGCTGAAATCGAGTATGAATTTCGCGTGTGCGGATGTCGGGCATGTCGAAGCACCTCGGGCAGGCCAGAGGTGAACCAGAGGCTAGGCGTGATTCTGGTCGTCGCGCTGCTCCGGAGAGTCGGAGAATTTTACACTCGCTTCGGTCAATGGGGAGTCCGGCTTCCATAGAGCATTGAAATTAAACAGATTATAAATCTGGCACGATGCTTGCTAAAGCCTGTGCATCATGAGGTTTCGGCCTCGGGTTTTTCGAAAAGGATGTTGGTGCCATGTCGTTCAGTCGTTCAATCCTCTGCGGGGCTTTTCTAGCCGGTGCGATGGTCGCCAGCGCCCATGCGAACACGATCTATTTTGCTAACGTGGGAAATGATCTCGGGGGTGGCTTGAGCGGCGCGTCGGTGGCGGTCGGTGGCGATAGCCCCTTGGCGCAAAGCTTCACGGTCACCCCCGGTGGCGTGTTGGAACTTTCCAATATCGGATTGGTCCTGAACAACGGCGGCAACAGTGGCGGTGTCAGTTCGATCGTGGTCACCTTGAACGCGGATTTAGCCGGTGCGCCTGGCTCGGTACTCGCGACGCTCGGGACCCTAGCGGATTCGGCCTTGACCAGCTCGAGCGCCGTCTACAACTTCTGGGGACAGGCCTACACGCTGACCTCGGGGGCGACATACTGGATCGAGGCCCAAGACACCTATGCCGGGTCGACTGCTTCTCTGGCGACGACCGCAGTTTGGGAACAGGCTTCAGGCATTGCCTCGGGCGATATCGGCGTTGAAAACCAGCACACATTGGCCGATGGCCTCGTGTTGAGCAATGGCACCATAGCCAGTGCTGGAAGCAATCCGCTTCAGATGTCGGTTGACGCGCCCGAGCCGGCAACGTTGGCCGTGCTGGGCGTCGGTCTGGCAGGGATCGGCTGGGCGCGCCGCCGCCGGGCTGCTTCCAAAGCGGTCTGATTTCGATCCACCGGGGCGAGGCAGTTCTAGCATCAGCCGCGGCGCTCCGAACGGTGTTTGTCGGAAAATTTTACAGGTGAGCGGTCCGGTCCTTGAGGGCTGGGCCGCTCACTTTTTTGTGATATAAGGTGCCAAGCCACTGATTGAATTCGGATTGGGGGCTTTGTCGGGCGATGTACCGCGCGACTGAATCCGGTTGCCGGTCTGGCCTCGATTGGTGTGTCGGAAAACTTTACACACCCGAATGTGCGCCTCGGCTAGGCTGCCGAGCTTGGTCGCCGTCGTCGTCGGAGGTGTTTTGCGGACATGGCACGGCGACAGCCCGCGGTGGGCAATCCTCGGGTTAAGCGCGAGGGTGACGGTGGAGGATCGGCCGGTGCGCCCGTTACCCCCTTATCCTGAAGCTTATGGGCGCGCCGTTCCGAATGTCGTTTCTTGTCGTGCTGGTGTTTCCAGGGGTCGATCGCGCATGTTCGGCACCGCGGCGGCGGCGAATCGGATGAAGGGCGGTTTTTCGGGCGCCCTCTTGAAAGCCCGATATTGCAACGTATCTAACGGGGTGGGTTACTAAAACAACCGTCCAAGCCGTCTTTTCAGGGAACCCCCGCCATGTTGGACAGCGACGCGCTGCAAGACGGTTTCACCCGTACTCAGGATGGCGACTTCCTCCTGGTCAACATGGTGTCGGCCCAGGTGCCGCAATCGCCGAAGGCAGCGCCGGAGACCTGGTACAAGCGGTGGCGGGCCTCTGCCCGTTGACCCTGGCCGAGGCGCGGCTGGCGGCGCGGCATGTCGCGGCGGAGGAGCATGCGGGGGAATGTCTGCGCCAAGTCAGCCAGCCGCGGCACAACCCGGACCAGCAGAACAAATGTCGCGCCCCGTCCAACAGCATGGCTCGGCCGTCCGAACGCGCGCCGCGGACCTTGTACCAACCGCCCGCACCCTGGACCCATGGTCGGCGGCGCTCCCACGTCATGCTGACCTGCGTCGGCATGACGATTTACCACGCGCCGATGTGTCAATGGTTAGGTCCGCTGGTCAGCAGTTCTTATTTTGCCATTTTGTTCCGTATACCCGTCATGGTCGGGCTTGACCCGACCAACTCAGGCCAATGGGGTACCGCCAAAAAACCTCGCAATTTCAACACCCCTCAAATCGCCAGAGTTGGTCGGGTCAAGC
>CAITUP010000153.1 GCA_903895595.1 uncultured Acetobacteraceae bacterium | reverse complement strand
GTGGATTGGACGACCTGGTGGCTTTGGCGGGGGGCCCGCACCCGATCCCATCCCGAACTCGGCCGTGAAAACCCCCAGCGCCCATGGTACTGTGTCTTAAGGCACGGGAGAGTAGGTCGCCGCCAGGTCTTCCAATCCACCCAACAACAAACAAAATAACCACCACCGTCGCGGGGTGGAGCAGCCCGGTAGCTCGTCAGGCTCATAACCTGAAGGTCATAGGTTCAAATCCTATCCCCGCAACCAGACAACAAGGCGCTCAGCAAATGCTCGGCGCCTTTTTTGTTGCCCCAAACCGGGATCAGCCATTCACCGCCCGAATCACCGAAGCCCAGTGATCCAACAACGGCAGAATCGTATCCTCCTTCTCCGGCTCCAGGCTCGTGACCACACGATCCACGCCCAAATCGCGATAGCGCTTCAACGCATCCACATCCGGCGCTCGTCCCCAAACGGATATCGGTAGGCTATCCGGGTCCCGCCCAGCCTCAGCCGCCATCTGCCGGAACCGAGGCACTAGGTCTGCCAACTCCGTCGTCGCGGTAGCCGTCATCTGCGGCATCCACCCATCCCCGTACCGAATCGCCCGCCGCGCCGAATACGGAAATGCGCCACCCACCAGAATCGGCGGGTGCGGCTTCTGCATCGGCTTCGGCCAAGTCATCATCGGGTCGAAGTTCACGAACTCTCCGTGATATTCGGCCTTGCTCTGGGTCCAGATCGCCTTCATCGCCTCGATTCGCTCACGCGCGAGCTTGTGGCGGGTGGCGAAGGCCTGGCCATGATCTTCCATCTCATCCTGGTTCCACCCATTCCCGATGCCGAAAAGGAACCGCCCGCCGGAGATCCGATCCAGCGACGCGACCGATTTCGCGGTTTGAATCGGATCGCGCTGGGTGATCAGGCAGACGCCGGTGCCAATATTGATCGTCTTGGTCGCCGCTGCGGCCGCCGCCAGGGTTACGAACGGGTCCATCACGTCGTAGTACTTCTTCGGCAGCTCCCCGCCGTAAACGAAGGGGGACTTCCGCGACAGCGGGATGTGGGAGTGTTCAGGCGCCCAGACCGATTCGAACCCCCGATCCTCCAGCGCGCGCGCCAGGGCAGCGGGGGTCATGGAATAGTCGGTAAAGAACATCGCCGCGCCGAATTTCATGGGTCTCTCCTTAAGGCTGGTGCCCGCACAATGCCGCGCCGGCCGGGCTTGGGCAAACGGGAGCCTTGGTGCGACTCGGGGCGGATGCGGAAGATAGATGACTCGCAGCCTCCGTCTCGACTCGGGCGCTGACTCTTTATCAAGGACTTGGCGCGTTGACCGAAGAAGACTTCCTCCCACCGGCTTGGCAGTTCCCGGACGAGGACCAACCGGTGCTGACCTTCTGGCCCGTGGCAGAACGCCGGAAGCCCGATCCCGTTTTGATCCCGCTGGCCCGCGCGCAGGATGCGGTCGCTCGGTTGGAGGCAGGATTGGAAGCGGCGTCGATGGATGTCGCGATGGGGCTGCGCGCCCGGGTGTCACTGCATGAGGGATCCGGGGTGCTAGGGCACCGGCACACAACCGTGCATCCCCGCGATCTGGCTCTGCACGAAGCCGGGCTGACGGGGTCGTACACCGCCGCCTCGATCCTGGGCACGTTGGCGAATGAGCTGCCCTGGAGCTTCGCGCGCGGGATGGACGAAACCCCGAAGGACTGGCTGGTCGAACAAGCTTTGCACTACGCCCGCCTTTGGCGGCAGCTTGCCACCCAACCCGGCGCGCACCGTCCAGATAGGTGGCGGACGGCCTTCGGGTTGCTTGGTGCTGGCGGTCTGACCGAAGACACGTTGACCGACTGGGTCGAGACCATGCCCAGCCGCACCGAGGTCCCCAGCTTGATCGCGGCGGCGGACGTGGCCGCGAACGGCGTTCCCGGGGCGGGACGCGGTGAGTTCATCGATCTCCCGTCCACCTATGCTGCGTCCTGCCTGTGGCGGCTGCACGGATTCGGCCACACGATCGCCCTGCCCTTCTGGTCCGCCCCGCTGTCGCGCATCGATGCCCTGGCGCAAAAGGCCGGTGCCGATTTCGTGCTGGCCTGGCTGGACTGCGTGGCGGAAGCGGCTCTGCGCGCGCGTCGCGAATTGACGGCCTTGCGGACGGTGGAACGCAAGGCCGCCGACCTGAAAACCGGAGGCCGATCGCATCTGGCCGACGCTGTCGGCTGTGCGCTGCGCGAGCCGGTTCTGACCGCGCGTGGCCTGGGGGAGAGCATTGGCGTTTCCACGCGATCGGCACTGGATTTGCTCAAGCGGTTGGTGGATGAAGGCCTGTTGCGGGAGGCAACGGGCCGGCTCGCGTGGCGGGCGTTCGTGGTCGAAGGATAGGGCGTTCCCAGGCGACCCGGAAGCGCGGTAAAGCGATGCTTCCGAACGGAGATCAGCGGTGAGTGCGACAAACCGAGCGGCGGGGCTTCGACGATTGCTGGCGCACGCGCGCGAGACATTGGATATGGAGATCGGCTTCGCGCTCTGGGACGGCTCCACCATGCCGGAGACGCTGGGGCCGAACGCCCTGGCAATCCGGATCGCCGACGAGGGCGCGGTGGCCGCGCTGTTGCGCCGGCCGAACCTTGATACGCTCGCCAATCTGTGGGTTTCCGAACGCCTCGATATCCAGGGTGGCACCATCTTCGATCTGGTCGCGCGGCGGCCGAAGGTCCGGTCGCGCGCGCTGCTGAAGAGTCTGGACAAGTCCGCGGCGCTGCGGGCTTTGCTGCCGTTTCTGTTCGTCGGACGCGGCGGCCCATGGCCGTTGGAAACGGTGCGCGGCGACAAGGCTACGGCCGACGGCAGCGCTGCGGCGAACCAGTCGAACGTATCCTATCATTACGACGTCTCGGACGATTTCTATAAGCTGTTCCTGGATAACTCCATGGTCTACAGCTGCGCTTATTTCACCGACTGGGGAAATACGATCGACCAAGCGCAGTACGACAAACTCGATATGATCTGCCGTAAACTGCGATTGAAACCAGGCGAAACCCTGCTCGACATCGGCTGCGGTTGGGGCGCTTTGGCGATCCATGCCGCCAAGCATTACGGCGTGCGCGCGACCGGCGTGACGCTGTCCAAGGAACAGTTTGCCACGGCGTCGGAACGGGTCGCTCAGGCTGGCCTGTCCGACCGGATCACCCTGCAACTGAGGGATTACGCGTCCCTGGACGAGCGGTTCGACAAGATTTCGTCCATTGGAATGTTCGAGCATGTGGGGATCGCCAATCACGCCCGTTATTTCCAGGCGGTGAATCGGCTGCTGAACCCCGGCGGATTGTATCTGCACCACGCCATCGCCCGTCCGGCGAAACGCGACGACCGCACCTTCGCCCGCCGACCCAAGGAATACGCGGCGCTGCTGCGTTACATCTTCCCCGGCGGCGAACTGGACCATATCGGCATGTCCGTCGCCAACCTCCAGCGCTACGGCTTCGAAGTCCACGATGTGGAGGGCTGGCGCGAACATTACGGCCGCACCTGCCGCCTGTGGCACGACCGCTTGATTGCGCGGTATGCCGAGGCCTGCACCGAGATTGGGTCGGTGAAAACCCGGCTGTGGCTGGTCTACCTCGCCGGCTGCGCCCTGGCGTTCGAGCGCAATACCGTCGGGATTTACCAGACCTTGGCCTCCAAACGGGTCCGCGGGCCGGCCACCTTGCCGCAAACGCGGGCCGATCTGTACGCGCCATAGCACCCTATTTCCCGCCGCATCCCGAACCTGTATGAGCGTCCGTCGCTTCCTCCAGCCTCGGGATTCCTCTTCATGGCCGATTTCGTCATCCCGCCGCCCGCCGTCGTCTCCGTTCCCGTCGCGGGAGGCGGTTCCTTCCCCGTCCGCCGCGTCTTCTGCGTCGGCCGCAATTATGCCGCCCACGCGCGCGAAATGGGCTCCGACCCGGATCGGGAGCCGCCGTTCTTCTTCATGAAGCCGGCCGACGCGCTGCTGCTGAGCGACGCTGACATGCCTTACCCGCCGCAGAGCAAAGACCTGCACCATGAGATGGAGCTGGTGGTCGCCATCGGCGAGGGCGGTGCCAACATCGCCGAAGCCGATGCCCTGCGCCACGTTTGGGGCTACGCCGCCGGCCTGGATATGACCCGCCGCGACCTGCAGAACGCCGCCAAGAAGGAAGGCAAGCCCTGGGACATGGGCAAAGGCTTCGACCACTCCGCCCCGATCGGCCTCATGGTGCCGGCGTCGAAAATCGGCCACCCCGACAAGGGTCTGATCGAGTTGAAAGTGAACGGCAAAGTCGTCCAGACCTCCGACCTGTCGATGATGATCTGGAACGTGCCGGAGACCGTCGCGTATCTGTCCGGTCTGGTGAAACTCGCGCCGGGCGATCTGATCTACACCGGCACGCCGGAGGGTGTGGCCGCCGTGCAGCGGGGCGATCTGATGGAAGGCGTCGTGGCCGGCGTTGGCACCGTGCGGACTCGCGTCGTCTAATGCGCATCGCCACCTGGAATATCAACTCGCTCCGCCTGCGGATGGGGTTGCTCGGGGAGCTGGTGCGCGAGCTGGATCCCGACGTGATCTGTTTGCAGGAGACGAAAGTCCCGAACGAGCTGTTCCCGGCGGCGGGTCCCGTGGAGCTCGGATACCCGCACGTCGCCTACCAAGGGATGAAGGGCTACAACGGGGTGGCGATCTTGTCCCGTTTGCCCATTCAACGCCTGGATATCGCGCCGGACTGGTGCGGCAAGGGCGATTGCCGGCATGTCGCGGTCACGGTCGATGCACCCGGTGGCCCGCTGGAAATCCACGATTTCTACGTGCCGGCCGGCGGCGACGTGCCGGATCGGGAGGCCAATCCGAAATACGGCCACAAGCTGGATTTCATCGCCGAAACCCGCAACTGGTTCGCTGCACGCCAGGGCCTGACCCGCACCGTTCTGGTGGGCGATCTGAACATCGCGCCCCTGGAACACGATGTCTGGAGCCACAAACAGCTGCTGGACGTCGTCAGCCACACGCCCCCCGAAACGGAAGGGCTAAACGCTTGGATGGCGGCCGGCTTCGTGGATGCCCTCCGGCATTTCGTGCCGGACGATCAGAAGCTGTACACGTGGTGGTCCTACCGCAACAAGGACTGGAAGGTCGCCAATCGCGGCCGGCGGCTGGATCATGTGTGGGTGACACCGGATCTCCGGCCCGCGCTGAAGCAGCACACGATCCTGACCCACGCCCGCGATTGGGAACGCGGCTCGGATCACGTGCCAGTCTGCGTCGATCTGGCACTGTAGGCCGAGCTACCGCAGCCGGTCGATCTGGTCCTGCGTCAGGACGACACTCGCCGTGACCGTCTCGGCGCCGGAGAACAAAACGATCACGTTGCCCAGGGCCTTCGTGTCGATGCAACCCGCCTCGATGGTGCCACCGCGCAGCGGGATCGGGCGGCCGTCGATATGGAGCGTGCGGAGGCCGCCATGCATCGGCACCGTGTATTGGGCGAACGCCGCGCCATCGTAATGGACGCCGCGCAATTCCACCCGCGACGCGGTGTTGTTGAACTTCAGCGGGTTCTCGGCGCGCTGCAAAAATCCGGTATTCCCTTCGACCACGCGCAGTGGCGCATCCGCGCTGCCGGCGGACATAGCGGCGCCATTGCCGGTGGGCGGCGGGAGTATGCAGGCATGACGATAGCCGCCGAAGCGCAAATAGGCCGCCACGCCGCCCGCGCCCGCGACGAGCAACAGCGCCGCGGCCAGACCAACCCAAATGAAGGTACGGTTCTTCCGACTTTTCATATCTTACCCCAACTCCCGGCCCGCGACGCGGGTTGAACCCTAGGGTGGGCTGCCGCATGATCGGCGCCCACTTCTCCGGACCCGCCGTATCATGAACTGCCTCAGCGCCAAAGGCACCGCCACCCTCCAACGCGCCCGTTCCCTCGGCCCCGCCATCGACGCCGCGGTGGATGAGATCGACAGCAACCGCGATTTGCCCCCGTCCCTGTTCGCCGCCCTGCGCGAAAACGGCCTGTTTCGGCTGGTGCAGCCCGAGGCTTACGGCGGCGCCGAACTGGACCCCCCGTCCTTGGTGCAGGTGATCGAGGAAATCGCCAGTCACGACGCCAGCGTCGCCTGGTGCGTCGGCCAGACCAACATCTGCGCCCTGACCGCCGCCTATCTGCCGCCCGACGTGGTCAAGGACATTTTCGGCCCCGACACCGGCATTCTCGCCTGGGGTCCCGGGCCGGGGACGGCCGCCGCGGTGCCGGGCGGCTACCGCGTCAACGGCAACTTCGATTTCGCCAGCGGATCCCGCCTTGCCAGCTGGCTCGGCGCCCATGTGCCGGTGATCGAGGCCGATGGCTCCAAGCGGATGGGCCCGGACGGCAAGCCGCTGAGCATGACCATGTTCTTCCGCAAGAACACCGTGGAAGTGCGCGACACCTGGCAGACCATGGGCCTGCGCGGCACCGGCAGCGACAGCTACACCGTCAAAGACCTGTTCGTGCCGGAAGCCTACACGATGGCGCGTGACGGATCGGCGCAGCTTCGGGTCAAGGGCGACCTGTACGTGTTCACGCCGAGTACGCTGTATGCGTCGAGCTTCGCAGGCATCGCGCTGGGGATTGCACGCAGTGTGATGACGGCCTTCGTTGCCGAAGCCGCCGGCTCGATACCCCGCGGCGGCAGCCGGGCGCGTTCCGAAAACCATGTCATGCAGGCGCATGTGGGGTTCAATGAGGCCAAGCTGCGGGCGGCGCGGACGTTCCTGCTGACCTCGGTATCCGACATCTGGGCCGAGGCGCGGGTGCGGGGGACGCTGACGCAGGAGGATTTGATCACCATCCGCATGGCGTCCACCTTCGCGATCCAGTCGGCGAAACAGGTGGTCGCCGCGCTGTATGAGGCGGCCGGGGCCATGGCGATCTTCAATGCTCGGCCGTTCGAGCGGCGGTTCCGGGATGTGCATACGGTAACACAGCAGATCCAAGGGCACCCCGAGCATTTTGAGACGGTGGGGCAGGTGTTGTTGGGAAGGAAGCCGGATCGGCCTTTGTTTACGTTTTAGGGGGGTCGCTGCGTCGCGGCCCGGTCGTCTCAAGACCTCCCCTTGAAACTTGATTTGCAACAACGTATGTTGCATTAGGTTGGCATGACAGAGAAGCGTCGCCTCACGCACGATCTTGCCGCCATCAAGGCGGCGTTCGCGAGTCCGGCGACATTGAACCGAACCAAGGTCGCGGCTCGCGATGCCGCGGCGCTTGGGATGGACGCGGCGGCCGTGGTGGCGGTGATCCAAGCGCTTCGATATCCGGCCGATTTCGACAAGAGCGCCACGGCGCACCACAACCCGCAACAGTGGCACGACAGCTACAGACCCGTTGTCGACCGCCGCACGCTCTATCTGAAGTTCACGGTCGACGACGAAGGTAAGTTCCTGCTCACAAGCTTCAAGGAGGCTTGAAATGGCCGAAGAAAAAACAAGACCCTGCCCCTCCTGCGACGGCGTTATGCGCCGCGGCGTTCAGGAGGAGACGGTGACCGTTCAAGGGGAATCGCTGACCTACCAGCAGCCCGGCTGGCATTGCGAAAGCTGCGACGACGGGGTTCTGGAAGGGTCGGACAACGACTATGCCGACGCGGCCTTGCACGAAGTCATGGCGCGCGCGAAGCACTCGCCGATTTCGCCGCTGATGGTCCGCGCCGCGCGGGAGGCTGTCGGCGTGTCCCAGCGTCAGGCCGGCAAGGTTTTCGGTGGCGGCCCCACGGCGTTCTATAAATATGAGACGGCCAAAGCCGTCCCGTCCGAGGGGATGGCCAACCTGCTGCGGCTGGCGCTGGAACATCCGGAGCTTTTCAGAACACCGGCGCGTAGCACGTTCGACTGGCCATCGGCTCAGGACGCTCAGCTCCTGCGTCGCGCCATCACCGACGATCGGCTCAACGCCATCGTGCGGCGCATTTATCCGCAGACGGCGGTGCGGTAGCGGCGGGACCGCAAAAAGGTGGCTGGCCCATCTGCGGCCGCCCGACGGTTCGCCGCCAGATCGTGTCCCCAGGCTTCGCGGATGAACCAGCCCAGTTGAAAGGCGGCATCGCGCCCAGAACGGACGGCCCCGCGCGATGGCAGGGTTATGGTCACGGGTATGGTGGGCTTGGGTGTCAACGCGCCGGCATGGGTGATGGCGGCGCCTCGCCGATCAGCAGCCCCAGCGCGTGGCGCACGGCCGGTATTCGCAGATCCCGCCAGTCCCAGTGCCAAGTTTCCGGGCGCCGGTCGTGCTGTTGCGCGAAGGATTTTTCCCGGCGGGCGCGCACATCGTATAGGCGGCGGAGGCTGCCGCCATAGCGGCGTATCGCTTTGAGTAACCGGTCGCTGAATGCGTCGGCGCAGAAACCGGGGACGACGCCGAGGTCCATGCAGATGTATGCCATGGTGCGGCCAACCGGACGCCGGTGCATCTCGAGATCGAATTCCTCGTCCGTGGGGAGGTGGAACGCGCGTGGATCGTCGTCGCCGAGCAGCGCCGGTTCCTTGCTTGGTGCGCGCCGGGGTTCGGCGGGCTTCGCCCGTGGCGGGGCCGGCGGGCGGTGGTGCGGTTGCGGAACGACACAGGGCGGCCAGACGAAGCGGAGGTTGCGGCCCCTGCCGGCGCGGGCGAGCAAATATCGCTGCAACGCGAGCAAGCGGAGGACGCCGCGTCGCACGCGGAACAGGATGGTCGGCAGGTCCTACGTGCCGAAGACGGCGGCGACGGTGGCGAATTGCGGCTCTGCCCCGCGAGCGGTGGCGGTTGCCGCGAAATACTGGCCATAGGCGATCAGGGCGCGGACGACATGGAGGACCGCGCCGATCCGTCCAAGGATGGGGCGGGGTGTTGCGGTGGGGAAGGCGACGGTTTCCGGCTGGTTTGGGCCGGAAGCGTCGCTTCCGGGGCTCTGTGTGGTGGGTGCCGGTTGCATGGATCGGATTAATATCCTAGGACATATATCCTAGCCAATCGGTATTTTTGTATAAACCAAGGTCATCGGCCGCCGCTGGTGAGATTGCAGGCGAGTGCCGGCTACAAATGCTTCGGGTGGCGACCAGACAGTCTGTTCACATGCCAAGCTCACTGTGAGACCCGAGCCGCACAAGCCGTAAAGTGTCACCGTCCGGCTTTTGATAGATCAGCACCAGATCCGGTTTGATGTGACAATCGCGGTGATCCTTCCAATCACCGATTAACGGATGATCGCGGCGATTCGCTTCGAGTGGCAAATCGTTCGCGAGCAAATCGACGACCGGAAAAAGCGCCCCATCCAACGTGGCTCGGTGCTGACCTTTGCTCTCTCGCCGGTAATCGCGTTTGAATTGTCCGGTCCACTCAATCGTCCGCATTGAGTGCGTTCTTCAATTCTTGAATGCTGTTGGCGCGCGGTAAATTTCCGGCCCGTGCTTCCATCATGGCCGCGACCGTGGCGGCGTTCGGAATCAACGGATCGAATGGCAACGCGTGCTCCCGCGCGACCCGCGTCAGCATGAGCCGCACGGCATCGGACACGGTCAATCCCATCGCGGCCAGCACCGCGGCGGCCTCCGCCTTGATGGCCCCGTCGATGCGGGTTTGTACGAGTTGATTGGCTGCCATGATCGCCGTCCTCGGTCCGATTGAATGACATTGTAATGCAAGATTTGGGGCGGTGCAACCGATGGTGCGCACACATGGTCGACGCCGGCACCTGGGCTCCGGAACCGGCCGGGAGGCGAGAGAGTGTAAAGGCCATCGGCGCGGATGCGAGCCCTGTCGGGTATGGCGGCGGTGTCGACCGCAAACGGTGGCTACTCGCTCATGAAGGCGCTGCGTTCGAGGACCTGGCGGTAGGGCGCGTCTCAAACGCAACCTGATCTACGGGGAGGCCGGTCGCGACGGAACCGAAAGTTCGATTCGGCCACTTTCCAGCAACCCCGACAGGGAAGGTTTTCGGCAGGTGGATTGATGCATGGGTTGTTGCAGGTCATCGACCGTCTCCGGCCAGATTGCAGGCGAGTCCCGACTGAGTGCAGGAAACGGTGGTTTTCTGCATCCCTCCCGTGTCGGCTGCAGCCGCTTGGGGTGGGGAGCGGACATAAATCGTTCGGTCTATCAATGGCTGACTCGCGCCCGAGCCAGTCGGTCGGCCGGACGGCCTCAAGTCATGAAGGCAGACATAAGCACCGGCAACGCGCCTCTGGCAGTCACAGTCCACGGCCAATGCAAGCCCCCCAATACCGCTTGCGGTTTTTGACCGTCGGAGGCAAGTGCCCGTTGCAAACCAATATTATCGGCGCAATGATGGCTTAGTTAGGCAACAGAACGGCGATCCATCCTGTATGCCTGCGGAATGGCAGTAGGGGAGATGATTGTGCAGGAGAAACTCGACCGGCGTGGGACGCTAGAAAGAAGCAGGCCGCCGCATGGGCGTCGAACATTGGGTTTCATGCCCAGTGGGTCGGCACCAGCCGATGGCGAACTAAACAGTGAAGCTGAATCCACGCGTCATCCTCCGATCGTCTATTTTAACATCGGGTGGATGGAGCATTATGCCGGCTTCGCCAAAGACGATAAAACAATAGGTGGCCATGCTTACCTGCAAGGTCATCCTCATGGGGGGGAGGCGTTCAACTTCTCCGTATCCGATGCTGGCACGATGCGAGGATACAGGCCGCCGGGCGCTGGTGAGAAGACCAATATCACTAGGATGGGTGCAGCGAACCGCGCCGACCATATTGACGGCGCCCTTGTGATCTGGCTCGCGAAAGAACCGGCTAGCGGCCAGACGCTGATTGTCGGTTGGTACCGCAATGCGACTGTGTTTCGGGACGCGCAGGACGGCGGAAACGACTTGGGCGACGAGCGCATTTGTTACTCGGCTGAGGCCGCAAAGGACGATGCGGTCCTGCTAACGCCTCCCATGCGAACATTCCCAGTAAAGAGCAGCCGCACAAAGCCAGGTGCCGGTTTTGGTCAGAAGCCGACCTGGTACGGCGCTGAGGCTGTAAACAAGCTGGTGTGGGACTATATTCGCAACTTCGGTTCCGAGCATCAGCCGGACCCGCCTAAAAATCTTGATCCGGAGTTACGGCGCAAGGTGGAGAAGGCAGCGGTTGCCCACGCCACCACATATTACAGGGCGCTCTATGGGCCAGCATGCGTGGTCAAGAGCGTAGAAGCTTATGCCAAAGGATGGGATTTGGAGGTCTTTGTCGATGAGCAACCTCTCCTGGTTGAGGTAAAGGGACTAATGAACGATGGCCCTGCCTGCGAACTTACCCCCAACGAGTATGAAAAGATGATGCTTCCCGAGCATCGGCCACGCTATATTGTCTACGTCGTTAACAATGCCTTGGCCGAGCTGCCCGCGATCCCGGTCGCGTCAATCTTCGAACATGCCGGAGGCGAAAGGTGGGTGACGGCTGACGGGCGCGAACTCGCTGTCAAACCCAAGATGGCAGCGGTGCTGTCATGGCCTGAATAACGAAGGTAGCCTGGATTGGCCAAATAAATCGGTAGTACTCCGCCCCTGGGTCGGTATCCACCGAGCGCTGCCCGAGGTACGGGAGGTCCGCCTTCGTCGTCCTCGCGTCTAACACAGACTTTCCGCTCTCGGCCATTCTCCGCTCGTCGCGCCACCGGCAACGAAGGACCGCTTTGGGTCGATTCCAGTCCTACGGGCCTCGCCGCTCGGTCCCCTCTCCGGTCTGAATCGAACTTCCGGTTCCGTTGCTACCGGACCCCTAAGCTGTGCGGACAAGCTTTGAGTTGGGACAGTGGGTATGCTAGATATGGCATCGCATGCTAGACGAACCGCAACCGAAACCCGTCCGATGGATCGGGTCCAGCCGCGACGATGTCCGCACCTTCCCCGAGGACGTGCGGCTCGCGGTCGGTGGTGCGCTGTGGGACGCCCAAATTGGGCGCAAGGCGCCTTGGGCCAAACCGCTTCGCAGCTTCGGTGGCGCCGGTGTGCTGGAGATTATCGACGATTACGACGGAGACACCTATCGCGCGATCTACACGGTCCGCTTCGCTGGGGCGGTCTATGTCCTGCATGCGTTCCAAAAGAAATCCAAAAGCGGCATCGCGACACCGCGTCATGAGATCGCGCTCATCGAACGCCGGCTGAAGCAGGCGAAAGAGGACTATGAACAATGGATAACAACAGCATCCCGGTGACGCCGGGTTCCGGGAATGTATTCGCGGACCTTGGGGTCGCTCAGCCGGAGGAAGAGTTGGCGAAAGCGCAGCTCGCGTCCCATATCCGCGAGACGATCAAACGACGCCGTTTGAGCCAGGCACGCGCCGCCGCGTTGACCGGTCTGGATCAGCCGAAGATTTCCGCCTTGATCAACGGGCGGCTGAGCGGGTTTTCCAGCGACCGGCTCCTGCGTTGTCTCACGGCGCTCGGGCAGGACGTGGATATCGTGGTGCGCATCGGCGCGAGAACCCAACCGCGCGGCCGTCTGCCCGATCGGGCCTGACCACCTCTCCCCAATCGGCCTGAGTTGGTCGGGTCAAGCCCGACCATGACGGGTGGGCTGTATCTCCGACAACCGCAAAATAACCGCCCCCTCCCCCGTCCGGCTCGGGAACCGTTCCACCCGCATGTCCCAGCGCAGCCGCGCGGCCACGACTTCCGCCTCGAAGCCCGCCCCTTTGTGAAACAGGCACACCCCGCCGGGCGCCAGGACTGGAAACGCCGCGTCCAGCAGCGCGGGCAACGCCGTAACCCCGCGGGCGGTGATCAGCTGGGCGGGGGGCACCTTGCACAACTCCACCCGGTCCGGCCAAACCCGCGCGGGCGCGGCGGTGACGCGAATGGCCTCCCGCAGGAACGCCACTTTGTGCTTGTTGGCCTCGATCAGGTCCACGTGCACGCCGGTCGCGATGGCGATGACCAGCCCCGGAAACCCGGCCCCCGAGCCGATATCGATGGCGCGGCCGACCGACGGGTCGATCAGCGGCGCGGCTTGCAGTGAGTCCTCCACATGTCGCGCCCACAGATCGTGAATATCCTGCCGGCTCACCAATCCCTTGAAGGCGTTCCAGTTGGTCAGCAGGCCGTGCAGCGCGTTCAGTCGTTCGGCAACGGTCATCGGTCCACCCCCAAATGCCGGTGCATCGCGGCTTCGTCGGCCAGCAACGCGGCCGGAGGACCGTCGAACACCACCGATCCCTTCACCAGCACCACCGCCTTGTCCGCCAGGGACAGCACGGCCGAGACGGTTTTGTCCACCACCAGGATCGCCACCCCTTCATCCCGCACCAGCCGGATCGTCCGCCAGATCTCATCGCGGATCAGGGGCGCGAGGCCCTCGGTCGCCTCATCCAGGATCAGCAGCCGGGGGTTGGTCATCAGCGCCCGGCCGATCGCCAGCATCTGCTGCTCGCCGCCGGACAGATGATTGCCGCGATGGCCGATGCGTTCGGCCAGACGAGGGAACAGCGTCAGCACCCGCTCCTCGGTCCAGACACCGCCGGGCCGAGCGGCAAGGCGGAGGTTTTCGCGGACGGATAGACTAGCGAAAATCCCCCGTCCCTCCGGCACCGTCGCAATCCCAGCCAGCGCTCGGCGGAACGGCGGAAGGCCGTTGGCGTCCTTCCCATCCAGCAGCACGATGCCCGCCCGCGCCGGAAGTTGCCCGAGCAGCGCGCGGATCAGCGTGGTTTTCCCCATGCCGTTCCGGCCCATGAGGCCGACGACCTCGCCTTGGTTGATCGCTATCTGGATGCCGTCCAGTACCAGATTGGTACCATAGGTAGCCGATAGCTGTCTGGCTTCGAGAATAGCGGTCATGATGCGTGCATTCCCGCCCTCTTCCCCCGTGTCACGCCTTGGCGCTGGTTGGACGCTATCCAGGTGCTTTCGGATATCGATTTAGTACCATAGCTATCCAATAGCTTTCCAGTTGCTTCGCGATAGCGTGCCGCCGACAATCCTCGGGTCACGCCCGAGGATGATGGAAACCGGAAACTCACAGCCCTGAGTGTCATCCGCCGCCATGCCCCAAATACGCATCCCGCACGGCAGCCGAGGACGCGATCTCCGTCGGCGTCCCCCGTTCCAGCACCCGCCCATCCACCATCACCGTGATCGTGTCGGCAACCGCGAACACCACGTCCATATCGTGCTCGATCAGCAGCACGGCATGCTCCCGCGACAGGTCTTTCATCAACGCGGCGATCGGGGCGGCGTCCTCCGCCCCCGATCCCGCCAAAGGCTCATCCAACAGCAACACGCTCGGCTGCCCGGCCAACGCGACAGCGATTTCCAGAAGCCGCAGTTGCCCGTGGCTTAACGTCCGGGCCAAAGCGCTTTCCGGCAGCCCGACGCGTTGCAGCGCCCGCCGAGCCGCGGCCAGCGGCACGGTTTCGCGGTCGGCGCGGCGGAGCAGGCGCCGAAAAGGAATAACCGTCGCCAGCCGCGCGTTCTCCAGCACCGTCATGTCCAGCATCAGATTGGTGCGCTGGAACGTGCGGCCGATCCCGGCCCGCGCGCGTTCGGCGACGGACAGACCGGTGATGTCGGTGCCATCGAGGAAAATTTGGCCCTCGGTCGGCGCCAACTCGCCGGCCAGCAGGTTCACCAGCGTGCTTTTGCCGGCGCCATTGGGGCCGATGACGGCGTGGAGCTCGCCGGGCCGCAGGCTCAGCGACACATCGGCCACCGCCAGCAGGCCGCCGAACCGGCGCGACAGGGACCGCGCCTCCATCATCGGCGGATACCCGCCAACCCGTTGCGCAACAGCAGCACCGCCGCGAGGATCGCCGCGCCCTCGACCAGCCGCTGGCGCTCGGTGATCATGGGGCCGAGTTCCTCCAACAGCGTCAGCGCGAAGGCGCCGAGGATCGGGCCGTGCAGCGCGCCGATGCCGCCGAGCAGGACCATCAGCAGCGCCTCCGCCGATCTGTGCCAGCCGAGCAGATCGGGGCTGACGAAGGCGTCGGTCAGTGCCGCCATATGGCCGGCGACGCCCGCCAAGGCTCCGGCCAAAGTGAAGGCGGCCAGTTTCAGGCGCTGCACGTCGTGACCCATGGCGCGCATGCGGTGTTCATTCGCGCGTATGCCGAGCAAAGCGCGCCCGAACAACGTGCGCATCAGGCGCCAGAGGCCGGCATACATCGCGCTCAGAACGGTCAGGTTCAGGAGCAGAAAGACCGTCGGTCGGGCGGCTTTCGGGACGGCCCAGAACAGGTCCGGGCGCTGGATGAAGACGCCGTCCAGGCTGCCGCCCAACGGCGTGTCGTGGAACAGGAAGAACAGCATCTGGCCGAAGGCGAGGGTGCTCATCAGGAAGAAGAAGCCGGTGGTGCGCAGGGCCAGGGCGCCGATGGCGGCGGCGGCGATGCCGGCTGTCGCGGCGGCGGCGGGCAGGGTCAGGGCGACCGACGCCGGCCCAATCAGATAGACGCTGTAGGCGCCCAGGCCAAAGAACCCCGCATGCGCCAGACTGACCAGCCCCACGCCGCCGGTCAGCAGTTGCAGGCTGAGCGCGAACATCGCCGCGATCAAAGCGGTGGAGGCCAACTGCATATGGTAGGCGCTCGCCCAGAAGGGCATTGAGGCGATGGCCAGTGCGGCCAGTGCCAGCAGCGCGTTGCCTCGGGTGGACGCGTGGGTCATGCTTTTCCGAACAGCCCCGCGGGGCGAACCAGCAGCACCAGCGCCATCGTGCCGCACACCGCGATACCCGCCAGTTGCGGCACGTAGGCCTTGCCGAGCGTGTCGATCAGCCCGACGAGCAGCGCGGCCCAGAAGGCGCCGGCGATGGAGCCGAGGCCTCCGATCACCACCACGACAAACGAGAGGATCAGAAAGCCGTCGCCCATGTTCGGGTAGACGGATTGCAGCGGCGCGGCGAGCGCTCCGGCAAGCATGGCCAACGCGGTGCCGGCGGCGAAGACGGTGCGGTGGATGCGGCTGGCGTCCAGGCCGAGCAGACCGAGCATCTCGGGGTTCTCGGCGGCGGCGCGGATGGCGGAGCCAATGCGGGTGCGCTCCACCGTCAGGACCATGATCCCGGCTGTGATTAGGCAGATACCAAGGACGGCCAGCCGGTAGGCGGAATAGGCGAAGCCGCCGGCGATGGGGACGGAGAAATCCAGCAGCGCCGGCACGGCGACGCTGTGGAACTGGTTGTCGATCAGCAGGGAGCGGGCCTCCTCGAACAATAGGATCAGCGCGAAGGTGAGCAGGACCTGGTCCAGATGCTCGCGGTCGCGGAAGCGGCGGAACAGGCCGGTTTCCAGGATGGCGCCGAACAACAGGCCCCCCACGATGGCGGCGGGCGGAGCAAGCCAGAAGCTGCCGGTGGCGTTGGCCACGACATAGGCGAGGTAGGCGCCGATCATGAACAGGCTGCCATGGGCGAGGTTGATGACGCCCATGACCCCGAAAATCAGGGTCAGGCCGCTGGAAATCAGGAACAGCAGGAGGCCGTACTGAAGGCCGTTCAGGAGCTGGGCGAGGAGGGTGGTCATGGGGCGGGAAGGTAGCGGGCGTAGGGGTGCGGGGGCAATTGGGGGGCTGCCGTCTGTCAGGGCAATCGCTTGAACGCCGTCATTCGCCCAATCCGTCATCCCAAGGCTTGTCCCTACCGGATTCACACATCTCGCGAACGAATTCCCGATCGTCTGCGCGGCGCGCGCGTCCCGGAAAAATCCGCATGGACGTGCC
>CAITUP010000152.1 GCA_903895595.1 uncultured Acetobacteraceae bacterium | reverse complement strand
GTGGATTGGACGACCTGGTGGCTTTGGCGGGGGGCCCGCACCCGATCCCATCCCGAACTCGGCCGTGAAAACCCCCAGCGCCCATGGTACTGTGTCTTAAGGCACGGGAGAGTAGGTCGCCGCCAGGTCTTCCAATCCACCTAACAACAAACAAGATACCCACCACCGTCGCGGGGTGGAGCAGCCCGGTAGCTCGTCAGGCTCATAACCTGAAGGTCATAGGTTCAAATCCTATCCCCGCAACCAAATCGGCGCTAAACAAGCGCCCATGACCGGCATCCCAACATTCGCCACACCCCCAGGATTCCTGGGAACCACCAAAACCGATCGCAAAGCCGCGTTCGCCGTCGCCGGCGTCCCCCTCGATATCGGCACAACCAACCGCTCCGGCACACGCGACGGCCCGGCCGCCATCCGTCGCGCCAGCCGCATGTTGGTCGATGGCGCCCATCCCGGCACCTGGCTCGATCCCGCCACCCTAGACCTCGCCGACATCGGCGACTTCGCCATCGCGCTCGGCAATATCGAAGCATCCCTCAACCAGATCGAAACGCAGGCCACAGGCCTAAACCACCTCCTATGCCTGGGGGGCGAGCATGGCATCACCTTGCCCCTCCTCCGAGCCCTGACCAAGCGCACCGGCAAGGGCCTCGCCCTGGTGCACTTCGATGCCCATGTCGACACATGGCCCGACAACTTCGGCCAGATCTACGGCCACGGCTCCGTCTTCTACCACGCCATCGAAGAAGACCTGATCGATCCCAGCAAAACCATCCAGATCGGCATCCGCTCCCCCGTCCAGCGGGAGGTCTGGGACTGGACCATCGGCAAGGGCGTCACCATCCTGACCGCCCAGGACGTGCACGAATCGAACCCGGCCGCGGTCGCCGACCGCATCAAGTCGGTCGTCGGTACCCACCCCGCCTACCTCAGCTTCGACATCGACGCACTGGACCCTGCATTTGCCCCCGGCACCGGCACGCCGGAAATCGGCGGTCTGGCCAGTTGGCAAGCGCAAGCCATCCTCCGCCGCCTCGCAGGTATTGCCTTCGCCGGCATGGACGTGGTGGAGGTCGCACCGGCCTACGACGTGGCGGAAATCACCGCCCTCGCCGCCGCGACGATCGTCTGGGAATATCTGGCGCTGCTGAATGCCTGATATGCAGTAAACGCATTTAACACACCCACCCAAAAACCCTACAAGCCGCCTCCCGCTGCGGACCTGTTGTGTCCAAAGCGTCCGCCGACGCCCGCACGTGCCGCGAGCCCCACAAGGGCACAGCAACGACGCAAGCGTCCTTTTCGGTCTAACCGGCTGACCCGCCGGGGATTGTTAGGGATTTGCCTATGTTCGCTGATCATCACGTGGCGTCGCGAAGTACGCCCATCGCCTGAGTTCCGCCGGAGAGCGTTTTCGCCTCCGCTGCCGGACTTTTCTCTTCTCCCATGGTTCAGCGTGCGTGCCCGCGAAAGGGCGCGTGCGTCTGCTGTCGCGAGGATTGTTGCGATGCGCGTCCGTTCTGCCGTCTCCCCCCTCCGCCGTGGTGTCGCCACGACCGCTCCCGTTATCCGTCAGGCCCTGCCGACGGTCGATGCCCTGGTCGCCGATCTGCGCCCGGAAGATCCCGTGCACTGCATCCGCCCGGCTACTCTGGCCGCCACGGCGCGCGACTTCGTCGCCGCCTTCCCTGGCGACGTGCTGTACGCGGTGAAGTGCAACCCGGACCCGGCCGTGCTGCGCGCACTGTGGGATGGTGGCGTCCGCCACTTCGACTGTGCATCCCCGGCCGAGGTCGCGCTGGTCCGCACCATGTTCGGCGACGCGCACATCCACTTCATGCACCCGGTCAAGGCGCGCGGCGCCATCCGGGAAGCGTGGGGTCGGCATGGCGTGCGGGATTTCGTCCTGGATTCCGAAGCAGAACTGGCGAAAATCCTGGCGGAAACGGGCGACCATGCCGGCATCGGCCTGATCGTGCGGCTCGCGCTGCCGAAGGGGGAAGCGGTGCTCGATCTGTCCGGCAAATTCGGCGCGGAGGCCGAGGAAGCCGTGGCGCTGCTGCGCGCCGCCCGTCCGCACGCCGTCCGTCTGGGCGTGGCGTTTCATGTCGGGTCCCAGTGCCTCGACCCGCTGGCGTGGCGGCGTGCGATGGACGTGGTGCGCGGTGTGATTCGCTCGGCCGGCGTCGCGATCGACATCGTCGATGTCGGCGGCGGCTTTCCGGTCGCGTATCCGGACGTCGAACTCCCCGATTTCGGCGCCATCCTGGCGGAGATCGAGGACGGGTTCGACCGCCTGGGCCAACCGGACGCCCGCCTGTGGGCGGAGCCGGGCCGCGCTTTGGTGGCGGCCGGGGGATCGGTGGTGGTGCAGGTGCAGGCCCGTCGCGGCGATGCGCTGTACATCAACGACGGCGTCTACGGCAGCCTCGCCGACGCTGGCGCGCTGGCGTTCCGCTACCCCGTCCGCTGCCTGCGGCCGGAAGGCGAAGCGCCGGACGATGTGCTGCGCGGATTCACCTTCTTCGGCCCAACCTGCGACAGCGCCGACGCGATGCGTGGCCCGTTCCACCTCCCCGCCGACATCGGCGAAGGCGACTGGATCGAGATCTTCCAGCTCGGGGCCTACGGCGCCTGCCTGCGCACCGGGTTCAACGGTTTCGACCGCGCCCGCATTGTCGAGGTCTCCGATTCGTCCCAAGCGGCGGATGAGCCGGTTTTCGCCCAAGCCGCCTGACGCCTCTGTTTCCATAGGAGTTCCACCCATGACCGTTCATGCGACCTTCACCGGCCGCCTGGTGATGCTTGGCTTCGGCAGCATCGGCCAAGGCGTTCTGCCCCTGATCCTGCGGCACATCCGTATGCCCAAGGAGCGGATTCATATCATTGCCGCCGACGCGCGTGGCGAAGCGGTCGCGGCCGAGTATGGCATCGCCCATACCGTGATGACTGTCACGCCCGACAACTATCGCGGTATCCTGGGTCTGCTGCTGAACCGCGGCGACTTCCTGCTCAACCTGTCGGTCGACGTGTCGTCGGTCGCATTGGTGAAACTGTGCCGGGAAATCGGGGCGCTGTACCTCGACACCTGTGTCGAGCCGTGGGCGGGCGGTTACACAGACGCATCGCTGAGCACCTCGCAACGCAGCAACTACGCGCTGCGGGAAAGCGCGCTGGCCCTGGCGCGTCCCGGCATGGGCGATCCGACGGCGGTCATGACGCACGGGGCCAACCCGGGTCTTGTGTCGCACTTCGTCAAGCAGGCGCTGCTGAACATCGCCGCCGACACCGGTGTCGACGCGACCGTTCCCGCGGACCGAGCGGATTGGGCGGCACTGGCGCAGACGCTGGGCGTGAAGGTTATTCATATTGCCGAGCGCGATACCCAGACGGCCGATCTGGCCAAGAAGCCGGGCGAGTTCGTTAACACCTGGTCGATCGACGGCTTCGTCGGCGAAGGCAACCAGCCCGCCGAACTCGGCTGGGGCACGCACGAGAAGACCTTCCCGGCCGACGGCGCTCGGCACGCATTCGGCGGCGGCGCGGCGATCTATCTGAACCGCCGTGGCGCGGCGACGCGCGTGCGCACCTGGACGCCGCTGGAAGGCCCGTTCCACGGCTTCCTGATCACGCATAACGAGTCGATTTCGATCGCCGACTACTACACGCTGGCCGAGGGCGGTACCGTCCGTTACCGCCCGACGGTGCACTATGCCTACCACCCCTGCGACGACGCGGTGCTGTCGCTGCACGAACTCGCCGGCAAGAACTGGGCGATGCAGGCTGAGCAACGCCTGATGATGCGGGAAATCGCCCGCGGCATCGACGAGCTCGGCGTGCTGCTGATGGGCCATGCGCGCGGTGCCTACTGGTACGGCTCCCGCCTGTCGATCGAAGAGGCGCGCCGGGTTGCGCCGCACAATAATGCCACGTCGCTGCAAGTGACGGCGGCGGTGCTGGGCGGCATGGTCTGGGCGATGGAAAACCCCAGCGCGGGCGTCGTCGAAGCCGACGAGCTCGACCACGCGCGGGTGCTGGAGATCGCCAACCCGTATCTGGGCGAGATGGCGGGGGTCTATTCCGCCTGGACCCCGCTGGAACAGCGCGGCGTGCTGTTCGCCGAGGACACCGACCAGACCTGCCCCTGGCAGTTCGGGAATTTCCGGGTCGCGTAAGGTGCCGGGCTGGTCTTCTCCTCCGTCATGTCCGGAACAAGTCCGGGGATGACGGTTGGGGGGGCCATCGCGCATCCGTGAAGTTATGTTCATTGTCCTGACATCGTACCATCCTGGTGTTGGATGCTAGCTCACCCCATCTGATCGGCGGCCGGTTTCGAGTCGTCCGTGACAGGAGGTGCCTATGCTTATCGAATCCACCATGGTCCAACGCCCGCGCACCCAAGCCGTCGTCCGGGCTCTCCATACCCAGCATGCCGCCCGAGCATTGGACGATCTGCTGTTTTTCGAAGCGTGGGAACGCAATCCCTCCAATGAGCTTGGCACGCTGCTGCGCGCGGCCCAGATACGGCGGGCGAACCCCGGTCTCGCCGCCGCGATCCAGGCAGAACTGAAAGCGGGGTAGGCGCACACCCGGTATGGGGCTAAACGGCGGCCAGTTCGCGCAGCGCGAAAGGACGACCGTGCTCATTCTCCCCGTTCCGACGCGCCGCCTGCTGATCGCGTCGCTGCTGCTGCTGGCACCTGCCGCGGCACAGGCCCATGCCATTTTGGAAGAGAGCGAGCCGCCGCAGGATGGCAGCGTCGCGGCGGGCACGGTGGTGCTGCAGTTCCGCTTCAACAGCCGCATCGATCGTGCGCGGTCGCGCCTGACGCTGACACGGCCGGACAAGTCCCAAATTACACTGCCAATCCGACAGGCCGGTCCGCCCGACATCGTCGTCGCGACCACCGACCTGACCCCGGGTGCCTATGTCGTCCGCTGGAACGTCCTGGCCACCGACGGTCATCTCACGCGCGGCGACGTGCGCTTCACCGTGACGGAGCATTAGGCAGTGCAGCTCCTGATCGACGTCTTCGGCTATTTGTCCATCGTCCTGCACGGCCTGACGATCCTCGCACAATCCATCGCGCTCGGCAGCGTGGTGTTTCTGGTTGTTCTGGCGCGACCGTTGGCCGATCGCATCGGTCCGGACATCGCCCGCCGCGCGGCCCGTGTCGCGGCATGGGGTTCCCTGGCGATGCTGGCGGCCGAGGCCGCGACGGTCGCGCTGCAATCCGCGGCGCTGATTGCCTCGGTCGAACTCGCGCTCGACGACGCGCTCGGTGCTTCCTTCGCCATCGCCGGGTTCATGAAGGTCGGCATCGCCGCGCTGCTCGCGGTGTTACTGTTCGCGCGCGGGGCCAAAGCACCCTCTGTACCTCTAATCCTGGGCGTCATCCTGGCACTGGTCGCCGCCACATTAACCACCCACGCCCAGGCGCGGCTGGACGATCGGGCCCCACTGCTGATCGCGGCATGGCTGCATCAGGCCGGCGCCGCCATCTGGATCGGCGGCATTCCCTGCTTCCTGATCGCGCTGGGCAGTCTGAAGGACGGCGCCACGCTGCGTCTTGCCAGCGCCCGCTTCTCCCGCATCTCGATGGCCGGAGTCGCCGCGATCCTGCTCAGCGGCATCGTCATGCTGGCGCTCTATATCAATGAGGCCGACGGCTTCTACGGCACCGCCTACGGGGTCATGGTCGGCGCCAAGATCGCGATGTTCCTGATGCTGCTGGGCCTCGGCGGCATGAATTTTCTCCTCACTGAGAAATTGCGGACCAACCCCGCGACCTCCGTCACCCGTATGCGGCGCTTCGCTGAGGTCGAACTCGGCATCGGCGCCGCCATCTTCTTCGCGGCCGCATCCCTGACCTCGGTCCCACCCGCCGTCGATCTGGTCAACGACCGCGTCACCTGGGCGGAGATCGTCGAACGCAACACCCCGGTCTGGCCGCGCCTCGCCAGCCCCGACCACGCCGATCTGGCGCTGCCGGCGTTGCAGGCCAAGCTGGACGCCGAAGCCGAACAGCGTAAAGCGGCCCCGCAGGTCGCCTTCATTCCAGGTGCCGGGGAACTGCCGCCGCGCAATGCCAACGACATTGCCTGGTCGGAATACAATCACCATTGGGCCGGTCTGTTCGTGGTCGCGGTCGGCATCCTCGCGCTGATGAACCAGGCCGGCGTCGGCTGGGCACGGCATTGGCCGCTGGTATTCCTCGGCCTCGCGGCCTTCCTGTTTGTCCGCTCCGACCCCGAAACCTGGCCGCTCGGCGATATCGGGTTTTTCGAGAGTTTCCGGGATGTGGAGGTCGCGCAACACCGCGGCTACGTTCTGCTGATCCTGGTGTTCGCGTGGTTCGAATGGCGGGTGAGGGCAGGGGGCTGGACGAACAAAGCCGCGACCTACGTGTTCCCGCTGCTGTGCGCCGGCGGCGGTGTGCTTTTGCTCACCCACAGCCACGCCATCGCCAACATCAAGGACCAGCTGCTGATCGAATTGACGCATACGCCGCTGGCGTTGGCGGGTATTGTCGCCGGTTGGGGGCGTTGGCTGGAATTGCGGCTCGATCCCAAGGCCAACGCAACGTCGATCCGTATCGCGGCTTGGGTTTGGCCGACCGCGATCCTGTTCTGCGGCTTGTTGCTTCTGGGATATCGGGAGGCTTAAGCTTCACGTCGGGTTGTACACAGGCCACCGTATGTCGAACACGCTCTACGAACGCGACTTCTTCGCCTGGGCCAATGAGCAGGCCGCGCTTCTGCGCGCCGGCAAGCTGGACTGCGCCGATATCGACAACATCGCCGAAGAGATCGCAAGCATGGGCCGGAGCGAAAAGCGCGAGTTGATCAACCGGCTCGCGGTTCTCCTGCTGCATTTGCTGAAATGGCAATACCAGCCGGAGCGACGGGGCAAGAGCTGGCGTATCTCCATCGAGCAGCAGCGCGACGATATCGATGACCATTTGGCAGATAACCCGAGCCTCAAGTCGATTTTGGGTGATGCTATCGCGTCGTCGTACCGCAAGGCCCGCATGGAAGCGGAGCGCGAGACCGATCTGGATCGCGATACCTTTCCGCTTATCTGTCCGTTCACATTCGAGCAGATGATGGATGAGGCGTTCTGGCCCGAGCCTGTCGCCTAACCACTGACGCACTGCCGTTTGGTACATCGTCATGCTGACGGAGGTCGGCATCAACGACTTTCTTTGGAGCGGCGGGCAAATCGTGGATGCCGACCTGCGTCGGCATGACGGTACCGCAGCAGCCCCACCGGTCAAAAATTTGGGCCGCTGGTATCAGTGGTTAGGTCCGCCGGTATAAGCTGCGGAGGGTGCGGAGGGCTGCGTAGACTCCGCGTCCTCCGCGCGAACCAGCGATGCTTCCAGAGCCAAAGGCGATGCCCGGGAAACCGACAGAAAACGCTATTGGAGCCGCAACGCTACGCCGGCAGCCGCAAAATCGCCGTCGTGCCGCAGCCGATCTCGCTGTCGAACGCCAGTTCCGCCCCCATCGCCCGCGCCAGCCGGCGGCTGAGCGCCAGCCCCGTGCCGGTGCCCGTCGTCGGCAGACCGTCGCGGTCCTGCAAATAAGGCTCACCCAACCGGCGGAGAATATCCGACGACATGCCGATTCCGCAGTCGCGCACCACGAATGCCACGCTGTCCGCGCCGCTCTCGGCTGCCAATTCCACCGTACTGCCAGCAGGCGAGAACTTCACCGCGTTGGCGACCAGATTTTCCAGGATCCGCCGCACCGCCCAAGGATCCGCTCGGGCCGTCAGGGTCTGGACGGGCATGTCGGCGTGGACCGAGATCTGCCGTTCCGAGGCCATTTGCCGGCTGGCATCGGCGGTTTGTTGCATCATGCTTCGGATGTCGATCGGTTCCGACAAGATCGGCCGCTGGTCGAGATTGGTCAGATCGATCAGATTCTCGATGCTGGCCAGCAGACGCTTGCTGCCGCCTTGCACCTGTTGCAACGGCATGCGCTGATCCGGCCGGCAGCCGGCGATCATCACTTCCGTCAATCCGACCATCCGGTGCAGCGGGCTGCGCATTTCCTCGCTCAGTGCGGTGAAAACGGCGGTTTTCACCTGTTCCGCGGCCTCGGCCCGCGCGGTTTGCGCCCCCAATTGCTCCTGGATGCCGCGAGCATAGCGAACCAACGCGGCGGTAATGAAGATCGCGACGATGGACAGGCCGCGGTTGACGAGGCCGTTGGTGGCA
This sequence comes from uncultured Acetobacteraceae bacterium, assembly GCA_903895595.1. Classification (GTDB taxonomy): domain Bacteria; phylum Pseudomonadota; class Alphaproteobacteria; order Acetobacterales; family Acetobacteraceae; genus Rhodopila. Next base: position 29,179 of record CAITUP010000152.1, on the reverse strand, counting down.
TTGGGGGTCATGACAGGGAGAAAGAAGCCGATCACAACCATCGTCGCCGCCGCGGCCGCGAGCCACCAGGTGCTTCGCGGATCGCGGTGAAACACGGCGGTGCAGACCAGAGGGATATATAACAGACCGAACGGCACGTAGAAAATCTCGACGGTCACGTCCGCGACAAAGGCGACGAGGACACCGAGGTAAACGACTGGCACCAGCCAGCGGGTCCACCGTCCCCAGGATACCATGCCGTCCATCTGCGTGCCCTGTCAGTCCAGATTGGTCGATAGCCAATGTGTTAGCACGGAAGTCCCCGCCAGGAAGTCATTAATTTCCATCGCCTCGAAAGGATTGTGTGAACCATTGGCATTTTTGACGAAGATCATGCCGATCGGCACCCCGCAAGCAGCAAATGCCGCACCGTCGTGCGAGGCCGGACTGCCGAGATGGAGGGACGGTATCGCCAATGATGCGATGCTGTTTTCCAGCCCGGCTTTGATCGTGGGATCGGCCGGCCCGACCGCCGCGCGTGCCTTCGTTCCCAGGTGAAAGCGCACCCCGCGGCGCTGTTCGATCCCCGCGACGATCGCATCCACTTCCTTGTCCAACACGGCCAGCACTGTCTCGCTGTAGGCGCGCACGTCCAGGCTGAAATGGAAGCTGCCGGGCACGATGGTCATGCCGTGCTGCGCCGGGTCGGTGTAGAACCGGCCGATGGTGCAGGCCATCGGGATGCCGCGTTCGTCGTATTCCGCCCAGAGCGTGTCCATGGCCATCGCGAACTCCGCCCCCGCCAGCGACGCATCGCGGCGGAAGCGGCGCGGCAGGCCGACATGGTCGTTGGCCCCTTCGATCCGGGCGTTCGGGTAACGGAAATTGCCGGGAATGCCGGTGCAGACGCCGACCGGCTTGCCGGCCTCCACCAGACTGGGTGCCTGCTCGATATGCAATTCCAAATAGGCTCGGATCGAGGCCGGGTCCAAATGCCGTGTGCCGGTGGCCAGAGCCGCGGGATCGCCGCCGCATTCGCGGATGTGGTCGGCCAGCGTGCGGCCGGTGTCGATACGGCGCACGTCCAGCGCCCCATCCGGCAACGTGCCGAGTGCGCCCCTGCTGCCGATGTAGGACACCTGGAACCAGATGCTTTCCTCTGCCCGAATGCCCATCACGCTCAGATCCCGCGCGGGCGCGATCCCCAACTGTTTCAGCGCGGCGATACTGGCCAAACCGGCGACGACTCCTGCCGCGCCGTCGAAGTTGCCGCCGTGCGGCACCGAATCCAGATGCGATCCCACGATCGTGCGTGGCGCCGACCGGTCCCGCCCCGGCAAGGTCATATAGAGGTTCGCCGCCGCGTCGCCCGAGATTTCCAGCCCGAGGTCGCGGGCGATGGCCGTGACCGTCGCGTGCGCCCGCTGCTCCCCGGCGCCGTAGGGGTCGCGCGACACGCCCGGCTCATCCAACCCGTCCTGTCGGAGGCGGTCGAACAAGCGGGTCACCCATTCGCGTTGTGCCGCGACGGCGGCCTTGATCTCTTCGCCGGTAACCGTGACCATGGGGCGCCATCCTTTCACGCGTGCGTCGTGCCGTGGCAGTCTGCCACGCCGAACCAGGGAACACGATATCCGCCATGACCGAAACCGACTCCACTGGCGCCTTGCTGCGCGAAACCGCTGCCCGTGTTTTCGAGGAAAGCTGCGGCACCGAGGTTATGCGCGCCGCCGATGGCGGGGCCTGGCAGCAGCCGGCCTGGGACGCCCTGGCGGAAGCCGGGCTGCACCGAGCACTGCTGCCCGAGGATGCCGGGGGTTACGGAGTCGCAGTGCCCGACGCGCTGTCGTTGCTGAGAGTTGCCGCCGAATACGCCGTCCCGCTGCCGCTGGCGGAAACCATGCTCGCGCATTGGCTGCTCGGCGGCACCGGCCTGACGGTGCCGGACGGGCCGTTGAGCGTCGGCCCCGTCGTGGCCGGCGAGTCCCTGACGATTGTCCCCGAAGCCGGCGGCTTCCGGGTAAAGGGCACGATCAGCCGCATTCCCTGGGGCCGCGACGTCCAGGCGGCCGCCGTGCTGGCGCTGCATGGGGCGGAAACCTGGGTGGCTCTGGTGCCCGCCAGCGCCTGGACGTGCGCGCATGAACAAAACGTCGCGCGGGAACCTCGGGATACCCTGACCATCGACGGTATCGCGCTCTGTGCGGCGCCTTCAGGCCGGGATGCCGCCACGTTACGGGCCGCCGGCGCCGCCATGCGAGCGCAGCAGATCGCCGGCGCGCTGACCCGGTTGACGGCGATGACCACGCAATACGCCATGGACCGGGTGCAGTTCGGCCGCCCCATCGGCAAATTCCAAGCCGTGCAGCAGAATCTGGCGGTGCTGGCCGGGCAGACCGCCGCCGCCGTGGCCGCGGCCGATATCGCCGCCGAAGCCTTGGAAAACGGCGCCAAACGCCTGCCGATTGCCGCCGCTAAAGCCAGAACCGGAGAGGCCGCGGGCATCGGCGCGGGCATCGCGCATCAGGTGTTCGGTGCCATCGGCTTCACGTTCGAGCACAATTTGCAATTCGTGACGCGCCGTCTGTGGTCCTGGCGCGACGAATTCGGCAACGAAGCCGAGTGGAACCGCTTCGTGGGGCGGCACATGGCCGCCGTCGGCGGGGACCGTCTCTGGGCGGAGATCGTCGCTGCCTGACGGCGCCGTTCAGGCAGTCGGCGTGGCCGGGCTCTGATCCGGCAAAGCGTAATCCCGCAGACGTTCGATGTCGTGCAGGATCACACGCGCTCCGTGCGTCTCGACGCCTAACCCACGCAGCGCCGCGAAGGCGCGCGACAGATTCTCCTGCCGGCAGCCAAGACGAGCGGCAAGCAAGCGCTTGTCGAAGGGCAGTCGCAGGGAGACCGTGTTGTCGGATGTTTCCTTGGTCAGCGCGAGCAGATAGCCGCCCAGGCGCTGGGCCGTGGTGCGGAGCTTCAGATCGCACACCTGCCGCACCATGGCGCCGAAATCCAATGCCTCGGCCCGTAGCAATGCCGCGGCGAGCGACGGCTCCCGATGCAAAAGTTCGCGCAAACCCGTAGCCCCGATCCCAATCAACTTCGCCGCCGTAACCGTCCTGGCGCTCATGAGGCTCGGCAGGCCGCTGAGGACGGTGCTGAGCATGAAGTGGCCACCAGGAGCGACGACATCGACGACGGCACTGACGCCCGACGGGGATGTGTTTTCCAGCGCGACCTGCCCCTGCAACAGCACCAGCAGTTGTTCGGCCGGCACGCCTTGCTGGCACAGCACGGTCCCTTCCGGTACATCGCGCGGTTTGGCGATGGCGACGAGTGCATTCACCGCGCTGTCGTCCAGGTCCTTGAAGACCGGCATCTGCCGGATCTGCGATGCCGTCGTAGGGTCGGTGTCGAGCATAATCGGGGCCAGTTCCAGTTATCGGCGCTTGCCGGCAAGCGGGTTCGCCAAACGGTGTTACAATACGATACGACGCACGCGCAATCGGTTTACGCCGCGCTTCCCCAAGCTTATCCCGATTGCGACAATATACCGCTCATTGCAAGGAGATACGTATGAAAGCGATGGTTTGCGAGGCGTTCGGCGGGCCGGAAGTTCTGGCGTTGCGCGATTTGCCCGATCCGCCGCCGCCCGGCGCGGGGGAAATCCAGGTGCGCATCCAAGCGCGCGGCGTGCAGTATGTGGATGTGCTGATGCTGGCTGGGAAATATCAATTCCGGCCGGAGCCGCCGTTCATTCCTGGCGGCGAAGCGGCCGGAGAGGTCGTGGCCGTCGGTGAGGGCGTGACCGCCTTCAAGATCGGCGACCGTGTTATGAGCCGCCATACACTGGGTGCCTGCGCCACCATGGGCAACGCCAAGGCGGCGTTGTGCGACAAGATACCCGACTCGATGAGCCTGGAAGCCGCCGGCGTGTTCCGCAGCGCCTACCAGACCGCCTATCATGCCTTGGTCCAGCGCGGCCGGATGCGCGATGGCGAGTGGGTGCTGGTGCACGGTGCGGCCGGCGGGATCGGCATCGCCGCGATTCAGGTGGCAAAGGTGTTCGGCGCCAAGGTCATCGCGACCGCCAGCACCGAGGAAAAACGCCAAGCCTGCCTGGAGGAAGGCGCCGATTACGCCATCGACTACCGCAACGGCTTCACCGATGAGGTCAAGAAGCTGACCGGCGGCAAGGGCGTCGACATCGTCTACGACCCGATCGGCGACAAGGTGGCCGAGGAATCGCTGCGCTGCCTCGCGTGGTGCGGCCGGCTGCTGATTCTGGGCTTTTTGGGCGGCGGTCCGACCAATATCCGGTCGAACTGTCTGCTGATCAAAGGCATCGATGCCATCGGTGTGCGGGTCGGCGGGCTGACCGAGGCGGCGCCGGACCTCGCCATCGCCAACATGAAGCTGCTGATCGATCTGGCGGGGCAGGGGCTGCTGAAACCCCGGATTTCGCACAGTTTTCCGCTTGAACAGGCGAAAGACGCGCTCCAGGCTGTGATCGACCGAGCGGTGATTGGCAAGGCGGTGCTGGTCGGTTAGGTTTTTACCGGGATAAGGAGACAGTCCATGGATCGCGCCACGTTCGAGGCGGAGCTGACCCGCGACGGCTACACCGTCGTCAGCATCACCATGCAACCCGAAGCGGTGAACCCCCAACACGTGCATCCCTTCGATGCGCGTTTGCTGGTGACCGAGGGCGCGATGACCGTCGTCCGCGAGGGCGCGCCCACCCGCACTTACCAGGCCGGCGAAACGTTCGAGATGCCGGTCGGCACCCACCATTCCGAAACCGCCGGTCCCGCCGGTGCCACCTATGTCGCGGGGCGCCGTGTGCCCGAAAACAGGAGAGCGTCATGAACCAGAGCGAATTCGAAGCCGATCTGAAGCGCGAGGGCTACGATATTTATTACGGCGGCCTGCGCGCCAACGAAAACAACCCCGAACACGGTCACGGTTGGGATGCCCGCGTGTTCGTGATGGGCGGCGAAATCACCATCACCCGCGACGGCAAGGCCGAAACTTTTCGTAGCGGCGACAGCTGCGCCGTGCCGGCGAATTATCCGCACGCCGAACAGGTGGGGCCGCGGGGCGTTGCCTATATCGCGGGGCGGCGGGCGGTTTAGTTTCACCCGACCATGACGACATCGAGGAGCAAACACACGATGGCCGAACCAGGACGCGCCCTTCCGGCGCCGACACCCGAGACCCAGCATTTTTGGGACGGGACCAAGGTGCACGAGCTGCGCCTGCAACGCTGCGATTCCTGCGGCAAGAACTACTTTCCGCCGCGCCCGTTCTGCGCGACCTGCGGGTCTCGCAGCGTCAGCGTGTTCAAGGCGTCCGGCAAAGCCGTGCTGTGGAGCTACGTGATTCACCACCGCCCCGTGCCCGGCTTCACGCCGCCTTACGCGATCGCCGTCGTGCAACTCGCCGAAGGCCCGCGCATGATGACCAACATCGTCGAATGCCCGCAGACGCCCGAGGCGCTGCAATTGGACATGGAACTGGAAGTCGTGTTCGAGGAACAGAACGACAAGATCACGCTTCCCCTCTTCCGTCCGGCGAAAGGCTGATCCCATGCGCAGAAACGCAGTCGCCGTCGTCGGCGCCGCCGAAACCACGGATCTCGGCAAGATCGAGAACCTGTCCCAGATCGGCCTGCATGCCGATGCCGCCCTGAACGCCATGGCCGATTGCGGCCTGCGGCCCAAGGACATCGACGGCATCGCCACCGCTGGCCAAACGCCGGTCGAGCTGGCGCATTACCTCGGCATCACCCCCACTTGGGTCGATGGCACCGCGGTCGGCGGATGTTCGTTCATGATCCATGTCCGCCACGCGGCGGCGGCGATCGAGGCCGGATTGGCGAAAACCATTCTCATTACGCACGGCGAATCCGGGCGCTCGCGCATCGGCAACCCGCCGCGCCGGGTCGATCCGCAATCGTTGAACGGCCAGTTCGAGCAGCCGTTCGGCCCGATGGGCCCGCCTTCCATGTTCACCATCCCGGTGCTGCGCTACATGAAGCGCTATGGCGTGACCGAGGAACAGATCGCTCAGGTCAGCGTCGTGCAGCGCGAATGGGCGGCGATGCATCCGCGCGCCACATTCCGCACCCCGATCACGACCGAGGATGTGCTGAACAGCCGCATGATCGCGTGGCCGTTCCGGCTGCTGATGTGCTGCCTTGTGACCGACGGCGGCGGCGCGCTTATTCTGACCTCCGCCGAACGGGCCAAGGATTTCAAGACCAAGCCGGTCTACATCCTGGGCACGGGCGAAAGCGCGGAGACCCCGATGGTGTCGCAAATGGAGGATTTCACGTCTTCCCGCGCGTTCCGCGTCGCGGGGCCGACGGCGTTCCAGCAGGCGGGGATCAGCACCAACGACGTCGATCATCTCATGATCTACGACGCTTTTGCCCATTTGCCGATCTACGGCCTGGAAGACCTTGGGTTCGTGCCGCGCGGCGAAGCTGCTGCGTTCATCGCGGCGCGCAACACCGCGCCGGGCGGCAAGCTGCCGATGAACACGAATGGCGGCGGGCTGTCGTATATGCACTCCGGCATGTACGGGATGTACGCGCTGCAGGAGAGTGTGCGGCAGATGCGCGGGACGTCTCCGGCGCAGATCGATGGGGCGAAGATTTCCGTTTGCCATGGCGTGGGCGGGATGTTCGCGGCTTCGGGGACGATTATCTTCAGCAATCAGACGCCTGCCGACTTCTGGTAGGCGGTTTCGGCCGGCCTGGGCTTGTGCCCGGGCCGGTTCGCGAACGCGAGATGCCGGCGTTTGGTGCGCAATTCGGCCATGACGCGGTAACGCACAGTGCCGATAACCCAGGGGGATCGCATATGGCGGATTTCCGACACTGTCCGTCATGGTCGGGCCTGACCCGACCATCTCCTGCCAATGGGGCACCATCCGAAAAACCCTGCCTTTTCAATGGTTCGTAAAATCGCAGAAGATGGTCGGGTCAGGCCCGACCATGACGAGCGGGGACGCCAAAGGTCATATGCGATAGCCCTGGCCGATAACCTTGGTCATGATGATCGAGTTACAGCCGCGCCGAATCGCCGTGCCTGCGGGAGGCGATCGCCAGAAACCCCGTCGCATCCACTCATTCCGGTAACAACGCGACCGCTCGGCTGTATCGGGCCGATGACGTGCACGCGTGGGGTGTTTCTCCGCCGAGCCAGCCTTCCCGTCGCCCGCACCAGTCGTTCGACGACCGGACACGGTGGTGCTGCCGATGGGGCATTGAGCGTTGGGGGCCGATGAAAGTCGAGGGTGGTCCGCCTTCGCGGACCATGACGATTTTTGGAATCCTACGACAGCCGCAGAATAATCTCCGCCAACCCGCCCTCATCCACGCGCCCGGCGGCATCCGCCACATCGAACCATTGCGTCTGCCGCTCCGCCCGTTCGGGCCAGTCTGCCAGTTGCGTGTCCACCCACATCAGAAACACATGCACCTCGCACAGTAACGGATCGGTATCGAGCTGCTTGGCATAATGGAACGTGCCCACCGGCTTCTTCCGCGCCACGCGCCCAATCAGCCCGGCTTCCTCGTATGCTTCCCGAGCAGCGACCTCGCGCGGCTTTAGGCCTTTGATGGGCCAGCCTTTGGGGATGATCCAGCGGCCGGTGCCGCGCGACGTCAACAGCATGACCTGCCGCGATCCGTCCCCGGTCACGCGACAGGGGAGAGCGGCGAACTGTGTGGCGTCCTGGTATTTCCTCTTTGGCATGGGATGGCGCGTGTAGCCCGATTCCACGGGGATGTCACGGATTCTTCGTGTTACCGGCTGCAAAGGTGACGCGTCGCGAAAGACTGCTATACAGACGCGAGCGATATCATAAGGGCTCGTACAGATGACTGCGCCAATTCGTCTATTTTCCACGCTCGCCGTCATGGGCGGCATGCGCGACCTCGCCGCGGCCTTCCAGGCCCACTTCGGTACCGAAATAACCGCCGAGTTCGCGCCGACCGTCGCGCTGCTGCAACGCCTGCGCGCGGGGGAGAAAGCCGATATCGCGATCCTGACCGCGCAAGGCGTGGACGATCTGATCGCCGAGGGCATCATGCTGCCGAACAGCCGCACCGATGTTGCTCGGTCGTTCGTGGGTGTCGCGGTGAAGGCGGGGGCGCCGAAGCCCGATATCTCCACCGTGCCGGCGTTTCAGGCGGCGCTGGTGGCGGCGCGGTCGGTTGCGTATTCGAAGATCGGCGCCAGCGGGCTGTATTTCGCGGGGCTGATCGAGAAGCTGGGCATCGCCGCCGCCGTCAACGCCAAGGCCACGATCTGCGCCAGCGGGTTCACCGCCGAACGGCTCGTAAGCGGTGAGGCCGATCTGGCGGTGCAGCAAATCAGCGAGTTGATGGTAGTGGATGGGATCGAGGTGATCGGTCCTCTACCTCCCGGTGTGCAGACCGAGGCGATGTTCTCCGCCGGGCTGCTGACGGACGCCGCCGCGGATTTCGCGCGGTTTCTGGCGTCGGCTGACGCGGCGCCGGTGCTGCGGCGGACGGGGCTGGAGCCGGCCTAAACCCGGCGCAGCGGCATCGTCGCGGCGGCGGCTACGATCAGGCAGGAGAACGTCGCGACCGTCAGGAACACGCCCCGGAACGCGGATGCGACCTCGGCCTGCACCAACGCCCGGTGTTCGGGGGCCAGGGACGCCAGAACGCCGGGGCCGCGGCGGACCATGTCGAAGAATAGTGTGGCGGTGTCCTTGTCCATGGCGGACAGGATGCCGAACAGCACGGCTCCGGCCACCGCCGCGCCGAATGCCGAACCCAAGGAGCGGGATAGTTGCGCGGATGCCGCGGCCGCTCCCAGGTTTCGGGGGCCGCCGATGATCTGCACCGTGATCTGGGCCGTCAGCATCGACGATCCCTGGCACAAGCCGCCCAACGCCAACACGAGCGCCAATTGGACGCGGTTCAGCTCAGGTGCCCAAAGTGCCAGGCTGACCAACGTGATCGCGGTGACCGTCAGCCCCACCATGGGGAACACAGCGGTGCGGCCGGTGCGGGAAATCAGCCAGCCGGTGACGACGGAACCGGAGCTGACGGCGGCGGTCAGGGGAATCAGGAGCAACCCAGCCTCCCCCGATGTCGCGCCGGCCACGACCTGGAAGTAGATCGGCAGAAAGGTCATCATCGCGGTCAGCGACGCGCCGGAACAGGCGGCCATCAGATCGGCGCGCCAGAACGCCGGGAGTTTCATCAGATGCAGCGCCAGCAACGGCGAGGGCGCGCGCTTCTGCTGCCAGATCAGCACGGCCAACGCGGCACCGGAGAAGGCCAACAGCAGCAACAGGCGCGGCAGAATGCTCGGGTCCAGCTTTTGCAACTGGGAAACCGCGAGCAGCAGCGGCACGATGAACATCGTCAGCAGCCCCATGCCCGGCAGATCGAACCCGGTTCGGCCGCCGCTGGGCTGGCTTTTGGGCAGGCGCATGATCAGCGCGATGGCGATTAGGCCCAGCGGCACGTAGGCGAGGAACACCGCGTGCCAGCCCCAGAGTTCGGTGATGAACCCGCCCGCGACCGGGCCGATGGTGGAACCGGCGACGATATTGGCGGACAGATAGCCCTGGTAGGACCCGCGTTCGCGCGGCGGCACCAGTTCGCCCAGCAGAGCCTGGGCCAACGTCATCAGACCGCCGCCGCCCAGGCCTTGCAGCACGCGGGCGGCCAGCAGCAGCGGCAGCGTTGGGGCCAGGGAACACAGGACGGAGGCGGTCATGAACACGCACAGCGCCACCACCATGATCTTCCGGCGCCCGAACAGGTCGGCGAGGCGCCCGTAAGCCGGGGCGGCGACGGTGCTGGCGATCAGATTGGCGACGACGATCCAGGACAGTTTCTCGACCTCGCCCAAGGATGCCGCGATGGCGGGCAAGGCCGTCGCGACGACGGTGCCGTCGGCGGCGGCCAGGAAGACCGGCAGGATGATCGGCGGGACGACCGTTCGGAACAGGCTTTTGCCGGTTGGCAGCGTGGGGGATTCGTCGGTCACTTTTGGCTTGGCGTTTCCTGGTGTCGGGGGCGGGGTGTGCCACGACACGCAGGCTGGGGCTAGAGCGGTTAGAGATCCTGCCAGAACCGGGCCAGTGTGGATTGGCGGACGACGACGCGCACGGCCTCCCGGTCGGCCGGCGGCATGGTCGTGCGCCAGCGCTCCGCCGCCGCGATGGCGTTTTTGAACACGGCGTAATAGCCGGTGGTACCCTGGTGGTTGGTGCTGTTGGCGAGGAATTCCCCTGTTTGCGGGTTCCAATCCAGCCCGGCGAAGGTCAGCAGATCGCGAGCGACTTCGGCCGGGCGGGCGCACAGTTCCTCATAGACGACGATTTTGGCGTTCGGCAGGCCTTCCAGCGCGTTCAACGCGGTTTCGTTGAACATGACCCAGGCCCAGGCGTAGCGCGCGGCCTCCGGCAACGCCTGGAACGCGGCTTCGTCGACGCCTCGTGCGGCGGCGAACCGGATTGTGGGGATTTCGTCGAACGGCATGTCGGTGCCGGGTTCGCGCAAGGTGAACCGCCGGCCGGCATTGCCGCGCATGACCGAGGCCACCTGCCCGCACGGATGCCGCAAGATGACGATTGTCCGGCTGTCCGGCAGTGCTCGGGCGAAGGCGCCGACGCCGTCGCACCAGTCCACGGATTTGATCGCGACCCGCTTGGGCGGGGTTTCCGCGAAGTCCGGGATGCTGAGGCGGGCGATGGATTGGCCGATGGCGGGCAGGCGAGTGGCGGCGGCCAGGAGCGTGGCCAACGCCGAACGCACCCAAAAGGCCGGGGCGGATTGCCAGGATTTACGGAAGAACGGGCGTTTTGCGGCGGTGCGCTGGGACCGGTTGGCGATCCAGGCGGTGACCAGGGTGTGTATAGCGGCATTGGCCGGCGGCAGCTGCCCATGGTCCGGCTCATGCCGATACAGAACGTCCGGGTGGCTGTCGAAAATCTTCCCGAGCCAAGTGGTGCCGGAACGTTGGGCGCCCAGCAGGAGGATGGCGGTGTCCGCGGACGGCAAGGTCATGCCATCCCGGCAAACAGGTCGCGGCCGCGCAGCATGTCGTCCAGGGAGCCGAAGGCGTTGGTGTAGTGGCCCTGGTAGCCTTTGGTATCCAGGGCGGCGAACAATCCCGGGAAATCGAAGTCGCCTTTGCCGGGGGCCAGATGTTCCTCCTTGCCGTTGCGGAAACAGTCCGCCAGACGGACCTCGGCGACGCGATGCAGGGGGATGTCGCGGATGAAACCCTCCACGCCTTCGGGCACCAGATGGGCGTGGTTTGCGGTGAAGGACAAGCCGAAGGCGGGGGAGTCGATTTTTTCGTAGTACCAACGCCATTCCTCGACGGTGTGCGCGAGGTAGTGGACCTCCGCGTCCGCCGGTTCCTTGTTGAGGTTTTCCAGCAGGACGCGGGCGCCCTTGATTTCCGCGTAGGCGGCGGTGCGTTGGAGGCGTTCGAGGCCGGTTTGCATGCGGAGCGAAATATCGTCGGTGAAGTGGAAGCCGGCGTGGACCACGATCCAGCCGGCGCCGAGCAGGGCGGCCGCATCGACGTAGGCTTTTAAGTAAGCGTCGACGGCCTCGCCGATCAGCGGCGCGTATTCGGCGACGTTAACGGCAGACAAGGTGTGCAACCCGAGCTGGATGCCGTGTTTGTCGCAGGCTGTGCGGATGGCGTGTGCTCGGGGGGTATCGAATTTGGTGAAGGCGTTGTCGCCGGTGTCGAGCTGGACGTCGATAATGCGGACATCGTTGGCGGCGGCCCAGGCGATCGCATCCTCCAGCCGGAGCTTGCGGCCGATGTCGATGCCGATGCGGTGGGTGTGGGGCATGTGGGGGTCCTTGGGATGTTGCGTGACCCCGGCGGGTCCGTCCGGTAAAGATGCGTCAACGATGGAGGACACGCTATGCCGAAGCTGACCAAACGCCAATTGATCGCGGGTGCCGCTGGCGGTGTTCTGCTGCCTCGGCTGGGGCGGGCGGCCGATCTGCTGCCGCATGAGCAGGCGCTCTACGAGGCGGCGAAGAAGGAAGGCGAGCTGACCTGGTATTCCGGCCAGCTCCAGGCCGAAACCGGGGAGGCGGTCGGCAAGGCCTTCACCGCGCGGTATCCCGGCATCAAGGTGAATGTCGTCCGCAGCACGTCTCAGGTCGCGTATCAGCGGCTGTCGCAGGATATGCAGGCCGGGGTGGCGCAGTGCGACATGTTCAGCTCCACCGATTACGGGCATTATCTGTCGCTGAAGCGCGAGGAAAAACTGCAGCCTTACCGGCCGAAGAATGCGGACGGCATGATCGCTTCCGCGCGCGATCCCGATCCGGACAATATGTTCCAGGTATTTTACATCGGGCTATATCTGCTGGCGTACAACACGACGAAGGTGCCGGAAGCGGAGGCGCCGAAAAGCTGGAAAGATTTGCTGGACCCGCGCTGGAAGGGGCAGATCGCGGTTGGGCATCCCGGTTATTCCGGCGCCATCGGGGTGATGGGCGTCGTGCTCAGCAAATTGTATGGCTGGGAATATTTCGAGAAATTGGAGAAGAACAAGCCGCAGGTGGGACGTTCCGCCGACGATCCGGTGACGCTGATGAATGCCGGGGAGCGGAATATCGGCATGGGCGTGTCGCTGGCGGCGCCGCTGCTGAGTATCTCCCGCGGCAATCCGTTGCGGATTGTTTATCCGACGGATGGAACGCTGGCGGTTTACTCGCCGAGCGCTATTCCGAAGAACGCACCGCATCCGAACGCGGCGAAGTTGTTCATGGAATTCGCGTCCGGGCCGGATTACGCGGAGGCGACGCGGAAGTTTTTCATTATGCCTTTGCGGCCGGAGGTTGCTCCGCCCGATGGCGCGCGGGCGTTCGACAAGGTGGGGCTGATCCAGTCCACGCCGGCGGCGATCGAGGCGGGGGTGCCGGAGATCAAGGAGAAGTGGCGGGATGTGTTCGGGGTTTGATTTTTCCAAAATCGTCATGATCGGGCGTGACCCGACCATCTTTATGCAGTGGGCCTGAGATGGTCGGGTCACGCCCGACCATGACGGGGCGGGGATTCAAAAACCTCGAACCCGCGACCTTGGTCTGGATCGCGCTGATCGGCATTTTGCTGCTGCTGGTCGCATTTCCGATGGTGAAGCTGCTGCTGGTCAGCCTGCACACGCGGGCGGGGGCGTTCACGTTCGCGAACTATGTTTCCGCGTACGGGCGGGCGCGGTATATCGATTCGCTGGTGAATTCTCTGCTGTTGGCGACTGAGACAGCGGCGATTTCGACCGTGTTCGCGGTGCCGATGGCGTGGGCGGTTTCACGGACCGACATGCCGGGGAAAGCACTGATCTGGGCCACGGTGCTCGGGGCGTTCATTCTGCCACCGTATTTGGGCGCGATCGGCTGGATTTTGCTGGCGGGGCCGAACTCGGGGGTGATCAATCAGGTCTGGCGTTTCGCGACAGGCGCCGCGGACCCGCTGGTCAATGTATACACGTTCCACGGGCTGGCCTGCGTGATGGCGTTTCAGGCTTTTCCGCTGATTTTCATTTTCGTGAAATCGGCGCTGGACCTGGTGTCGTCGGAAATGGAGGACGCGGCGAACATCCTTGGCGCCAGCACCTGGACCGCGACGTGGAAAGTGACGCTGCCGCTGGTCTGGCCGTCGATCGTCGGCGGGGCCATCGTGGTGTTTCTGGAAAGCGTGGCCCTGTTCGGCACACCGGCCATCATCGGCATTCCCGCCCGCATCAACACCGCGACCACGCAGCTTTGGCAGTTCTTCGAATCGCCGGTGCGCGTGGAGGTCGCGGCGGCCTACGCGATGCCTCTGCTGGCGATCACGCTGGCGATGGTGGGTGCGCAGCGGCTGATGCTGCACCGGCGTGGCTTCGTGTCGCAGACGGGAAAGGGGGGCGAGCGCCGGCCCATCGTGCTGGGCGGATGGCGCTGGGTGCTGCTGGGCTGGTGCGGGTTCGTGGCGGCGGTGTCCGTCGTGATGCCGGTGCTGGTGCTGGCCGAGGCCTCCTTCGCGCGCGCCTGGGGGCGTGGCTTGTCGCCCGCCAATCTGACACTGGCAAATTACCGGTTCCTGTTGTTCGAGCATGAGACGGCGTTGTCTTCCATTTGGAACACGCTGTGGTTCTCGGCTGCCTCGGCCACGCTGGCGGCCGTTTTGGCGATACTGGTGGCGTATATCGTCGGGCGGAAGCTGGTGCGGTTCGGGGGCGCTCTGGGCTTCCTGGCGATGGCGCCGTTCGTGATCCCCGGCATCGTGATGGCGATCGGGTTCTATGCCAGCTTCGCGGCACCGCCCTTCGCGCTGTACGGCACCGCCGCGATCATTATCCTCGCGTTTACCGCGCGGTTTCTGCCGATCGCCTATGCCAATGCGTCATCCGCCATGGGGACGCTGCATCCGGAGATGGAGGAGGCTGCGCGTATCCTGGGCCTCGGGCGCCTGGGCACCATCGCGCGCATCACCATTCCGCTGCTGAAGCGCAGTCTGTTGGGCGGTTGGCTGATCGTGTTCATCGTGGCGACGCGGGAACTGTCGGCGGCGATCTTCCTGGTGGGGCCGCGGACGCGGACCATGGCGGTGCTGCTTTACGATCTGAGCGAGGCCGGGAATTTCGAGGTTCTGGCGGCGTTGGGCGGGATTCTGCTGGTGATTACGATGGCGCTGGTGGGCGTGGGGATGAAATTGCTGGGGCGGGATTTCATGCTGCGGCGGGCTTAATTCAATCGGGAATCACCGCGTGGCTTTTCACCCAACCGACGAACTCGTCGTCGGTCAGTTCACCGCCAGCCATATCGAACATGGTGACGGCGGCCTCGGCTTCCGGTGGATCGAACGCCACGCCGTTCAGCGCGAGGAACGTGACCAAAGCGCCCCAGGCCGTTCGCTTGTTCCCATCGATGAATGGATGGTTTCGGGCGATGGCGATGGCGTAGATGGCGCCGAGTTCCGCGACATCGGGTTCTCCGTAGCCGGCGCGGTTGAGCGGGCGGGCCAGGGCACTGTCCAGCAGTCCATCATCCCGAAGGCCCGTGGCACCGCCGTGTTCGGCGAGCTGTTCGTCATGCATAGCCAGAATCAACTGGCGCGGCAGCCAGACCGTCATTTCGCCAGCTCGCGCAGTACGTTGCGCCACTTTTTCATCATGCCGCGGGCGACTTCCATCTGCGCCTCGAAGTCCGGATCGGAGACCGTAAGCTTGATGCCATCGGGTGCGTCGATGGTGTAGAGTGTATCGCCTTTCGTCACGCCAAGGCGGGCCAACAGCTCCTTCGGCAGAATGACGCCGACGGAGTTGCCGATTTGGGTTAGTTTCAGCGCGCTCATGGTCCACACCGTTCTGGTTGCTACAGAGGTTATAACGACACGATGACCGCGTTGCAAATGATCCTCCCCCGTCCCCCCGCCGCCGTCGTGTTCGATATGGACGGGCTGCTGTTCGATACCGAGGCTTTATATCTGAAAGCCTTCCACGCCGCCTCGGATGAGGGCGGGCACGGGCTGACGACCGAGGTGTTCATGCGCACCGTCGGCGGCACGTGGCCGACCGTGCAGACGGTGCTGACTCAGGCCGTAGGATCGGATTTCCCGCTGGATGACTTCCGAGCGGCTTGGCACCGGCATGCGTTGCGGATCGGTGCGGATGGGGTGGCGTTGAAGCCGGGGGCTATGGCGTTGCTGGATACGTTGGACGCGCTGGGGTTGCCTCGGGCGATCGCGACGTCATCCCGGCCTGAAACCGCGCGGGGGCATTTGACGGCGCATGCGTTGACGCACCGGTTTCATACCGTGGTCGCGCAGGGGGATTACGCCGCCAGCAAGCCGGCACCCGACCCCTATTTGACCGCCGCCGCTCGGCTAGGCGTCGCGCCGGCGCTGTGTCTGGCGCTGGAGGACTCGCATAACGGGGTGCGGTCGGCTGCAACGGCCGGGATGATGACGGTGATGGTGCCGGATTTGCTGGCGGCGACGCCGGAAATCGCGGCCTTGTGCACTTTCGTCGCCGAGGACCTGCATCGCGTCCGGGACGCGGTTTTGCACGCCCACCGTTGACAGTTTCCGCCAGCGGCGCCCCAATCGGGGGAACGAACGACGGAACGCCCCCCATGAACGATGCCAGCGTGCAGACCCTGTCCTCCGATCCCATCGCCCGCGCCCGCGCGCTGGGGCCGGCGATAACGGCGGCGGGTGATGAGATCGAGCGGACGCAGACCATTCCGGAACCCCTGTGGTCTCAGGTCGTGGCTGCTCGGATGCCGCGGATGCTGCTGCCGCGATCGGTCGGCGGAGATCAGGTGGAGCCGTGGGTCTACATGCGCGCCATCGAGGAAATCAGCCGCTTCGACGGCTCGTTGGGCTGGAACCTGTTCGTCGCCAACAGCGCGGCCTTGATCGCGCCGTTCATTCCGCTGGAATCGGCGCGCACGATCTATGCCGATCCGCGCGCCGTGATCGCCTGGGGGCCGCCGAACGAGCACAAGGCGGTTGCCGTGCCGGGCGGCTACCGGATCACCGGCGAATGGTATTTCGCCAGCGGCTGTAGGCAGGCGACGTGGATGGGCGCGCATGCGCACGTGGTGGAGCCGGATGGTTCCCTGCGGCTGAACCGTTTCGGTCGGCCGACGACGCGGACTCTGTTGTATCCCGCCCATCACGCCGAGCACATCGAGGATTGGAACACGCTGGGCATGCGCGGCACGGCGTCCGAAGGCTACCGGCTGCGCGATCTCTTCGTGCCGGAAGAATTCTCCGGCACACGCGAGGACCCGACGCTGCGGCGCGATACCGGGCCGTTGTATGCGTTCACCATGCCGGGCCTTTACGCCGTCGGCGTGGTGGGCGTCGCGTTCGGCATTGCTCGGGCCATGCTGGATGCGTTCGCGGATCTGGCACGGGAGAAGACGCCGCGCGGGCTGGTGCGGCTGGCCGACAACGCGGTGGTGCAATCGGCGTATGCGCACAGAGAGGCGAATTTGGGTTCGGCGCGGTCCTATATGGTCGAAACGTTGCGCGATATATACGACCGAGCGGACGATGTGGAACCGGTGGGGTCGGAGGATCGGGTGGCGCTGCGGCTGGCCTGCGCGCACGGAATCGGGGTCGCCATCGAAATCGCGGATTACGTTTACAAGGCCGCCGGGACCTCGGCGATTTTCAAGGGCACGCCGTTCGAGCGGCGGTTCCGCGATATGCACACGCTGTCGCAGCAGATACAGTCTCGGGACTCGCATTTCGAGGCGGTGGGCCGCACGATGTTCAACGGTGACCCGGACGGCACATTCCTGTAACACTTCACCAACGGAGACGATACGATGACCGAACTGACACTGGCCAAGGCCCAAACCGCCGTGAGCGCCGCGCTGGCGTTTTCGCGCGCGAAGAAATTCAATCCGATGGCGGTGTGCGTGCTGGATGCGCGCGGCGTGCTGAAGGCCTACGCGGCGGAGGACGGCACGGCGCTGCGACGGGCGGATATCGCGATCGGGAAGGCGTACGGCGCTCTGGCGATGGGCGTCGGGTCGAAGACGCTGGGCGTGCGCGCGGTGGAGCGGCCGCATTTCATCGGCGCGGTGAACGGGGCGATCGGTGGGTCGATGATCCCGGTGGCCGGCGGCGTGCTGATCCGGGGTTCGGACAACAGCATTATCGGGTGCATCGGCACGACGGGGGATTCGTCGGATAATGACGATCTGGCCGCTCGGGCGGGGTTGGAGGCGGCTGGGTTGAAGGCCGATCCGACGTAAGGGTTTTTCCATCTGGCGCCGTACAGGGTCATGTACGGCGCGCACGGTTCCCGATCCAGTGGAGTGGGCCATGCCGACGATCGCCATCGTGGACGGCCTGGAAATCGTGATGTTTTATACCAGCAGACCTAACCATTGACACATCGGCGCGTGGTAAATCGTCATGCCGACGGCCGAATCGTCGGCGCGTGCTGGCGTGGGCACGCGACAATCAGGGCGCGTTGATGCTAAATTGGATCAAGTGCCAGGACGAACAGCCACCGCAACACGCTGCGGAGTGACCGCTCGCTTTTGATTGTCCAGTAACAAATTCAGGTTTCAAATCAATAATGCCACCCGAACGTTATACCAGCCGCCCTCACCATTGACACACCTGTCCGTGCCAACTCGTCATGCTGACGCAGGCCAGCAAAGCGCGCACGTACGCGCTGCGCGCGCGCGCGGGCACGGTGCGCTTGAAGCGTTGCACCAGATCATCCGGCAGGCGGAGGAGGAGTTGTTCGGTTGCCATCGGGCGACCTTGAGTTACTATCGATATCTATAGCATCGATACCCATCGGAGGGAACGGGAAAGACAGTAGCCTTTCCCGTTCAACACCGCGCAAGTAAAGCGGAGGCGATCAGGAAACAGTAAACGCCTTCACCGCCGCCTCATCGAACTTCAACCCCAAACCCGGCTTGTTCGGCAGGATCAGCATCCCGTCCTCGATCGCCGGCGTTTCCTCGTACAACGCCAGCATCCACGGCATATATTCCACCGTCAGCCCATTCGGGCATGCCGCGATCAAATGGCACAGGATTTCCGGCATCACGTGGCTGACGATCGGCAAATTAAACGCCTCCGCCATCCCCGCGATCTTCATCCACTGGGTAACCCCGCCGGCGCGGATGATATCGACCATGATGATATCGACCGAGTGATGCTCGATCATCTGCCGGAACGGCGCGATACCGTACAGATATTCGCCGCCCGCGATCGGGGTTTTCAGCGCGGCGGTGACGCGGGCGAGGCCCTGGTAATCGTTCGCCGTCGTCACGTCTTCCAGCCAGAACAGCCCGACATCCTCCACCCTGCTCCCGATATCGATCGCCTGCTCGGGGCGCCAGCGCTGGTTGATGTCGCACATCAGCTTGATGTCCGGCCCGATGGCTTCGCGCACCACGCGGACGCGGCGGCATTCCTCGGCCGGCGTGGGATCGCCGGGCAGCGCCATCTGGGTCTTCATTTCGCGAAAACCCTTCTGCACCAGGATTTGCGCGGCGCGCTGCGCCTGATTGTCGGTCAGCCCGCGGCGCAGCGACCCCGAAGCATAGGTCGGCACCTTGTCACGGAACCCGCCGAGCAGTTTCCACAACGGCTGTTCCAGGAACTTACCCTTGATGTCCCACAGCGCGATGTCGATGGCGGACAGCGCGAGGTCGAAAATCCCGCCCGGCCCGCAATTGTCGCCGGCGGCGGCGCGGAGCTTGCGGACGATGTGCTCGATGCACAGCGGGTCCTCGCCGACGGTCAGGGCAGCGAGTTCCTCCACCGCGACGCGCAGGCTGCCGGTCATCTTGCCGGCGTAGAACGTGAGGCCGATGCCCTCGATCCCATTATCCGTGCGGATGCGCAGGATGACGACGGGGCGGGTGCGGCCGACTTCCTCGGGCATGTTCGCGAGGGGGTCGTCCTCGGGGATGGCGAGGGTGGCGGCGTGGACGCTGGTGATTTTCATGGCGTTGGGTCTCCCGTTACAACACGCAGGATAGCGGCCAGCGGCGCCAACGGGCAAACTGTCCGGCAACAAGCCGGGAGTCTCCGCCATGTCGTTCAAAGTGCAGGTCGGCCCGCCGCGCATCGCCATCCATCAGGCGATGACCGTGCTGGTGTGCGATCCCGATGGGCAGATCGCGGGCGACGACCAGCACGGGCTGTTCTTCCGCGACACCCGCGTCATCGGCGCCTGGAACGCCTCGATCGACGGGGTGGCCTGGGACCTGCTGTCCGGCGGCGCGATCGGCTACGACTTGGCGCGTGTGTTCATGACCAATCCCGCGGTCTCGGACATCAAGCGCGGGACGCTGGCCTTCGTGCTGAGCCGCGAGATCGCGGGGGGCATGCATGAGGACTTGGATATCACCAACCACGGCGGTAAGCCGGTCGCCTTTGTGTTGCGGATCCAGATACAGACCGATTTCGCCGATCTGTTCGATGTCAAAGCCCGGCGGACGCCGAATCGCGGAACCGTTACGACAACATGGGCGCCCAACACGCTTACGGCGGACTACCGCAACCGGGATTTCCGGCGCGGGCTGGGAATTTCGGTTGAGGCGGAAGGCCCCCCACCCCGCGTCATGATCGGGCCTGACCATGACGAGCGCACGATAACGCTGACATTCGCCATCGCACTGCACCCAGGCGAGTCCTGGCACGCCTGCCTGCGCTACGATTTGACCGATGGGGACGAAACTCTCACCGGTCCCCTTGGCTGCGCCGAACCGACAGACAGCGCGCCGGCGTGGCGGGATGCGGTGCTGAAGATCGCGACCCCTAACGCCGCGTTCCAGCAGTTCTGCGGCCAGGCGTCGGACGACCTCGCGGCGCTGCGCCTGCCGATGACGGTGGACGGCGCGGCGGTGACGATGCCGGCGGCTGGGCTGCCCTGGTTCGTGGCGCCGTTCGGACGGGACAGCTTGATCGTGTCCCTCCAGGCCATGAGCCTCTACCCCGATTTCGCGCTGGGCAGTCTGGCCGTGCTGGGGCAGTGGCAGGCGAGCGAATACGACGACCGGCGCGATGCCGAACCCGGCAAAATCATGCATGAGTTGCGCTACGGCGAAATGGCGCATTTCAAACTGGTGCCGCATACGCCGTACTACGGCACCGCCGATGCGACGCCATTGTTCCTGATCGCGCTGCATGAGGCCTGGAAGGCGACGGGCGATGCCGCACTGCTGGACCGGCATCTGGATCACGCGGAAAGGGCGCTGGCCTGGATCGATACCGATGGCGACCGCGACGGCGACGGATTCCAGGAATACCAGGCGCGCGCCCCCGGCGGGTACGAGAACATGGCATGGAAGGACTCCGGGGATTCCATCAATCACCCCGACGGCACCCCGGTCCGAGGCCCGAAAGCGCTATGCGAGTTACAAGGCTACGTCTACGACGCCTGGATTCGCGTGGCCGAGATTTTCGACGTTCTGCGGCAACCCGACAAAGCGGCGGCGCTGCGGGCCAAGGCCGCGGCGCTGTTCGAAAAGTTCAACGCAACGTTCTGGAATGAAACCGAGGGATTTTACGCGCTGACGTTGGATGGCGATAAGCGCCCGGTGTTCTCCGTCGCCTCCAACCCCGGCCACTTGCTGTGGTCCGGGATCGTGCCGCGCGACCGAGCCGCTCGGGTGGTGAAACGCCTGATGCAGGCGGACATGTTCGGCGGCTGGGGGATTCGGACGCTGTCCAGCCGGCACGTCTGCTACAATCCGTATTCCTACCAGAACGGATCGGTCTGGCCGCACGACAACAGCCTGATCGCACTGGGGATGCGCCGCTACGGCTTCGCGGCCGAGGCCGCGACGATCGCGCATGCCGTGACCGATGCGGCAAGCTATTTCGTATCCTTCCAGATACCGGAACTCTACGCCGGGCTGACGCGGGACCGGCTGAGCTTTCCCGTCCGCTACGCCGGCGCGAACGTGCCGCAGGCCTGGGCCGCCGGGTCGGCCTTCGCGCTGTTGCAGGCAATGCTGGGGATCGCGCCGGACGCGCCGAACAATCTTCTGTATGTCGATCCGGCGCTGCCGGATTGGCTGCCGGAAGTAACTTTGCGCGATCTGCGTTGCGGCGCGAACCGCTACGACATCCGCTTCCGTCAAGGCGAATCCCCGGAAGTCCTGCGCGGCGATCCGGCCACGGTCGTCACCGGCATCAGGCCCGGCGCAGCACCGCGTTGAGCAGCCGTAGCCGCCCGTCCTCCTGCGCCTTGCCGGCGTTGCGCATTTTCTCCCGGAAGCTTGGGCCGACGACGACATGGATGCCAAGGATCGGCGGCGCCGCCGGGGCGCCCGCCACCCCCATGCGTGCCCGTTCGGCCGCCGCCTCGGCGCGGGCGGAGTCGGTGTTGTCGATCCAGTGCAGCACCTCGAACCCCGCTGCCTCCAGCATCCCCCGGGTTTCGTCCTGCGTGCGCAGGAAGCTGATCTCCGGCCGGTCGGCCCACATGACCGGGAAATCCAGCGCGCCGGGCAAACCCTGAGTGACGTCCTGGATCGCCAGCCGGCCGCCGGGCTTCAGGACGCGGCGCATTTCTGCGTAATAGCGCGGGCGATCCTCGATGTTCATCGCGACATTCTGCGACCATGCCAGGTCGAAGCTGGCGTCGGAAAAGGGCAGGTCCAGCGCCGATCCCTGCCGGAAATCCACCTTATCCGACAGCCCCACCAGCGCGGTCAGCGCCGTAGCGGTGTCTACGAATTCCGAGGTCAGATCGACTCCGCTGACCCGGCAGCCATAAGTCGCCGCCAAATACCGGGATGGTCCGCCGACGCCCGATCCGATATCGACGATCCGGTCCGTGGCGGCGGGTGCCAGCAGCGCGGCCAGTTCCTGGGTCGCCAGCCGGCGGCGCGAGTGAAATTCGTCCATCGGCGCCAAATCGTCGATTGTCAGGCGATTGCGGTCTTTGCCCGCCTCGGCCAAAGCGGCCAGCATGCGGTCGAGCAATCCGCCCTTGCCGTAATGGCCGGCGACGTCGCGGGATGTGTCGGTCATCGGCGTTCTCCCCGTGGCTGGTTCAAAACGACGCGCAGGCGGGCTGGATGGTCATTCCGACCTGCTGTTGATGGAATTGCGTCCGGTAAGCCGAACGGACCCGCTCGATCGCGGCCAAGCCGGCCGGTCCCGGCGGCAGGGCGACGATCAGCATTTTGGTGCGTTCGTGGATGGTCCGGCCGGAGCCGGGTGCGGCCCAGGCGCCCTCGGCGTCCAGGATCGTGTAGCCGTTGGGCAGGTTGGGCGTAATCGCCGAGTTTCGGAAACCATCCCAGTCACGGTCCGCGACCTCCCCGCCGCCGGGGACCGAACGCCCGAAATACAGGCTGTATACCGGCATGGACGTGCCGGCGTCGCACGACGGGCGCGCGCCGGGGTCGGGCGGCGGTACGCAGCCGATCAGGGTCAGAAGCAGCATCAAAGTCCAGATACGGCCGGTCATTGATGTCTCCTGCCTGGATTAACGGCGCGTCCGCTTCTATCATGGGGCCTCATGCCGCCGAGCGCCATACCGGCGTAACCGAGACCAACGGGAAATCGCATTGCCGCTCAACCACGTAACCGGGGGACTGTTCCGTACCAGCCGCAAGCTGTGGACTGTGTGCGCGGTGGTCCTGATCATGCTGGCTTTGCGGGCGGCCGGTCTTGTTCTGGAGGTACGTCGCGAAGCGCTCAGCGTCAGCCAGGCCGACACCGCGGTGGTTGGCGATGTGCTGGGGGCCGAGACATCGCGCTATCTGCAATTGGTCGATGCCGGTTTGCAGCGCATTCAGGTGCGCAGCGGAAGGGTAAAATCCGAACCGGCTTCGGAATTCCGGGCGCAGTTCGGCGGTGCGGACATGCACGATCTGCTGCTGGAACTGTTGAACAACCTGCCGCAGGCCAACGCGTTCCTGGTGATCGGCGCGGATGGGAAACTGGTCAATACGACGCGGAACTATCTCGCTTCGCCAGCGGATTTTTCCGGCCGCGACTATTTCATGGCACTGTCGCACCTGGAAACCGACGATATGTTCGTCAGCCCACCGTCCGCCAACCATACGCTGGAGGCGCCGGCGATCGTCCTCGCTCGGCGACTGGTCGGGGCGGACGGGCAATTCGCGGGGGTCGTGGCAGCGCTGCTCGATGCCAGCTATTTCCAGAAATTCTATCAGAACCTGAACATGGGCCGCAGCCGCGGGATCACGCTGCTGCGGCGCGACGGCACGATGCTGGTGCGGTTTCCGCAGACCGTGCCGAATGGTGGGGCGCTTGTCTCCGACAAGGCGTTTTGGGACGTGTCGGTCGCCGGCGGCGGCGGAACGTTTGTGACCGAACAACTATTCCCTGGGACGTCGACAATTGTTTCGGTGCACCCGCTGGCCGAGTTTCCGCTGGTCATCAATGTCTCCTTGCGGGAGGACGAAGCGCTGGCCCCTTGGGCCGGGTTGATCCGGATCATCTTGATACAAGCGACGGTCGCGGCACTGGCGGTGGCTTTCCTGTTCTACGTCATGGACCGCCAGTTGAAGCGGCAGCGCGAACAACATACCGCGTTGGAGCAGGCGGCGGCGGCCCTGCGGGAAAGCGAGCTGCGCCTGCGCGCTTACGCGGAAATGGCGTCGGACTGGTTTTGGGAACAGGACGCCGAACTACGGTTTACCTGGACGTCCGACACATCGCCGTTGCAGCGGGTGGGGAAGACGTCCAACGGTTTGACGCGGTGGGACCTGGTCGGGGCGTCGGCGGAGGATCCGGTCTGGAAGGATCATATCGCCGAACTGCGGGCGCGCCGGCCATTCCGGGATTTTCGTTACGAACGGGTCGGGGCCGGGGGCGATATCCGTCACGTCAGCATCAACGGCGCGCCTGTTTTCAAAGAACAGGGCCAGTTCGCAGGTTATCGCGGCACCGGCCGCGATGTCACGCAAGAGGTCGCGGCGGAGCGGGATCAGCGGGACGCGCGGGACAGGGCGGAGGCCGCGAACCGAGCGAAGTCGGAATTCCTGGCCAATATGAGCCACGAACTGCGTACGCCGCTGAACGCGATCATCGGGTTCTCCGAACTGATTGTCATGCAGCCGTTCGGCAAGGTCGAAGACCGGTATGTCGATTTCGGCAGGGACATCCTCGCCAGCGGCAAGCATTTGCTCGATCTTATCAACGATCTGCTGGACATGTCGAAGATCGAGGCGGGCCAGTTCGATTTGTCGGTCGAGCAGATCGATATGCCGCAATTGGTGGAATCCTGCGTGCATATGGTGATGCCGCGCGCCACGGACGGGAAAGTGACGCTTTCGACGCTGGCGGGACCGGAACGTCTGATTCTCCGGGCGGACCGGCGGGCAGTGCGTCAGGTGCTGCTCAATCTGCTGTCGAACGCGGTGAAGTTCACGCCGGAAGGCGGTGCGGTGTCGGTCCAGCTGGAACCGAAAGCCGGCGGAGGCGTCGCGCTGGTGGTGCGGGATACGGGCATCGGCATGGATGCAGTGTCGCTGGAGCGACTTTGCGAGCCGTTCCAGCAGTTGGACGCCTCGATCAGCCGCAGGTTCGGGGGCACCGGCCTGGGGCTGGCGATCACCCGCAAGTTAATGCTGCTTCATGGCGGCGAACTGGTGTTCGACAGCGAGCCGGGGCAGGGGACGACGGTGCGGGCGGTGTTCCCGGCCGAACGGGTGGTGGGGTAGCCTACTCCGGTTCCGCCGGACCGGCGGGCTCCGCGGGTTCCGAATCGGGCTCGATCTGGGCATCGCTGATCCATTCTTCCAGCAAGGCCAGTTCCGCGTCGGACAGCTCCAGCCGGGCGCCCTCGCACAGGGCTTCCAGGTTATCCAAAAACGTATCGGTCAGGTTATCGCTGGTGTGGAAGTCCGCCCCGGCATGCCAGTTGTAGCCCGCGTTTTCCAGACTGGTCAGCACGTAGGACACCGCGTCGCGCGTGATGCGCGCACCCTGTTCCGCACAGCGTTCGTAAACCGCGGATGCCAGATACCACTGCGTCCACGGCACGCGGGAGGCGCCGTTGAGGTGCTGTAGCTCGGCGGCCATTTGCTCGAACAACATGCGGAACTCGTCGGGGCGGAGCGCCGGGCAGCCGGACACCTGGGTGATTTTCGCTACCAAAGCCCGCATCTCGTCGCCGGTTCCGGCAAGGGCCTGCGGCCGACCCTCTCGCAGCGGATGGACGACGGGGTCGTGGGCGAAGCCGGGCGGGTCGGGGATCACCGCGATATGCGGGTCCTCGGCGTCGCGCAGCAGGTCGGCGAAGCGGGCGCCGTTCGGCCAATCGGCATCGCGATGCATCGGCAACTGGCTGCGGACGAGCTGCCCGAGGCGCGCGAGGGGGACGGGTTCCGGTTCCTTGGCCAGGATGTCGCGCACGCAGGCGATGATGCGGGCGGTGGTTTCCTCGGGGTCGGATTCGGGTTCGCTGTCGGATTCCGGCAGGCAGGACAGGACCCAGAAGCTGGGATCGGACTTGTCGATTTGAATCGCGGGATCGCGCTGCGCCATTTCGTCGGCGAGGCGGGTCAGCGATCCGTAGCCGAACCATTTCAGCCCGTCGGTGGGGTAGACGAATTCCGGGAAGCCGTTGAAGACCGGGATCAAATGGTTGATCGGGCGGGGGCCGCCCTGGCGCAGATAGGCCGCGACCGCGCGGGTGACATTGGCGATCAGCGACGAACGGCCGCCATCGGTGTGGTCTTCCGCGTCGCGCACCGGCGCCGCGGCGGCGCTGAGGCCCATGGCCTGTTCGATGAAATCCTGCTGGCGCACCTGGTTGTCGCAGGCTGCTCGATAGGCGGCGGCAACCAGCGTGTCGCCGAGGATGGTTGTGGCGCGATCGTGCTCGCGCAGGCGCAGCAGCACGGGGGTGAAATCGGCATCGCCCGAGAGGATGATGAATTCCTCGAAATGGGTCTTGTGGCCGAGGGCA
This sequence comes from uncultured Acetobacteraceae bacterium, assembly GCA_903895595.1. Lineage (GTDB taxonomy): Bacteria > Pseudomonadota > Alphaproteobacteria > Acetobacterales > Acetobacteraceae > Rhodopila. The sequence goes on along the minus strand of CAITUP010000152.1, from coordinate 2,743 downwards.
TCGATGATATCCATCGCCATGACGATGTCGGCGGAGTTCTTGCCGCGGCTGGTCAGCGGCGGGCAGTCCACGACCGAGAACGCGGCGCGGGTGAAATAGGCGCGGTACTTGCTGAAATTATCCTGGGCGTCGCGCACGGGCAGGCCGGCGCGAAACTGTCCGGCGGCGGAATTGCGCACGGAGCCCACGGGATTGAGGTAGCATTTCCGGACCAGAATGACGCGCTGCGTCGTTTCGTCGTCTTCCAACAGGCCCTGAACGTGGCGGCCTTCCTCGAAAAAGCGGAGCCATTTGTCCGGTTGCGTGGCGAAGCGTTCCGCGGCCTCCGGCCGGATGCGATACAGACCGCCGTATACCTGATCGAAATCGACGAACAGCGCGGTGCGGATGGGGGCTTCGGCCAAGGTAAGTATCCTTTTTTCAATGGGCGTAGAAGATTTTGGTTGAATGCGACATCTATAGCATCGTGTCGGACGACCGGATACCAGAATGACAGTCGCATGACCACATCGCCTTCGCACATTTATGCGAGGAACGCACTTATCTGTTATCGTTCCGGCAGATGAACTTCCTGTAACTTGGGCGCGGGCGGCTCTTGCTGGCGCGGGACCGAACGCGTAGAGGCGGTGTATGCGCGAGATCCGGCTAAATGCGTTCGACATGGCCTGCGTCGGCCACATCCAGCACGGGATGTGGACGCATCCGCGCGACCGGTCGAGCGACTATACCTCATTAAATCATTGGGTGTCGCTGGCACGGCTGCTGGAGCGCGGGTTGTTCGACGGGTTGTTCCTGGCCGATATCCTGGGCGCGTACGACGTTTACGAGGACAGCCCGGCCCCGTCGCTGCGCAACGCCGTGCAAATTCCTCTGATCGACCCGATGGCGCTGGTGCCCGCGATGGCGCACGCGACCACCCACCTGGGCTTCGGCGTCACCTGCAATTTGGCCTACGAGCCGCCGTTCCTCTTTGCCCGCCGGATGGCAACCTTGGATCATCTGACCCAGGGCCGGATCGGCTGGAATATCGTCACCGGCTACCTGGACAGTGCCGCCCGCGCGATGGGGCTAAGCGGGCAAATGGCGCACGACGACCGCTACGAGCTGGCCGACGAGTACATGCGGGCCGTCTACAAGCTGTGGGAAGGCGGCTGGCGGGACGATGCCGTCGTCCGCGACCGGGCTGGCGGGGTGTACACCCATCCCGACCGAGTGCGAGCCATTCATCACCACGGCAAGCAGTTCCATATCGACGCGGTACCGTTGTGGGAGCCGTCGCCGCAGCGGACCCCGGTGCTGTATCAGGCGGGTGCCTCCGACCAGGGGCGGATGTTCGCCGCGACCCATGCCGAGTGCGTGTTCGTCAACGGCAGCACCCACGCCAACGTCCGCCGGATCGTGGACGATCTGCGCCGCCGGGCCGCACCCCGGCCCATGCAGGCCTTCATCAGCGTCGCCGTCGTCACGGGCCGCACCGAAAGGGAGGCACGGGACACGATGGCTGACTACCGGCGGCATGCGAGCGTCGAGGGCGCTTTGGCGCACGCCGCGTCCTCCCTCGGGATCGATTTCGCCCGTTTCGGGATGGATGAGCCGGTGCGCGTTACCGGCAGCCAGGCGATTCAGTCGAACGTGGAGGCCATCGCCGCGTCCATCGGGCCGAACTGGACCAAGCGGCAGCTGATCGACCGGTTTATCCTGGGCAGCCGTCAGCCGCCGATCGTGGGCTCTCCCGAGCAGGTGGCGGATGGGTTGATGGCGTGGGTGGAGAAGGGCGACGTGGACGGGTTCAACCTGTCGCGGACGGTGATGCCGGAATGCCTGGAGACGTTTATCGAGCTGGTGATCCCGGTGCTGCAGGAACGCGGGGTGTTCAAGACCGGCTATGCGCCCGGGACGTATCGCCAGAAGCTGTTCGGGCGGGGTGACAGGCTGCCGGATGGGCACCCGGCAGCGACGGAGCGCTGGACGGGCGGTTGATTCCAGAATTCTTGGTACCGCCCCTGGGTTGCGGAGTGTGTATACTTCGCCTTACAGTCGTTCCCGTGACACCTACACTTATCGCGCTGTCCCATGAAATAGCTACCGCCACGACCGCGGGTGCTTCGCGGCTCGCGGCGATACGCGTTGGGCCCAATCAACATATCTCCGGCATTGCGTGGGGCGATGGTCTAATCGTCACGTCCGATCAGGCGCTTCCGGTCCGCGACGGGTATACCGTCGCGCTGCCGGGCGGGACGCTGGCGGCGGCCCACGGGGTGCTGCGCGATGCGGCGCTGAATTTGGCGTTGCTGCGACTCGACTCGCCGGGGCCGCTGCCGCCCATCGCGCTGGCGCCACCGCCGCCGGTCGGCACGCTGGTGCTGGTGCTGGGGGCGGACTTCGACGCCACCCCAACCGTGCGGTTGACCATCGTGCACCGGGCGTCGCGTGTCGCGGAGTATGGGCCGGTGCTCGATCTTCCGGATACGGCGGTGGAACCCGGCGGGCTGGTGGTCGATCCCAGCGGGGCGATTCTGGGCATGATCGCGGTGGTTTATGGCGGGGCGGTGGTTTTCGTGCCGCACGGCACGATCGCCTCGGTCGTGCGGCGGGCAACGATGGCGTCCGCGCCGGTCGCGGCTCCGGTTTCGGTCGCGCCGCGGGTTCAGGCCCGCGCAAGCGAGCCGGAGGAACGGCCCCGTGTCGTGCCGCCGCCGCCGGAGCCGGTGCGGCACGCGGCGCCTGTGGTGCGGCCCGCCGC
>CAITUP010000151.1 GCA_903895595.1 uncultured Acetobacteraceae bacterium | reverse complement strand
CTGGGACCTCTGGGACCTCTGGGACCTCTGGGTTGAAGACATGATCGCCACCGGCACGTCCATGCGGATTTTTCGGGATGCGCGCGCCGCGCAGACGATCGGGAATTCGTTCGCGGGATGCGTGAATCCGGTAGGGACAAGCCCGGGGATGACGGATGGGGCGAATGACGGCGTTCAAGCGATTGCCCTGGCTTCGGGGCCGGGGCTATCGCATATGACCTTTGGCGCCCCCCCTCGTCATGGTCGGGTATGACCCGACCATCTTCTGCGATTTTACGCACCATTGAAAAGGCAGGGAGCCTTAAGCGCCCGAGGGTTAATCAGGCCGCCACCCGACCGGCTCGCCCGGGCCGAGCCGCGATCCGCCGAGCGACGACCAGCGCCACCACCACGACCCCGGCGACGAACACGAGGTGAGCCGGACGCGGGCCGAAATCGAGGCTCTGATTCGATGCCAGCACACGCCAGGGATTGATTCGCGTTGCCAGGGAATACCAGGCGTACTCGATCCCAACGGTGGACAGCGCCGCCGCCACCGCGAGCCCCGGATACGCCGCCACACCCCGCTGCCAAGCCATGGGCAGCGCCCGCCACAGCATCATCCAGGCGTACAGACCCGCGACGAACACCGGCTCCGACACGTTGGCTTTGCTCTGGATGAAGTAATGCAGGGCGATCGTCGCGATCAGCGGATAAGTCAACCAATGCAGCCGCTTCCACCAGCGGCCCATGCGGCGGATCATGGCGTTGGTGGAGGTCACGCCGAGCGCCGCGAAACCGACCAGTGCGACGAAGCCGATGGTTAGATAGAACCGGCTGAGGATTTCGCTGAGCACGGTCCCCAGATTGAATTTCTGGTCCATCGTATAGAAGAACAAGTGGGCCAGCCCGTAAGCCAAACCCGTAAGCCCCACCATGCGCCGCACCAGCAGCAAGCCGGGCCATTGCAGCATGCGCGCCACCGGGGTGATGGCCAATGAGATCAGGAAGAACCGGATCGCCCAAAGGCCGGTACCCCAGATTGCCTCGGTCACCGGCCGCGGTCCGGCTTCGCCGGCGATCCACCAAGCCGCGTACCAAATGCCAGGAACGAAGGCAGCGGCGAACACCGCCGCCTTCAGAGGCAGGAATTGGCCGCGCCGGTCGCGCCAGGGAAGGGTCATGTCGCAAGCTCCTCGATACCGGGATGGGACCCGGCGGGCGGCAGGATGTTACACCGGTTGCCTGCCGCCCAGGGCCAGAATTTCCGCGTCCAACGCCGCCGGATCGGGTTCCGGCAGCCAGACGGCTTGCGTCCCGATCGCCGGTTCAAGCTGGGCTTTGTAGGAATCCCGCCCGATCTCCCGCGCGCCGAAGCGCATCAGATGGCCGGTGATGAACTGCGTGTCCAGCAGCATGAACCCGCCCAGCCGAAGACGCGCGACCAGATGCACCAGGGCCACCTTGGAAGCGTCGGTGGCGAAGCTGAACATACTCTCCCCGAAGAACGCCCCGCCGAGCGCCATGCCGTAGAGACCGCCGACGAGTTCGCCGTCCAAGCGGCACTCGACGGTGTGCACGTGTCCGCGGTCGAACAGTTCGGAGAACAGGCGCACGATCTCGCTGTTGATCCAGGTGTCTTCGCGCCCCGGCGCCGGGGTGGCGCAGCCGGCGATGACGGCGGGGAAATCCCGGTCGCAGGAGACCTCGAACGCTTGGGATCGGACGGTGCGCAGCAGGCGGCGCGGCAGATGGAACCCGTCCAGCGGCAGAATGCCGCGCTGGCGGGGGTTGAGCCACATCAGCCTGGGGTCCTCCCGAGAGCGCGCCATCGGAAACAGGCCCATGCCGTAGGCCTGGAGCAGCATGGTCGCGGTAATCTCTTGGGAACGTGCCGGCATGCGCCATTGTGCGGCTGGGGCGGGGGGATTGGGAAGCGGGTCTTGCCGGGTGGCGGCTACGGTGGGCAAATACCGTGGCACATTCAACATGAGGAAACCGGTCATGGTTCAGTTCACCTGGGAACACGTTCATTTGCGTTCCCCCAACCCCGAGGAAACCGCTGTCTGGTATCGGGATAAGCTGGGCGCCGAGGTGATCCGAACGAAGCAGGCGGACGGGTCGAACCGTATCGACCTGAACCTGGCCGGGCAGAAGGTGTTCATCGCGATGGCGTCGCCGGCGCAGGCGGGCGCGGCGCCGAACTCGCCCTATATGGGGCTGGATCATTTCGGCATGACGGTGACGAACATGGCCGAGGCGGTGGCGGAGCTGAAGGGCAAGGGCGTGGTGTTCACGATGGAGCCGAAGCAGATCCGGCCCGGCACGACGATCGCGTTTTTGACGGCGCCGCAGAATGTTTCGATTGAGTTGATTCAACGAGGGTAAGAGAACCGGTGGGGCTGGTCGCGGCGCTTATACCATCCCCACCAACTCCCGCACCGCCGTCAAATCGCGCACAAACGCTCGGTATTCCCGCACCTGTGCCTCGCCCTCCGGCACGCGCAGCAGATACGACGGATGCACGGTTACGAACGCCATTTGCCCATCCGGCAGACGGATCGCTTGGCCGCGTTCCCGCGTCACCGCCACCGGGCGGCCGAGCACGGCGCGGGCGGCGGAACCACCCATGAGGACCAGCAGCTTGGGGCGGACGATCGCGCGTTCGGAGTCCAGCCAGACCCCGCAGGCCGCGATTTCCTCGGGGCTGGGGGAGACGTGGATGCGGCGCTTGCCGCGGAGCGTGAATTTGAAATGCTTGACGGCATTGGTGATGTAGATGCCGCGGCGGTCGATGCCGGATTCCTCCAACGCTCGGTCCAACAGCTGTCCGGCGGGGCCGACGAAGGGGCGGCCGATCGTGTCCTCCTGGTCGCCGGGCTGCTCGCCGACGAACAGGACCGCCGCATCGGCCGGGCCTTCGCCGAAGACGGTTTGGGTGGCGGCGTCGCACAGATCGCAGCGTTCGCAGCTTGCGGCGTCGGTGCGGGCAGCGGCCAAAGCCGAGGCGGAGGCAACGGGGAGCACGATGGGTCCGATCGCCGGACGGTCCGGCGGGCGCGGCGCTTCGTCCAGTTCCTCGGCCGGCGGAACGGTCACGCCCGGCGTGGAGTCGCACAGAATGGCGTCGCCGTGCGCGTCCCACCATGCCGCCAGGGTTTCGTCGTCTTCGATCCTCGGGACGCCGGCACCGATGCGTAGCGCGGTTCCATCCCAATGGGCGCTGGAGTCCGGGGTTACGACCGACCAGGGCCGGGCCGGGAAACGTTGGGCGAGCAGCTGGGCGTTGGCCTCCAACACGTAATGCGCGGGGGCGTACCAGCCGAGCAAATGCGGGCCGACCGGCATGAAGCGGAGGTGGGTGCGCATGCGGTGGGCGTCGGTGCGGACCGCCAGCGCCCAGCGCCGCGCCAGACGCAGGTCCGGGTCGTCGTCGGGCAGCGTCTCACCGGCATGCGCGCGCCACACCAGACTGTAGAGCAGCCCGAACCGCTCCGGTTCGCGGGCCTGGACGGCGACGGAGGCCAACGACACCAGCGTGCGGGAGACGCCGAAGCTGCCGGTGGCTTCCGGCAGCAGATGCGGCGTGCCGCCAACCGTCCACCGCACTGCATTCGGTTCGACTCCGCCCAGCACCAGCGAACGGGTGGCGGCGCGCCATCCGGCCCAATCGGTCTCGCTGGTGAGGACCGCGTGAAACATAAATGCAGCAAACGCCAGAACGCGGGTCTTTCCAAGCCCGGCGCGGGGGGTAAGGTGTCGGCCTTGCCTGGAGACCGCCCCGATGTACCTGCCATCCCGCACTTACCGAACCCCGATCATGGGCCGCAACGGCGCGGTCGCCACCAATCATCCTCTGGCCACGCAGAGCGGGCTGGACATCCTGCGGGAAGGCGGCAACGCCGTGGATGCCACCATCGCCATCGCGCTGACCTTGTCGGTGGTGGAGCCGATGATGTCCGGCCTCGGCGGCGACGGGTTCTATCAGGTGCACAATGCCGCGAGCGGTCGGACAACCTGCTGGAACGGCACCGGATCGGCCCCGCGCGCGGCGACGCCCGAACGGTTCAAGGCCCGTGGCATCGCGGTGCGGGGGCCTTTGAGCGTTTCGACACCCGGATTCCTCGCCAGCATGGGGGCGTTGCACGCGGCTCAAGGTAGCCTGCCTTGGGCACGCCTCTGCGCCGATGCCATCCGGCATGCGCGCGACGGGTTCCCGGCCACCCCGCATTACTCCCATTTCGCCGGGGATTTCCGGCCGGTGCTGACCGGCGACCGGCGCACGCGGGCGGTGTTCCTGCTGGATATGGAACGGGGCGAGCCGCCGATGGCCTCGATCGTCGTGCAGGCGGACCTCGCCCGAACGCTGGAGGAAATCGCGGCCGACGGAGCGGAAACGTTCTACCGGGGCCGATTGGCGAAACGCCTCGCCGCCGGGATGCGCGAGGCCGGCGTTCTGGTGGACGAGCAGGATTTGGCCGAATGCCAACCGGAAGTTCAAGCGCCGATCGAGATCGCCTATCGCGGGTTCCGCGTGACCCAGACGCCGCCGAACTCCACGGGGTTCACGCATTTGCAGATGCTGAAAACAGTGGAGCGTTTCGACATCGCCGGGCTGGACCCGGTGCAACGCATTCACGTTCTGGTGGAGGCGAAGAAGCGAGCGTTTCAGGACCGGGAACGGTATGGGTCGGACCCACGTTTTGCAGAGATTCCGTTGGACCGTTTATTGTCGGATGCGCATGCGGACCAAGCCGCCGCATCCATCGATCTGTCGCGCGCGTCCGACATCCGCTTGGCGGAACCGGAACAGGCGGTGGGCGATACGACATATTTCTGCGTGGTGGACGGCGCCGGGAACGCGGTGTCGGCGATCCAGAGCCTCAATTCCGGGTTCGGATCGGGGGTGACGGCCGGTGATACCGGCGTGCTGCTGAACAACCGAATGGCGTACTGGCACCTCGCGCCCGGTCACGCCAACCGGCTGGTGCCGGGCAAGCGGGTCCGCCACACCATGAACGCGCCGATGGTGTTCAAGGACGGACGCCTCTGGGCGGTGGAGGGCACGCCGGGCGCCGACAATCAGGTGCAGGTGAATTTGCAGGTCCTGACGTCGATGATGGACCTCGGCGCCGATCCGCAAACCGCGCTGGAGGCACCGCGATGGACATCTGTCCAACATGGACAGGGGGCGAACTGGCCGCATGACGGTGACGGGAGCCTGGTCGTCGAACCGGGGTTCGGCGCTGATGTTCTGGCGGGCCTGGAACGGCTGGGGCACCGGCTGAACCGGGTCGGCCCGTTGGAGGGGCCGTGCAGCGTGGAGGCGATTCGGGTGATGGATAACGGGGTGCTGGTCGCCGGATCCGATCCGCGGCGGGATGGGTGGGCTGGGGCTTTTTAAGCCCGCCCACCCCAAGCTGCCCTACCCCGCCATCGCCGGCCGCATCTGACGCCAGGCCGTCGCAGCCTCATACGCATGCCCCGCTCGGAATAACGTCGGTTCGGCGAAGGGTTTGGCGATCAGCTGCATGCACACCGGTAACCCTCCGACACCGAATCCGGTGCAGACGCTCATGGCCGGGAAGCCGGTAAGATTAAACGGCATCGTCAGCGACGGCTTTTCCAGATTGCCCCATTTTGGCACTTCGTCGATTTTCGGGGCCTCCCCGGGCTGCGACGCCGATACCAGAATATCCAGATCGGCCATCGCGGCCGTGACTTCCAGCGTCAAAATCCGCCGCCGCCGAATCGCCTGGAACAATGCGGCGGCGGTGATGAAGCCGCCGAGCGCGATACGATCGCGGAACAGTTCTCCGTAATCGTTGAAGCGGGTTTTCAACCACGGCTCATGCACCGCATAGGCTTCCGACGTCAGAATGATCGAACCGGCGGCGTGGTACTCCGCCATCGGCGACAGCGTGACATCGCGGACTTCGGCGCCGAGCTGCTTGTAGACATCCAGCGCGTCGTCGATGCCTTTTTGGGTGGCGGGGCTGACGGGATGATCGGTTTCGAAGAAGTGCCGCACCACGCCGATCCGCAGGCCCTTGGCGCCCTTCGACAGATCGGCCGAGAAGTCCGGCACCGGCCGGTTGGCGCTGCCGGGGTCGGAGGGATCGTGCCCCGCCATCGCCTGCAACAGCAGCGCGCAATCCTCCACCGTCCAGGCCATCGGGCCGGTGTGGTCCATGGTGAAGGACAACGGCAGCACGCCGGTGCGGCTGCACAGCCCGTAGGTCGGTTTGATCCCGGCGATGCCGCACAAGGCCGCCGGGCCGCGGATCGATCCGCCGGTATCCGACCCGGTGCCACCGAGGATAAACCCGGCCGCGATCGCAGCGCCCGTGCCGGACGACGAACCGGCGGTGAAATGGGCGGGGTTCCAGGGGTTGCGCGCCGGTGGCCATGGCAGATCGAACGACGGCCCACCCATGGCGAATTCATGGGTGGACAATTTCCCCAGCATCGCCGTGCCGGCCGCGGCCAGTTTCGTGACGGTGACCGCGTCTTTCGTCGGGACGTTATCTTCCAGCAGCTTCGAATGCGCGGTGGTACGAATGCCGGCGGTATTGTAGATATCCTTATGCGCGATCGGAATTCCGTCCAGGGGCCCGCGCGCGGTGCCGGCCATGTGCCGCGCCTCGGCGGCTTTCGCATCCGCCAGAGCGCGTTCCTCGGTCAGCATGAGAAACGCGTTCAGCGAGGAGTCGTTCTTCGCGATCCGGCCCAGGCAATCCTGCGTCAGCTCGACCGGAGAGAGCTTCTTGTCCGCGATCAGCCGCGCGGCCTCGGCGATGGTGGGAATGGCGGACATCAGCGGACCTCCGGCACGAAGATATGGCCTGGTTCGGCTTCCCGCGGCAGTGGACGAGACACCAAGTCCATCATTTCCCGCAGCGTCGGATAAACCGCCCGCAGCGTGGCTTTTTGTTCGGCCGATAAGGGCAGGCCCGTCTGAGCGGCCAGTACCTCGAACGCTTCTTCGGTGATCATGCTTGGAGTCCTTCGAAGATAATCAGGCGAAAACAGGTTCGGCGACGCGGACGCAGCGCGCCATCGCGCCGGTTTCGGTGACCGTGACCGGAATGTCCGGCCGGCGGCAAGCCTCGGTCGTGTAGCGGCAGCGGGGCGCGAAGGCGCAGCCGGGCGGCAGTTCGGCCAGATTGGGCGGCGTGCCCGGAATGGTCACCAGCTTCGTCCCACGCATGCCGCCATGCACGGTCGAGGACAGTAGCCCCTGCGTATAGGGATGCTGGGGCGAACGAATGATTTCCCGCGACGTCCCGCTCTCCACGAACCGCCCGGCATACATGACGGCGATCCGGTCGGAGATTTCCGCCGCCGCACCGACGTCGTGCGTCACGAACACGATCGCCATGCCGAATTCCTCCTGCAACTGACGCAGCAGCAGCAGAATTTGAATCTGCACGGTCACATCCAACGCCGTCGTCGGCTCATCCGCCAGAAGGACCGAGGGCGAGCACGCCAGCGCCAGCGCGATCATCGCCCGCTGCCGCATCCCGCCCGACATCTCGTGCGGATAATTCTTCAGCCGGCGCGCGGCGGAGGGGATTTTGACCTGCTCCAAAAGATCGAGCGCGCGCTTCATCGCGGTGCGGCGATCGACGCCTTCGTGCTGCACGATCGTCTCGGCGATCTGTTCCCCGATTGTATAAACCGGGTCCAGCGCCGCCATCGGCTCCTGAAAAATCATCGAAACCGAACCGCCGCGCAGCTTCGCCAGATCGGCCGCCGGCAAGCCTAGAATTTCGGTGCCGTTCAGCCAGATTTTGCCGGTGATTTCGGCGTAAGACGGCAACAACCCCATCAGCGCTTTCAGGCTGACGCTTTTGCCCGACCCGGATTCACCCAGGATCGTCAATGTTTCGCCACGCCGGAGCGAAAACGAAGCATCGTTCACCGCCGGTACATCCACGTTGCGGCGGCGGAACCGGACGTTCAGATCCTCGACGCGCAGAACCGGATCGTCAGACATGATGCACCCCCATCGCGCGTTGCGCCGCCGGCAAATGGCAGGCGACAAGATGCGGGGACATTTCGTCGTAATCCCCATCCAAAGGTGCCGCCAAAGCAGGCGCTTTCTCGGCACACACGGCCTCCGCGAAGGCGCAGCGGGTGCGGAATCTACAGCCCGACGGCGGGTTGATCGGATTGGGCGGATCGCCGGTCAGCGGCATTTCCGTCGTCCGCCGGTCCGGATCGAGCGTCGGCTTCGACGCGAACAACGCCCGTGTGTAGGGATGCCTTGGATGGCGGTAAATTTCCGCGACCGGACCGGTTTCGACCACCCGGCCCAGATACATCACCATGACCCGGTCGCTCATGTATTCGACGACGTTCAGGTCGTGGCTGATGAACAGATAAGTCAGGTTGAATTTCTCCTTGAGGTCGCCAAGAAGATTCAGCACCTGCGCTTCGACCGATTTATCCAGCGCCGCCACCGCCTCATCCAAAATCACCAATCTCGGTTCAAGCGCCAGCGCTCGGGCGATATTCACCCGCTGACGCTGCCCACCGGACAATTCGTGCGGGTATCGCCGAGCATATTGGCGCGGGTTAAGTCCGACCTGCGCCAATAGGCTTTCGGCGCGGTCGTATGCCTCCTTCCGGCCGAGGCCATGCATGCGCGGCGCGTAGGCGATGCTTTCCGCCATGGTCATGCGCGGGTTCAGCGACGAATAGCTGTCCTGAAACACCATCTGCATCTGCCGGCGCATTTCGTTCACGGTGATGCCGCGAAGATCGCCGACCGCGTCGCCGTCGAACACGACGCTGCCGGAATCGGGTTCCATCAGGCGCATCAACAGACGCGCGGTGGTGGATTTACCGCAGCCGGATTCACCGACGATGCCCAACGTCTCGCCCTTGTGGACCAGGAACGAAACATCGTCGACCGCCTGTACGGTCGCGACCGTGCGGTTCAACAGACCGCCGCGGATCGGAAAGTATTTTTTCAGCCCCTCCACGCGCAGCATCGGCTGCGCCGGTCCCCCGCGATCGCGGGGATCCAGCTCCAGAGTTTCGCTCATTTGCTCAGCCTCACATCCATGGCGCTGCGGAAACCATCGCTCATCAGGTTGAAACACATCGACGTCAGGAAAATCATCAGGCCCGGCAGCGCGGCCACGTAGGGTTGCACGTAAATCGCCTGCCTGAGCGAATTCAGCATCAATCCCCATTCCGGCTGCGGCGGCGTGACGCCCAGGCCCAGGAAAGACAGGCCGGCAGACAGAATGATCGACACGCTGATCAGGCTGGTCGCGTACACCAGGATCGGTCCCAGAACATTGGCCAGCACGTGATAGCGGATGACCTGAAACGTGGTGGTGCCGGACGCACGCGCGGCTTCGACGAAATCGAGCTGCCTGGCCTGGGTGGTGACTGTTTCGGAAACGCGGACCATGGGCGGGATGAAAACAACCGCCAGAGCCAGGATCGCATTCGACAACCCGTTCCCCAAGATCCCGCAAATGGCGATCGCCAGCAGAATCGACGGGAAGGCGTAAAAGACATCCATGGTGCGCATGATCAGCGTGTTGACCAGCCCGCCGGCATATCCCGCGAAAACCCCCAGCGCTCCGCCAAGACACAGCGAAATCGAGACCGGCATGATCGCCGCCAGCAACGACATCCGCCCGCCGTAGCACAGACGCGTCCACAGATCGCGCCCGGTCTCATCCGTGCCGAGCCAGTGGCCTGGGGTGCCGATGGGTTTCAGCCGTGTCATCACGCTGCCCGCGAAAGGATCGTAGCTGGTCACCAACGGCGCCCCGATCGTAATGACCAGAATACCGATCAGCACCAGGGTCACGGCAAGGGTCACCGGATCCCGTGCCAACCGTTGCCCGACCGATTTCCAGTAGCCGGGCGCGGCAGCGGCGGGCACATCGTCGGCACCCGGCCGTGCCCCGGTAGCGAATTCGTCCATGGTTGTGTGGGACATCGTGCTCTCCCAGGCTTAGCGGCGCATGCGCGGGTCGATCGCCGCCTGAGCGATATCGACCAGCAGATTCAGAAAGACGAAGAACGACGCCAGAACCAGGATCGTCGCTTGCAGGATCGGAATATCGCGGCGGAAAATCGCGAGGTTGAGCAGGTTGCCGGAGCCCGGCCAGTTGAACACCGTCTCCACCAGGATCGAGCCGCCCAGCAGGTAGCCGAACTGCAAACCCATCAGCGCCAGTACCGGCGGCGCGGCGTTCTTGCAGATGTGGCGGATGACGGGCCAACGGGTCAGGCCCTTGGCGGACAAAGCGCCGACGAAATCCTGGCCCAAAATCTCCAGCACCGTCGCGCGCACCAACCGGCCGATGACGCCCATGGGGATCAGCGACAGGGTGATGACGGGCAGGACGAGGTATTGCAGCCGGTTATACAAAGGCTCGGAATCGTCCCCCATACCCTGGGCCGGCAGATATTCGTTCAGCACGGCAAACGCCAAAACCAGAACGATCGCGCACCAGTAATGTGGCAGCGACACGCCCATGGTGGCGATGGCGGAGAACAGCTTGTCCGGCCAGCGGCCGTGGTTGATGGCCGAGATCATGCCGCACAGGATGCCCATGCCGAAACCGAGCATGGCGCCGAGGATCGCGAGGATGAACGTGTTGCCCAGCGCGGCGATCAACTGGCCCCAAACCGGGGTTGCATTGAACACCGACAGCCCGAAATCGCCCTGCACTGCGCGCAGCAACCAGAGCAGGTATTGGATATGAAGCGGTTTATCGAAGCCGAAGGCGGCTTTCATCTGCGCGATGACTTCGGGGGAGGCTTCGGGCGGCATGAGCATGTCGATGGGGTTGCCAGGGACAATATGCACAAGGCCGAAGACGACCAGGGAGACCCCGAGCAGAATGGGGATGGCTTGGAGGAGTCGACGTATGGCGAAGACGAGCATGGCGGCGTGATCTCCGGTTCGTGCCGCGCTATGTTGCACCGCAGCATGATTGCCTGAAATTAGCACAACACATCAAACTGTCCATCGAAATATATGCAATATATTTAACCATTTGCGTATACGATGGACGGATGATATCTGTATGTCCGCCAAAAATGGCATAATATCGATCATACAGGAGGTTATCTGTGCACAATCCCCTCATTGACCCCGCCGTCGTACGCCGTGTGACTGAACGCCGCGGCGGCCTCGGCGTGTTCGGAAGATTAGATAGTAGGCGTACTGCCCATATTGTGGTCGATCTCCAGAACGGCTTCATGGCCCCCGGCGCCGTCGCCGAACTGCCGATCGCCCGCGACATCGTCCCCAACGTCAACCGCATCAGCGATGCCGTGCGCCGCGCCGGCGGTCTGGTCGTCTATATCCAGAACACTTTCGATGAGGTCGCCGTCCGCACCTGGCCGGTCTTCTTCGACCATTTCTGCTCGCCCGCCCGCCGCGTCCGCATGATCGAGGCCTTCACGCCGGGGTCCGAGGGTCACGCGCTATGGCCCGACCTGGATGTCCGGCCGGAGGATTTGAAAGTCCGCAAGCGCCGCTTCGGGGCCTTCGCGCCGGGGGCGTCCGACCTGCACGAGATTTTGCAGGACCGCGGAATCGACACGCTAATCGTCACCGGGACGGCTAGCCAGGTGTGCTGCGAATCCACCGCGCGCGATGCGATGATGCTGAATTACAAAGTGTTTTTCGTCGCCGACGGCAACGCGACCTTCACGGATGCGGAACATAATGCGACGTTGACGTCGATGGCTTATACGTTCTGCGATGTCAGGGACACCGCCTCCGTTCTGACGCTTTTGGAGACCCAGGCCGCGGAACCGGCCTTGGCATAACCATTGCAACGCACCGCCTGTCCCCCAACAGCAGGAGCGGTGCGATGCTAACCAGACGCGGTCTTATCGGTTCCGCCGCCGCCGTATCGTCGTTGCCCCTGCTGCCCGCGCGGGCGGCAACGCCGCAAATTCTCCGTATCGGCATGACGGCGGCCGATCTGCCCTCCACCCATGGCATTCCGAACAACGGTGGCGAGGGCTTCCGCTTTCTCGGCTATCCCGCCTACGATTCCGTGATCAACTGGGATTTCACCCATACCGAAACCCTGGCCGACATTACGCCCGGCTTGTTTTCCGCCTGGCACGGCGATGAGGGCAACCCCAACCGCTGGATCTGCGCGGTCCGCCAGGGCGTGACATTCCACGACGGATCGGCGCTCGACGCCGATGCGATCGTTTGGAATTTGCGGCGCATCTACGACGATAAATCCCCGCAATACGATGCCACCGCCGCGCCGATCGTACGCGCCACGGTGTCGATGATCGATACATTCGAAAAGGCGGACGACAAAACCGTCGTGCTGATCACCAAATATCCATTCTCGTTCCTGCCGTATCTGCTGACCCGCATTCTGATCGCAAGTCCCACTCAGTGGGAGGCCGTGGGAAAAACCTGGGCCGAATTCGCCAAAAAGCCCTCGGGCACCGGCCCGTTCAAAATCACCAAAATCGTCCCCGGCCAATATGCCGAAATGAGCCGTAACGAGTCCTACTGGGACAAGGCTCGGATACCGAAACTCGACAAAATGGTGGTCTACCCGATGCCGGAGTCCACCACCCGCGTCGCCGCCCTGCGGTCCGGTCAGGTCGATTGGATCGAGGTGCCACCGCCCGATTCCATCCCGTCCCTAAAACAAGCCGGGCTGAACATCAGCCTTTGGCCCTATCCGCACACATATCCTTATGCGCTGAACTGCATGGACAATTCGCCGTTCAAGGATGTCCGGGTGCGGCAGGCGCTGAATTACGCGGTGGACCGCGAAGGCCTGTGCAAGCTGCTGAACGGCACCGCGAAACCGGCCTTTGGCCTGTATCCCCCCGAACATCGGTTGTTCGGCACACCGAAGAACAAGTACGGCTACGATCCGGACAAGGCCAAAGCCCTGCTGAAGGAAGCCGGATACGGGCCCGACAAGCCGGTGAAGGCGAAAATCATGATCTCGACCTCCGGTTCGGGCCAGATGATGCCAATTCCGATGAACGAATTCATGCAGCAGAATTTCAAAGCGGTCGGCATGGACATCGATTTCGACGTCGTCGAATGGGGAACCATGCTGGTCGCGGTCCGCAACCCCCCAACCGCGACGCAGTCGCACGGCGTCGACGGCATCAATATCAGCCTGAGCTTCACCGATCCGTCTTCGATGTTCCGCTACTACGCGAAGGACAGTTTCTCGCCGGTTAATTACAACTGGGGCCATTGGGCGAACGAGGACGCAACGCAATTGTTACGCAAAGCCCAGGCCACGTTCAGCGCCGCCGAACAAAGCGAGCTTCTGGCCAAGGCCCATGCCATCGTCGTCGATGAGGCGCCCTGGCTGTTTATCGTGCACGATCTGAACCCGCGCGCGATGTCGAAAAAGGTCCAGGGATTCAAACCGGCCCAAAGCTGGTACCAGGACTTCACCCAGATCAGCATCGGATAAAGACATGCTTTCACGACGGGAACTTTTCGCGGCCTCGGCACTCGCCGCGGCACCTGCGACGGCGGCCTTTGCGGCCAGCGGCGGTACGTTACGCATCGCGATGACAGCGGCCGATATTCCGACCACCCATGGCATCCCCAACAACGGGTTCGAGGGCTTTCGCTTCCTCGGCTACCAGCCCTACGACGCGCTGGTGAACTGGGACCTGCGGAACAACCCGAGCAAACCCGCGAATATAACGCCCGGCCTGTTCACCGAATGGCACCCCGACCCGGCCAACGCGCTGCGCTGGTTGTTCAAGGTGCGACAGGGCGTGAAATTCCACGATGGCACCGATTTCACCGCCGATTCGGTGATCTGGAACCTGCGCCGCGTCTACGACGATAAATCCCCGCAATACGATTCGACCTCGGCCCCGATCGTGAAAGCCGCCGTATCGATGGTGGATACGTTCGAAAAAGCCGACGACTCGACGATCGCGATGACCACCAAATTCCCGTTCAGTTTCCTGCCCTGGCTGCTGACCCGTGTGCTGATGGTCAGTCCGGCCCAATGGGAGGAAACCGGCAAAAACTGGGCGGAATTCGCGAAGAAACCCGCCGGCACCGGGCCTTTCAAAATCGTCCGCGTCGTGCCCGGTCAATACGTCGAAATGGCCCGCAACGAGGATTATTGGGACAAGGCGCGCATCCCGAAAATCGAGAAGCTGTTCGTCCATCCCATGCCCGAGGCCACGACGCGTATCGCCGCCCTGCGTTCGGGGCAGGTCGATTGGATCGAGGTACCGGCGCCCGACGCCATCCCATCGCTGAAAAGCGCCAACTACAACGTTTTTCTGTGGCCCTACCCGCATACCTATCCCTACGTGCTGAACACCGAGGAAGGCTCCCCCTTTCACGATGTGCGCGTCCGGCGCGCGATCAATTACGCGATCGACCGGGACGGGCTGTGCGGATTGATCAACGGAATCGCCAAGCCGGCCTTAGGGTTGTACCCGCCTGAAAACCCCTTCTTCGGCAAACCCGAACAACATTACAGCTACGATCCCGCGAAGGCGAAGGCGCTGCTGAAGGAAGCCGGCTACGGCCCCGACAAGCCGGTGAAGGTCAAAATCATGATCTCCACCTCCGGTTCGGGCCAGATGCTGCCGATCCCGATGAACGAGTTCGTGCAGCAGAACTGCAAAGCCGTCGGCATCGACATCGAGTTCGACGTCGTCGAATGGGGCACCATGCTCGTCGCTATCCGCAACGACCCCAAAGCCGCGCCCAGCCACGGGGTCCACGGCATCAACATCAGCCTTAGTTCGGTCGATCCCTCGACGATGTTCCGCTACTACGCGATCGACAGTTTCAGCCCAGTCAATTACAATTGGGGCCATTGGCTGAACGAGGAAGCGACCGCCCTGTTGAAACGCGCTCAGGCCAGTTTCGACGAGGCCGAACAGACCGCGTTGTTGGCGAAAGCGCATGCGATCGTCGTCGATGAGGCCGCGTGGCTGTTCATGGTGCACGACCTCAATCCACGGGCGATGTCGAAGAAGGTCGCGGGATTCCAACCGGTGCAAAGCTGGTTCGTCGATCTGACCACGATCACGGTGGGGTAAAGGTTTTTCGGCGCGCGTAAAGCTGGTATCGGGTCCCAGAGGAGAATGGACATGGAAACTGAACCAGCCCGCATGACCGCGGCCGAAGCTTCGTCGGCCATCCAGGCTCGGAAAATGTCGTGCGAGGAGCTGGTCCGTTCCTGCCTCGCACGCATCGCGTCGCGCGATTCCGTGGTCAAGGCTTGGCTGCGCATGGATCCCGATCATGTCGTTCGCCGAGCGCGGGAACTGGATAAAACGGCTTGGAAGGGGCCGTTGCATGGGCTGCCGTGGGGCGTGAAGGATGTCATCGACACCAAGGATTATCCAACCACGCAGAACTCCCCCATCTACGACGAGTGCCAGGTTGGGCGGGACGCCGCGGCGGTCGCGGTGGTGCGGGGTTCCGGGTCCTTGATCCTGGGTAAGACCGATACGGTCGAGTTCGCGTCGTTCGGGCGCAAGGCGGTTTCGACCAATCCGTATAACCCCGCACACACGCCGGGCGGGTCGTCCTCGGGATCGGGCGCGGCGGTCGGGGATTTTCAGGTACACTTGGCGTTCGGAACGCAAACCGGCGGATCGCACATCAGGCCGGCGTCCTTCAACGGGATTTACGGTCTGAAGCCGACGTGGAACCGCGTCAGCCGGGAGGGGGCCCGTATGTCGTCGCTGACGTTGGACACCGTCGGGTGGTACGGGCGCAGCGTCGAGGATTTGATCCTGGTCGCGGAAGCCTTCCGCATCCATCGCGATCCCACCCCCGTCGCGGTCAAAGGCCTGCGTGTCGGTGTCTGCCGCAGCCCTGTGTGGCGGGAGATCGAACCGGCCGGCGAACTGGCGCTGAACACGGCGGCGAAACGCCTGGCCGAAGCCGGGGCCATCGTCGAGGATTTGGAATTGCCGGAACCGTTCGGGCGGTTACACGCGGCCCATACCGCGATCGCCAGCAGCGAAGGCGGTGCGTCCTTCCTGCCCGAATATATCAATGCCAACGCGCTGCTGGCGCCCGGTTTGAAGGAAAAGGTCGAAAACGTTCTGCAGATCACGACCCAGCAATTGCTGGGGGCTTACGCGCTGGCGGATTCCTGCCGGCCGGTTCTGGATGGGATGTTCGGGCCGTCGTTGGATGTGATCCTGACACCCAGCTCCAAGGGCGAGGCGCCGGTGGGTCTGCATACGACGGGCGATGCGGTGTTCAACAAGATGTGGACATTGATGCACGGCCCTAACGTGGGCATTCCCGTCTGTTTTGGACCGACCGGGCTGCCGGTCGGGGTCACGCTGGTCGGCCCGCGGATGTCGGAACCGCGGCTGCTGGCGATCGCCTTGGCGTGCGCGCCGGTGATCGACGCCGAAGCGGAGGAGCGGAAACGCCGTCTCTGGCCGGCTTAGATCGTCGGAAGGCGCGTTCCCTGCTTGACCGGATAAGGCTGGATAATTAGGTGGAAGCCAGATTTTCTCAGCGACGGCCGATGCGATATTGAGCGGAAAAGGCGGTGGCGTCGAAGGCATTACGGAGCTGACCGCCATGACGAACCGAATGGTATTGCGATCGCGACCATGCTGGAAGTTATAATCCCAGCATTCAACGCCGGCCCGTATATACGCGAAACGCTGCTCAGCGTGGCAGCTCAAACGCGTCCGGCCGATCTGGTCACCATCGTCAACGACGCGAGTACCGATGACACGGTCGCGGTCGCACATGCCTGCGCCGGCGAACTCGCGGACCGGGTCACGATCCAAATCATCGACAATACCGGGCCGCGCGGCCCATCGGCCGCCCGCAACACCGCGATCCGGCGCGGCAACGCGCCATGGGTCGCATTGCTCGATTCCGACGATCTCCTGGCCCCGACGCATCACCAGACACTGCTGCGCGTGGTCTCCGTGACCGACGACATCGTTCTGGGTTTCGGAGACTCGACTGTTTTCAACGCCGGGGAAACCCTGGACAGCGGCTTCCTGACGACCAGCGGCGTCACCGCGCTCCCCGCGACCGAAATCGCGGCGGATTGTTGGACACTTGGCGACCGGATGTTCGATCTACTGTTGTCCAGTGGCGTATTCGGGACCTCCGCCTGCCTGTTTCGGCGGGACGCCGCGCTCGAGGCCGGCTTGTTCGACGAAACCATGATGCAGTGCGAGGATACGGATCTGTTCATGCGCCTCGCGCTCCTGGGGCGTTTCGCGTTCTCTCGGGAGGTCGTCGCCCACAAGCGGGTGCACGACAACAATCTGTCGCATGAACGCCATAAGCTGCTGTTTTGTCGCGGAACCGTCTTGTCGTTGGCGAAAATCGCCGCCCTTCCCGGCCTGCCGGCGACGCGCGCGGCGGCGGTGGCCACCGCGCTTTCGCAGGCGGTCGACGGTTATCTCTATCACGCCTCCCGCGCGGGGGTGTCCGCATATCGCGCAGCATCCGCGACCGCTCGGCGAGTCGGCCATGGCGGGAGAACGGCCAACCCGCGCCACCTCGTGCGAACTGCAATCAGCGGTTTGTTCGGATAAATGCCTGACATCGGGTTATAAGCGCGCATGAGCGGTAAAACCATTATCATCGCCAATCGCGGCCTGATGTTCGACGGCGCCACGATCAGGCGAGGGCCCTCGGGCGGCGTCGAGAGCGCGACGGTCTTCCTGGCCGAAGCCTTGGCACGAGCTGGCCATCGCGTCAGCGTCTACAACAATCGCGACACCGTGGATTCCATCGCAGGTGTGACCTGGCGTCCGCTCTCTCATGGGCTGCCTCTGCGTGCGGATCTCTATATCGCCAACCGGAATCACGAACTCTTGCTCCACGTCCCCTTCGCGAAAACCCGCGCGCTGTGGATGCATAACCCGGTGTGGGAGATCGACCTTTGGCAGTTCCGGGCGAAGATGGCGCTGCTGCCGCCCAAGGTAATCGTGCTCGGCGACTACCATCGTTCGACCTGCCCGGCGTGGGTCGCGAAATACGATGTAAGGACGATCCCGCTTGGGCTGCCGAACACATTCCTGTCGGCGGCCACGTCGAAGGCAGCCCCACCGCGCCGAGCGATTTTTACGTCCAATCCGGGGCGCAATCTGGATTGGCTGCTGCGGGTCTGGTCGGAACGGATTCACCCGGAATTGCCCGACGCGGAACTGCATCTGTTCAGTGGGCCGGAGGTGTACCAGATGCGGGCCGGAACCGGCTTCAACCGCATGTCGGCAGTCCTGTCCACCGCCGATGCGATGACCGATCAGGGCGTTATCCGGCACAAGCCGGTCGGCCGCGACACGCTGCGGGATTGGGTGGCCGGCTCCCGGGTCATGCTCTACAGGGGGCATGAGGATGAGACCTTCTGCCTCGCGCTCGCGGAGGCTCAGGCACTGGGCGTCCCGTGTGTGGTTCAACCGATCGGCAGCGTCGTCGAACGTATCCGCGACGGCGTAACCGGCTTCGTCGCACCCGACGAAGAGACGTTCGCCCGTCAGGCCATTTGCCTGTTGTCGGACGACCGGTTATGGTTAAAACATCATCTAGCGGCGCTTTCTTCGCAGAGATCCCGGACTTGGGACCATGTTGCCGCCGACTTCGAAAGCTTAATGTCATG
>CAITUP010000150.1 GCA_903895595.1 uncultured Acetobacteraceae bacterium | reverse complement strand
GTTGCCCGCATGCGGGCAACCCACCCCGGACCTCAGGCAGCAGCATGCATCGAAGGGGACATCTCTAATGTGGAGAACCAGGGGACATTTCTAATGTGGGCTAACAGTCGCCCCCCAAACCTTGCCACCCCCCACCCCCCAGCCTACCCTCCGGCCAACACCACCACCCGGAGGGAACACCCCATGCGCGCGGCCGATGCCATCGTCGAAATCCTGAAGCGGGAGGGCACGACCACCCTGTTCTGCTTCCCCACCACATCGATCATCGAGAACGCCGTTGCCGGCGGCATTCGCCCAGTGATCTGCCGGCAGGAACGCGTGGGCGTGCACATGGCCGACGGCTATGCTCGTGTTACCAACGGCAAGCCGCCGGGCGTCTTCGCGATGCAGTACGGCCCGGGGGCGGAGAACGCGTTCGCCGGTATCGCGTCGGCTTACTCCGATTCGTCGCCGGTGCTGTTCCTGCCGCTGTCGCAATCGCGCGATCAGTCGCAGGTGTTTCCGACGTTCCGCTCGCAGGTCAGCTACGCCTCCGTCACCAAGCAGGTGGAGGAAATCATGCTGCCGGCGTCCGTGCCGGCGGTGATGCGGCGGGCTTTCGCGGCGCTGAAGAACGGCCGCCTCGGGCCGGCGATGGTGGAGGTGCCGCGCGATCTGGTGGACCTCGATATCGGAACGGATGTGCTGAACTACACGCCGGCGCGCCCGAGCATCTCGGCGCCGAATCCGGCGGATACCGACGATGCGGCGAAGCGGTTGCTGGCGGCGTCGGCGCCGGTGATCATCGCGGGCCAGGGCGTGCTTTATGCGGAAGCGTCCGCGGAATTGGTGCAACTGGCGGAGCTGTTGCAGGCGCCGGTTATGACGACGGTGGATGGCAAGAGCGCGTTCCCGGAAAACCATCCGCTGGCGCTTGGTTCCGGTGGCAACACGTTCAACGGCCCCGGCCAGATGTATCTTTACACCAAGGCCGATCTGATTTTCGGCATCGGCACCGGGCTGAACAACCACCCGCTGACCACGCCGCCGCTGCCGAAGAACGTGCCGATCATCCACGCAACGAACGATACACGCGACTTGCACAAAGCCAACACCACGGAAATTGCTCTGTTGGGCGATGCGCGGTTGACGCTGAAGGATCTTATTGTCGCGGTCAAAGAGCGGCTGGCAGGCAAGTTGCTGAACCGCAACCCGGCGGCCGAATTGGCAACCGAACGTGCTGCCTGGGAAGCGCGTTGGCACGCCAAGCTGAATTCGCCGGAAACCCCGATGACGCCGTATCGCGTCATGAACGAATTCATGCGCGTGATCGATCCGGCCGACGCCATAGTGACGCACGATTCCGGCAGCCCGCGCGATCAGCTGCTGCCGTTCTACAAGGCGACGACGCCGCGCGGTTATCTCGGCTGGGGCAAGTCGCACCAACTGGGCACCGGCCTGGGTTTGGCGATTGGCGCCAAGGTGGCCGCGCCCGACAAGTTCTGCGTCAATTTCATGGGCGACGCGGCGTTCGGCATGGTCGGTCTGGACTTCGAAGCAGCGGTTCGCTGCGGCATTCCGATCCTGACCATCGTGTTGAACAACAACACCATGGCCATCGAAATTCCGCACATGAAACTGTCGCACGATCTGCATAAGGCGCGCGACCTGGGCGGCAACTATGCCGACCTCGCCAAGAGCCTTGGCGGATGGAGCGAGCGCGTCAGCGATCCTGGGGACGTGGGAAATGCGATCCTGCGGGCGAAGCGCAAGACCGAAGAAGGTCACGCCTGCCTGCTGGAATTCATGACCTCGGCGGAGACCGATTTCTCCCATCGTGGCGGCCGGGCGGATCACTGATGACCGACGAAATTCTTTCCAGCGTCGACAACGGTCTGGCCGTTATCACGCTAAACCGGCCGGAGCGTTTGAACGCGCTGACGTCGGGGATGATTGCCGGGTTGAAGGATTTGCTCGCGGGTTACGCGGCCGATCCTTCCATCGGGTGCGTGGTGCTGACCGGCGCTGGGAAGGGCTTTTGTTCCGGCGGCGACGTCGCGGTGCAGGCGGCAACGGCCGGCAAAGCCACGCAATCGCCGGAGCAACGCGCCGACGGTTTGCGCGCAGGGATGGAGGCGTCGCGGCTGCTGCACGACATGCCGAAGCCGACCATTGCGATGGTGATCGGTGTGGCGGCGGGTGCAGGAATGTCTCTGGCGTTGGCGTGCGACATGCGGGTGGTCGCGGAAACCGCTCGTATGACGGTGGCGTTCGCGAAAGTGGGATTATCCGGCGATTACGGCGGATCGTATTTCCTGACCCGTATCGTCGGCCCGTCCTTGGCTCGGGAACTGTATTTCACCTCCGAAATGCTGAACAGCGCGCGCCTGATGTCGCTGGGATTGGCTAGCCGCGTGGTGCCCGACGACAAGCTGGTGTCGGAGACAATGGCTCTTGCACGCGGCTTCGCCAACGGACCGCGGATGGCGTGGCGTTACATCAAGCGGAACATGAAGGCGGCCGAGGAAGGATCGTTGTCGGATACGCTGGATTCCGAGGCCTACGGTATGCTCCGTTGTCGCGAAACCGCCGATCACGCCGAAGCCGCGCGGGCGTTCGTGGAAAAGCGGCCGCCGATGTTTTCCGGGTCCTAGGCGACTGAATCGATAAAGGGAACCGATCCATGACAACGAACCTGCAAGCCCTGGTCGCCGACGATGCCCTGCTGGACCTCGCGTTATCCGGCGCCGACGTCGCCCCGATGCTGATGGTCATGGTGCACCTGGGCGGCGAGGAATCCTGGCTCGACGAAGTTTCGCCCTTCATCACCGGTCCGTGGAATTTCCACGAAAACGCACCGGAGGCGCTGAAACAGCGCATGCGCGCGCGCCTGAAGGAAATCCTGCTCGATTACGCCGCGTCGAACCGCCCGTTGCCAGCCGAACCGCCGCCGCATCTTTTGCATCGGATGCTGTCGGCGGGCGTCGGCGGGCCGATCCCGGAAGAATACATGCCGATGATCCGCGAAGAGACGATGCTGGACGATCGCGATCCGAAAACCGTCGAGTGGCGCACCGAACCTCGGGGCCTGGACAAGTTCAAAGCGGTGATTATCGGCGCCGGTGTGTCCGGCCTGTGCATCGCGATCAAGATGCAGGAAGCGGGAATCCCCTTCGTCATCTACGAAAAAAACCACACCGTCGGCGGCACATGGCTGGAAAATGGCTACCCCGGCTGCGGCGTCGATACGCCCAACCATTTTTACTCCCTGTCGTTCGAACCGAACCATGATTGGCCGGAGCATTTTTCCAAGCGGAACGAGCTGTGGAATTATCTGGAAAATGTCGCCGACAAATACGATATCCGTCGCCACATCGTGTTCGATACGGAAGTGACGTCCGCGATTTACAACGAAGGCGCCAAACGCTGGGATATTGCGACGCGGTCGAAGGACGGAAGCACGGAAACCCTGCAGGCGAACGCGCTGATCAGCGCCGTCGGACAGCTTAACCGTCCCTCCATTCCCGATATTAAAGGCCTGAACGACTTCGCCGGCCCGGTGTTTCACACCGCGCGGTGGGATGCGACGCAGGATCTGCGAGGCAAGCGGGTCGCGATGATCGGCACCGGCGCCAGCGGCATGCAGGTCGGGCCGACCATCGCGCCGGACGTCGAACATCTCACGATCTTCCAACGCTCGGCTCATTGGGCGGTATCCAACCCGAACTACCACGCCGCCGTTAGCCCCGGGAAAATGGCGGCATTGAAGGAAATACCCTTTTACGCGAAATGGTATCGGTTCCAGCTGATGTGGGCGTCGTCCGACGGGCTGCACGCGTCGCTGCATGTCGATCCGAACTGGGCCACGCCGGACCAGTCGCTGAATGCTGCCAACCAGAAATTCCGCGACGATATCACCGCCTATATCGAGTCGCAGATCGGCGATAACCCCGACCTGATCGCCAAAGTCGTGCCGCCCTATCCGCCGTACGGCAAGCGGATGCTGCGCGACAATCACTGGTATAAATCCCTGACGCGGCCGAACGTGACGCTGACCAACGATCCGATCTCGCATCTGACCGCCGATGCGATCGTCACCAAGGACGGCACCGAGCATAAGGCCGATATCGTGGTGCTCGCCACCGGGTTCATCGCGCAGAAAATGCTGTGGCCGATGGAGGTCCAGGGACGCGGAGGGCAATCGATCCGCGATATCTGGGGCGACGACAATCCGCGTGCTTACCTCGGCATTACCGTGCCGAATTTTCCGAACCTGTTCATGCTGTACGGACCTGGCACCAATCTCGCGCATGGCGGCAGCGCGATCTATCACACCGAATGCCAAGTTCGGTACATCATGCAGTGCCTGCGCGAACTGATCGAAACCGGTGCCGGATCGATGGAGGTGCGGCGCGAACCGCACGATGCCTTCAACGAACTGCTCGACGAAACCCATGCCAAGATGGTGTGGGCGCATCGCGGTGTCGGCAACTGGTATAAAAACAAGGATGGGCGGGTCGTCACCAACTCCCCGTTCCGTCTGGTCGATTATCGCCGCATGACCGAGAAACTGGACCGGTCCGACTACATCATGGCGTAACGCCCCGTGAAATTGCTTCTCGTCGCGCTGTTTTCCAGCTTCATGCAGCAGACCTTTGTCTCCATCGGCAAAGTTCTGCCGGCCGTGCTGGCGCCGATGATCATCGCCGAACAAGGGTTCGATCCGTCTTTGGTCGGTGTCTATTTCGGTTTGACCTCGGTCTTCGCGCTGATCGCGCAGATGGGGTGCGGCAGTTTCATCATGCGCTACGGCCCGCTGCGCATGAGCCAGGTGGCGCTGCTGATGCTGTCCTTTGGCATGCTGTGCATGACCGGCGGCTGGAAAATCGCTTTTCTGCTCTCGGCGATGATCGGCGGCGGAGGGGCGGCGATATCCACGCCGACCAGCTCTCAGCTTTTGGGCAAAATGTCGCCGCCGAAGCTGGCGCCGTTGATGTTCTCGATCCGCCAAACCGGCGTGCCGATGGGCTTGCTGCTTGGGGGCGCGTTCGGGCCGACGGTGGCGGAATCGTTGGGCTGGCGCGGCGCCGTATGGTCCAGCGCCGCAGCCTGCGTCGCATTCGTGTTTTTGTTGCAGCCGTTGCGTGCCATTTTCGACGTGGACCGGCAGGCCGGTCGGACCTTCAAGCTGTCGGATTTTCCGGAAACGATACGAGCGGTGTTGCGCGGGCGGGCATTACGCACGCTGTCCTCGGCGAGTTTCGCGTTCAACGGCATGCAGCAGGTGATGACGTCGTATTTCGTGATCTACCTGACATCGTTGGGATATCCGCTTGTTTCCGCAGGCTACATCTTCTCCAGCGCCGTCGCCGTCGCTGTGCCCGGCCGTATTCTATGGGGTTGGCTGGGCAGTTTTTACGTTTCGCCGCGGATCGTTCTGGCCGGGCTCGCCTTGGGCATCGCCGCCAGTGCGGTCGCCGTGGGTTGTTTCAACAGCGGCTGGTCCTTGGCGGCGATCGGCATCGCGGCCGGGGTCATGAGCGCCTCCGCCATGTCCTGGCACGGCATTTTGCTGTCGGAAACCGCGCGTTTGGCGCCGAGCAACGCGGTGGGGCCGGTGTCTGCCGGGGTGCTGTCGTGCGGGCAGTGCGGGGCGTTGATCGGGCCTCTGGTTTATGCCGCTCTGTTGAGCCTGACAGGAAGTTACGGCATTGGGTTCGTCGTGTGCGCGATACCGTCGTTGCTGGTGGGCATCGGGCTGTTGCGCCAGAAATCCGTGTGATGCGGATGTTGCCGGTCGCCCTGAGCGCCTCTTTCCTGCATCAGGTTTTGCTGTCCACGGCGCAGGTTCTACCGGCGGTGCTGGCGCCGGCGATTATGTCCGATATCGGTGTGCCGCCGTCGATGGCCGGGGTTTATTTCGGGCTGACGGCCTGTTGCGCTCTGGCCGGGCAAATGGGGTGTGGCAGTTTCATTATCCGGCATGGGCCGATGCGGATGAGCCAGATCGCGCTGATGACCATGGCGCTGGGGATGATGATCGCGACTTGGGGCAACGCGCTGGCGTTTATTCTGCTGGCCCTGATCGGCTCTACCGGCGCCGCTTGCGCCACGCCCGCGAGTTCCCAACTGCTCGGCCGCTGGTCGCCGCCGCGTTTGGCACCCATCGTTTTCGCGGTGAAGCAAACAGCCGTGCCGATCGGTCTGCTGCTTGGCGGTGCCTTCGCGCCGAGCATGGCGGCGCGGTGGGGGTGGCGGGGGACGATGCTGATCAGCGCGGCGGCGTGTGTCGTGTTCGTGCTGTTGCTGCAAACGATCCGGTTTCGGTTCGACGATCTGCGCGATCCCACACGAAAGTTTCGGCTGGGCGATTTCCCCGAAACGATGCGGTCGGTCCTGCGCACACCGTCGTTGCGCGGGCTGGCCTATGCCTGTTTCGCGTTCAACGGCATGCAATCGGTCATGAGCGGCTATTTCGTCATCTACATGACCCATATCGGTTACGATCTGGTGGCAGCCGGCTACCTGTTTTCCGTCGCCGTCATGGTCGCGATCCCCTGCCGCGTGCTGTGGTCCTGGCTCGGGAGTTTCCATTTGCCCGCGCGGCTTGTCATGGCGGGGTTGGCGTTGGGCATGGCGGTCAGCGCCCTCGCGATGGGGTTTGTGACCCAATCCTGGCCGGTGGTGGCGATCGAGGCGGCGGCCTGGGTTCTGAGTGCCACCGCGCTGTCCTGGCATGGAATTTTGTTGTCGGAAACCGCGCGGGAGGCGCCCGCCGGGATGGTGGGATCGGCGACCGGCGGGGTGCTGTCGTTCGGGCAGATGGGCTCGCTGGCATGCCCGCTGGTTTATGCGTGGTTGCTGCACGGGACCGGCGATTACGGGATCGGCTTCGTGGTGTGCGGTCTGCCAGCGTTGTTCGTGGGCGTGAATTTGTTGTGGAAGGGCCGCGCTTCGGCCTAATCTGCCGCACGTTTCAAGGGGACAGACGATGGATATCTCGTTCACCGACGTGCTACGCGGCCAGACCGACCACATCCTGGATGCCTGCACGCGCTGCGGTAAATGCGCCGAGGCCTGCCCGATGACCGAACCAGCCGGCGTCGATACGTCCGATGCGCCGGCTTTGGTGTCCGGCGTGCTGGATTTGCTGCGTGGCGGGGAGGGGACTCCGGGGGCGGAACGTTGGGCGACGGTTTGTTCCAACAGCGGCAAGTGCATTCCGGCTTGTTCGTACGGGATCAATCCGCGTTTGATGATGAATTTGGCGCGCATCGCGGCCAAGGGGAAAAACGGTGAGGCTGCCGTGCGCAAAGCCGGAAACGCCTATTTCAACAATATGAGCCGCGGCACACGGGTAATTTCCCGTCTGCAACTTCCGCCCGATGTGTTGGCTCGGTTGAATCCGGCATTGAAACCCGCGGGTGAGTACGAGGGCGCGCCGGATATCGTGTTTTACACCGGCTGCAACGTGGTGAAGACGCCGCATATCGCGTTGCTGGTGCTGGATGTGTTGGATGCGTTGCACGTGTCGTACGAAGTGATGGGCGGCAACGCGATGTGCTGCGGCATTCAGCAGTTCAAACAGGGCGATGCGAAGACCGCTGGTCGCGTCGGGTACAACACGATCGAACGGTTGGGCCGGGCAGGGGCCTCACGCGTGGTGGCGTGGTGCCCGAGCTGCCAGATCCAGATCGGGGAGGTCGCTCTGCCAGCCTACAAGGAGTCGTTCGGTGCGACCCCGTTCGAAATCGCGCCGATCGCGGAACTGTTTTTCGAGCGATTGGACGATCTGAAGGCGCTGTTCGTCCACCCCGTGCGGAAACGGGTGGCGTTGCAGGAGCGGTCGGCGCTGCCCAAGGTCATGGAAGCGGTGAAAGCGGTGCTGCGCGCGATTCCCGAGCTGGAAGTGGTCGAACTGGACGTGCCGGTCATGAGCACGCAGTCCGTGCATTTGAACGTACTGCCGGCATTTAAGAAGGAGTTGCAGCAACGCGAGTTCGCGGCGGCGGCCGAAGCCGGGGTGACGACGTTCGCCTCGATCTTCCACGGCTGCCATCGCGATCTGGTGCCATACCAGAAAGATGTGTCGTTCGAGCTGCTGAATTTCATGGAATTGATCGGGGAGGCGATGGGCATCCACATCCCCGATGTCTACAAGCGCTTGACCATGATGGGCGATGTCGACGCGGTGATCGCCGACACCGCCGATATGATCGCGGCTCATGGGATGGATTTGGAGATGGTGCGGGACGTGGTCGCCGCGGACATGTTCGGGGGACGTTAGTACCCCATCAACGCCGCATACCGATCACGGTGAAACGCCGAATCCCCGAACGTCGCCTGCGCCACGCGGGCACGCTTCAGGAAGAAGCCGATTTCGTGTTCGTCGGTCATGCCGATGCCGCCGTGCATCTGTACGCCTTCATTGCCGCACAGGAAAATCGTGTCGTTGGCTTTGGCTTTCGCGAGGCTGCATAAAGCCGCGGCGTCGTTGGCATTTTCGTCCAGGGCCGACAGCGCCGCGGTGACGGCGGAACGGGTGACTTCTATTTCACAGAACATTTGGGCAGCGCGGTGCTTTAGGGCCTGGAACGTTCCGATTTGCACGCCGAATTGTTTGCGGTCTTTCAGATATTGCACGGTGCGATCGAACGCCTCGGACGAACTGCCGAGCATTTCGGCGGCGAGACAGGCGCGGGCGCGATCGAGGACAGTTTCCAGGTGGCTTAGCGATCCCAACGGTTCCGCTTGGGCATTGTCGAAATGCACGATCGCGGCGTTGCGGCTGTCGACCATGATGGTCCGCGTGCGGGTGACGCCCCGCGCGTTGGCATCGACCAGGAATAGGCCGTCGCTGGCCGCGACGATCAAATAATCGGCTATGTGGCCGTCGAGGACGAAGCGTTTCGTTCCGGTGATGCGGTGGGCGGAGTCGGCCCTGGTCGTTGTCGTTAAGGGCGCGTGGCGGGCCGTTTCCTCCAGCGCCAACGCAAAAATCCGTTCGCCGGCGACCAGCGGGGGCAGATGTTCGTCTTTTTGATCGGGTGTACCGGCCAGTTCCAGCAGGCTGGCGCCAATCAGGGCGGTGGACAGCAGCGGCGTGGCGGCCAATGTGCGCCCAGCGGCTTCCATCACCTGACCCAGGCCGGTGAGGCCGAAGGCCGACCCGCCGTGGTCCTCACTGACCAGAAAACCGGTCCAACCGAGTTCCGCCATTTGCCGCCACAACGCGCGATCGAACCCATCCGGGTCGTTATCGTCGCGGAGTTTGCGCAGCGCCACGATAGGGGACCGTTCGCGGAAAAATTCCAACGCGGTATCCCGCACCATGCGGGCTTCTTCGTTCAAAATCAGGGCCATGGCGTTTAATCCGGCAAGCCAAGCACGCGCTTGGCAATGATGTTGAGCTGAATTTCCGACGTTCCGCCTTCGATGGAATTGGCCTTGGAGCGTAGCCATTCGCGGGTGAAACGGAGCTCGTCTTCGCTGAAACCCTCGCCTTCCCAGCCGAGGCCTTGGAAGCCCTCGCCCTCCAGCAGCATTTCGTAGCGGCGTTTGTTGAGTTCGGTGGCGTAGTATTTGAACATCGCCGACAGCGGGCCGGGGGGCGCGCCGGATTCGGCTTCCTCGGCGGCGCGTCGGCGGGTGAGTTGGAACGCGTGGGCATCGATGGAATAGGCGGCGATGTGGTCGCGAATGACGGGATCGGCGATGCGACCGTCGATCTCTCCAACGTGCATTTTCGCGACCGCTTCCGGTGGGAGTTCGAATTTGGCTTGCTGCCGAGCGCCAATGCCGCCGATGCCTTTGCGTTCGTGCTCCAGCAGGCGTTTGGCGATGGTCCAGCCTTTGTTAAGCTGTCCGACCAGGTGCGATGCCGGCACTTGTACGTTTTCGAAGAACGTTTCGCAGAACACGGATTTGCCGCTGATCAGCTTGATCGGCCGCGGGCGCACGCCGGGATCGTCCATGTCGATCAGCAAAAAGCTGATGCCGTCGTGCTTTTTCACCGTCGGGTCGGTGCGGACAAGGCAGAAAATCCAGTCCGACAGATGCGCGTTGGAGGTCCATATTTTATGGCCGTTCACCAGGAAATGTTCCCCTTGCAGCACGGCGCGCGTGGACAGGCTGGCGAGGTCGGATCCCGATCCGGGTTCTGAATATCCCTGGCACCAGCGAATTTCGCCGGAGATTATCTTCGGCAGGTGCGTTTGGCGTTGCTCCTCCGTGCCGTATTCCAGCAGCGTCGGACCCAACATCGACAACCCCATGCCGCGCAAAGGTGCTCGGCAGCCGAGGTCCTGCATTTCCTCGTCGAGGATCAGGGCTTCCTCGGCCGTCAGTCCGCCGCCACCGTATTTTTTCGGCCACGTTGGCGCCGTCCACCCTTTCGCAGCCATCCGATCGAGCCAGATTTTCTGCTCGGGGCGGATATATTCGGCACGTTTGCCGCCGGCGACCTGTTCTTCCTCCGGCATGCGGGTGCGCATGGCGGGCGGGCAGTTTTCTTCCAGCCAGGCGCGGGTTTCCGCGCGGAAGGTGGTGGGGGTGGTCATTCGGTGTTCCCTTGGGCCGTCTGTTGGGAGAAGTTTCGGCCTCCTGACGGCGCGGTCAAGTCCCGGTGGCACCGCTGTTCGGGAATTGATATAATGCGGTCATGCCGGACGATCTCTACAACCGAGACATTCTGACGTGGTCGGAGCATCAGGCCGACCTTCTCCGTCGCGTCGCGCGCGGGGAGAGGGTGAATGGCGTCGATTGGGAACACGTGGTCGAGGAGATCGAAGACGTGGGAAATTCGCAGTTCAGCGCAGTTGAGAGCTTCCTGCGGCTGCTGCTTGCTCATCTCCTTAAAATCCAGGGATGGCCGGAAAATTTATCGGTGGGCCATTGGCGTTCGGAGGTTGTGTCGTTCCAAGCAGACGCCGTCCAACGCTACGCACCTTCCATGCGGCAGAAAATCGATTTGGACCGGATATACCAAGTCGCTCGGGAACAGGTTGCACCGGCGCACTATGACGGCCGGGATCCCGATTCGTTGCCCGAGCGGTGTCCGTTCACACTGGATCAGTTGTTGACCGAGCATTGGTCCGCGTTGGCGGCCGTGCTTGCCGCGCAACGCGACGGTTAACCAGGGCGAAGCCGTGGGTGGCGGGCCTTCGCCCGCCATGACGATATTTTAGCCGTAAATCTCCCCCAACCGCCGGATCGACCCCAGAACGGCTTCCTGCGGCAACCCCGGCCATTGCACCCGCATCACAAAATGGTTGCACCCCAGCGTTTCATCCCAGCGGGCGATTTCTTCCTTGACGAAGACTTTGTCGCCGATGATGAAGCGGTCGCGGGCCATTTCCTCGAAGCTCATGTGCGCGGTCGGGCTTTCCATGCCCCAGGCGGCATAGGAGTTGTATTTGTATTCCAGCGCCGCTCGGCATTCTTCCATCGCGGTGGCGTGGTTTTTGCCGACGTAGCACTCACGCGCGATGGGGAATTCGGTGACGGTTTTGCCGAGTTCCTTCAGCGTGTCGCGGTAGATCTTCATCAGCGGTTCGGTGGCGCCCAACGTCGTTGCGTTGGCGATCAACCAGGCGTCGCCGATACGGGCGGCGCGTTTCACCGCGGCCTCCACCAGCCCGGCGATCCACACCGGCGGGCCGCCCGGCTGTAAAGGACGAAGGCTGATGCCGTGGTCTTTCACCGAGTAGAAGCGGCCCTGGTGGGTGACTTTGTCCTCGGTCCACAGGCGGCGCATCAGGGCGATGCTTTCGGAGAAGCGGGGCGCGCGTTCCTTCAACGACACGCCCATGGCGTCGAATTCGCCTTCGCGGTAGCCGAGCCCGACGCCGAGGATGAATTTCCCGCCGCTGAGTACGTCCATGGTCGCGGCTTCCTCGGCCACGTGGACAGGGTTCAGGAGGGGAAGAAGCAAAATATTGCCGCCGATGGTCATGCCCTCGGCCTCGCGGAGCAGATACGCCATCATCGGGGCGATCTGCAGCATTTGTAGCGGCGCGGTCAGGTAATGGTGCGGGAACAGCAGCGACTGGAAGCCCGATTGGCGGGCGACGCGCACTTGCTCCACCAGTTCCGGAACACGGGCGGCAACGGAGTCGCCCTCGGGGAACTGGGTGTTGATAAACATACCGATTTTCACGTGGGGAACTCCGAAACTTAGCGGTCGCTGAACAGGACGCCGCCCTTGGCCTTATTGTGCGCGGGGGATTCGACGATTTGCACCATCACGCGATCGGGCGCGGCGCCGAAATGGCGAACGACGGCGTCGGTGATGTCTTTCACCAGCGCGCGCTTCTGCTCGATGCTGCGGCCCTCGACCGCGTGGACGTAAACTTCGGGCATTGGGATTCTCCTGATCGCCGGGTTATCATAGCCGCACCCGCTTCCCCCGCAACGACGGAGCCGACACGACCATGGACCCGGCGGAGCACGCTTATGTCTCGCAGCGATTCCTGCAATCCGAGGCCATCCTGCGGACGGGGAATTTCGCCAACGGGTTCGCGGAATACGAATGGCGGCTGAAGGTGCCCGGCACGGCGGGCGGCATCCCCCCCGACGATTGGCCGAGGTGGTTCGGTCTGCCAATGCCACAGGGCAGAGTGTTGATTTTCTGCGATCAGGGCAGGGGGGATATTATCCAGTTCGCCCGCTACATCCCCTGGGTCGCGGACCGCTGCCCCGATCTGGCAGTCTGCTGCCCCAACGAAATGTGGCCGATTCTGCGGCAATTCCCCCGCATCCGTGTGCTGACCCAGCATTGGTATCAGGCCGGGGAGTGCGCCGCCTATGTACCCATTGGCAGCCTGCCGTTCGTCCTCGGCACGCGGGTGGACACGATCCCGACACCGATCCCCTACCTCCGCGCCAACCCGGAGCTCGCGGCGGCATGGCGTGCTCGGCTGGACCCGTTTTTCCCGGAAGGGATGCGGCGCGTGGGCTTGGTCTGGGCGGGCAACCCCACCCACTACAACGACCGCAACCGCAGTGTGGCGCTGTCGGCGCTCCAACCTCTGACCGTCGTGCCGAACGTCGGGTTCGTGTCCTTGCAACTGGGGGACGCTCGGGGCCAGTTCGACGGGTTCGTCCCGGGTGGGCCGTTCGTGGACGCGACGCCGGAGATACTCAGCTTCGACGATACGATGGCGATCCTGGAGGGCCTGGATCTGACGATCGCCGTCGATACCAGCATCGTGCATCTGGCCGGCGCGATGGGCCGGCCGGCTTGGGTGCTGCTGCCGCACCTCGCGGATTGGCGGTGGCTGGAGGGTGTCGCGTTCTCTCCTTGGTACCCGTCCCTCCGTCTGTTCCGCCAACCCGAACCCGGCGCCTGGGCGCCGGTGATCGAGCGTGTGGCGGCGGAACTTCAGCAGATTGGATCGAGGCCTTAGAAGCGGCCTACTTATGCGCAGCCATTTCGCGGACGGGGTGCACGACCGTGTCCCAATCCGGATAGGCGATCCAGGTAAAAGAGCGGGTTTCAGAGAGGAAGCGGAATTCGAGCGTGGCCTGGACCTCAAAATCGTCGTCGTCTTGGTAGAGAAGGATCCGGTCGCCGCTCGTCAGACCGAGCTTGGCCGTGCTGGCCCCGAGGTCGGTGCCGCCGTGCTGTAAGATCCAGCATCCGCCATCTGCTGTGCGGGCGTTAAAGTCCGCGTAGACCCTGATCATGATGGCACCATAGCCTAATTTTCGAACATTGGGAACGGGTTGGTTTCCGGGGTGAACAGCGCCGCGAGCAGGTCGAACAGATCGTCCGATGCGTGTTCGGGAACCAGCACCGTGCCGTGGCAGGCGCCCGCACCCGGCGTCGGCCATCGGACCGATACACCCGCGGCTATGAGCTGGTTCACGGTGGCGACGCTGATCTGACGGTTGGGGTAGCGTCCCCCTCGCGCCAAGTCGGCGGGCGATAATCCCGGCGCTGTTTGAACCGAAAACCCATGACCGTTGATCGACATACGTGTGCCGGCGCGCAGATGTCGTGCGGTCGCGACGCCGCCCCGCACGACAAACTGCTCCGACACGTCGGCCATCTCGTCAGCAATTCAGCCGGTAAACCCGCCGCGCGGTGCCGGCAAAGATGGCCTTCTTCTCGTCGGCCGAACAGCCGGAGGCCAGCCGTTTCAAGGCATTGAACAGTGCCGCGAAGCCGATGCCCATTTTCTCGACCGGGAAGTTGCTCTCGGCGATGCAGCGGTCGGCGCCGAACTGCTCGATGCAGGTTTCGACGTAGGGGCGCCAGTGGTTCGCCAGTTCCAGCGATGACGGCGGCGCGTCCAGGCCCATGTAGTCGTAGGCGGCCAGCCGCATCATCATGCCGCCGAGCTTGATGGTGACGTTTTTGCACGCTGCCAGTTCCAGGAGAGATGCTTTCCAGTTGGCGAACACTTCGTCGCCCTTGCCGGTATAGCGGCCATAGCCCAGCGGGCCGGCACAGTGGCCGACGATGATATTGCTGGTTGGGAAGGCGCGCGCCAGCGAGGTGATGTCCGGCATCTGCGGGTGGAATCCCCAGGCGTCGAGCGACAGGCCCAAGTCGGTCAAACGCTTCATTCCCGCGCGGAAATCGTCGCGCAGGTAAAGCCCCGGCTGAATGCCGGGGGCCGAATTGCCGATGATAGGGTCGGCATCGTAGCCGCAGGAGTGCCGCACGCCGCGGAACCGGCCGCCGCCGGCCCTGATATGCGCCTCCAGCACCGGGGTGACCCAGTCGCCCTTGGTCAGATCGGCGTAGCCGACGATGCCGGCGGCCACTTTCGTCTTCCCGTAACCACCACTGTCGGCCATGGCGGCGATGCCGGCCACGAACTCGGTCTCCCCGACCGGGCGCATCTCTTCCGGCCCATCATGGCGGTACATCGCGTGGCACTGAAGGAACACGCTGCCGACGATGTTGTGGCCGGTGGCGCAGTCTTCCAGGAACTCATGCAGCAGGTAGCGGAATTCCGGCACTTCCCACGATTCGCCGCGGGCGCCGCCGCCTTTGCGCTGCCAAAGGTGGTGGTGGGTGTCGATGATCTCCAATTCTGGATCGATAATCGGCTCCGGCGGGGCTTTGGCGAGCCAGTCGGGGCGAGTCGGATAGATGCGCCCGAAGGCGGTTTTGGTGGGGCCGTCGGCCATTGGCGTTTCTCCCATGCGTTTTCCCGAACATTTATCGCATGGACCGGACGCGGCTAAAATGGTACCGAGCGGCCGAAACTAACCGTCCGGAGTCCCCATGGCTGCCATCGCCGACATCACCGCGAGACAAATCCTTGATTCTAGAGGAAATCCCACGGTCGAAGTGGACGTGACCCTGGACAGCGGCGCGATGGGCCGAGCGGCGGTGCCGTCGGGTGCCTCGACCGGCGCATATGAGGCGGTGGAGCTGCGCGACGGCGACAAGTCCCGCTATGGCGGCAAGGGCGTGCTGAAGGCCATGGCGTACGCCGAGGGCGAAATCTTCGACGCCATCGCCGGCATGGAAGCCACCGAACAGGTCGCGATCGACAACATCATGATCGACCTCGACGGCACCCCCAACAAGGCGCGGCTCGGCGCCAACGCGATCCTCGCGGTTTCGCTGGCGGTCGCCAAGGCGGCGGCCGAGGATCAGGGCGTGCCGCTGTATCGCTACGTCGGCGGCGCCTTCGCGCGCACGCTGCCGGTGCCGATGATGAACATCGTCAATGGCGGCAAGCATGCCGACAACCCCATCGACATCCAGGAATTCATGATCCAGCCGATCGCCGCCGGCACCGTCGCCGACGCGATCCGCATGGGGTCGGAGATTTTCTCCGCCCTCCGCCAGGGGCTGCACGACGCCGGCCACAACACCAATGTCGGCGACGAAGGCGGGTTCGCGCCTAATCTGAAATCGGCCGATGAGGCGTTGGGGTTCATCGCCAAGGCCTGCGAGAAGGTCGGCTACCGTCCCGGTGAAGACGTGACCTTCGCGCTGGACCCCGCCTCGACCGAATTCTTCAAGGACGGCCGCTACCATCTGGAAGGCGAGGGCAAAATCCTCGATGGCGCCGGGATGGTTCGCTACCTTGAAGACCTGTGCAAGCGCTACCCCATCGTGTCGATCGAAGACGGTTGCGCCGAGGACGACTGGGAGACCTGGAAGCTTCTTACCGACACCATCGGCAAGAAGGTGCAGATCGTCGGCGACGATTTGTTGGTGACAAACCCCATTCGCCTGCGCCGCGGCATCGCCGAGGGTTCGGCCAATGCCATTCTGGTGAAGGTGAACCAGATCGGGTCTTTGACGGAAGCGCTGGAAGCGGTGGAAATCGCCCATCGCGCCGGCTGGAAAGCGGTGATGAGCCACCGGTCCGGAGAGACGGAAGATTCAACCATCGCCGACCTCGCGGTGGCGACGAACTGCGGTCAGATCAAGACGGGCAGCCTGTCGCGCAGCGACCGGACCGCGAAATACAACCAGCTGATCCGGATCGAGCAGGAACTCGGGACGGCGGCGCGTTATGCGGGGCGGACGATTTTGCGGGGGTAGTCGGCCGCGCAAGACCATGCCTATCCTCCCTTCACCGAAAGAAGGGAGGAAATAAACCATGCACCGCCGAACCATCCTCGCCACCCTCGCCGCCAGCCCCCTGCTGGCCGCCAGACAAGCCAAAGCCGACACCCCAGGCGTGACCGCCACGACACTCAAAATCGGTAACACCGCCGCCTATTCCGGCCCGGCCTCCGCCTACGGCGTCATCGCCAAGACCGAGGCCGCCTATTTCAAAATGGTCAATGACGGCGGCGGCGTCGGTGGGCGGATGATTGAGTATGATTCGCTCGACGATGGCTACAGCCCGCCGAAGACCGTCGATCAGGTCCGCCGCCTGGTGGAGGAAGACCAGGTCGCCTTCATTTTCGCCACCATCGGCACGCCGACCAACACCGCGATCTCCCGCTACACCAACGGCAAGGGCGTACCGCTGATCTTTCTGGGCAGCGGCGCCAACAAATGGGGCGATCCGAAGAACGCGCCCTGGGTCATGGGCTGGCAGCCGAGCTACCGGACCGAGGCGCAGATCTACACGCGTTATCTGATGAAGACCAAGCCCGGCGCGAAGTTGGGGATTCTCTATCAGAACGACGATTTCGGGAAGGACTACCCCGCCGGCGTGAAGGACATCCTCGGTGCCGACTACGACAAGCTGGTGAAAACCGCGTCGTACGAGGTCACCGACGCGACCGTTGATTCCCAAATTCTGTCCCTAAAGGAATGGGGTGCCGACGCGTTGCTGACCGCCGCGACACCCAAATTCGCCGCGCAATCGATCCGCAAGACCGGCGACCTCGGCTGGAAACCGCTGCATTTCCTGACCAACGTGTCGATTGGCGTCGGCTCCGTCATTACCCCCGCGGGGCCGGAGAACGCCCTGGGCATCATCAGCGCCGCCTATTTGAAGGACCCCACGGACGTCGCCTGGAAGGATGACCCCGGCATGAACGAATGGCGGGCCTTCATGGCGAAATATATGGCGGGAGCCGATTTGACGGATACGGGGCCAGTGTTCGGCTACGGCGTGACCTACAGTCTGCACCAAGTGCTGAAACAGTGCGGCACCGATTTCTCCCGCGCCAATATCATGAAACAGGCGGCGAGCCTGAACAAACTGGCGGTGCCGGTCCTGCTGCCCGGTATCACGGTAAACACGAGCGCCACCAACTTCCACCCGATCCGCCAGATGAAGCTCCAGCGTTTCAACGGCAAATCGTGGGAATTGTTCGGCGAGGTGCTAGGCGGCGCCGACGACTGACCGAACCAGCCCGTCATGGTCGGGTCAAACCCGACCATGACTGGGGATACCTAGCGCGGCGACAGCACCATCACCATCTGCCGGTTTTCCAGCCGGGGCATCTGCTCGACCTTCGTCGCCGCGTCCAGCTCGGCGCGAATACGCTCCAACACCCGGATACCGATGTCCTGGTGCGCCATTTCGCGGCCACGGAAGCGCAGTGTCACTTTGACCTTATCGCCTTCCTCGATGAACGACTTCATGGCGCGCATTTTCACCTGATAGTCGTTTTCGTCGATGTTCGGGCGCACCTTGATCTCTTTGATCTCGATGACCTTCTGCTTCTTCTTGGCTTCGTTTCTTTTCTTCTGGAGTTCGTACTTGTATTTGCCGAAATCCAGGATCTTGCACACGGGCGGATCCGCGTTCGGGCTGATTTCCAACAAGTCGAGGCCGACGGCAAAGGCACGCAGCATCGCGTCGCGCGCGCTCATCACGCCCTGCATCTCGCCGTCCTGGTCGATCAGCCGCACCTGGGCGGAGCGGATTTCTTCGTTCACGCGGGGCCCGTCACGGGTCGGTGCCGCGGCCATTGGTCCTCTGGCTATGGGTATCTCCTGTCGATGTTATCGGATGCCCCGGTCCGTCCGAACCGAAGCAAGGCATAGTGTGGAACGATTGGGCGCCGGGATCAAGCGAACTCGGCGCCGGGTATCGACCTCACTTGAAATTTAAGGCTTCGCCGGAGCCTCGGGCGCCACCTTGATGGGGGCGGGAGCCAGAGGCGACACTGCCGCTTGAGGTGCGGGCGGAGCGGCGGGAGGCTCCTGATGACCAACCTGAGCAGCCGCTGTGACAGCCTGAATCGCAGATAACCCCGACTGAAATGCGGAAAGCTGGTTCCCCGAGGATTGGAGTAACACCGCTCCGACGCCGATCCCGGTCGCAAGCACGATCGCGACAACCGCCAATCCCCAATTCCGGATGGCGTCCTTCGTCGCAAGCCCTGCGAGCGCGATCTGGATCGCACCGAGCTTGTCCTCGATTCTGACCATGTGGGCGTCTGCCGCTTCGGCGCGCTTCTCGGCCAAATTCAAGCGGTAGTTGACGATGTCCATGCCCCCCGATGTGCCACCACCGCCACCCGTTTTCAAGTTGGAAAGGGGCGCCGGTTCTGCGTTCGCCGCCTGCTCCAGGGCCTCCAGGCGCGCAAAGACGTTGGACGGATCAATCAGGCCGGACCTGCTGCATCTCTATGTAGGCTCTAATCGACTGGGTGACGGACAGCATTTTTCCTTGCATGCTTCGGGCGTCATCCACCACTTGCTGTTGCTGCTCCGCATTTTTGAATGCGTCATCGCTTGCCGACTGAGCAATGCTCCGCTCCAGTTTCGTGAGTACGGTCGCGACCTCGAACGTCAGTTCAGCGAGACCCACGACGATCTGTAGTAAGTTGGAACTTTCGTCCTTATCCATGTCAGATCGCAATCCTCCCTAACGCTGAGCCACTACTCCGCCGCCCGTCGTAAATCGGGCGGGGTGGCTTCGGCTTTCAAACGCGCGACGGCTTCCTCCAGCGGCAGGATTTCCTGCGCGGTGGACCCGAGCCGGCGGAGCGCGACGGTGCGGTTCGCGGCCTCGTTGCGGCCGACGACGGCCAGCACCGGCACGTGTGCCAGCGAATGTTCCCGGACCTTGGCGTTGATCTTCTGGTTGGATACGTCCACCCGCACGTCCAAGCCCGCACGGCGGAACGCGTTGGCGACCTCATCGGCGTAGCCGTCGGCGTCGGACACGATGGTCGCGACCACCGCCTGCACCGGCGCCAGCCACAGCGGGAATCGGCCGGCGTAATTCTCGATCAGGATGCCCAGGAACCGCTCGAACGACCCCAGGATTGCGCGATGCAGCATCACGGGGCGGTGGCGGGCACCGTCTTCGGCGACGTATTCCGCGTCCAGGCGTTCCGGCAGCACGAAATCGACCTGCAAGGTGCCGCACTGCCAGTCGCGCCCGATGGCGTCGCGCAGCACGAATTCCAGCTTCGGGCCGTAGAACGCGCCCTCGCCGGGGTTCAGTTCATAGGTCACGCCGGCCGTCGTGCACGCTTCCTTCAGCGCCCCTTCCGCCCGGTCCCACACATCGTCGCTCCCCGCTCGGTTTTCCGGACGGTCGGAGAATTTCACGCGGAAGGATTCGAACCCGAAGTCCCGGTAGATCGAGGCCAGCAGCTCCGTGAAGCGAACGGTTTCCGAGGCGATTTGATCCTCGGTGCAGAAGATATGGGCGTCGTCCTGCGTGAACGCCCGCACCCGCATGATCCCGTGCAGCGCGCCGGATGGTTCGTAGCGGTGGCAGGCCCCGAACTCCGCCATGCGCAGCGGCAACTCCCGGTAGGACCGGATGCCCTGGCGAAAAATCTGCACGTGGCAGGGGCAGTTCATCGGCTTGACGGCGAGCGTGCGCTTTTCGTCCTCGACCTGCGCCACGAACATGTGCTCGCGGTAGTTGTCCCAGTGGCCGGACCGTTCCCACAGCACCCGGTCCACCAGCTGCGGCGTTTTGACTTCCTGGTAGCCGGAGGCATCCAGGCGGCGGCGCATGTAGTCCTCAGCCGAACGATAGAGTTTCCAGCCCTTCGGGTGCCAGAAGACTGAGCCGACCGCTTCTTCCTGGATATGGAACAGGCCCATGTCCTTGCCGATGCGGCGGTGGTCGCGGCGTTCCGCTTCCTCCAACTGGTGCAGATGCGCGTCGAGTTCCTTCTGATCCCGCCACGCCGTGCCGTAGATGCGTTGCAGCACCGCGTTGCGGGAATCGCCGCGCCAATAGGCCCCGGCGACGCGCATCAGCTTGAACGCTGTCCCCACGTCGGCGGTGGAACGCAAATGCGGCCCGCGGCACAGATCGACCCAATCCCCCTGCGCATACAGGCTGATCGTCTCGCTTTCCGGCAAATCCCGGATCAGCTCGGCCTTGTAGCTTTCGCCCTTATCCAAGAAGAAAGCGATGGCCTCGTCCCGCGGCATTTCCCGGCGGACGAACTTGCCGCCGCGCGCCACGATTTCCTTCATCTTGGCTTCGATGGCCGGGAAATCGTCGGGGGTGAACGGCGTGTCGCGGGCGAAATCGTAATAGAAGCCGTTGTCGATCGACGGGCCGATGGTGACCTGCGTGCCGGGAAACAGTTCCTGCACCGCTTCCGCCAGCACGTGGGCGGCGTCATGGCGGATCATCTCCAACGCGTCCGGGTCGCGGCGCGTCACGAAGACGACCTGGGCGTCCTGCGCGATGACAAAGGACATATCGCGGTCCACGCCGTCCACTTTCATGGCCAAAGCAGCACGGGCGAGGCCGGGACCGATCGCTTCCGCCACGGTCGTGCCCGTTACCGGCACGTCGAACGAACGTTCGGAGCCGTCGGGCAGGGTAATGGCGGGCATGGGGTCGCGTCCTTCGGATGGTTGGGGGTGCTTCTATGGCGATGGATGGCCGGCGCCGCAAGGTTTTGGAGCAGCGGCGCTATGCGATCACGGGATCAGGATCGCCGGACCGGTGGCCTGACGGGATTCCAGCGC
The DNA here is from genome assembly GCA_903895595.1 of uncultured Acetobacteraceae bacterium. GTDB lineage: Bacteria > Pseudomonadota > Alphaproteobacteria > Acetobacterales > Acetobacteraceae > Rhodopila. The sequence goes on along the minus strand of CAITUP010000150.1, from coordinate 1,017 downwards.
CGCATGCGCGCGCCCGACCTCTGCCAACGGAAACCGGGATACGCCTTCCGCGGTTAGAACCCCATCGGCAAGGGCTCCGAACAACCCTTCCACCATCGCGTCCCGTTCGGCCCTGTCCGTTAGATAATGGAACAGGATCGGCCGGGTCACGGAATTGGACCAAGCAGCCAGACGAGAAACCTCGAACGGTGGCACGGGACCCGAGGCCTGACCGAAATTCACCAGATGCCCGCGCACGCCGAGGCAGGCCAACGATCCCGCGAACGTGTCTTTGCCCACGGAATCGTAGGCCACGGCGACACCTCGGCCATCGGTGATCGCGGCGACCTCGGCCACGAAATCCTGTTCCCGATACAGGATCGTCGCGTCGCACCCGGCAGCCCGCGCCGCAGCCGCGCGTTCGGAACTACCCGCCGTGCCGATCACGAAGGCGCCCAAATGTTTCAGCGCCTGACACAACATCCGCCCAACGCCGCCGGCCGCCGCGTGCACCAGCACTCGATCCCCGGCCGCCACCCGATGCACTGATTGGGTCAGCATCTGCACGGTCAGCCCGCGCACCAGCACGGATGCCGCCATTTCGTCCGAGATCGAAGCCGGCAGAGGGATGGCGAGGCTGGCATCCAGCAGACGCTCCGTCGCATAGGCGCCGTAGGCGGCCGTCACGTAACCGATCCGATCGCCGAGCTTGAACCCCGCGACCTCCGCCCCGACATCTTCCACCACGCCGGCCGCTTCGATCCCCGGCACGCCCGGCAGCGGTAACGTCCGATAAAGACCGGACCGCACGTAACAATCGTGGAAATTCACCCCGATGGCGGTTTGTCGGATCCGCAGCTGCCCCGTTCCAGGGGCGCCCACGGCGACGGTTTCAAGGCGCAATGCCTCGGCGCCGCCGTGTTTGCGCAACACAATTGCATGGGCCATGGAAGCCCTCCCGATGCAGGTAGGTACCCGTCATGGTCGGGCTTGACCCGACCACCTGCTCCCCATTGGCCTGAGTGGTCGGGTCAAGCC
>CAITUP010000149.1 GCA_903895595.1 uncultured Acetobacteraceae bacterium | reverse complement strand
GACCCGACCAACTCTGGCGATTTGAGGCGCGTTGAAATTGCGAGGTTTTTTTGGCGGTACCCCATTGGCCTGAGTTGGTCGGGTCAAGCCCGACCATGACGGGTATGCGGAACAAAATGGCAAAATGAGAACTGCTGTACCGTCATGGTCGGGCTCGACCCGACCATGACGGGTGGTGCATGCGTGGCTTTTACTCCGAAACCCGAATAACCGGAATATTCCGTTCCGCGACGCTCGCCGACCGCCAAAACATATCGTTGGTAAACCGGTCGAACAAATCCGGCGGCAGCACGGTCGCGCGTTCCCGCCATTCTACACGGCGGCGCACCGTATGCAGGCCGCGGGAACCCAAGGCGAGGTCGAAATCCTCGGCCTGATAATCCACGTTCTCGAAATCGTGCTGAAAATGCGGGAGGCCAAGCATTTCGTATAATAAACGGAATGTGTCGCCGGGGGCACGGGTGAGCGCCTGGTATTCGACCAGGATCAAGCGATGCGCGTCCTCGCCGAACACGGCCTCTCGAAGGGCGTCCAGCGCGTAACCGACGAGGCCGTCGCTGCTCGCCAGGCGGTTGACGCGGGAATAGACGGTGCCGCCGGCCTCGAACCCAAACATGCCCGACAGTTCGAACGCGTTGCGGCGGATCAGGCGTTCGACGGAGTCCATGATCCAGCCGATATTGCGCACGCAGCAGATCACCCGTGCCTCGGGGAACAACTGGCCCAGCGCGGGGAGTTTGGTGCACCAGGCGCGATTTGTGTCGAATACGGTCTTTTTCGGGTGAATGGTTTTATAGTAATTCCGGAACAGACCTTTCAGCACGGCGCGGCGCTGTTCGTCGTCGATGAACACGGCGGTTTCGTTGCGCCGGCTCATGGACGATTCCAGCGCCATGTACATGGCACCGACCGGGCTGGTCATGCCTGCGTGGAAGGCCGGGTTTTGCCGCAGGATGCCCGCCAGCAGCGTGCTGCCGGACCGGGGCAGGCCGGCGATGAAGTGGATGCCGTTGTTCATGGAGATATCTCGCTGAATGTCGGAGAACATTAACCTATTCTGGAAATTGCGATACCGGGAACTGGGGGGATATCGCATGCGATCGCCGATGCCCCTATCCCGTCATGGTCGGGCTTGACCCGACCATCCCCTGCGATTTTATACTGGCGGACCTAACCATTGACACGTTGGCGCGTGGTAAATCGTCATGCCGACGCAGGTCGGCATCCACGACTTGCTAGCAGCGACCGGGAAAGTCGTGGATGCTGACCTTCGTCAGCATGACGATGTGGCGAATTCCGGCGCGTCAGTGGTTAGTTCGGTTGGTATTACACGCCATTGTAAATACGGGATCTTTCCGACTGTGCCCCATTGGCCCGTCATGGTCGGGTCAGGGCCGACCATGACGGGAAAGGCGATAACCCCGGAAAATGAGCCTTGGGGATTGTACTCGCCTCGGTTAGTGTCCGGCTCGGCGAAGTACGTCGATTCACAGCCGAATTCAGTGCCGTTGTGCATATCGAGCCTGACCGATTGCCCCGATTGAATGCCTTCTGGGGAAGGGCAACGACCATGCACACGCAGGGGTTGATATGTCGAAGACGAGTACGGGATCAAGCGGCTCCGCGGGCACCATTGGCACGTCTCCTGGCGGCGCGGGCGGCATCGGTGGGGCGGGCACGGCCGCGGCGCTGTCGTACCTCTCCCTCGCCGTCACGGCGTCCAACAGCTACACCGCCACCGGCGGGGCGGGCGGGAACGGCGGGGCCGGGGGCGCCGGCGATATTGCCACACCGGGTGGCAACGCCGGTGGCGGCGGCACAGGCGGCGCCGGGTCCGCCACGGTCGTCAACACGGTCAACTCCACCAACGTGATCGCGATCACGGCGAACGGCACAGGCGGTGCGGGCGGCAACGTGGGCGCCCCCGGTACCGGCCCGGACGGCTCGGGCCATGGCGCGAGCGGCGGCGCGGGCGGTGCGGCGTCCGCCTCGGCGACCCAGAAAAACGCGACGACGGTTAGTGCTGGTCAGACCGCAACCGCGACAGCAATCGGCGGCGCCGGCGGTCAGGGCTACGGGGTCGGCTACAGCGGCGGGGCCGGCGGCATTGCCACGATCGGCACGGTTTACGCCTCGACAGGATCGACGGTCGGTACGGCGACGGCGACCGCGACCCAAACCGGTGGCGCCGGGGGATCTGGCGGCACCTCGGGTGCCAGCGGCGGCACCGGCGCCAACAGCATGCTCACCGACGCAGTGGGCGGTAAGTCGACCAAAACGCTGACCCTCAATCAAACCGCGACCGGCGGCGCGGGCGGCTACAGCAACGGCGGCACCGCCGGGACAGCCGGCAACGGCCAGTCCAGCCTGACCGCCACCAAGACCGGGGGCACATTCACCGCGACAAGCACGGGCGTGGGCGGTGCGGGCGGCGGAGCCGGCGGGGCGACGAACGCGGCCAATGGTGGCAGCGGCAGCGGGAGCGTCACCCTTTCCGGCTCCGCCACCGTGACAGCCAACGCGCGCGCCACCGGCGGCGCTGGCGGCAGCGCGTCCGGCACCGGAACAGCCGGGACTGGCGGCGCCGTAACCGGCACGGCGTCGGCGACAACCAGCAGCACGCTCGCCGGCGGCCTTGGCAACTACATCGCCAAAGCCACAGTTGTGGCGACCGGCGGCGCTGGCGGCGGAGCGGCGAACCATCTCCTCACCGCGGGGGCTGGCGGAACGGCGAGCGGTTCCGCAACCGCCACCCAAACAGCCACATCCGCCGGCCGAGCGCAGGCGAACGTGATTGTGACCGGCGGCGCCGGCGGCGGTGTCAGCGGAGTCACCGCGACCGCAAGCGCCTTCAACACCAGCATCGTCATCGCCGAGACCGGCGGTGCGGGCGGATCGACCACCGGCAACACCGCCGCGACCGGCGGCGCGGGTGGGTCCATCGACATCGAGAACGCCGGCACCGCCACGCCGAACGCGGCGGGCATCGATTACCGGATACAAAAAGCCTACGGCGGCGCTGGCGGCTCGGGTTACGGCGGGGTGGGCGGGGCGGCCGGCAGCGCGACCTCGGCGATCGCCTTTACGTCGGTCGCTGCGAAAGTCGCAGCATACAGCCGCGCGGTCGGCGGTGTCGGCGGGGCGGGTAAAGGGACAACCGGCGGCGCGGCCACCGCATCGGCAAACGTGACCGGCGTCACCAACGTCACAGCCTCGTCTTACGCTCATGGCAGTAGTGGCGGCAGCGCGCTTGGCTCCGGCGGTGCTGGCGGCGCTGGCGGATCGGCCACCGCGACCGCCAGTGCGACAACAACCAACAGAACCAGTGGCGTTGCCTACGCCAACGCTTATGGCGCGGGCGGACTCGCGGGCAGCGGATTTTCGGCCGGTGTCGGGGGCGGTGTCGCCAGCGGCGTCACGGCGACGGCGACGGGGTTTTCGGCCAAGGCCAGGGCCTACCAAACCAGCAACGCAGGCGGCTACAACAAGGCCGGCGCCGGCGGGGCGGGTGGCGCCAGCACGCTGACCAACGCCGTTTCCGCCACGACATTCGGCGGCTATGAGAAACTGATACAGTTCGTGCATGGCGGTTCGGGGGGCACCGGCAGCACCGGAACCGGCGGCGCCGGCGGTGCGGCGACGTCCAGCCTGACCTTCAACGACAACACCAACGCGACCCATGCCAGCAGCGTTTATGGCTTGGTCTTCGCCTCTGGCGGCCAGGCCGGCGCCAGCAGCGGCGGTTCCGCCGGGGTGGGCGGCGCCGCCTCCGCGACCGGAAAATTGACCGGATTCAACGCGATACAGAGTATCGTCCATGCCTTTGGCGGTTCCGGTACCGCCACATTCGCCGGAACCTCGGGTAACGCGCAGGCGACCGCGGGCAGCTACGCCACCGGCCGTGGCACCGGAAGCGTCGCGAGCGCGAATGCGGGTGCCTACTCGACAAGTGCCACGACCCTTGGCAGTGCCAACGCCACCGCGGTCGCGCAAACCGCCAACGGCCAAATGGCCAGCGCCACGACCGAAAGCAGCGGCACCGGCAGCGCCACCGCGACAACCGCCGCGTTCGGCGCGGTCACGGGTGTTTCCGCCGTCGCCACCATATCCGGCGGCAGTACGGGGAATATCGGCACCGCGCAGGCCCAGGCCGCGATCGGCGGCACCCTGCCCATCGAACAGGGCAGCACCGTTCAGGCTTATGCGTTGGCAAGCGGGATACCGGCCAGCGGCGTCAGTGCCATCATCGCGGCGAACGCCAACATTGCCGCTCAGCTCGGCGGCGCAAATGCCGTTATCCTGGGATATGCCACCCAAGGCGGGACGACGGTCGGTTTGCTGCCGAGCACGCGCACCATCTCGAGCACCGACACGTTTACGCTGAACGCGGTGAACCTGAGCGGGCACCTGATTCTGGGCCTCGCCGCGCCGGTCAGCGGAGCGTTTACCTCCCTGACCCTGACGACAACCGTCGGCGGCATCACCGTGGCGGGGGCGAGCGGCACATTTGCATCGTTTGCGGCGGCGCAGAGTTTCTTCACCAACGATGCAATCGACCTCGGCGCGGTATCCGCCGTCAACGGCCTGACGGTGCAGGTGACCGAAACGATGGTCAGCAGCAACATCACCGATTCTTTCGGTAACGAGGTGATCCTGGGCGTGACCGGCGGTAACGGTCCACCCACGTTTACCGGCCCGGCCACCGTCGCCCTTACCACGGCCACCCCGGAGGCCATCACCGGCGTCACCTTGTCCGAGGCCGGCAACCAAGCCGGGGAGAGCTATTCGGTCACCGTCGCCGATACGTTCGGCACGCTGGCGCTGACCCAATCGGGCGGCGACATCGTCACCGGGTCGGGTTCCAATCACGTCACAATTACCGGCAACCTGACCGACGTGAACGCCACGCTGGCGACGCTGACGGACACCGACGCGCTCGGGCGTTTCGATACGATCACCGCCAGTGGCACATCGGCGCTCGGCGGGACAGCGACGCCGTTCGATATCGTCGTCTGCTTCCTGGCGGGAACGCGCATTCTGACCGATGCCGGGCAACGGCCGGTGGACGATCTGTGCATCGGCGATAGGGTCATGACCGCCAGCGGGGTCGCTCGGCCGATCGTTTGGATCGGTAAAGGTTCAGTCGCTTGCACCCGGGGCCAACGTACCGCCGCGACGCCCGTCATCGTCCGCAAAGGCGCGCTGGCGGAGAACGTGCCGAACGCCGATCTGCGGATTACCAAGGCGCATTCTTTATACATCGACGACGTGCTGATCCCGGTCGAGTTTCTGATCAATCACCGCAGCATCGAGTGGGATTATCTCGCGCAGAACGTTACGATCTATCACATCGAGCTGGAAACCCACGACATCCTGATCGCTAATGGCGCCCTGGCGGAAAGCTATCGCGACGACGGCAACCGCTGGCTGTTCGACAACGAAAACAGCGGCTGGCATCTGCCGCCGCAAGAGCCGTTCGCGCCCGTGCTGACCGGCGGGCCGGTGGTGGATGCGATTTGGCGGCGGCTGCTGGATCGGGCCGGTCCTCGGCCGGGCCTGCCGCTGACCGACGATCCGGACCTTCACCTGATGGTCGATGGCGTGCGGGTGGATGTGGTGCGGCAGGCCGGTGCGATGCATGTCTTTGCTTTGCCCGGGGCAGCGGAGTCGGTGCAGGTTGTTTCGCGAGCGGCGGCGCCGGCCGAACTCGGGTTGGCGCGCGATCCGCGGATGCTGGGTGTCGCGCTGCGGCGGCTGACGATCGGCCGAGCGACGCGGTCGCTGACGATCGAGGCGGACGATCCGTCGTGGACGGAGGGCTTTCATGACTTCGAGCCGGTCGAGGGCCTGCGCTGGACCGACGGCAACGCGACCATTCCCGCGTCGTTGCTGCGGTTTTTCGAGGGGCCGCTGGATTTGACGCTGCATGTCGGGGGGATGACGCGGTATTTGGAGGGGGTGTAGGCATCCCCCCCGTCTGGCGTCCCCCCTGGCACACAAGCTATCATCCGCTCGCCCCTAGCGGAAAAGCGACACGATGAACTCTCTTGCGTCTCAAATGTGCCCCTGCGGCAGCGGCTTGCGCACGGTGCGGTGCTGCGGGCTGAACACCGCCGCCCTGCCGCCCGCCGATTCCGTCCGCCATCTCGTCCCGCTCGTGGAACGCGCGATGCAGGCCCACAAGCAGGGGGCGACGGAAACCGCCGAACGCCTGTGCCTCGACGTGCTGGAAATGGCGCCGGACCGTCCGGGCGCGCTGTCCGTTCTGTTCGAAATCCGCCGCGCCCAGGGCAACCACACGGCGGCGGAGGCGCTGCTGCGCCGCGTCGTCGCGTTCGACCCCAACAACTTCCCGGCGACCAACGAGCTGGCGCTGATGATGATGGGCAAGGGCAATCTGGGCGAAGCCGAGGTCCACGCCCGCAACGCCATCCGCATCGCGCCGCAGAATCCGCAGGCCCATAACCTGATGGGCATGATCATGACCGAGGCGCAGCGGCCGCGCATCGGCGAATACCATTACCGTCAGGTCCTGGAACTCAGCGGCGTCCGCGATCCGATCCTGATCGCCAATTTGGCCTGGAACCTGAAGAACCAGGGCCGGATGGAAGAAGCGCGCACGCTGTACGAGGAATCCATCGCCGCCGCGCCCGAGATCAAACAGACCCTGATGGGCTGGGCGCGGCTGGAGGAAGCCGATCGCGCCTTCGACGCCGCCAACGAGAAGCTGGACAAAATGGACTCCCTCTGGCCCGACGATGCCGGTGTCATGATGACCCGATCCGTCGTGCTCGGGCGGCAGAAGCGGAACGATGAGGCGCTGGCGATGCTGGATGCCGTCGCCGCGAAAAGTCCCGACGGCAAGCTGGGCGCGAACGAGCTGCTGGAACGCGGCCGTTTGTTGGACCGGATGGGCCGCTACGATGAGGCCTTCGCCGACTTCCTGGAGGGTAAGCGCATCGCGCGCGAACTCAGCGGGCATGTCTATCTGGAAGATGCGGCCACGGGGTTGGCCAACCGGCTGCGGAACTTCTTCAGCGCCGGTCGCTTGCGCACCCTGCCGCGTGCCAGCGTGCGGACCGATGTGCCGCAGCCGATCTTCGTGCTGGGCTTTCCCCGCTCGGGCACCACGTTGGTCGAGCAGACGCTGACCGCGCATCCGCGCATCGACGCCGGGGACGAACTGCCACTGATCAACGACATCACCAACATCATGCCGCGCATGCTGAACAGCCCGATGGCGTATCCGGAGGCGCTGGCCGAACTATGGATGGGCGATCAGCGGGAGGGGTTGGACAATCTGCGGGACTGGTATCTGCAAAAAGTCGAGCAGATGGGGATCCTGACGCCGGACTCGGCATGGTTCACGGACAAAATGCCGCTGAACGAAACCCATCTCGGCTTGATTTCGCTGATGTTCCCGGAAGCGCCGCTGATCCATGTGATCCGGCATCCGCTGGATATCATGGTCTCCGCCATTTCCAACCATTTCACCCATGGTTTCTTCTGCGCCAGTGCGCTGGAAACCGCCGCTCGTCATTACGTGACGGTGATGGATCTGGTGCAGCACTACAGGGCCGAAATGGCGCTGCGGTATGTGCCGATCCGGTATGAGGAAATGGTCGACGATCAGGAAAGCACGGTCCGAGCGATGTTGGATTTCGTGGGCGAGCCGTTCGATGAGAAGTGCCTCGCGTTCCATGAAAACCGCCGCTACGCCCGCACCGCGAGCTATGCCCAGGTGACCGAGAAACTCTACGACCGGTCCCGCTTCCGCTACCGGCATTACCGCAAGCAGCTGGAACCGGTCATTCCGATCCTGCAGCCGGTGATCGAACGCCTGGGCTACACGGTCGACTGATGGAACCGATCCCCGAACCGAAAGCCGCCAACGCCGGCATCATGGTGCCGGTGCCGCTGGGGGAGCTGTTCACGCTCGCCGCCGAATGCGAACGCGCCGGCAAGCTCGAACAGGCCGACAGTCTGCTCGGCCATATGCTCCAGGCGAACCCCAATCAGCCGGATACCCTGCATCTGGCGGGGATCGTGGCGTTCCGGCGGGGGCGCCACGAAGAAGCGCTGGCGAAGATGGAAAAAGCCATCGAGTTCGGGGTCGATACGGCGCTGTATCTGCGCAACATTTGCGAGGTTTACCGGACCCTGGGCCGGCTGGATGAGGCACTGACCACGGCGACCCAGGCGGTGCGGCTGTCGCCGAACGATCCGCTGTGTCTGCATAATCTGGCGATCATTCAATACGAACGGCTGGAGATCGACGACAGTATTGCCACCGCCGAACGGGCGCTGCTGATGAACCCGCAGCTGCCCGGCGCGCATTTCGAACTGGCCGAGGCGCTGCTGCTGCAAGGCAAGTGGGAACGCGGCTGGGACGAGTACGAATGGCGGTTCCAGATAGCCTCCGCCGCGCCGCTGATGCCGAAGACCGACAAGCCGCAGTGGGACGGTACCGCGTTCGCCGACGACACGCTGCTTTTGATTGCCGATCAGGGCTTCGGGGATGTGATCCAGTTCAGCCGCTACATCCCCTGGGTCGCGGAGCGTTGTCCGAACATCGCCGTCGCCTGCGCGGCGGAGGTTGCGCCGCTGCTGGAGCAGATTCATCCGGGGCTGCGTATTTTCCAGAAATGGGACGACGTGCCGCCGTATCGCGCGTTTGCGGCGCTGTCGGGTTTGCCGCGGTTGCATGGGACGCGGGTGGATAACGTTCCGGCATCGGTGCCGTATTTGTTTGCGAAGCCGGACAAGGTGGCGGTCTGGCGCGATCGGCTGGACCGGCTGACGCCGCGCGGCTTCAAGCGCGTGGGCATCGTCTGGGCCGGGCGTCCGACGCATAACAACGACCGGCGGCGGTCTTCGACGCTGGCTGCCTATGCGCCGCTGTTCAATCTGCCTCGGGTGGCGCTGGTGTCGTTGCAGAAGGGGCCATCCACCGATCAGACCGGCAAGTATTTCGGGCGCGCGCCGTTGATCAATGTGGGCACGGAAATTCAGGACTACGACGATACGATGGCGATCATGGATTGCCTGGACGTGATCGTGACGGTGGATACCTCCGTCGGGCATCTGGCGGCGGCGATGGGGCGGCCGGCCTGGGTGATGTTGGCGACCGCGCCGGACTGGCGCTGGCTGCTGGAACGCTCCGATACGCCTTGGTATCCGACGATGCGCCTGTTCCGCCAAACCGTGGCGCGGCAATGGAGCGACGTGCTGGATCGCGTGGCGGCGGGGCTGCGGGAGCGGTTCGCCGAGGAGGCTCCGCCGGCTCTGGCGGCACCGACGCGCGCGCGGCGGACGCGGGCCGCGGTGACCTGACCGTTCCGGCATGATCGGGTTCGCGGGCCTGCTGGAACGTCTTGCTTTTGCGACCGCGGCCGATACGCGTCTGAATCTGTTGCGGCATTTCTTCGCGACGTCCGATGCGGATGCGCGTGGATTGGCGCTGGGCGTGCTGACCGGGGCGGTCCGCGTGCCGGCGTTGCGGCCGGCGGTGTTGCGCGATTTGGCGGCGGAGCGGGCCGATCCGGTGCTGCTGAAATATGCGCATGAGTTTGTTGGCGATCTGACGGAAACGATTGCGCTGATGTGGCCGGCTGCGCGGGCCAATGCTCCGCCGCCGTCGTTGCGGGAGGTTGTGGATACGCCGCGCGATGCTTTGCCCGGTTTGCTTCCGGGTTGGTTGGATCGGTGCGAGCCTTCGGTAAGGCTGGCGCTGTTGAAACTGCTGACCGGGGGGGCGCGGGCGGTGGTCTCCGGCCCTCTGGCACGCGCGGCGCTGGCCGCCGCTGGGGGTGTCGCTGTGACCGACGTGGAAGCGGTGTGGCACGGACAGAAGCCGCCCTATGGGGCGCTGTTCGCTTGGCTGGACGGGACCGCGCCGTCGCCCGCACCGGGGGCGTTTCGTCCCTTCATGCTCGCGGGTTCGGGCGGTCCGGCGGATTGGGTGGCGGAGCCGCTTTGGGCCGGGGAACGGGTGCTGATCGCCGATGGCCGCGTCTTTTCGCGTGAGGCCGAGGATATTTCCGTTGCTCGGTCGGGACTTCGAGTGGAGGGTGTCGCACTGGACGGCGTTCTGATGCCGGATGGCGTTCGGTTGTTCGACATGTTGGCGGAGGGCGCGGACGATTTGCGTTCGTTGCCGTTCCTGGCACGCCGGCAGCGGCTGGAGGCCTGGTTCGCGCGTCATCGGCCGGCCGGCATGGCACTGTCGCCGCTGGTGCCGTTCGGACCGGGCGATACCGGGCTGATCCTGAAACATCCCGACAGTCCCTACGTCGCCGGCCGCACGCACGGGTTCTGGGCCAAGCGGCCGCGCCCGCCTCGCGGGGTCGAGGCCGTGGTGCTATATGTGGAAGACGGGCTCTACACGGTCGGGCTGTGGCGCGGGGACACGCTGCTGCCGGTTGGGCAGGCGCCAGCGCCGTTCCTGGACGCCTGGGTCCGGGACCACACGATCGCCCGTTTCGGCCCGGTGCGGGAGGTGGAGAAAACTCTGGTCGTGTCGGTGACCTTCACGCATGTCCGAAAGGCGCCGCGGCGCAAGGCTGGGATTATTCTGGACGGGTTGCGGATCGGCGGGGTGGTGCCGGATCGCACGGCGGCGCAGGCTGGCCGGCTGGACGCTGTCTCGGCAGCGGTCTAGCCTGACCGTAACCAATATTCAGGAGGATGCGATGGACCCGGTCGTTGGCAGCGGACGCCATACCTACCATGTGAACGAGAACTGGGCGCAGGTCCCCGACGGCATCGAGTTCAAGCCAGCGGCGGTCGCCGTGGACTCGCAGGACCGCGTGTTCGCGTTCAGTCGGTCCGATACGCACCCGGTGGTGATCTTCGACCGTAACGGCAAATACGAGGGCTCCTGGGGCGCCGGGCTGTTCAAATATCCGCACGCCATTCGCTTCAACGCCGAGGATACGGTGTGGATCACGGACGAATATCTCGGCCAGTTCATGCTGTTCACCAATGACGGCAAGCTGCTGCGCACGATTGGGGAGCGCGGGTTTCGTTCCAATACCGGCGTGCCGGACGATAATTTCACCTCCGGTGCTTTCCGGCATGTGACGCATGGCGGGGCGCCGTTCAACCTACCGACGGATATCGCCACGGCGCCGGACGGGTCGATGTTCATGACCGACGGTTATGGCAACGCGCGGGTGCACAAATTCTCGGCCGAGGGGAAGCATTTGTTCTCCTGGGGCGAACCCGGCACCGGCCCCAGCCAGTTCAACCTGCCGCACGGCGTCTGGATCGACCGGCGCGGGCGGGTGCTGGTGGCGGACCGGGAGAACGACCGGGTGCAGGTGTTCGACCAGCAGGGCAAGTTGCTGACCATCTGGCCGACCGAGTTGATCGGGCCGGCGTTTTTCTATGTGGACGATGAGGATGTCGTTTACATTCCCGAACACAATGGCGGCATGGTCAGCATCCTGACGCTGGATGGGGAGCGATTGGCCCGTTGGGGCGCGCCGATACACAAATCGGTGCATGGAATCTGGTGCGATAGCCGGAAAGATTTGTACGTGGTGCAGCCTGGGGAATGGGGGCGCATCCGGCGAGTGGTGAAGTATACGCGGAAGTAGGGCCAATCGAACCAACCATTGACGCACCGGAATTCGCCACATCGTCATGCTGACGAAGGTCAGCATGACGGTTTACCACGCGCCGATAATAATACCGACCTCGCACGAGCCGAGGCTCGCTCGTTCAATGGCCAGGCCGAAACAATCCCGCGCCGGCCATGAACGTCACGAACGCCGGAGCCAGACTCGCCGAACCGGCGGCGTTCAGGTGATCCCGATCGCAAAATTGCGGAATGTTGTCCTCGATCGGCGAACACGCACGTCGCTCGGCTGGGCACAGCGGCGTGAAATCGTCGAAGACATGCAGGTTCGGTTGCCGCCGGGCGGCGGCTTCAAGCGCGGCCATCATCGGGTCGATCACCGCCGCCAGACGGGCGCGATCCACGTCGCAGGGGGTCGTCCCGTCCGGCCGACGCGCGCAATCGTAGATCGTGTCGAAATGAAAAATCGGCGGCGGGCCGGCCACCACGATTTGTGCGCCGAGCGGGCGGAGGCGAGTGGCCAAAGCCTCGACCTCCGCGATCCAGGGAACGACGTCGGGCAGAGGCGCCATCGTGCCATCCTTCGACATGAACACCCGCGCCAAAAGCACGATATCGCCGGGTTCGATGCGCGTCAGAGTCGTTGCGAAAAACGCGTTTCGATCGGGATAATCGAGGCCGGGCGGTGCCGGAAAAGGCATGGCGGGCGTTTCGATCAAATGGATGCCGAGCCCGGTCTGCCGGTAGAGCGCGACAAGCATGCCTTGGAGTGCGCCGGCATGGCTATCGCCCATGGCCCAGACCGTATTCCTGGCGCCCGCATACGGCGCCAGGGTGCATCGGTCGAATGTTGTCGGCCGCGCGAACCGGTAGCTCCCGTCGACCGCGCACTCCTTCATATGATCCACCAGGGTTATCGGGAACGGCGGAAAATCGGCAGGTATATCGGCGAAGACACGTCCCATCGCCGGCCATGGGTTGGTCCAGGTGTTTAGCCCCGCCAGCAAGCCGGCCGTGAGTGCGAGCGATCCGAAAGCGGTGACAAACGACCATTGGCGCGGCAGAGCCGCCAGTCGGGCGCGGGCCGGACGTTCGACCAGAAAATAAGAGGCCGTGCCCAGCAGCAGCATCGGGACAAGTCTGGCCGGTATATCCAAATGGAAACGGCCGAAGGCGAGCAGGCAGCCGGCGATCACCGGCCAGTGCCACAGATAGAGCGAATAGGACATGCGCCCGACCCCGACGAAGGCCGGCCACGCCAGCGGTTTGGATGCATCGCCCATGATGACGACGACCGTCGGCGGTACGATCAGGAAACCGATCAAAACGCTGGGGGGCAAAGGCAGCGCCATGACAGCGATCATGACCGCCAGCGCCACCCATGCCGGCACGCTGCGCCGCTTGACGGGCACCAGCGCGGCCAACACTCCGCACCCCAATTCCCAAAAACGCCCGAAAACCAGATAATATGCCGCGCCACCATCCCAGCCGGGCATCCGCAGCACGGCGACGACCGACAATGCCGATAAAACGACGCAAATAATAAAAAGCCGCAACGGGCCTCGGCTGAGGCGCGACAGTCCAGCGGTCCAGACCAGAAAGGGAAACAACAGATAAAACTGTTCCTCCACGCCGAGCGACCAGGTCTGGGTGAAGAAGTTGCGGGCGGTCGATGTTCCGAAATAATCCTGCGCGTTCCACAGCAGGGAGACATTGGAAACGCCCACCAGGGCCGCGAGGCCGATTTCCAGCGATTCCCTCGGGTTTGGCGCGATCCCCCAGACGGCCAGTCCGCTGACCGCGACACAGAGTGCCAGCGCCGGCACCAGACGGCGAAAACGCCGCGCGAAGAACCCGGTTAGCAGTTGTCCCAGCCGCTCGTCGGGGCGTTGCCGCAGCGATACCGTAATGACGAAGCCGGAGATGACGAAGAAGATATCCACCCCGAGGTAGCCGCCGGGCAGCAGCCGGTGGTCGAGATGGTTGAGGATAACGGCGACGACCGCCACCGCCCGCAGCCCATCGACGTCGGGCCGGTAGGTTCGCGGCGGCGTCAAAGACCGTAATGTTGAACCAGTGACATCAACCCTCCCCGTCGGTTGCCTTGGGCGGTTCCAGCAGCAAATCCTCCGGCGGCGGCAGCTCCCGCAGGTCTTTCAGGCCGAACTGGGTCAAAAACGCGGGCGTCGTTCCCCAGGTCGTCGGCCGCCCCGGCGTTTCTCGCCTTCCTTTCGGTTCGATCAGCCCGGCCTCCAGCAGCGCTTCCAGTGTCTGCTGCGACAGGGCTGTGCCGCGGATGTGTTCGATCTCGGACCGCGACAGCGGCTGGTGGTAGGCGACGATCGCCAGCGTTTCCATTGCCACCCGAGGCAGCCGGCGGGACAGCTGGATCACGCGGCGCAAGCGGGGCGCCATGTCGGGGGCGGTGCGGAATTGAAACCCGCCGCCGGCGTCCACCAGTTCCACACCCCGGCCGGCGTAACGCGCGCGCAAGGCTTCCACGACAAGGTCGGTATCGGCCTCATCCGGCAGCAACTGGCCCAAGGCGCGTTTGGTGACGGGGGTGGCGGAGGCGAATACCATCGCCTCGGCCAGTCGCAGCCAGTCTTCTTCCACCTCGCTCATGCCTCATCCTCCGGCAATCCGGCTTCCAGGGCGCCCATGCCGACGCGGAGGTGGATCGGGCCGAACGCTTCTGTCTGGCGCAGCCGTACCATGCCGTCGCGAGTCATTTCCAGGGTCGCCATGAACGTGCTGGCCAAAGCCGCTCGGCGTTCGTTGGGATCGGTCAAATGCTCCGGCAGGAACATCTCCAGCGCCGACCAATCCGGCACGCTGCCGAGCATCGCGCCCAGGCGGCGGAGCGCATCCTGCACCGTCCACAGTGTCAGGGCGCGGGGGCGGTACAGCCGGTCGGCCACGCCGCGTTTCGCCGCGCGCAAATAGGACGCCACCAGGGACGCCAAATCCAGGGTCAGGCGGGAGCGGTCGATTTCGGTGTGGTCCTCGGGCGCACCGCGGGCGAACACGTCCTGGCCCAGCGTCGGCCGGGCGCCGAGCCAAGCGGCGAGAAGGCGGACTTCCGCGAGCATGCGAAGGCGGTTGGCCAGCGCCTCGGCGGCGACCGCGCCGTCCTCCATTTCCTGCTGGTCGGCGGGCAGCAGCAGGCGGGATTTCAGCCAGGTAAGCCATGCGGCCATCACCAGCCAGTCGGCGGCGAGTTCCAGGCGGACGCGGCGCGCGCCCTCGATCACCGCGAGGAATTGTTCGACCAGCGACAGGATGGAGATTTTCGCCAGATCGACTTTCTGGGCGCGGGCGAGGTCCAGCAGCAGGTCCAGAGGCCCCTCGAACCCGTCCAGCCGCAACAGCAGGCTGTCGCGGGGCGGCGGGGCCTCGGCGGGTTCAGAAGCGCGCGCCATGCAGGTCGTGGCCCGCCAGCCAGAAGACGGTGCGGAAGGCCCAGGGGAGGATTGTTTCCAGAGCCTCGCCCACCGGGTCGTAGCCGGTGATGCGGGGCAGGAGGAACACGAGACCGAGGACGATCAGGATGCCGAAGCGCTCCATTTGCGCCCAGGCGCGGGCGAGTTCCAGGGGCAGCAGGCCGACGACGACGCGGCCGCCGTCCAGCGGGGGGATGGGCAGCAGGTTGAACAGGCCGAGGACGAGGTTGGTCAGGATGAAGTAGAACAGGAATTGGGTGACCAGCGGGCCGGTTTCGAAGTCGTTGCTCGCCATCTGCGACAGGATCAGCGCGGCGATCCAGGCGAGGAAGAAGTTCATCGCCGGGCCGGCCAGTGCCACGACCGCCATGCCGCGGCGCGGGTCTTTGAAGCGGTAGGCGCCGATGGGCACCGGCTTCGCCCAGCCGAACATGAAGGACACGCGGTGCGGCGGCAGCAGGAGCTGGGTCACCAGCAGAAAGCCTGGCAGCAGGATCGTGCCGACGCGGTCCACGTGGCGCAGCGGGTTGAGCGACAGGCGGCCGGCGTCCTTGGCGGTGGTGTCGCCCAGCGCGAGGGCGGCGTAGCCGTGCGCGGCCTCATGCAGCGTAATCGCCAGCACGGCCGGGACGATGGCCAGCGCCAGTTCGGTGAACATGTTCATGCCAGCAGGCTTTCGCGTTCCGTTGCCAGGATCGCCGGGTCGAAGGACAGGCGGCGCCTCGCGGCTCCGGCTCGGGCTGTGGCCAGCCTCGCCGCTGTGAGAGAGGAGATTTCGGGGCAGCGGCGGAGCAGGGTTTCGGTCGGGGCCAGTTCGCCGGAGCAATACAGCGCGATATCGCAGCCGGCGGCGAGCGCCTGGACCGCGAGGTCGGCGGGCGTGCCGGAGAGTGCCTTCATTGCCAAATCGTCGGTCACCAGAACCCCTTCGAAGCCAAACCGTCCCCGGATAATCCGCTGTATCACGGACGGGGACAACGTGGCGGGTAATATGGGGTCGAGCGCGGGGTAAACGATATGCGCCGTCATCATCCAGGGCAGATCGGCATTGCGCGCGAAGGGCAGCATGTCGGCGTCGAGGTCGTTGGTCTCGACCCTCGGGAGGGCCAGATGGCTGTCGACCCTGGCGCGGCCGTGGCCGGGGGCGTGTTTCCCCACCGGCTGGATGCCCGCCGCGCCGATGCCGGCGGCAAGGGCACGGGCGAGGCGGGCGATAATATGCGGGCCTTCGGCCAGGGCGCGGTCGCCGATGACGTCGTGGGCGCCGGGGACGGACAGATCGAGGACGGGCGCGGCGGTGGCGGTGAAGCCCGCCGTCCGGCAATCGTCGCCGATCAGCGCGCCGGTGAGCCATGCCGCTCGTAATGCCGCGCGGGGATCGCGATCGAACAGATGGCCGAGGGTGCGGGCGGGCGGATGGGCGCGCCAATGCGGGGGGCGGAGGCGGGCGACGCGGCCGCCCTCCTGATCGACCATGAACACCGCGTTCGGCGGCAGGACGCGGCGAAGGTCGGCCATCAGCGCGGACAACTGGGCGGGATCGGCGACGTTGCGGCCGAACAGGATGATCCCGGCGGGGGGGAGGGCGCGGAACAGCGCGGCTTCTTCCGGCAGGAGTTTGGGGCCGGCGATGCCGACGATGGCGGGTTTCATGGGTTGGGCCTACCTGTCGGCGGTTGGGCGCGGCGGCATTCCTGTTCCGTCATGGCGGGCGCAGGCCGGCCACCCATGATTTTCTTGAGATCGGCAGCGCAAGGCGTGGGTGGTCCGCCTTCGCGGACCATGACGGGGAGAGAGAGACGCCTCATCCGAAGCGAAGATTATTGGGCGGCTTTCAGCCCTCGGTGACCGAACAGGCGCCGCCTTTGGCGCGGACTTTATCGCAGGCGGCTTTGGCTTGGGCGGGGTCGGCGAAGCCGGCGGTGCGGACGCGCCACCACGTCTTGCCCGCGCGTTCCGTCTTGCTGAACGACGGTTGGCGGCCGCCCAGAATATCCGGCATCCGCTTCTGGAGGGTTTGCCATTCAGCGCGGGCGGCGGCTTCCGTTTCCAGAGCGGCGAGCTGGATCGTGGCGGCTTTACCATGCGCGGGGGCTGGGGCCGCTTGCGCCGACGTGGCCGCGTGAATGACGGGTTTGGCCGGCTGAGGGGCTGGTTTGGCGACGGCGGCCGGCGGAGGCGCCGCGACGATCGGAGCCACCGCCGCGGCTGGGACCACAACGGGCGCGTGCTGCGGTTCCGCCGGCTTCGGCATGGGGGCTTGCAGGCGGAGCGCCTGGGTGTCCGGGGTTTCCGCCGCCGGGGCCAGCTTGCTGGTGCCGGTCTCGCTGCCGCCCGACAGCATTTCGTTGTTGGCGCCGGCGATCTGCATGCCGCCGGGGTTGTCCGGCTTCACGCGGATCGGGCGGTCGTCGGCGCGGACGATCGGGACCTCCCCGCCTCGGTGCCCGATGAAGGTCGAGCCCAGATACGCCAAGCCGCCGCCCAGTACCAGTCCGCCCGCGATCACCGCCGCTCGGATCGTGCCGGGGTCCCAGCCTTCGTCGCGGCGGGGGGCGTAGTAGCTGGGCTGAGGGATGCTGATATCGTCTGACACGTGTCGGTTCTTTCCCCAGGGGCCGAAGCCCCGGGGCCGAACCGGGGCATCAGCGCATTTCTTCCACAGGCGTCACGCCCATCACCGCGAGGCCGGAGCGGATCGTCACGGCAGTGGCCGCGACCAGAGCCAAACGCGCCAACGTCTCCTCCGGCCGGTCCTGTTGCAGGAAGCGGAGGGTGGCATCGTCCTTGCCCCGGTTCCACAGCATATGAAAATCGGACGCCAAGTCATAGAGAAAAAACGCGATCCGGTGCGGTTCCCTTGCCAAAGCGGCTGCTTCGGCGGTGCGCGGCCACGCCGCCAACCGGCGCATCAGCGTCAGTTCGGCCTCGGCTTCCAGGCTGTCGAGCTTGGCGTCGGCCAGGGCGGCGTCGGTCACGGCCTCGGCCGACAGGGATTCGGCGGCGGCGCGCAGGACCGACCGGCAGCGGGCGTGGGCGTATTGGACGTAGAAGACGGGATTGTCGCGAGTTTGCGCTAGCGCCTTGTCCAGGTCGAACTCCATCTGGGCGTCGGCGTTGCGGGTCAGCATGGTGAAGCGCACGGCGTCCTTGCCGACCTCATCGAGCAGATCGCTGAGGGTGACGTAGCTGCCGGCGCGTTTGGACATGCGGACGGGCACACCGCCCTTCATGATATGCACGATCTGGCAGAGTACGGCTTCGAATTTCGTTTTGCCGCCGGACAGCGCCTTCACGGCCGCGCGCATGCGGGCGACGTAGCCGCCATGGTCGGCGCCGAGGACGTCGATCAGCATGTCGTAGCCGCGATCGATCTTGTCGGCGTGGTAGGCGATATCGTTGGCGAAATAGGTGTTGGAGCCGTCGGATTTGCGCAGCGGCCGGTCCACGTCGTCGCCGAACTGGGTGGAGCGGAACAGGGTTTGCGGGCGGGGTTCCCAATCGTCGGGGGTTTTGCCTTTGGGCGGTTCCAGCACGCCCTCGTAGATCAGGCCGTCCGCCGCCATGCGGTCGATCGTGGTGTCGGCGGCGCCCGACGCCACCAGCGCGCGTTCGGAGCTGAATATGTCCTGTCGAACGCCGAGCTGGGCGAGGTCGACGCGGACTTCTTTCATCATGGCGTCGATGGTGAAGTCGCGGACGCGGTCGATCCAGGTGTCCGGTGCGGCGATTCCCAGGTCGTGCGTCGCCAAAGCGGTTCCGTGCAGGCGGGCGAGTTCGGTGCCGACGGGAATAAGGTATTCGCCGCGGTATTGCAGGCCGCCGGGGACCTCGTTGGAGAATTCTTCCTCCGACAGGGTCGTGCCGATGGCTTGGAGGTAGCGCCAGTAGGCGGCCCAGGCCAAGGCGGCGACCTGCGCGCCGGCGTCGTTGATGTAGTATTCCTTGGTAACAGCGAAGCCGGCCTTGGCCATCAGATTGGCCAGCGCGTCGCCCACCACGGCGCCGCGGCAATGGCCGATATGCATGGGGCCGGTGGGGTTGGCGGACACGTATTCGACGTTGACCTTGATGCCGGCACCGGTTTTGGAATCGCCGTAGGATTCGCCCGCGCGCAGGATGACCGGCAGCAGGGAGCGATAGGCGGACGGGTCCAGGCGGATATTGACGAAGCCGGGGCCGGCGGCGGAGGCCTCGGCGATGTCGGGTGCCTCCCCCAGCCAGGCGACGAGGCCGGCGGCGATCTTGGCGGGCGCCTGGCGCGCGGCCTTGGCGGACACCATCGCAGCGTTGGTCGCCATGTCGCCATGCGCGGGGTCGCGGTTCGGCGTGACCTCCACGCGCGCGGCGATGTCGTCGGGCAGGTCGGGAACGATGGAGCGCAGGGCGGCGAGAACCTCGGCCCGTATGCGCGCGTAGATGTCCTGGGTCATGGCGTCCGGTGTCTGTGGTTTTTTCCGGCCCGCGAGGGGGTGGGGGTCCGGCGGGTGGGGCTTACGCTTCGAAGGGGGGATTGTCACGGGGAGTGAGGGACGGCCCATCCCCTCCTTCCTTCCGTCGTCCCCGGAACAGGTCCGGGGATGACGGGGGGCGATCAGGCGGCACGGGGGCCCCGGCGGTGCGATTTGTTTACCGCGAAAATGGGGGGGCGTACTCATGACTCCCCTCATATTTACACGATCCCGAAAGTCTCCTTGAACTCCGGCACCGCTGCGAGCATTTCGACGAATTTTTCGATCAACGGCACCAGCCGCGCCTCCGGCATGTTCGGTATCAACTCGTAGAGCATGCTCCCCTGTCGGAACAGCGAATGTGTCCGGCTTTTGGCGGTGTTCGATCCGAGCATGCGGTCGTAACCCAAGGCCTCGCCGGCCGCCCCGAGCACCGTCGACAACAGAATCGCCAGGACATTCAACAGCCATAACCGGTCTCGCCGGATGGCCGAAGCCATGCCGATCCGCCCCATGCCCATGCCGAAATGCGGGTCCTTGGTGTCGCGGAAGCCGCACGCGATGCCCCAGCGCTGGCCGTAAATCCCTAAGGTGGACCCCATCGGTTGGACAGGAATCGGTGCGACTTAAGGGCACTTCTAAAAATATCCGGCTTTCATCGATCTTTTAGTATTTTTCGGCAATCGTGCGTCCAGGTTCGGTGCCTGGCGCTATCGCGGCTCCTCCCGCGTCCCGCTTTTACGGTCTGTGTTCCCATCTTCCCCGGTGAT
>CAITUP010000148.1 GCA_903895595.1 uncultured Acetobacteraceae bacterium | reverse complement strand
GGCAGACCAACTACGGCGCCGCCAAGCTGGGCATCGCCGGCCTGTCGCGTTGCATCGCGATGGACATGCAGCGCTACAACATCCGCTCCAACTGCATCGGGCCGCATGCGTTCAGCCGCATGATCGAAACCGTCCCCGGCCAGACGGAAGAGCAGATGAAGGCCCGCGCCGAGAAGACCAAGCCCGATCACATCGCCAAGCTGATCTCCTTCCTGGGGACCGACGCGGCAGCCAAAGTGTCCGGCCAGATCTTCGGCGTCCGCGGCAACGAGATCTATCTGTACAACCAGCCCCGCCCGATCCGCATCATGGCGCGGACCGACGGCTGGACGTCGGAGAACCTCGCCGAACATTGGCTTCCGGCCGTGCAGAAGGCGTTCACCCCGCTGGAACGCACCCGCGACGTCTATGCGTGGGACCCGGTCTGAGTTCTAACCAATGGGGGCGGGGGTCGCCCCGCCCCATTGTTCGGGAGTAAGGCCATGCCCAAGGGATACATCATCGGAGAAGTGCATCTGACCAACCCGGGCGAGGCGTTCGCCGAGTACCGCGAGAAGGTTCAGGCTACGCTCGATCCGTTCGGTGGCCGGTTTCTCGCGCGGGGCGGCGAGGTCTCGTTGCTCGAAGGCGAAGCCCCGGCGGGGCGGCCCGTGATCATCGAATTCGAAAGCCCGGAACAGGCGATGCAGTGGTACAATTCTCCCGCGTATCAGGCGATCCTGCCGCTGCGATTGCGCAACGCGACAACACGGGTGACCTGCGCCGCGGGCGTGTAGCAGCACCATCGAGGAATGCCTGATATGACCAAGACCCTTCGCGGCGCCGACATCGTCGTGCGCACCCTGGAACGCGCCGGCCATACGTCCATCTTTACCTTGTCCGGCAACCACATCATGTCGCTGTTCGACGCGGCGATCGAAACCAAGCTCGATCTGCTGCATGTCCGGCATGAGGCCGCGACGGTCCACATGGCCGATGCCTACGGGCGCCTGACCAGCAAGCCCGGCATCGCCTGGGTTACCGGCGGTCCTGGCCATGCCAACGCGGTGGGCGCGCTGTTCACCGCGCTCGGCCAGGAAACCCCCATGGTCCTGATGTCCGGCCACACCGAGACCGATCAACTCGGCAAAGGCGGTTTCCAGGAGCTGAAACAGGTCGAAATGGCGGCGCCCGTCACCAAAGCGTCCTGGATGGCGACCGATACCGCGACCGTCGGCATGGATGTCGCTAAAGCGATTCGCATTTCCCTTGGCGGCCGCCCCGGCCCGGTACATCTCAGCCTGCCGTCCGATATTCTGGACGCGACCGTTGCCGAAGACGACATCGTGTGGCCGACCGAGGCCGATTTCGTCCCCGAACCCGTCGCCCTGACCGATGGCGCCGCCGATGTCGTGCTGGGCCTGATCGCCGCCGCCAAGCGCCCGTTGCTGATCGGCGCCCCCGTCCTGGCCAACCGCCCCGGCCGTGCGCTGATGGACCGGCTGACGGCGACTTTGGGCATTCCCGGCTGCCTCAGCGAAGGGCCCCGCAGCTTCAACGACGCCACGTTAGGCCGCTACGGCGATGTCGCCAAGCGTGCCGACCTGGTGATCCTGCTGGGCAAGGCGCTGGACTTCACCCTGAAATTCGGCGCCGAACCCTTCTTCGCCGCCGACTGCAAGTTCGTGTCCATCGATCCCGACGGCGCCCTGCTGGCGCGCGCGGCATCGGTCAAGGGCGCCAACATGGCGTTCGGCTGCGTCGCCGACACCTACCCGGCAGGGGAGGCGCTGATCCGGCGCGCCAAGACGAAAGGCGATCCGGCCTGGGTGGCGGAAGCCAACGCGGCCTTCGCCGATAGGCCGGAAAGCGTGCGTTCGGGCGTGTCGTCCACGCAGGACAAACTGCACCCGGCGGAAGTGTTCCGGACGTTAAACACCTTCCTGGAACGGGAACCGGATGCCGTCCTGATCTGCGACGGCGGCGAATTCGCGCAATGGGGCCAGAGCATCCTGGTCAACGACCGGCGCATGATCAACGGCGTCACCGGCTCCATCGGCGCCTCGCTGCCGATGGCCGGCGGCTCCCGCATCGCCGAACCCAAGGCGCCGGTGTTCGCGGTCATGGGCGACGGCACCTTCGGGTTCCATATGTCGGAGCTGGAAACGGCGGTCCGCCTGAATCTGCCCTACGTCGCCATTGTCGGCACCGACTGCCGCTGGAACGCGGAATACAACCTCCAGGTCCGCGACTACGGCCCCAACCGCACCCATGGCTGCGAGTTGAACCCCACCCACTACGAACTCGTCGCCACCGCCTTGGGCGGCCACGGGGAACTGGTGGAACGCGCCGCCGACCTGGCGCCGGCGATCGAACGTGCCTTGGCCAGCGGCAAGCCCGCCGTGGTGAACGTGATGATCGAAAGCATCCCGTCCCCCGTCGTGCGGCGCTAACCCGATGCTGTCCGTCGCGGTCTTCTGCGGATCGAGGCTGGGGCACGACCCCGCCTACGCCGAAGCCGCACGGACCCTTGGTCGCGGACTGGCCGAGGCCGGCATGACCTTGGTCTACGGTGGTGGCCGCGTCGGGCTGATGGGCGTGGTCGCCGATGCCGCGATGGCGGCCGGAGGCCGTGTCCGGGGCGTCATCCCGGATTTCCTGGTGAAATGGGAGGTCGCGCATAAAGGCGTGACCGATATGGAAGTCACCGACACGATGCACAGCCGTAAGCATCGCATGTTCGAACGCGCGGATGCCTTCGTGACGCTGCCGGGCGGCATCGGCACGATGGACGAAACCATCGAAGTCCTGAGCTGGCGGCAGCTTCGTCTGCACGCCAAGCCGATCCTGATCTGCGATGTCGGCGGCTCCGCCCGAGCGTTCGTCAGCGCCATCGACGCGGCGGTGGAACAAGGTTTCGCGAGCGCGGAAGTGCGCGCTTACATCGAAGTGCTGGCAGGCCCTGGCGCTGTTTTAGCGCGGCTCGCGGAGTTGCCGGTTCGGGCGGGCGGGTTGGCCGAGCGGCTGTAACGTCTCGGCACGACCGCCATCCCGTCATGGTCGGGCTTGACCCGACCATCCCAAGCCAATGGGATAAAGATGGTCGGGTC
>CAITUP010000147.1 GCA_903895595.1 uncultured Acetobacteraceae bacterium | reverse complement strand
CGTGCAGATGCTGAACATTCTGGAAGGTTACGATATCGGCGCGCTGGGCTTCGGCTCCCCCGATACCGTGCATCTTTTGGCGGAGGTCCTGAAAATCGCCTTCGCCGATCGCGCCGCCGCCACCGCCGACCCGGCCTTCGTCGCGGTCCCGGTTGATCGCCTGCTGTCGAAGGATTACGCCGCCGATCGCCGGTCGCGAATCGATATGACTCGCGCCCAGGCCTGGAGTGCGGAGGTCGAGCCGGGGCAACTCGCATCGCACACCACGCACCTGACCATCGCCGACGGGATGGGCAACGTCGTGGCCAGCACGCAGACCATCAATTCGCTGTTCGGATCGCGCGCGATGGTGCCGGGCACCGGCATGATCCCGAACAATTACATGCATGTGTTCGATCCGCGTCCGGGCCGCGCCAGTTCGGTGGCGCCCGGCAAGCGCGTCACATCCTCCATGGCGCCCGTCATCGTGCTGAAAGACGGTAAACCGGCCTTCGCGCTCGGCCTGCCGGGCGGGCTGCGGATTTTCCCCTCGGTCATGCAGGCGCTGAGCAATCTAATCGATCACGGCATGACCGTGCAGGAAGCGGTGGAGGCGCCGCGCGTCTGGACCCAAGGCCACGCGCTGGAAATCGAAGCCGGGTTCTCGCCCGCCGTGTTCGACGCGATGCGCGCCCGCGGCCACGACGTGGCAACGGTCGGCAACGTCGCCGGCGGCATGAGCGCGATCCGGTTCCACGACGACGGCATGCTGGAAGGCGCGGCCTGCTGGCGCGCCGACGGCACGCCCATCGGCATCGGCGGCGGGCTGGCGCGATCGGGGGTGCGGTTCCGTCCGGAAGCGACGCGAACCTGATATGGCAGCATTTCAATACGTCTACACGGTAACCGCCGCTGTAGGGACCGCATCGGGCGTTTGGTCCACCAACGGCACCGCGGCCATAAATACAAATGTTCCGGACTCGGCGATCAAGCCGGTCGTCGCCGGCACCCCCTCCGCGCTGGGGTTTCTGCCCGGCTACAGCATGGCACGGCTGGGCAACGGCAATGTCGTGTTCGGCGCGACATCGAACGGATCGACCTACGTCCTGGATGCCGCGGCGGGTATACAGCTCTGGGTGACCGACGGTACCGCTGCCGGAACGACACAGATTTTCAGCCAAGCCGATCCATCGTTCGGCACGCCCGGCGGTTCCTCCGCCTTCACCAGCTTCACAGCGTGGAACAACGTCGCGCTGTTCGAGTACAATGTCGGGTTTGCCAATGGCAATATCCTGTATTCGACCGATGGAACGGTTGGGAA
Source organism: uncultured Acetobacteraceae bacterium (assembly GCA_903895595.1). GTDB lineage: Bacteria > Pseudomonadota > Alphaproteobacteria > Acetobacterales > Acetobacteraceae > Rhodopila. The sequence continues at coordinate 40,783 of CAITUP010000147.1, read as the reverse complement.
CCAGACCACCAGCGGAACCATTCAACTCTCGCCGCAGTATGTCGATAATGCCAGCATCGGCGTTGGCGAAGGGGCGAGCACCGGCACGGCGTTCGTCTACAGCGTTCACACCGATCCCACCCAGGCGGGGCTTTGGTCGACGAACGGCAGCTATGCCAGCGCGGCCATTATCAAGGCGGCGGTGACCGGCACCGCTTCGGTGGTTGGATTTCTGCCGACCTACCAAATGGCGGCGCTGCCGAACGGAAAGGCGGTGTTCGGCGCGACCGGCAACGGCTCGACCAGTCCATCGGCGATATTTTCCGGTATTCAGCTCTGGGTCACCGACGGGACCGCTGGCGGCACGGTGCAGATCGCGCAGGGTGGCTTCGCGGACATCAAATACGGCACGCCCGGCGACCCGGCCGGACTGAGCAATTTCGTCTCGGTGGGATCGAAAGTCTTCTTCGTTTATAACGACGGAAATTCGAACCTTCTGCTGTTCTCGACCGACGGCACCACGTTCGGAACGCTGAACACGGGCGTGACCGTCGATGCCAGCAGCCTGGGCCCCGGTCGGGCCGCCAGCACTGGCTCGAATTTGATCTTTGCCACTTCAGCCGGAGTCTACAGCAGCGACGGCACCTTCTCCGGCACGACTCTGATCCTGTCGAACACGCTGCAAAGCAACATCACACCCGGGTTCGTGGCCAGCACCCAAATGGCCACCTTGCCCAATGGCTCGGTCGTATTCGGTGCGACGTCCAACTTTGCCGGCACGAGCATTTTGAACATGGAACTGTGGGTTACGAACGGCATTACGGCACAGAAAATCTACACCTCCATCGCCCCCGCCGGAGGCAACTTCAACAATTTCATCAGTGTTTCGAACGGCGTGCAGTTCGAAATGAATGTCGGTTCCCCAGACAACAACCTGCTGTTTCGGACGGATGGCACGAGCGGCGGAACGATCCAGCTCAGCAGCCAATACGTCGACAACAGCAGCGTCGGTCCCGGTTTGGGTGCCTCGCCGATCTGCTTCCTGCCGGGCACGCGCATCGCGACCCCGAACGGGGAGGTGCAGATTCAGGAACTGGCCGTTGGCGACATGGTGACCGTCGTTTCGGGTAAGGCGCGGCCGGTGCGCTGGATCGGTCACGGCAAGGTGCTGGCAACGCGCGGCCGCCGCTCCCCCGCCACACCGGTCATCGTGCGCAAGGGGGCGTTCGCGGATAATGTGCCGAACGCCGATCTGCGGGTAACCAAGGCGCATTCATTCTTCATCGATGACGTGCTGATCCCGGTCGAGTATCTGATCAACCACCGCAGCATCCTGTGGGACGATTGGACGCAGGAGGTGGAACTATATCACGTCGAACTCGACACCCACGACGCGATTTTGGCCAACGGCGCGGCGGCGGAAACCTACCGCGACGACGGCAACCGGTGGCTGTTCCGAAACGCCAATGACGGCTGGCATTTGCCGCCTCGGGAACCCTTCGCGCCGGTGACGACGGGCGGGCCGATCGTCGACAACACTTGGCACAGGCTGCGCAAGCGCAGCGGGCCACGTGCTCTGCCACCGCTGACGGACGATCCGGATTTGCATCTGATCGTCGACGGCGTGCGTGTAGCCCCCTTGTCGAGGCATAGCCGAGCGATTGTGTTCGCAGTGGCTCGATGGCCGGCGGCGGTGCGGATCGGGTCGCGCTGCGTCGTGCCCTCGGAAATGGGATATGCGCGGGATCACCGTTCGCTGGGCGTGGCGCTGCACGGGATCGCGATGCGCCAGGGGGCGCGGTTTGTCGCCTTGGACGCAGCGGACGAGCGGCTGGCAGTCGGTTTTCACCGCTATGAAGCCGCGGGCGGTCTGCGTTGGACGGACGGATCGGCGGCGCTGCCGACGGACGCGTTCAGTGGTTTCGCGGGGCCGGTGGAGGTCGTGCTGACGCTCGCGGCGACGGCGCATTATCCTGACGAACAGGTTCGGCTGACGGCGGCCTAAGCCGCCGCGATGCGCTCCATGCCGCCCATGTAGGGGCGCAGCACCTCGGGGATCAGAATCGATCCGTCCGCCTGCTGGTGGTTTTCCATCACCGCGATCAGCGCGCGTCCGACCGCGACGCCGGAGCCGTTCAGCGTGTGCACGAACGCCACTGTTTTCCCGTCCGGCGAACGAAAGCGGGCGTTCATGCGGCGCGCCTGGAAGTCGCGGGTGTTGGAGCAGGAGCTGATTTCGCGCCACATCTGCTGACCCGGCAGCCAGACCTCCAGATCGTGGGTGCGGGCGGAACCGAAGCCGGTATCGCCGGACGACAGCAGCATGCGGCGGAACGGCAGGCCGAGCATGGACAGGACCGCCTCGGCGGAGCGGGTCATGTATTCGTGTTCGGCGTCGCTGTTATCGGGGTGGGAAATGCAGACGAGTTCCACTTTGCGGAACTGATGCTGGCGCAGCATGCCCCTTGTGTCTCGGCCGGCCGATCCGGCTTCGGAGCGGTAGCAGTCGGTCAGCGCGGTCAGGCGGATGGGCAGCTGCTTCTCCGCCACGATCTCGCCGCGGACAATGTTTGTCAGCGGGACCTCGGCGGTGGGGATCAGGTAGCGGCCGTCGGTGGTTTTGAAGAGATCTTCCTCGAACTTCGGCAGGTTCCCGGTGCCGTACATCGTGTCGGCGTTCACGAGGGATGGAACAATGGTTTCCTCGTAGCCGTGCTGGGCGGTGTGCAGGTCCAGCATGAATTGGCCGAGCGCGCGTTCGAGACGGGCGAGGGGGCCGCGCAGAACGGTGAAACGGGCGCCGGCCAGCTTGGAGGCGGTACCGAAATCCATCATGCCCAGGGCTTCGCCGAGCTCGAAATGCTGCTTGGGTTCGAAGCCGAGGTCGCGGGGTTCGCCGTGCTGGGACAGGACGACGTTGGCGGTTTCGTCTGGGCCGTCGGGGACGGCGGCGTCGAGGATGTTGGGCAGGGCTTCGAGAATCGCCTTGATGCCGGCGTCATGGTCGGCGGCCTGCTTTTCCAACCCCTCCATATCGTTGCGGAGCGCGGTGGCTTCGGCTTCCAGGGTGGAAGTGTCTGCGCCGGCACGCTTGCCCTGGCCGATTTCCTTGGCCAGCGCGTTCCGACGGGCCTGTTTCTCCTGCAACGCGGTCTGGGCGGTGCGGCGCGCGAGGTCGCGGGCGAGGATGTCGGGCGACTGGGCCGGCAGACCTCGACGGACCATCGAGGCATCGAAGGCGCCGGGGTTGGTGCGGATGGAGCGGATATCGTGCATCGGTCAGTCCTCCACCGGCTTGGTCTCGACCCAGCCGGCGGTCAGAACCGATATTTCGTATAGTATAATCAATGGGATCGCCAACCCGGTCTGGGTGATCACGTCGGGCGGGGCCAGGATGGCGGCGATGACGAACATACCCACGTAGGCATAGCGGCGGAATTTCTTCAATTGCGCGGAGCTGACGATGCCGACTTTGGCGAGCAAGGTCAGGGCGACCGGAAGCTGGAAGGTGATCCCGAACGCGAAGATCAGCTTCATCACAAGGTCCAGATACTCGCTGACCCGTGGCAGCAATTCGATCGGCACGCCGCCGCCGCCGGTATCGGACTGGAAGCTGGCAAAGAACCGCCATGCGAAGGGGAACACGAAATAATACGCCAGCGCGCCGCCCGCGGTGAACAGGATCGGCGTCGCGGCGAGGAACGGCAGCAAAGCGCGCTTCTCCGACTTGTACAGGCCGGGAGCCACGAACAGCCACAGCTGCACGGCGATGACGGGGAAGCCGATGAAGGCGCCGCCGAAGAAAGCGACCTTGATGCGGGTGAAGAACGCCTCATACAGCTGCGTGTAAATCAGATGCGGGGCGGCCGTACCTTGTTCCCGCAGCACATCGGCGAGCGGTTCGGCCAGGAAGAAGTAGATCGCGCTGGAGAAATAGTAGGACAGCCCGAAGCACACCAGGAAGGCGGCGGCGGCCCACATCAGCCGGCGGCGCAGCTCGATCAAATGATCCAGCAGCGGCATCGGCTTGTCGTCGATGGTATCTTCCGTTGAGTCAGCCACTGGAGGGGTTTCGCTCGTCTGGTTGGGGTTAACGGTCGGCGAATTGGGGCGGCACGAACGCCGGTGGTTCCGGCGCCTCGGCTATGACCGGCGCATCCGGCGGGATCATGTCGGGCGGGATGAAAGACGGTGCACGTTCGGGTTCCGGTTCGGGCGGCGGCAGCGCTTCGGCGATTTCGTCCGGCGCGGCCTCGGTCGGAACCAGCGGATCGGCGAAGGTGTCGCGCAGGCTGCGATCGGGGTCGATGGCTTTCTCGACCTCCGACTTGAAATCGAAGTTCTTGATTTCGTTGAAAGACTTCTTGACCCCATCGAGGTCGGCCTCGCGCACCATCTCATCGACATGGGTTTGGAACTCGGCGGCCATACGGCGCGCCTTCTTGACCATGCCGGCCACCGTGCGGATGGCGACAGGCATGTCCTTGGGGCCGATCGCGATCAACGCGACGGCGGCGATCAGGGCAATTTCCGACCAGGCGAAATCGAACATGGAGGCGTGTGTGTCCCGGGGCGGTTGGTCCGCGCGGCCGGTTGGTAGCAGGAAGGGGGGCGGAGGGGAACGGGGTGCGGCGCGGTTCAGGTTATGGCGGCGAAGGGGTTGCGGATGCGGAGTGTACCGGCGTCGCGGGCCACCGCCTCTTCCCGAGCGAAGACAAAATCGCTCGGCAGCCGTCCGCAGAACGCACGAAGCCGACGAAGCGAATTTTCAATGTCGGATGTGGCGACGCCCATAGCGATCAATGTGCCCGTAGCAGGTTGAGACCGCTCCGCATTGGGCGTCCAGACGGCTGCGTCATGCCCTCCCCTTCCAACTCCGCACAATCGGCCGCAGTTCGGAAAGAAAATGACCGAGGGAGGGATCGCTTCGGGCGGACCGGTCGAGATCCATCGCATTGACGATGTCCTCGGTATATTCGATGCCGCCGAGTGCCGGGGAGATACCGGCGCTTCGAACGGCGTCGCGGAGCAATCTCTTGTAGCGGTCGCGCTCGCACTTCTGATCCGGTGCCTGACACCCGACATCCAGCACGGACTTAAAGGCCGCCGAGTCGATCAACAGCCAGCGTTCGATGTGAGGGTCCGGGACAGCGCACACAACACGAAGGCCGGGAATGCGATCGGTCAGCCGGGCGATATCGCCGCGCCGTTTTGTAAAGCCTTCGCAATTACCGTCCGTAGCGACAACTATCAGGTCGGGAAAAGCTCCTCGATCCCGCCTTACATCTCTGAGCAGCGATTTGAGTTCGTCCAGGACCTTACCATGCCCTCGGGTCGCACTTCTCCAATCCTGTACGAAGGGGATGCCTTCCTCGCGAGATACGCGGGCAAGAATCGCGGAAATGACATCCTTGTGTCCAGTGTCCTCTCCGAAACACACGATCTCAATCACTAAAATCTCCCCGGCGGATGCGCTCCGCATAGGTGAGTTCGTCGGCATCTTTTAGTGCATCGTCGATGTCGGGCTTATTATACAGCGGTCCTGGTACGGTTTGTTCCAATGGCGATATTCGGCTCATGCCATCGACCCGCTTGCACACGAACAGATTTTCCGTCGGAATAAGGTCAGGAAGAGTGGGAGAGTGCGTTGTGACAATATATTGGGTATCGCCATCGGATGCGCGATTTCGCAGCAAACTCGCCACGGTCTCAATGCGGGTTGGGTGGATCCCGTTCTCCGGCTCCTCGAAGCCCACAAGCGACGGCAGCTCGCCCGCGCCGCCGAGAGCCAGCAAGCCAAGAATTCGTAACGTGCCTTCGGATAGCAGCCGCGCGGGTATCGCGGTACCATTTTCCATCATCGTCAACTCGACCTCGCCCAGATCGTTTACCTCGACGCCGACGCCTTGGGATTGCGGCAGTATCTGGCGAACGGCGCGCTGAAAATTATCGAATTGCTTCGGATTTAGAGCTTTCAGGGTGTTGATGTAGGACGCGAGCTCCTCGCCCATTTGCCCGATATGCCGCACCTCTTTGACCGCGTTGGACGACCGCATCCGCTCCCGCGGCTCAAAATAGAAAAACAACCAACTGGCGAACTCTTGCCGAGCCGCCACCAAATGGGGGAAGTGCGGCGGGTAATGCGGTAACGATAGAATACTGTAGTCAAGCAGCCGGTCATGGTAGATCGGGTGACTCTGCCCTTCAAGCCGTATGATGAGACGATTGCCCGAACCGTCCAAAAATGCCCCGCGACTTTTCACTGGCTCGCCCTTCTTATTGAGGGCTGCGAGGGACTCGTCGGCGACTCGTAAAAACCCGGTACGCGGCAACATTTCCACGACGATTCTGTACCGCAAATATTCTTCGCGAACCGCCTTTTTTGTCTCGTCACCGGCCTCGGGGTCGTTCGGGTTGGTGCGCCGCATGTCCCTGACCTGGCGATTCACCGCGTCGATCACTTGTCGCGACAACCGTATATCGGCCTCGATTGAGAAGCTTAGCGTTTCCTTACTGAGAGAACCCCGCACCCCGCCGGGCCCGAAGGTAAATGACTCCAATGGCTTGCCACGGTAGGGAGGCTCAAACGCATCCTTCAACGTCCGCGATGTCGTCAACTTCGACAGGAGTTGCAGGCAGTCCAAAAAATTGCTTTTGCCTGCGGCATTCGGCCCCATCAAAAGGGCAAGTTCCGGCAGCCGGACCTCGACATCCGCCAGTGACTTGTAACCCTTAACGTGAAGCCGGGTCAGCATACGCAGTCTTCCTTCCGGCCGGCGCTCGCGCCAAAGGCTATAACACTCGACCTAAGCATATCACGGCACCATACTCCCGCCAAGTCAAGCGTCCGCTACCGCAATGCCGCCCCCGTCGCCTTCGCCACCGCCGCGATCACCTTTTGGCCGGCGGCCTCGATCTCGGCATCCGTCAAAGTGCGTTCGCGCGGCTGGAACATGACCTCCACCGCCAACGATTTTTTCCCCTCGGGCACCTTGTCGCCCTCGTAGACGTCGAACAGCGTCACACCCGTAATCAGCGTCCGTTCGGCGCCCTTGGCGGCGCGCAGGACCGCGTCCGCCGTCACCCCGCTATCCACCAGGAATGCGAAATCGCGGCGCAGCGGTTGGAACGCCGACAGGTCCGGGGCGGATTTGCGGCGGCGCTTGGGGTCGGCGACGGCGTCCAAATCCAGCTCGAACGCGACCATCGGCGCCGGCAGGTCCAGTTCCGCCAGCACGCGCGGATGGATTTCGCCGAAGCGGCCCAGCACCGTTCGCCCTTGCCGCACGGTGGCGGAGCGGCCGGGGTGGTAGAAGGACGGGGCGTCGGCAGTCACCTGCAGGCCTTCCAGCGGCACCTCGATGGCCGCCATCGCCGCCCAGAGGTCGCCCTTGGCGTCCATCGCGTCCACACCCACCGCGGCCGAGGCCCAGTTGCGCGGCGATGCACCCGACCGTACGCCCGCCGCCATCAGGCGCTGGCCCAAAGGCGCGGCAGTGTCGAAGGCCGGCCCGACCTCGAACAGACCGACATCGGGGTAGCTCCGCGCGGCGTTGCGCTTGGCGGCCAAGGCCAACGTGGCGACCGGGGTTGGGCGGAGCTGATCCAGATCGGCGGCAATGGGGTTGGACAGGCGCAGCGCGTCGGGCGTGTCGCCGAACGGGGCGGCCTCGGCGGTCGCCATGAAACTGAACGTGACGCACTCCATCAGCCCCTGCGCCGCCAAAGTGCGGCGGGCCAGAGCCGAGCGCTTCTGACGCGGGGTCAGAGTCGCGGCCGGCACCGAAGCGACCCGAGGCAGCGACACTGCCGGCACTGCGTCCAGGCCACGCAGGCGCAACACTTCCTCGATCAGGTCGCATTCCGGTTCGATCGTCACGCATCCCTCGGCCGCGGCCGCCGCGCGGGCAGGTTCCAGTTCGGGCGACTGATCCAGCGCGATGCGGGCAGCGACATCGTTGCGCCAGGAGGGGACAGCGACGGTAACCGAATCGGCGTCCCGGTGCCTGACGACAAAGCCGAGGCGTTCCAGCGACGTCACGGCGTCGCCGGCAGAAATATCCGAACCGCCGAAGCTGGCGATACGGGCGAAGCGCATGGTGGCGTCGCGCTGCCAGGCCGGTTCGGCACCGGCTTGCGTGACCGCTCCCGCCTCGCCGCCGCAGAGTTCCAGGATCAGCGCCGTTGCCGCCTCGATGGCGTCGGGCATCAAGGCCGGGTCCAGCCCACGCTCGAACCGCTGGCGGGCGTCGGAGACGATCTGGTGGCGGCGGCCGGTCAAGGCGATGCGGACGGGATCGAACAAAGCGCATTCGACGAACACGGTGGTGGTGGTCTCGTCGCAGCCGGTCGGCTCCCCGCCGATCACGCCGGCGATGGATTGCACGCCCGCGTCGTCGCAAATGACGCAGTCATCGGCGTGAACGGCGTAGTCTTTGCCATTCAGGGCACGCATTGTTTCCCCGGCGCCGCGCCGCAGCGTCAGCGTGTCCCCGGACAGTTTCGCCACGTCGAACACATGCAGCGGGCGGCCGAGGTCGAGGGTGAAGAAATTCGTCACGTCCACCAGCGCGTTGATCGGGCGCAGGCCGATGGAGGTCAGACGGTCCTGCAACCATTTCGGGCTGGCGGAGTTTTTCACGCCACGAATGGTGCGGCCTATAATCCAGGGGCATGCCTCCGGGAAATCGATCTTCCAGGACGGTCCACCCTCGAACGCGGCGGGAATACGCGCGGGGGCGAAGGGCTTCAGCGTGCCCAGGCCGGCGGCGGCCAGATCGCGGGCAACGCCGCGAATGGAAAAGCAGTCGCCGCGATTGGGGGTGACGCCGATCTCGATGATCGGATCGTTCATGCCCGCCCAGACGGGGTATGGCACACCGACCGGCGCGTCGGCGGGGAGATCGACAATCCCCGCATGGTCGTCGCCGAGGCCCATCTCGCGCGCCGACATCAGCATGCCGTTGCTCTTCACACCGCGGATTTCGCCGATTTTCAGCACCGCGCCGGATTCCGGGATCGTATCGCCGGCCCGCGCCAGCACCGCCTTCATCCCAGTGCGCGCGTTCGGCGCCCCGCAGACAACGGACAAAATGCCATCGCCGGTGTCGACGGTGCAGACGCGCAGCCGGTCGGCGTTCGGGTGCTGCACCGCCTCGACCACGTGCACGATGCGGAACGCGGCCAGCGCGGCGCCCTTGTTATCGACGCCCTCCAGCTCCAGCCCGATCTGGGTCAGGGTGTCGGTGATGGTTTCCAGCGGCGCATCCGTTTCCAGATGCGTCTTCAGCCAGGAGAGGGAAAATTTCATGATTAGAGCCCCTCATGCAGCATGGTGGGCGCCAGCGGGTTGAACCCGTAATGGCGCAGCCAGCGGAGGTCGGATTCGTAGAACGGCCGCAGATCGGCCATGCCGTGCTTGAGCATCGTCACCCGCTCGATCCCCATGCCCCAGGCGAAGCCCTGCCACTCCCGCGGGTCGATACCGCAATTGGCGAGCACGCGCGGATGCACCATCCCGCTGCCGAGAATTTCCAACCAGTCGCCGCCTTTGCCGAGTTCGCCGGTCCGGCGGTTCCAGCCGATATCGACCTCCATCGACGGTTCGGTGAACGGGAAATACGACGAACGGAACCGCACCGGCAGGTTGGCGATATCGAAGAACGTGCGCAGGAAATCGGTCAGGCAGCCCTTGAGGTGGCCGAGGTTCAGGTCGCGATCGATGATCAGGCCCTCGCACTGATGGAACATCGGCGAATGCGTGGCGTCGTGGTCGGCGCGATAGGTTCGCCCGATGACGATGGTGCGGATCGGCGGCGGCTGGTTCAGCATGGTGCGAATCTGCACCGGGGAGGTGTGGGTGCGCAGCACCGGCGGCGGTTTTCCGTCGGAGGCCGGCAGATAGAACGTGTCGTGGTCGGCGCGAGCGGGATGGTGCGCGGGGATATTGAGGGCGCCGAAGTTGAGCCAGTCGGATTCCACGTCCGGGCCGTCCGACAGGGTGCAGCCCATGGCGCCGAAGATGGCGACGATTTCCTCCATCGTGCGGGCGACGGGGTGGATCAGGCCTTGCGCGCGCGGGCGGGGCGGCAGGGTGACGTCGATCTTTTCCCCCGCCAACCGAGCATCGAGGGCGGCGGCTTCCAGCGCGGTCTTGCGGGCCTCGATGGCGGTGTTCAGCGCGTCTTTCAGCTGGTTCAGGGCGGCACCGCGTTCCCGGCGTTGATCGGGGGGCGTTTTGCCGAGGTCGCGCAGCAGGCCGGTCAGGGTGCCATTGCGCCCGAGCACGGCGACGCGAATGGCGTCCCAGGCGCGCAGGTCGGTGGCGGCGGAAAGGGCCGCGTCGGTTTCGGTTTTCAGAGCCAGGAGGTCGTCGGTCATAATCCCTCGTCGTATCAGGGGTCACCTCCATGTTTGGCGACCCGGTCGAAGCATTCCCTTTTGCGGCACCGCACGAACGGCGGCCGTGCCTTGACGTTCACTGCCGGCTGCCCCACCTCATCGCGGGTGGCATTCCAAACCGACAACCGGCCCTTCGGTTGTTCGGCGTTTGGGTGGTCGTGAGCGGAGGGCCTATAGGCACCCTCGAATGGCCGCGCAAGAACGGGCTGTTGACCGATCACGACGCAGGTTGCCAGAGTGGCGACCAACTGGACCGAAGCTCATGATCGACGTCGCATCACACCCTAAATTCGACCGCCCCCCCGTGATCGAGGTCATGCACGGGGTGCGGTTTCGTCGCTTGAACTTCGATATCGCCCATCCCGGACATTTTCACGACCTCCTCAAGGACCGCTATCCAAAGGTGCAAACGGTTCCGGCGCTGCCGCCGGAGCGAGAATATTTCGGCACGCCCCAACAAATGATGCTCAGATTCGAAATTCCACTTCTGGTGGAGCTACCGCGCGCTTGGTTCATTTCCGCCGATGACACCATGCTGATCCAGCTTCAGCCGGATCGCCTGCTGTTCAATTGGCGGGCTGGCTCGGGAAAAGAGGCATACCCTCATTTCCCGACAATCTCCGGCGAGTTCCTGAAGGTTTTCGAAATTTTAGAGACATTCGTGGCGGACTGCCGGTTGGGCAATGTAGCGCCCGAACTGTGCGAGATGGCATATATTAACCAGATGGGAAATTGGCCGCGCGATACGGTCATGACGCCGCATGACTGGCTTCGCGGCTGGTCGCCCGATCTCGGGTCTGAATGGGCCGGGGAAATGGAGGATTTTTCGTCCATCGCTCGGTTTACTTTGAAGCATCCCGACGGACAGGCCTATGGCCGGGTAACAACGAGTGCTACGACGATTGTCATGCCGCCATCGCTGGACCGCTCTCTCCAACTGGAGGTTGCGGTGCGGGGCATCCCCGAAACCACAGATACCGATGGTATCCTCGGCTTCCACGATATAGCTCACGATCAAATTGTACGCTGCTTCGCCGCATTGACGACGGACAGCGCCCACAAATGCTGGGAGAGGAGAGACATATGAACGCTATGGCGCCCGTGCCCCCTAAACCGACACAGTCGATGTGGTCCGCCAACGTAGGGGCGTTTATCAGCACAACAGCACTGCCCGTTCGGACGATGCGCGTGCCAGGTGCGTCGCTTGGACAGATCACGCCCCAGCGATGGCAGCAAATCGCAAATTTTTATCAGGCCTTCAATCTCGGTCTGGATTGCGCGAATGAGATGATGGCCGAGGACGCCATCGATCCGCCCGCGCCCCAGATTTGGGAACAGGCTCTCGAGGCTGTAGTTGGTTTTGCTGGATACGTACCCCTTCCTTTAGTTATCCCGCTTCAACTGGGCGGCGTGAGCGTGGAGTGGCACATATACGATATCGACCTTGAGGTCCGTTTTCGCGCGGATACGCCGCCATTCGTTCTCACTGACGACGTGCGCGGCGAATTCCAGGCGTTTCGGGGACGCGATCCAAGCCTTGCCCATGTCCGAAAGGCTCTTGAGACCCTCGCAGGCAGATCGGTCTGAAAACCCCGCTATGCCGCCGTCTAATGTCGCGACATCGGGTGAACGTATCGTCGATCCGTTCGAGGGCGTTATCCGACGTGCCCGACGCGACAAACGGCAGCCAATGGTGTTCGATCAGCGCTTGAAATGTTACCGTCTTCCTGCGGCAGCCTTCGAACCCAGGTTGCCGCAGAATCGGCCCAACCTCCGACATCACGATAAATATCTTTCAGTGAATATCGAATCCTCGCTGCTAAACGATGGATTATCGCTCGATTGGGGATGCGATCATGATCGATTTTATGCCGGCAAACTCCTGGTTAAGGCAGTTGAGGCTGCGGAACTCACGGTGACCTGGGAGCCAGTGGAGGAAGAAGAGCCGCTGAACCCCCACCATGGCGCGATCAACGGTGTCGTTGAGATGTACTACCAAGATCAGGATCAATACGAATTAACGCTCTCACTCCTGTCGGATGCATCCCTCGTCCTGGCGACGTGTCTGCCGACCGTCTAACATCGAGACGAGAGCGACGGGACGCCTAAAACAAGCGCCCCGCTGCTCGTCCTTCGTCGAGTGAAAGCCCCCTCAGCCCAAAGCGGCCTGAACCTTCTCCACAATCGCCTTGAACGACGCAGGGTCGTCGTAAGCAATCGCGGCCAGCACCTTGCGGTCCATCTCGATCCCGGCCTTCTTCAGACCGTCGATGAACTTGCTGTAGATCAGCCCGTGTTCCCGCACAGCGGCGTTGATGCGCTGGATCCACAGACCGCGGAAATCGCGCTTCTTGTTGCGCCGGTCGCGGTAAGCGTACTGGAGCGACTTCTCCAGCCGTTCCCGCGCAATGCGATAATTGGTGGACGAACGCCCGACAAAGCCCTTGGACTGCTCAAGGACCTTCTTGTGACGGGCGTGGGTGGTGGTACCCCGTTTGACGCGTGCCATGCTCTATCGCTCCCCTTAACCCAGACCGTACGGTACCCACTGCATAACGGTCAGACCGTCGGCGTGGGTCAGCGTCTGGCTGCCGCGGTTGGACCGCTTGGCCTTCTGAGAACGGGCGGACAGGCAGTGGCGCTTCTTGCCAGGGCCAGCCATCACTTTGCCGGTCGCGGTGATCTTGAACCGCTTTTTGACCGACGACTTGGTCTTCATTTTGGGCATTTCGGTCTCCTTCTAAGGGCGTGTTCAGTGCGGGACGGTCCCGCGAACACGCAGTCGCGGCCGGGCATGCCCATTTCAGGCCCGGCGCGCAGACTGAGGGGCGGGTCTATAGCGGGGCGACGGCGGGGTTGCAAGGATGTTTCAGACCGGTCCCAACTGCCGACGGTACATCGCGAAAATCAGCTCCCAATCCCGGTTCGCCCCAGCCTTATGGTGAATATCCCGATCCGGCAGCGCATACCCATGCACCGCGCCCTTATGGATTTCATGGTGATACCCCACCGACGGGCACCCCGCGAACATCCGCCCGAGTTCCTCGATCATCGGCAACGGCGCATACGCATCCGTTTCCGCGAAGCCGCAGTAGACCTCCCCCCGCATCCGATCCAACAGTTTGTGCGGCGAGTCCGAACGATCCGAAATCACGCTGGTCGGATGCAGCCCGGCCGAAGCTCGGAAACGTTCCGGATAGGCCGCGGCGACGCTGAGAACGTGCCGCCCGCCCATGCAGTAGCCCACCGACCCCATCGGCCCCGGCCGCACCGGGGCGTTGGCATCCAGATACCCGATCAACGATCCCGTATCCGCCACCACCATCGTGTCCGACAGCTGCGCCAACGGTGCCACCACCTTCTGCCGGTCGGCCTCGGGCAACGCGTGCAGCGAAATCATCCGCCCATCGGCGTCCCGGAACTCATGCCGCACCCGACCCTGGCGGTAGTAAAGGTCCGGCACCACAGCGCAGTAACCCACCGTCGCGATACGCCGAGCGATGTCGTAGAGTTCCTCGCGGATGCCCCACACATCCATGAACAACACAACAGCCGCGAACGGCCCGCCCTGCTCGGGGTGCGTGATAAAAGTTTCCATGGTCCCGTCGGCGGTGGGGACCTGAACAAGGCGTTCGTGCATGGGGGCGTTCCTGTTCGGCTGAGGTTTCATCGGAGTCTTGGCCGACATCGTTCTTAAGCGCCTCGCGCCGCGCCAGGAAGACCGGCATACCCTATCGCCAGCGACCGAGACGGAAACCGCCCCGATGAAACCAAGCCTCCTCTTCGCCCTGTTGCTGCCGTTGGCAGCGCCTGCCCTGGCGGCGGAACCGCTGCGCCTGACACCGATGCCGCCGGCCGAAACGGGTCTGGAGGCATTCCCGCGTCTGGCCGAGGCCGAAGACGCCCCATCCCAAAAGATCAACCAGGCCCTGGCCGCCGCGGACGAACGGGGCCGCGCGGCCGCGGCGTCCTGCCGCAAGGACCTCCGCGAGTCCGGGGCCGACCCGCACGGCGCGGGCTGGACACGAACCGTCCGGGTGGCGATGCGCGGGCCCGCTTTTCTGTCCGTGACCGCGGCCGACGAAATCTACTGCGGCGGTCCCCATCCCGACGCAGCGCTGTTCGCGCTGGCCTACGATCTGCGCACCGGCTCCCCGTTGAACTGGGAGCGGCTGATGCCGAAGGCGCTGTCGGGCAAAGCGTCGCTGACCTCGGCCGCGGACGGGACCCGGCTGGGGGTCCTAACGTCCCCCAAGCTGCGGGCCCTCTATTTGAAGGCGAGCAAGCCCGATGCCGAGTGTGCCCAGGCGCTCGAGGGCGACGAACTGCCCCTGATGCTGTGGCCCGATGCCCAAGCGGGGGGAGTCGCGATCCAGCCCGCCGATCTGCCGCACGTCATCGCCGCCTGCGGACCGGCGGCGATCATCCCCGTCGCGGTGCTGCGGCCCATGGGCGTCGATGGCGGTCTGCTGGATGCGATCGAGGCCGCCCACAAGGCCGGGAATTTTGGCAAACCGCGTTAAACATCAATCCCGCAGCTGCGTGCCGGCGGTCTCCGGCCCGAACCAGATCGCCACCATCCCCACCACCAGAAACATCGCCACGGCCGAGGACGCGTGCGGGATCGATCCGAACGTGCCCACCAGGGCCCCCACGATCAACGGCCCCGGCGCCGTCAGCAGGCGGGACATGTTGTAGCAGAACCCCTGCCCCGTCGCGCGGATGCGGGTCGGAAACAGCTCCGGCAAATAAGCGGCGAAGGTGCCGAATCCGCCGATGATGAAGTAGCCCAGAACCGGCAGCATCGTTTGCAGCTGCGCCAGCGTGGTGCCCGGCTGAAACGTGTAGAGGATCGACGCCAGCGAGCCGACGCAGAAGATGAAATACGACAGACGGCGACCGAGAATATCGGCCACGAAAATCAGCGTCAGGTAGCCCGCGACAGCGCCGAAATTCATCAGCATGAAGGACCAGCTGATCGTCCACGCCGCCTGCGCCGGGTTCATCGGCCCCGACAACTGCACGATCCAACTCGGCAGCAGCGTCATCGCGGCCCAGCTTCCCACCATCATCGCCAGCGCGATGGTCACGCCGACGATGGTGTTTCGTCGGATGTCCGGGGCGAAAATCGCGGCGAACGTGGCGCCGGCCGATTGGTTGCCCGACGCCGCCCGCGCCGCCTTCCAGCGTTCCGGCTCGGGCACGAACGAACGAATAAACAACGTCGCCACCGCCGGCACGATCCCGGCCGCCAGCACGTAGCGCCAACCGATCGGACCGAGGAAAATATTGACACCGGCCGCCAGGAAGAACCCGAACGCATACGCCATCTGCATGACCTGCATCGCACGCACCCGCGTCCGCTCGGGCCAGGTTTCGGCGATCAGCGCCGCGCCGGCCGCCCATTCGCCGCCGATGCCGATGCCGGCCAGCGTTTGCAACAGGACCAGCTGCCAGAAACTCTGCGCCAGACCGCCGAGCGCGGTGAAGACAGCGTAGATGAGGATGGTGATGACGAGGGTGCGGGACCGCCCGATGCGGTCGGCGGCGACGCCGAACAGGACTCCGCCCAAGCCCCAGCCGAAGATTTTCAGCCCGACGACAATGCCGCCGTAGGACGCGATGGCGGCGGGTGTCGCCGCACCGGTCAGCGCCTTGATGGAGGGGACCAGGACCAGGGTGAACAGATTGAGGTCCATCGAATCGAACATCCAGCCCAGAAACCCGGACAGGAGCGCCAGTTTCGCCGCTTTGGGCATTTTTTGTATCCTCCCAAGCCACCGCGTCATCCCCAGGGGACGACGCGGTGTCGAGTATGTTGCGGCTCAGCCCGGCGACAGCAGGTGGATCACGCGGGAGGCGATCATTTCCTTCGTCTTCGCGGCATAGGCGGCCATGTGAGCCGACTCGGCATGCGCCTTCAGGTGCGCCGGGCTTTCCCACTTCTCGATCACCACGAAGGTGTCGTCGCCGTACTTGTTCGGCGTGCCGCTGACCGCGTCGATCGCCGGGCCGTATTCGATGCAGCCAGCCTCGGCCAGCACGGCCGGAATGTTGGCATGGAACGCCTCGAGGATTTGGCCGCGCAGGCCCGGCTTGGCGGTGATGAAGGCGAGGACGTGGATCATGATGTCTGCTCCTGGTGTTTCGGTTGGGGTCTCGCCCTGCTCGGGCGATCCGCTACTATACTGCCCGAGGATGCCAAGGGAGCAAATCCATGAGCTACGCGTCGCCGTTCGAAGGGCTGAAAGTGGTCGATCTCAGCCAGGGCGTGGCCGGGCCTTATTGCGCGATGATGCTCGCCCAGTACGGCGCCAACGTCATCAAGGTGGAACCGACCGACACCGGCGACTGGTCGCGGGCGCTCGGCACGATCTACGGCGATCACACCGCCTATTCGATCCCGGCGAACCTGGGCAAACGCTCGATCGCGCTCGACCTGAAGCACGATGCCGGCCGCGCCATCCTGTGGAAAATGATCGAGGGCGCGGACGTGTTCCTCCAGGGCTTCCGCCCCGGCGTGATCGACCGGCTCGGCTTCGGCTACGGGGCGGTGTCGGCGAAGGAGCCTCGCATCCTGTATGTGTCGGTGTCCGGCTTCGGACTGAAAGGACCGCTGTCGGAACGGCCGGCGATGGACCCGGTGCTCCAGGCCTATACCGGGCTGATGGCCGAAAACCGGGGCGAGGACGGCATTCCGCACCGCATCCCCATTATCTCCATCGACATGAGCACGGCGATCTACGCCTTCACCGCAGTGTCCTCGGCTCTGTACGCCCGCCGGGATCAGGCCCATGGCCGCCATATCGAGGCCAGCCTGATGCAGGGCGGCGCGTCGTTGCAGGTGGTGCGCATGATGGGGTCGTATCTGGATGGCGGCGCCGCGCGCGCGGTCGTGGCACCCAGCGGCATATACCAAACGGCCGACGGCTGGCTGTCGGTGACGGTCGTGCGCCCGTTCGAGTGGGTCGCCTACTGCAAAGCCATCGGCCGGCCCGATCTGGGCGAGAACCCCGCCTATCAGAGCGGCACCGACCGGGAGCCGCATTCCCCCGCGCTGAACGCCATTCTGCGCCCGCTGCTGGAATCCCAGCCCACCGCCGTCTGGTCGGCGGCGCTGACCGAACACCGCGTGATGCATGAGGCGCTGAACAGCTACACCGATTTCCTCAAGCAGCCGCATGTGACCGAGAGCGGGGCGCTCGCCTGGACCTCCCACCCAGGTGTCGATCAACCGATCCCGCTGCCGAACCTGATCGGCCTGCCGCCGTTCGAGGACGGGGCGGCGCGCACCCTATCCCCCGGCAAGGGCGAGCACAGCGCGGCGATCTTGGCGGAACATGGCTACGGCGCGGACGAAATCGCGGATTTCGTGCGCCAGGGGGTCGTGCTACAGGCGGCGTGAGCCGGAGTTCCCCATGTCGCAATCCTCGACCATCGTTCTGCTGCCGTTCATCGCGGCGATTATCACCTTCGTGATGGTGTTTTACGGGCGGGAACGGGCCGGCTCGATGACCAGCCACAATTTCTTGTCCGCCGTCGGATCGGTCGTGATTCTGGCGTCGTATCTGCTGCTGCGCGTCGTGGAAATGATGTCGTTCACGCTGAACATCGTCTACGCGGCGATCGGGGTGGCGTTGCTGATCTGGGCGATCGTCTGCACGCGGATTTAGGGCGTTTCGCGCTTCCGTGAAAAAAAGCGGCTCGTGTTAACGGTTTATTAACCAACTCCCTGCACGCATTTACGGCCGGCGGAATCCTCCGACCGGCCGTTCGCAAGGAATTCGCGATGTTACACCATCTCGTCTTCCTGCTTGTTCTGATAGCGATTCTTGGCCTTCGGTTTAATATCGATATCGGTCCCAAGTAGGGGAGGGCCCTAAGGCGGCGCCCAAGAATAACCGCTACAGAGCGACGCTGTCACCCGCTTCCGTCATGCCGACCTCCGTCGGCATGACGTTGTGAGCAGGTGCCGCACGACCAACCGGTTCGCTTATTCTTGGGCATCGCCTAAACCGGCAGCCCCGCATGCATCGCGCAGCCACGCAGGAACCCCGCCAGAGTCCGGTGGAAATCCGGCTCCTCCAGCAGAAACGCGTCGTGCCCCTTATCCGTCGGGAACTCCACAAACGAAACATTCGCCCCCGCACGGTTCAACGCCCGCGCGATGGTGCGGCTTTCGACGGTGGGATAGAGCCAGTCGGAACTGAAGGATGCCAGCAAAAACCGCGTGCTTGAGCCGCGGAACGCGTTCGCCAGATCGCCGCCGAACTCCGCCGCCAGATCGAAATAATCGCAAGCCCGGGTGATCGTCAGGTAGGCGTTGGCATCGAAACGCTGCACGAACGTGCTGCCCTGGTGACGCAGGTAGCTCTCCACTTCGAACATCTCGCCGAACAGGCTCATGACTTCGGCGCTGTCCTTGGGGGCGTTCTGCAGGCGGCGACCGAACTTGCGGGTAAGGGCTTCCTCGCTGAGGTAGGTGATGTGGGCACACATGCGCGCCACCGCCAAACCGCGAGCCGGGATGAGCCGGTCGCGCCAGTATTGGCCGTTGTTCCAGTTGGGGTCGGCGAAGATCGCCTGACGCCCGACCTCGTTGAACGCGATGTTCTGCGCGGAGTGATGCGCGGCGGTCGCGATCGGCAAGGCGGCGAAGACGGCTTCGGGATAGGTCGCGGCCCATTGCAGCGTCTGCATGCCGCCCATCGACCCGCCGATGACCGCGAACAGCCGGTCGATCCCCAGATGCTCGATCAGGCGCTTTTGCGCGCGGACCATGTCGCGGATCGTCACCGGCGGAAATTCGGTGCCCCAAGGCTCGCCCGATCCGTCGTCCTTCAGGCTCCGGGCGCCGGTGCTGCCCATGCAGCCGCCCAGCACGTTGGAAGAGATGACGAAGAACCGGTTCGTATCCACCGGCCGGCCTGGCCCAATGACCTGATCCCACCAGCCGGGCTTGCCGGTGACGGGGCTTTCCTCGGCCACATACTGGTCGCCGGTCAGCGCGTGGCAGACCAGAACCGCGTTCGACCGTTCGCTGTTCAGTGTCCCATACGTCCGGAACGCCACCGTCAGGCTCGGCAACGCGACGCCGCAATCCAGCACGATCCCATCGTCGAAGGTGACGTGGGCGTGCGGCACATCGTGAAGGGCGACGGTCTGATCCATGGCGGCATTTGCATAGGACCTGCGCCCGCCGCTCGCAACCGTCTTGCGCGCCCGAGGGTTTCCAGCAGGCCGGGCATCTTGTATGGGGGCCGACTTTGAACCGGTCGGACCGATGCCCAATTCTGCCTCCGAAAACGCTGTCGCCGCCGAGGATGGCTGGCGACGCTCCACTCCTCCCGATCTGGCGGCCCTGCGGGCCGAGCTGGACCGGATCGACAACACCATCCACGATTTGCTGATCGAACGCGCCCACGTCGTGGAGAAAGTCGCCCAATCCGGCAAACCGGCGGCGTTTCGCCCAGGGCGGGAGGCCGACATCGTGCGGAGGCTGGTTGGGCGGCACACCGGTTCCCTGCCGGCTCAGGCACTGTTCCGCATGTGGCGGGAACTGTTGGCCGGCACCACTGGCATGCAGTCCAAGGTCACGGTCGCGGTGGCGGAGACCGGTCCTGGCGCCGTGCTGACCCAGTTGGCGCGGGAACATTTCGGCACCATGACCCCGCTGCGGACGCATGGCAGCCCGGCTCAGGCGTTGAATGAGGTTTCTTCGGGTGCGGCCACCGTCGCGATCCTGCCGGTGCCGACCGAGGCCGACAACACGCGCGACGATTGGTGGGCCACCTTGGCCACCCGTTCCCCCCGCCTGCATGTCATCGCCCGCCTGCCGTTCTGGACCGCTCGGGCCGAGGGCGCGCCGGCCGCGCAGGCGTTGGTGGTGGCCTCCGCCGCGCCGGACGCCAGCGCCGCGGATCGTTCCTTCCTGGTCGTGGAACTGGACAACGACGTCAGCCGCGACCGGCTGACCCAGGGCTTGACCGCCGCCGGACTGACGCCGGGCGCGATCATCCTGCGCCGCGATGCCGGCTATGCCCGCGCGCTGATCGAGGTCGCGGGCTACCTGACCGATGCCGATCCGCGGCTGAGCGACCTGACCGGCGCCATTCGCCGCCCCGCCGTGCTGGGCGCCTATGCCGAACCGATCGGGGGCGAAGGCGCATGACCGGCCCTTCCCCCCGGCCAGAGATCCTGGCGATTCACCCCTATGTCGCGGGAGAATCCACGATCGAGGGCGCGAACCGGACCGTTAAGCTGTCGTCGAATGAGGGCGCGTTCGGAGTACCGCCCGGTGCCCAGGAGGCGGTGCGGGCGGCGCTCGCGGACGTATTTCGCTACCCCGACGGCACCGCGATCGAGCTGCGGCGGGCGCTGGGCAAGCGCTGGGGTCTCGATCCCGCGCGCATCGTTTGCGGGGCGGGATCGGACGATCTGATCTATCAATTCTGCCTCGCCTATGGCGGGCCAGGGCGCGACATCGTGATGTCGGCGCACGGGTTCGCGATCTATCAGGTCGCCGGCACCTACGCCGGCAGCCGGGTGATCAAGGTGCCCGAGCGCGATTTGTGCATCGACCTCGATGCGATGCTGGCGGCGGTGTCGGCTTCGACGCGGCTGGTGTTTGTCGCCAATCCGAACAATCCGACCGGATCGATGGTCGGGAAGGACGCGCTGGCACAGTTTCGGGCGAAGCTGCCGGCGCATGTGCTTCTGGTGCTGGATTCCGCCTACGCGGAATACGTGACGCGGGAAGACTACGAACCCGGCATCGAGTTGGTCGACGCCACCGACAACACGGTGATGACGCGGACATTTTCGAAAGTGTTTGGGCTGGGCGGAATGCGGGTCGGATGGTGCTATGCGCCGCCGGCCGTCGTGGACGTGCTGAACCGGACGCGGGGTCCGTTCAATGTCTCGGTCGCCGCGCAGGCCGCTGCGATCGCCGCGCTGGAAGAGCCCGGCTGGGTCGAGAAGGGCCGCGCGCATAATACCGAATATCGCCGCATCATGACCGAGGGGCTACGCGCCGCGGGCATCGAGGTGTGGCCGAGCGAAGGAAATTTCGTGCTGGCGGATTTCGGAACGACGGAGAAGGCGGACGCGGCGGATGCGTTCCTGCGCGGGCGCGGCATCATCGTGCGCAAGGTGGGCGTCTACGGCCTGCCGCATTGCTTGCGCATCACGGTCGGCACGCCCGAAGAAACCGCTGCGTTGATCGACGGTCTCACGGGGTTCGCGCGTCATGGTTGAGCCGCTGTTCAAGCGCATCGCCTTCCTGGGCATCGGCCTGATCGGTTCCTCCGTCGCGCGCATCGCGCGCGAACGCGGCGATATCGCCGGGGAAATCGTGGTCAACGCCCGCACGCAAAAGACGCTGGACCGCGTGATGGAGCTGGGCTTCGCCGACCGCGTGGAACTGGACCCGGCCGAGGCCGTGAAGGGCGCGGATTGCGTCATGCTGTGCGCCCCGGTAGGCGCCTTCGCGGCTTTGGCGGAGCGTATCGCCCCGCATCTGGAACCCGGCGCGGTGCTGACGGATGTGGGATCGACCAAGCAGTCGGTCATTCGCGACATCGGGCCGCTGGTGCCGGCGGGTGTGCATTTCGTGCCGGCGCATCCGGTGGCGGGGACGGAATACTCCGGCCCCGACGCCGGCTTCACGACGCTGTTCGAAGGCCGATGGACGCTGCTGACCCCGCCCCCCGGCACCGATGAGGAATCGGTCGAAAAAGTCGCCGAACTCTGGCGCCGTTGCGGGTCGATGGTGGAACGGATGGAGCCGGGGCATCACGACCGCGTGCTGGCGATCGTGTCGCATCTGCCGCATCTGATCGCGTTTACGATCTGCGGCACGGCCGACGATCTGGCCGACGAAAGCCGCCAGGAAGTGGTGAATTTCGCCGCCTCCGGCTTCCGCGATTTCACCCGCATCGCGGCCTCCGATCCGGTGATGTGGCGCGATATTTTTCTGAACAACCGCGAAGCCGTGCTGGAGATGCTGCAACGCTTCATGGAAGACGCCCAGGCCATGGCGCGTGCGATCCGTTGGGGCGACGCGGCTTACATCGAGGACAAGGTGGAGCGGGGCCGGAAAATCCGCCGGAGTTTGATCGCGACGAAGCAGGCTTAGGGCGCCCCGTCGGTGTTGGGTGCGGCAGCGTTGTTTCACGCGGAAGGCGCCGAGGGGACTGTCAGGGGGATCGCATATGCGGATTTCCGATACTTTCCGTCATGGTCGGGCCTGACCCGACCATCTCGCGCCAATTGGGTACCGTCCGAAAAACCCCGCCTGTTCAATGGTGCGTAAAATCGCAGGAGATGGTCGGGTCACGCCCGACCATGACGAGCGAGGGCGCCAAAGGTCATATGCGATCCCCCTGGTGCGCTCCGCGTGAAACACAGATAGATCGCGCTAAACGCAATATTTTTGACGATTGATGCGGTGCTAAGGCGTGGGTCCTCGCCCTTCGGCGAGGATGACACGGAGCCGCCGCCTTTCCCGGTTGCCAAGCCCCTCCCCGCCCCGTTAGATGGCGCCATAGCCTGAACGCAGGGAGGGAAGGCATAATGTCGCGTTTGCTGAGACGGCTGGCGATTGCCGGCGTCTGCGCCCTATCGCTGTGGACCGGTGCCGCGCAGGCCCAAAAGCAGGGTGGCGTGCTGCGCATCACGCACCGCGACAACCCGCCCAGCGCCTCCATCCATGAGGAAGCGACGATCTCCACAGACATGCCGTTCATGGGCGTGTTCAACAATCTAGTCGTGTTCGCGCCCGACGCGAAGCAGAACCGGCTGGAAGCCGTGGTGCCGGAGCTCGCGACGTCCTGGGCCTATAGCGACGGCGACCGGACGCTGACCTTCAAGCTCCGCGATGGCGTGAAGTGGCACGATGGCAAGCCGTTCACGGCCGAGGATGTGAAGTGCACCTGGGACGTCGTATCCGGCAAGGTCGACGGCAAGATGCGCAAGAACCCACGCAAGACCTGGTGGTTCGACATCAAGGACATCGTCGTCGACAATCCCTTGCAGGTGACCTTCCACCTGTACGATCCGCAACCGTCCTTTCTGGTGATGCTGTCGGGCGGTTTCTCCCCGGTTTACCCCTGCCACGTGCCCGCGCCGCAAATGCGCACGCATCCGATCGGCACCGGGCCGTTCAAGTTCGTGGAATTCAAGCAGAACGAGTCCATCAGGCTCGAACGTAACAAGGACTACTGGAAGCCGGGCCAGCCCTATCTGGACGGGATCGAATATTCGATCATCGCCAACCGCTCGACCGCCGTGCTGGCGCTGGAATCCGGCAAATTCGACATGAACATCACCGGGGAGCTGACGCCCGAGCTGGTGAAGGACGTGCAGAAGGAAGTGCCTGGCATGCAGTGTTTGGTGCAGCCTTCCAATACGCAGGGGAATTTGCTGATCAACCGCGACCGGCCGCCGTTCGACGACGCGAAAATCCGGCGCGCATTGGTGCTGTCGATCGACCG
Source organism: uncultured Acetobacteraceae bacterium (assembly GCA_903895595.1). Classification (GTDB taxonomy): domain Bacteria; phylum Pseudomonadota; class Alphaproteobacteria; order Acetobacterales; family Acetobacteraceae; genus Rhodopila. Next base: position 16,910 of record CAITUP010000147.1, on the reverse strand, counting down.
CAAGGCGTTTTCCGACATTCTCAGCCGCGGCATCTATAATATCGGCGGCGCGATGTTGGCTCCGCCCGAGGGGCTGTGGGGTTGGTCGAAGGAATTCATGGCCACCGTCCCCGGCTATGGCGCCGACGTGGAGAAAAGCCGGGAGGAAGGCCGCAAGATCATGGCCTCCCTCGGCTACAGCGCGGAAAAGCCGCTGCAACTGAAGGTCTCCACCCGCAACATCCCGGATTACCGCGATGCGGCGGTGCTCCTGATCGATCATCTGAAAAACGTCTACATCCAGGGCGAGTTGGAGCCACTGGACTCCGCGGTTTGGTATGCTCGCCTGCTGAAGAAGGATTATGCCGTCGGCATGAACGTGCAGGGCACCGGCATCGACGATCCCGACGTAATGTTCTTCGAAAACTACACCTGCGGGTCGGAGCGGAACTATACCGCCTACTGCAACAAGGACCTGGAAGTCCTGTTCCACAAGCAATCCCAGATGAAGGATTTCGAGGCCCGCAAACAGATCGTCTGGCAGATCGACAAAACCCTGCAGGAGGACGGCGCCCGCCCGATCGTCTATCAGGCGCAGGGCGGCACCTGCTGGTGGCCGCATGTGAAGGGCCTGCATTTGGCGGTGAACAGCATCTATAACCACTGGCGTCTCGACGACGCTTGGCTGGAACGCTGACCCATGCTGACCTACCTCATCCGCCGGCTGCTGCTGATGATCGTGACGCTGTTCGGCGTCTCGGTCGCGATTTTCCTGCTGCTGCGTATCGTGCCCGGCAACATCGCCGATATCCTGTTCGATTCCGCCGGCATGATCGATCCGTCGGAAAAGCAGAAAATCATCGCTGACCTCGGTCTGGATCTGCCGCTGCCGCTGCAATACTGGTCGTGGCTGAACGGGGTGCTGCACGGGGAGCTTGGGTTTTCCTACGTGTCGGAAAAGCCGGTCATCGATGAGATTTTGCCGCGCATTCCCATCACCGCGCGTCTGGCCGGGCTGGCGCTGGTGTTCGCCATCTGCGCCGGGGTGCCGCTGGGCGTGATCAGCGCGGTGAAGCAGAACACCAAGCTGGATTACGCGCTGCGCGTCCTGTCCCTCAGCGGCCTGTCCATGCCGTCCTTCTGGCTCGGCCTGCTGATCCTGATGGCCTGCGTGCGCTGGTTCGGGACGATCCCCATCTACGATCGTGCCCCCGCGAGCATTTGGGCATGGATCGCGATGCTGGCGATCCCGGCAGCATCCGTCGGCTTCCGCAGTTCGGCGCTGATCATGCGTCTGACGCGGTCGTCGATGCTGGAAATCCTGCGGCAGGATTTCGTCCGCACCGCCAAATCCAAGGGGTTGTCGGATAACGCCGTCACCTACGACCACGCGCTGCGCAACGCGCTGCTGCCGGTGATCACCACCATCGGCGTGGAAACCGCGTTCCTGATGGGCGGGCTGATCGTGACGGAGACCGTCTTCAACATCCCCGGCGTCGCCCGCTTCCTGGTGGAGGCGATCCGCTGGCGCGACTACCCGATGGTGCAGAACTTGGTCATGTTCATCGCCATCGTCGTCGTGACCGTCAATCTGATCGTCGACCTGCTGTATATGCTCGTCGACCCCCGCATCCGGTACAGCGAATGAGCGCCACCATCTCCCACAGTTTCTGGAACAATGTTTCCTATAACGCGCGCCGCTATCCGCTGGGCGTTGCGGGCGGGATCATTATGATCGTGTTCGTGCTGGCGGCGATTTTCGCCTCCGCCGTGGCGCCGCTCGATCCCTTCAATACCAATGCCAAGGCGTCGCTGGCGGCGCCGGGGCCGGTGTATCTGATGGGCGCCGACATGATGGGCCGCGACGTGTTCAGCCGGCTGATCCATGGTGCCCGCGTGTCGCTGGCCGTGGCGCTGGGGGCGACAATCATCGGCAGCGGCATCGGCTGCGCCGTCGGGTTGGCCTGCGGCTATATCGGCGGCTGGTTCGACCTGTTGGTGCAGCGTGTGACGGAAGTCATGCAGGCGCTGCCTCTGCTGGTCATGGCGCTGGTGATCACCGCCTCGCTCGGGCCGTCCTTGCGCAACACCATCGTCGCCATCGCCATTCCGCTGATACCCACGGTCGCGCGCGTGATCCGGTCGAACGTACTGTCGCTGCGGGAAATGCCCTACGTCGAGGCCGCCAAGGCCACGGGCATGAGCGAATGGCGCATCGCCATCATCCACGTCCTGCCCAACACGCTGGCGCCGCTGATCGTGCTCGCGACCGCGCAGCTCGGGTCCACCATCCTGACAGAGGCGTCGCTGTCCTTCCTCGGTCTGGGCGTGCCCGAACCTTACCCGTCCTGGGGCCGCATGCTGTCGGAATCCGCCGCCGAATACGTGCGCACCGCGCCGTGGCTAGTGATCTATCCTGGCCTCGCCATCAGTCTGGTGGTGTTCGGCTCCAACCTGTTGGGCGACGCGCTGCGCGACGCCCTCGACCCGAGGCAGCGCGACTGATGGCCCCCGTTCTGGAAGTCTCCGGCCTGAGCACGGTGTTTCACACGCGGCGCGGGCTGGTGCGCGCGGTGCAGGATGTGTCCTTCAGCGTCAACGCGGGCGAAACCCTGGCGATCGTCGGCGAGTCCGGCTGCGGCAAGACCATCACGGCACTGTCGCTGATGCGGCTGATCCCACAACCGCCGGGGGAAATCGTGTCCGGCAGCGTCAAGGTGGACGGGACCGATCTGCTGAAGCTGAGCGAGCCCGAGATGCGCAAGATGCGCGGCAGCAAGATCGCGATGATCTTTCAGGAGCCGATGACGGCGCTGAACCCGCTGATGACCGTCGGCAAGCAGATCGCCGAGATGGTGATGCTGCACGACGGCGCCTCCAAACAGGTGGCGCGCGACCGAGCGGTGGAGATGCTGCACCATGTGCGCATTCCGGAGCCGGCGCGGCGGGCGCGCGAGTACCCGCATCAGATGTCCGGCGGCATGCGCCAGCGGGCGATGATCGCGATGGCGCTGGCCTGCAAGCCGAAAGTGCTGGTGGCGGACGAGCCGACCACCGCGCTGGACGTGACCATTCAGGCGCAGATCTTGGACCTGATCGGCGATTTGCAGAAGGAATTCGGCACCGCCGTGGTGCTGATCACCCACGATTTGGGCGTGGTGGCCGAAGTCGCGCAGCGGGTTGTCGTAATGTACGCGGGCCGCAAGGTCGAGGAAGCGGCGGTCGGCGATCTGTTCGCCCATCCGCTGCATCCCTATCCGCGCGGCCTGCTGGGATCGATCCCGCGGGTCGGCAGCGCGCGCGGGCTGGACGTGTCGCCGGATGAGCGTCTTCGCGAAATCACCGGCATGGTGCCGGCACTGAACGATCTGCCGCCCGGCTGCGCCTTCGCGCCGCGGTGTTCTTTGGCGGACGCGAAATGCCACGCGCAGGTGCCGCCGTTCGAGTTAAAGCAGCCGGATCATTTCGCTGCCTGTTGGCAGGCGTAGGGTGACCACGATGGAACAAACGCCCCTGGTCGAAGTCTCCGGCCTGCGCAAATTCTTTCCTATCCGGAAAGGGTTGCTCCGCCGCACCGTCGGCAACGTGCGCGCCGTCGATGGCGTCAGCTTCTCCATCAACGCCGGCGAGACGCTCGGGCTGGTCGGCGAAAGCGGATGCGGTAAATCGACCGTGGGCCGCACGGTGCTGCGGCTGATCGAACCCTCGGCGGGGTCGATCAAGATTAACGGCAACGACATCACGGCGGTCGGTAAGCAGGACCTGCGGGCGCTGCGGCGGCAGATGCAGATCGTGTTTCAGGACCCGTTCTCGTCCCTGAATCCCCGCATCAAAGCCGGGGAGATCGTGGGCGAGCCGCTGAAGGTCCACGGCGTCGGCGACCGTGGCGAACGGGAAGCGAAAGTCGCGGACCTGTTCCGGCTGGTCGGGCTGCGGCCGGCGCAGATGAACAACTATCCGCACCAGTTCTCCGGCGGGCAGCGGCAACGCGTGTCGATCGCGCGGGCTTTGGCGCTCGATCCCGGGTTTATCGTCGCGGATGAGCCGGTGTCGGCGCTGGACGTGTCCATTCAGGCGCAGGTGATCAACCTGCTGATGGACCTGCAGCGGGACCGGAAGCTTTCCTACCTGTTCATCTCCCACAATCTCGCGGTGGTGGAACATATCAGCCACCGCGTGGCGGTGATGTATCTGGGGCGGATCGTCGAATACGCCGACAAGACGGCGTTGTTCGCCAAGCCGCTGCATCCCTACACGGAAGCGCTGCTGGCGGCGGTGCCGCTGCCCGATCCGGCGCTGAAGCGGACGAAGCACCGGGTGGAGGGCGATGTGCCCAGCCCGATCAACCCACCCTCCGGCTGCCATTTCCACCCGCGTTGCCCGTATGCCGAAGCTCGGTGCCGCGTGGAAGCTCCGGTGCTACGGGATGTCGGGGTTGGGCGGCAGGTGGCTTGCCATTTGCGGTAGGGGGCGTCCCAGGAACTCGTCGTTCCATCCGGCTCTCTTCGGTTTTCCTTTCATCGACCCCTTGGAACCTTTCAATTTCGCCAGGTTGAGGGCCAATCGGCGTAATACCAAGCGTCCGAACCTTTGACTCATAGTCAGCGGTGCCCTGTCGTCATGCCGACGCAGGTCGGCATCCACGACTTACGAGGTATGGCGCCAACAGTCGTGCATGCTGACCTTCGTCAGCATGCACGATTTGGCGAATTCCGGTGCGTCAATGGTTGGTTCGGTTGGTATAAAATGGCGGAAATCCGTCATATGCGAATCCTCTGTTCACCCCCGCCACCCCCAGCGCTAAAATCCCCGCACACTCCAAGGAGCACCCAATGACCCAACCGACCTGGCAAGCAGCCCCCCTAACCTGGGGCCACGGCCCCCGCGTGTTCGAAGCCTTCCTCGAACCCACCTGCCCCTACTCGGTCAAAGCCTTCAACAAACTCGACGATCTGCTTGCCGAAGCCGGCGAGGACCGGATAACCATCCAAATCCGCCTCCAATCCCAACCCTGGCACATGTATTCCGGCGTCATCGTCCGCTGCATAATCGCCGCCTCCACCCTCCCCGGCGGCAAAGAATCCGCCAAAAAAGTCCTGGCCGAAGTCGGCGCCCACCGTGAAGAATTCGAGTTCGCGCACCACGCCGCCGGCCCCAACATGGACGCAACCCCCAACGACATCATAACGAAAATCGAAACCTACACCGGCCTGAACCTCAAAGAAGCCTTCGCCATCCCCACCCTGGACCGCGAAATCAAGTGGCACTGCAAATACGCCCGCCAGAATGGCATCCATGTCTCCCCGACGTTCATGATCGACGGGCTGGTCCATGCCGACATCTCCTCCGGCGACACGGTTGCCGACTGGGCCAAACGGCTGCTACAGAGCTGACGCCCACAAGGAGGAGCCTAATCCATGTTCACGCACATCATGCTCGGCAGCAACAATATCGAGCGCTCCAAAAAATTCTACGACGCGCTGTTCGCCGCCATCGGCGGGCCGGCGGGCACCGTGGACCCGCGTGGCCGGCTGATCTACGCCCATAACGGCGGCCGCCTCATGCTCAGCCCGCCCATCGATGGGAAACCCGCCACGCACGCCAACGGCGGCACCGTCGGCATCGCGATCGCCAGCGTCGAGCAGGGTAATGCCTGGCACGCCGCCGGCGTCGCCAATGGCGGCACCTCCATCGAGGAAGCCCCCGGCATCCGCTCGCACGGCGCCTATTTGGCCTACCTGCGCGATCCCGACGGCAACAAGCTGTGCGGTCTGCACCGCCCGGCCGCCTAAACCGTAGCGATCACGACCCACAACGGATCTCCGCCCGGCGGCACGAACGTCCGGGTGGAGGTTTCCGCGAACCCCGCCGCCCGCATATAAGCCCCGACCAGCGTCTGCTGATCTGGCCCGCGCATCGCCTGCCAGATCGCCACCGCCTTGGTGGGAAAGCAACGGTTGGAAAACGACACCACGAACGGCGCCCCCGGCCGCAACACGCGCCCCACTTCCCGGAACAACTCCACCGGCCGTTGCAGATACTGCACCGACACGCACAGCCCCGCCCCGTCGAACGACGCGTCGTCCAGCTTCAGGACCGGATCGGCGTTGAAATCCTGAATAAACCAGCGGGAGAACCGGGGATTGGCGGCCAGCTCTTCCTCGTTCATGCCGTGCCCGACGACTGACGCATACGCAACGTCTGCCGGCAGATGGCTGACCCAGCTGCTCATCAAATCCAGCAACGATCCGCCCGCCGGAAAAACGTCCCGGTAGACGGATGTCACCGCCGCGATCGCACCGGCATCGATATGGGTGACGAAACGCGGGAAATCGTAGAACTCCGCGTCCGGCGTCGGATCCTGTTTCTCGAACGCCGCCGCTGGCAAGCCGGGTAATTGCTCCACGAACGCCTATGCCCGCACGTAACGACGACAGACCAGCCGGACACGCCCGCTGATCCGTTCCCGCACGGCCGGGGGCATCGGGGTCGCCGCGCTGGCCGCTTTCCAGGCCGCGGAGTCCTGCACGCCGGGTTCGGTCAGATGATACAGCGCCGCGTATTTCGTGGCCGAACCGTTGGTCGTACGAAACCGCCGAGCGCAAAGCACGCCGGGAACGGCGGCCAGAGCCGGAACGTGTTCCTTGTCGTACCAATGGTTGAACGCAACCTCATCGTCCGCCGCCGGAGTCATCCCCACCAGCAAAATCCCCCCGGACTCCGGCGCGACGCCGTCGCCGGGTAGGATCTGCTCGCCGGTGTAACGCAGGATGCGGGTCACCTTCGACGTCACGCGCCGCGACCACGGCGACGTATTCGCCCCGCTGATGGCCGTGTAGCCCGGCCCATCCAACACCGCCGCGCTTTCCAGATCGTACGTCGCCAACGACACGCTCGGATTATCCGCCCCGATCCAGCGTTGCGACACCTGGAACCCCGGAATGCGCACCCGCTCCGGCAAATGTTCGGTATCGTACCAGTCGTTAAATTCCCCCGCGTCGACGTTGGTAAAATCCATCGCCGCGATCATTACGCCTTTGGCCATGGTCATGCCTCCCTGTTAGCCCGCGCCCGGACCGGCTTCCTTGCGGAACGTTCCCACCGCGTCCTTGGACGCCTTCACCATCAGCCCGACATCGTTCGCGATCGTGCAGAACTGGAACCCCATCTCAACCATGCGCGCGGCATAGGACGCGGTGCCGTTGTGCAGACCCGCGAATTTCCCGTGCTTGCGGCAGGACGCGATCAGCTTTTTGTAGATATCCAGAATGACCGGCTCCTCCCGATCCAGGATCGGAATCATCCCCAGCGCCAATCCCATGTCGGACGGGCCGATATAGATACCGGATATGCCGGGCACGCTCAGGATTTCGTCGATATTGTCGATCCCCGCCTGGGTTTCGATCATCGGAATAATGAGAATTTCGCTGTTCGCGATCGTCTGATACGGGCTCGCCTCCCCATACGAAGCCGCGCGGATCGGACCGTTGGATCGTTTGCCCATCGGCGGATACAGGCAGGCATCCGCCAGCGCCTTCGCCTCGGCCGCGTTGTTGATCATCGGGCAGATCACGCCCCAGGCACCGCCGTCCAGCACCTTGCCGATGATGCCCGGTTCGTTCCAAGGCACGCGCACCAGCGGGGTGATCGGGTGCTTGTCCATCGCCTGGAAGCACTGCACCATGGACTGGTAGTCCTGCACGCCGTGCTGAATATCGACGGTGACGCTGTCCCAGCCGCAGCCCGCCATCATCTCCGCCGAGAAACCTGAGGGTATCGCCAGCCACGCATTCACGCACGCCTTACCCGCGTCGAGCCGAGCCTTGAGTTTGTTCGCCATGGCGTTTCAGTCCCTTATGAAGAAGGCCGGCAGGCTAGAGCGCTTTCGGGGAAACGGGAAGCGCTCTAGGGTCGGCGGGCCATGAACATTCTGTCCATCCAGTCCTGGGTCTCCTACGGCCATGTCGGCAACGCCAGCGCGGTCTTCCCGCTGCAACGGCTCGGCGCGGAGGTCTGGTCGATCAACACCGTGCAATTCTCCAACCACACCGGCTACGGGCACTGGACCGGGGAGGTCTACACCGGCGAGTCCGTCCGCGCGCTGATCGACGGCATCGGCGCCAGGGACGCGCTGCGGCGCTGCGACGCGGTACTGTCGGGCTACATGGGCGATGCCGGGATCGGCTCCGCCATCCTGCACGCCGTCGCGCGGGTACGCGCCGAAAATCCAGCGGCGGTGTATTGCTGCGACCCCGTCATCGGCGACACCGACACCGGCGTGTACGTCCGCCCGGGGATCGAGGATTTCCTGCGCGAACAGGCCCTGCCGCAGGCGGATATCGCCACACCCAACCGGTTCGAGCTGGAACGTTTGACCGGGATCGAATGCCGTTCGATCGACAATGCGAAACGCGCCGCCGTCGCCTTGGCCGGCATGATGAAACCCGACGGGTTACGCTGTGTGCTGCTGACCAGTCTGGAGACGGAAACGACTCCCGGCGACCATATCGACATGCTGGCGGCGGAAGGTGGCGCGTTCTGGCTGCTGCGCACACCGCGCTTGCCGGTATCCGTGAATGGCGCCGGCGACGCGATCGCGGCATTGTTCCTGTTCCACCGTTTACGCAGCGGATCGGTGCGAACGGCGCTGGAAATGGCGGGTTCCTCGGTGCATGGTTTGTTACGCCATACAGCCGAGGCCGGCTCGCGGGAGATCGTTCTGGTCTCGGCGCAGGAAGAATTCGTAGCGCCGAGCCGGATGTTTGCAGGGGTGGCTATTTGAAAACGAATTCCTTGTAACCCCCGGCGGCGACATCGTCGGTCGTTTTCCGGAAATGCGCGCCGTTGCCGTTGTAACCCAGCACGCGCCGAACCTGCCGCCCCTCCACGTTCCGGTTCACACCGGTTTGCCAGGAATCGACCTTGCTCGACAGCAACGGTTCGGCCGCTTTGATGACGGTTTCCGTCCAGGCCTCCACCTGTTCCAGGCGGGTTTCGACGCGGGTGTAGCCATGCTCCTTCATATGCCGCAGCAGCCCGGCCTGGAAGTTCACGCTGTGCTCGACCGCCTGCGGAATGTTACCCCGCGCGGTGTGCGGCCCAAGCGCCATGAGCATGTTGGGGAATCCGTCGGGCACCATGCCCAGATAGGTACGAGGACCGTCGGCCCAGACATCCCGCAGCCGCACGCCGTTCGGGCCGCGGAAATCGATCCGGTCGAACGCGCCGGTCACGCCGTCGAAGCCGGTCGCGTAGACCATGATATCGAACTCGTACTCTTTCGCGGTCGTCTTCACGCCGTTCGGCGTGATGCACTCGATCTGTTCGTCGTTGATCACATCGACCAGGGTGACATTGTCGCGATTATAGGTCTCGAAATAGCCGCTTTCCAGCGGCACGCGGCGAGAGCCGAAACCGTGGTCTTTCGGGATCAGTTTTTCGGCGATCTTCGGGTCCTTGACCCGCTGGCGGATTTTCTTGGCGATGAATTCGCTGATCAGAACGTTGGCTTTCTCATCGACCAGGATATCGCGGAAATTGCCCATCCAGATGCCGAAGCCGGGTTCGGCGTAGAGCTTTTCCCAGAACGCCTCCCGCTCCTCGGGCGACACGTCCACTGCTTTGCGGCGATCGGCTTCGTGAATGAACCAGCTGGGGGTGCGGGCGCAGTGGGCGTAGATTTCCTCGTAACGGGATTTGATCGCGTCCATCTCCTCCTTGGAGATTTTGGCGTTGTGCAGCGGCGCGGCCCAGTTGGGGCGGCGCTGAAACACGGTCAGATGCGCGCACTGCTTGGCGATTTCCGGAATCGCCTGGATGGCAGTCGCGCCGGTGCCGATGATGCCGACCCGCTTGCCAGTGAAATCCACCGGCGTGTGCGGCCACCGGGCAGGGTGATAGGCGGGGCCTTTGAAACTGTCGCGGCCTGGAATCGCCGGCAGGGTGTACGCCGACAGGATGCCGATGGCCGTCAGCAGCAAACGCGATTTCGCCTGCTGGCCGCTTTCCAGCGTTACGGTCCACTCGTTCGCCGCGTCGTCCCAATGGGCGGCGGTGACAGTGCTGCGGAACTGAATGTCGCGGCGCAGATCGAATTTATCGGCGACGTGGTTCAGGTATTCCAGCGTGTCGGGCTGCGGAGAAAAATGCTCCTTCCAGTCCCACTCCTGCCACAGCTCCTTCGAAAACGAATAGCCGTAGGTCCAGCTTTCGGAATCGAAGCGCGCGCCGGGGTAGCGGTTCCAGTACCAAGTGCCGCCGACACCCGTCCCGGCCTCGAACACGCGCGCGGTCAGGCCGAGTTCGCGCAGCCGATAAAGCATGAACATGCCGGAGATACCGGCTCCGATCACGATGGCATCGTGGTGCGTGACTTCATCCAGCGCGGGTTGCGCCGACGCGATGACGTTGGTGTCCGGCATTTTCTCGTTCCCTCGGTACGGTCGTGACGTGCTACTGGACAGTAGCCCCGTCCTGGACGGGACGGCAAGGTTCGCGCTCTATAGTCGCCAAAACGCCCAGGACCGAGGAAAAGCCCCACCATGCCAATCGGAAAACTGCTGATCGCCAACCGCGGCGAGATCGCGATCCGCATCGCGCGCACCGCCGCCGCCGTGGGCATCGCCACTGTCGCGGTGCATGCGGAGGACGACGCTGCCTCGCTGCACACAAGGCGCTCCGATGACAGCAGGGCGCTGAAGGGCCGAGGCGTGGCCGCGTACCTCGACATCCCCGGCATGATCGCGGCGGCGAAGGAAACCGGTTGCGACGCGGTGCACCCCGGCTACGGCTTCCTGGCCGAAAACGCCGCCTTCGCCCGTGCCTGCGCCGAGGCCGGGCTGATTTTCGTCGGCCCCACGCCCGATGTACTGGACCTGTTTGGCGACAAAGGCGCGGCCAAGGCGTTCGCCGGTACCCATGACGTGCCCATCGTCGCGGGCACCGCCGGCACAACCGATCTGGCGACCGCGCAAGCCTTCATGTCCAGCTTGGGCGAGGGCGCCGCCGTCATGGTGAAAGCCATCGCCGGGGGCGGCGGACGCGGCATGCGACCGGTCGCCGCCCTGGCCGACCTGCCGGCGGCGTTCGAGCGCTGCCGCTCCGAGGCCCAAGCCGCCTTCGGCAACGGCGATCTTTATGTCGAACGCCTGTTCCAGCGTGCCCGCCATATCGAAGTGCAAATCATCGGCGACGGTACCGGCGCGGTGTCGCATCTGTGGGAGCGCGAATGCAGCGTCCAGCGCCAGCGCCAGAAGCTGATCGAGATCGCGCCGGCCCCGGACCTTGGTACCGGGGTGCGCGAGCGCCTGTTAAGCGCCGCTGTCCGGCTGGCATCGGCGGCCCGCTATCGCGGCGCCGGAACGTTCGAATTCCTGGTGGACGGCGATGAATTCGCCTTCATCGAAGCCAATGCCCGCCTCCAGGTCGAACACACTGTCACCGAGGAAATCACCGGCATCGACATCGTCGAAGCCCAGCTACGGATCGCGGGCGGTGAGACACTTGCTGCCATCGGCCTGACCCAGGCCGACATTCGCGCGCCGCGCGGCATGTCGATGCAACTGCGCGTCAACCTGGAAACCATGACCGAGGACGGCAACGCCCGCCCCGCCGGTGGCATCCTCACCGCCTACGACCCACCCAGCGGCGCCGGTATTCGCGTGGATGGCTACGGCTACGCGGGCTACCGCACCAGCCCCGCGTTCGATTCATTGCTGGCCAAGGCCATCGTAACGGCCCCCTCCGGCCGCCTGACCGATGTCGCCGCGCGCGCCGGCAGGGCATTGTCGGAATTCCGGATCGTTGGCGCATCGACGAATATTCCGTTTCTGCAAGCCGTTTTGCGCCACCCTGGCTTCCTGTCGTTCCAGGTTCACACCCGCTTCGTCGAGCAGGAAATCGCCGCGCTCATGGCTGGCGCCGCCGAAACCCAGCCGCGCCTGTATTTCGAAACCGCCGCCGCGGCCCCGCGCACCGCCGGCATCCGCCTGGAAACCAAAGACCCCCTGGCCATCGTCGCTTTGGGCAAAGTCGCCGAACCCACGGCCGCGCCCGTCGCACAGGAAACCCCCGACGGCATGGTCGCGGTCCGAGCACCGATGCAGGGCACGATCGTCAGCCTGGACGTGAAGGAGGGCGAAACAGTCCGCCAGGGCCAGCTGCTGCTGGTCATGGAAGCGATGAAAATGCAGCACGAAATCACCGCCCCCGCCGCCGGCATCGTGCGCGGGATCGACGTCGCGGTCGGCGATACCGTGTTCGAAGACCACATTCTCATGTTGATCGAAGAAACCGAAGACGCGCGGGGATCGGTCGCCGAAACCGCCGCGATCGATCTGGATCTGATCCGGCCCGACCTCGCCGAGGTCCTCGCTCGCCAGGAACGCGCCCGCGACGCCGCCCGCCCCGCCGCCGTCGCCCGCCGCCGCAAGACCGGCCAGCGCACCGCCCGCGAAAACATCGACGACCTCGTGGACCCCGGCTCCTTCACCGAATACGGCGCCTTGACCGTCGCTGCGCGGCGCAGCACCACGACGCTGGAAAAACTCATCGACGAATCACCCGCCGACGGCTTCGTCATGGGCCTCGCGCACATGAACGGCGAGCATTTCGCCGAGGATACCAGCCGCGTCGTCGTCGGCGCCTACGACTACACCGTCATGGCCGGCACCCAAGGCAAACACAGCCACCGCAAGCAGGACCGGATGTACGCGTTGGCGGAACAATGGCGCCTGCCAACCGTTATTTTCACCGAAGGCGGCGGCGGACGCGGCAGCGACCCCGATTACATTTCCATTCTCGGCGGCACCAGCGACACGTTCCACCAATTCCCGCGCCTGAGCGGTCTGGTCCCGGTCGTCGGCATCGCCTCCGGCCGCTGCTTCGCCGGCAACGCCGTGCTGCTCGGTTGCTGCGACGTGATTATCGCGACCGCCAATGCCTCGATCGGCATGGCCGGCCCGGCGATGATCGAGGGCGGCGGTCTGGGCGTCTACCGACCCGAGGAAGTCGGCCCGATGTCGGTGCAGGTCCCGAACGGCGTCGTCGATATCGCCGTCGCGGACGAACGCGAGGGCGCACGCGTCGCGCGCCAGTACCTGTCTTATTTCCAAGGCCGCGTGAAAGACTGGACCTGCCCCGATCAGCGGCTTTTGCGGCATGCCGTGCCCGAAAACCGCATGCGCGCCTACGATATGCGGGCGCTGATCCGCACATTGGCCGATACCGGTTCGATGCTGGAACTGCGATCCGGTTTCGGTCTGGGGATGATCACCGCCTTTATCCGGGTCGAGGGCCGGCCGATGGGCGTGATCGCCAATAATCCCCTGCACCTCGGCGGCGCCATCGACAGCGACGCGGCCGACAAGGCGGCGCGCTTCATGCAATTGTGCGACGCGCACGACGTGCCGCTGATCTATTTCTGCGACACGCCCGGCAACATGGTCGGACCGGAGGCGGAAAAAACCGCCTTGGTGCGCCATTGCGCCCGCGCCTACGTCGTCGGCGCCAACGTGACGGTGCCGACCTTCATGGTGATCACCCGCAAAGCCTACGGCCTCGGCGCGCAGGCGATGGGCGGCGGCAATCTGCTGATCGGCGCCTTCTGCGTATCCTGGCCCACCGGCGAATTCGGCGGCATGGGGCTGGAGGGCAAAGTGAAACTCGGCCACCAGCGCCAACTCGCCGCGATCGCCGATCCGGCGGAGCGGCTGGCGCTCTACGAAAAGCTGGTGGCGTCGGAATACGAACGCGGCAAGGCGCTGAACGTCGGGTCGCTGTATGAGGTCGATGACGTTATAGACCCCGCCGAAACCCGCAAATGGATCGTCGCCGGATTGAAGGCGATGCCCCCCACGCCGAAGCGGGAGGGTAAGAAGCGCGGCTGGGTGGATGCCTGGTAAGCCCCGTTACCCCGGCGGCGGCACCACGCCCGCCCGAGGATCGATCGGCAACAACTTGTCGAACCCCGTCAACTGCTCGAACAAAGCCGCTGCCCCCAATGCGGCGGCCTCCCCCCGCGTGGGGGCGGCAATCTGCAACCCGACCGGACGCCCGAACCGGTCGAACCCGGCCGGCACCGCCACCGCGGCAGCGCTCGCCAGCGTCATCGCCGCGTTCAGCATCGACGCGCCCATGTAGTTCGTCAGATTCTGCCCATCCACCATCTCGGGATTGCGCAAATTCACATCGAACGCCGGAGTCGCCGCGCTCGGCGTAATGAAAATATCGTAGGTTTCGAACATCGCCGCGACCCGCCGGAAAAACGCCGCGCGCTCGCGTTCTGCCCAAGCCAGTTGGCTGGGTGTCTGCGCCAGGCCTTTTTCCGTATTCCAGATAATATCCGGCTTGATCAGGTCGCGATGCGCCTGCAACTGCAATTCCCGGTCGACCACGAAGTGCTGGGACCGCAAGACCATGAACGCGTCTTCCAACGCGCCCAAATCGGGGTGGAATTCCTCGACGATGCAGCCCATGTCCTGGAAGCGGTAAGCCGCTTTTTCGCAGATATCCCGCGTTTCCCGATCCACCGACAGCGCGCCGCCGTAATTTGGCGACCATGCCACGCGCTTCGGCGGACGCGCCCCATTCACCGCATCTACATACGACACCGCCGGCGCATCGTAAGTCAGCGGATCGGTCGGACAAAAACCCGCCATCGTATCCAGGAACAGCGCCAAATCCGGAATATTCCGCGCCATCGGGCCATGCACGGACAGCGGCGAAAACAGATTGTTGGACGTCCCCCGCGTCACCCGCCCCGGCGAGGGCCGCAGACCCACCACGGAACAATACGTCCCCGGACGCCGCAACGATCCGCCATGGTCGGTGCCATGCGCCAACCAAACTTCACCCGTCGCGACCGACACCGCGCCGCCGCCGGTCGATCCGCCGCAGGTCAGGGCCGTATTCCAGGGATTGCGCGTCCGCCCGAACACTTCGTTGAATGTCGAGCCACCCGCCCCGAATTCGGGCGTGTTGGATTTCGCCAGCACGATCCCGCCCTTGCGTTCGATCCGCTTCACCAGCGGATGCGACATGGCCGGCACATGATCTCTAAAGATCGGCGATCCATACGTCGTCCGCACCCCCGCCACATCGGTCAAGTCCTTGATCGACAACGGCAATCCAGCAAGCCAGCCGGCCTCTCCCTCTGACGACCGGTCCAGCCGTTTCGCGGCGTCGCGCGCCCGATCCAGACACAACGTCGGCAGCGCGTTGACCGCCGGGTCCACCGCCGCGATCCTGTCAGCGGCGGCGTCGATCAACTCAAGCGGCGAAATTTCCCCGCGACGCAAACGTGCGACAGCCTCGGTCGCGGTCAGCCGGATCAGGTCGTTCATGCGCAATCACCCCAAGCGCGGCACCGAACCCGTCGCCGGTGCATCTACCGAACTTCCCTTCACGATTTGCATCGCCGTGGCAACCATGGCGCCGATATTGCCCAAATCCGCCGGCACCACGATTGCCGTGCCCGCCTTCGCCAGATTGCCCCATTTGTCGATGTAGTCTTTGGCCAGCTGCATCTGCAGCGCTTCGATTCCGCCCTTCTCCACCGCCGCCGAGGCGATGGTGCGAATGGCTTCCGCCGTGGCGGCCGCAACGAGTTCGATGGCCTTGGCCTCGCCCTCGGCGCGCAGAATTTCCGCCTGCCGTCGGCCGTTGGCGATGTTGATTTCCTGCTGCTGCTGACCCTCGGAGGTGTTGATCTGCTGCTGCCGTTGCCCTTCCGACCGGAAGATCGTCGCGCGTTTTTCGCGCTCGGCGGTGATTTGCAGCTCCATCGCATGCAGGATTTCCTGCGGCGGGGTGATGTCCTTGATCTCGTAGCGCAGCACCTTGATGCCCCAGTTGACCGCCGCTTCCTCCACCGCGTTGGCGACGGCGGTGTTCAGCAGTTGGCGGGACGACAGCGCCTGATCCAGATGAAGCTTGCCGATTTCCGATCGCATGCTGGTTTGGGCCAGTTGCATCGCGGCGTTGATCGGGCTGCTGGAACCGTACGCCGCCTTCGCCGCATCGGTGATTTGCAAATACAAAAACCCGTCCACTGTCAGGGTCGTGTTATCGAGCGAGATACAAACCTGCGGCGGGACCTCCAGCGGCACCTCCCGCAGATCGAACCGGTAAGCGACGCGATCGACAAATGGCATCAGGATGTTCAGGCCGGGTTCCAGCGTCCGGCTGTAACGGCCCAGCCGCTCCACGATCCAGGACGTCTGTTGGGGAACGATGCGCATGGTGGAGCGCAGCAGCGTGAAGCCCACCAGCACCAGCAGAACCAACGGGATGGCCGGCGTCAGAATGTTCTCGAGCATGCGATGTTTCCTCGGGTTTTAAGGCCCCGGCACTTTCGGGGTCGCGACGAGATGCAACAGCTTGTCGGCCTTGGCCACGATCGTGGCGGTGTCGTTCGGGGCCGGAACCGAACCGTCGTCCATCGTGGCCTGCCAGACCGTCCCCCGGTAGCGAACCGTGATCCGCGCGTCCGGCGCGGGAGCAGTTAGCACAAAAACGCTCTGACCGATATCGAAGTCCGGTAGCGCTTGCGTCCGCATCCGCCGCCGCCGTGTCATCGCGATGACGCCAATGACGCCGACGCAGAGAACGACGAACAGATAGACCGCGTTGGTGTCGGACACCCAAAAGCCGCTCGCCGCCGTCAGCAGCGCCACGGCGGCGATGCCGGCCAGATAGAACGTGCCGGTATGCATCTCTGCCAGTGCGGCAAGGAGGGCGAGTACGAGGAACATCCACTGCATTTGCCCTGCTTATCACAGAACGGCGTCGGGCAGGGCAATCGCTTGAACGCCGTCATTCGCCCCATCCGTCATCCAAGGGCTTGTCCCTACCGGATTCACGCATCCCGCGAACGAATTCCCGATCGTCTGCGCGGCGCGCGCGTCCCGAAAAATCCGCATGGACGTGCCGGT
>CAITUP010000146.1 GCA_903895595.1 uncultured Acetobacteraceae bacterium | reverse complement strand
GCCGGAAGGTCGTTCCCAGGATGTGTGAACCCGGTAGAGCTTGTCCCGGGGACCAATACTGGCAGGGACTCGCGAGTTTGTGCTTGTCCTGGTCCCCGGGACAAGCCCGGGATGACGGGTTGGGTAGGCCAATGCCCCAATGCAGTGGTCCGGGGACCTTCAAGCGATTGCCCTGATACCAGCCGCGTCGCCATTGCCATCCTCCTGCGTCTGTGCCACTATCGTATCAATAACGATACGGCCGGCGGTACCTTCGTCGACGCTGGGCCGAAACAGGGCGGAAGAGGACAAACATCGTGGGTTCCCTATTCCAGACGTCCCGGCGCGACTTCTTCAAAGGCATCGGCGCGGCCGGTCTGACCGTCGTGTTCAACAAGCTCGCGGTCGCCGCCCAGTCCCCATCCCAATCGTGGAGCGGCCGGCCCGGCAACGCCCGCTATCGTATCGAGGGGGTGGAGAAAGTCACCGGCCAGAAAATCTACGCTCGGGACTTCCGAGCGCGGGATATGAAGGGATGGCCGGCGCACGAGCGGGTGGCGACGATTTTGCGGGTGACCGATGTCACCCGTTTGTTCGCCGGGATCGATCTGTCGATGTTGCCGAAAGCGTTGCAGCCGTTGACCTGCGTGACGGGGGATATGCTGACGGCGGACAAAATCGTTCCGCCATACGGGACATCCCCGCCGCCGGAATGGCCGTCGGGGCTTTTGGTTTCGAAGGGCCAGCGCGCGGCATTTTATGGACAGCCGGCGGCGATTCTGATTTTCGCGGATTTCGCAACATGGCGGCAGGCGAAACAAATCCTGCAATTCAACCCCGCCGTGGTGACATACGGCGACGCGGCCCCGGTGCCGGTGGTGGCGGCGCCGTATAACCCGCCGACCTACCTCACCCGTTACGCCGACGGGGCGGACGAGAAATTCTCTCAGGTCAAGAACGGCGAAAGCGATCCTTATGCCAACCCGCCGACCGCGGTGGACCAGCAGGCGATCCAGTACCGCGGCATGATCGATCGGGTTTTTGCGCGTTCGGATGTGCGGACTGTGTCCGGCAGTTACTCGACCCAAATTCTGGATCCGATGTTCATGGAGCCGGAGGCCGGGCTGGGGTGGCTGGACAGCGGGACGCAAACCCTAAATCTGGTCCTCGGCACGCAGGCGACCAACGGCGATCTGTCCGGCACGCTCGGGCTGTTTGCCGGCGACGGCTGTCCGATAACGGTGAAAACCGTGGTGTTGAATTCCTGCTATCCCGGCGGCGGATTCGGGGGACGGGATACCTCGCCGTTCCCGGCACTGCTGGCGCTGGCGGCGGCCTACGCGGCGCCATTCGGTTGCCTACCGGTGCGAATCGCGCAGGACCGTTATGAGCAGTTTCAGTCGGGGTTGAAGCAACTCGATTCGCATGTGACGCAGCGGATCGCCTTCGACGCGCAGGGCCGCTTCCTGGCGCTGGCCAGCAAAATCCAGATGAACGGCGGCGGGTTCAACAATTACAGCCAATGGGTCGCGGAACTCGCGGGCTATTGCGGCGCCAGCGGCTACCGGATCGACAAGACCGCCGTCGATGCCTTCGCGACACCGACTCCCGCTGTGATCGCCGGTTCCATGCGCGGCTTCGGCGGGCCGCAGGCGAGCTTCGCGGTCGAGACGTTGGTCGATGAAATCGCCGATACCCTGAAGATCGACGCGATCGAATTGCGCGAACGCAATGTCCTGCACGAGGGCGATCGTACGGTCACCGGCGCGCCGTTACGCCATTCCCTCCGGCTGGATGAAATTTGCCGCCGCGCCCGCGCCCATCCGTTGTGGCGGGACCGCAGCGCCGAGGCGGCACGCTACGCGCGGGACGGGCTGCGCTATGGCGTCGGCTTCGCGCTGGCCAACCAGGCGTTCGGCACCGGGACCGACGGTGTAATGGCCGAGGTTTCCATCGGGCCGGACGGCGCGTTCGCGGTGCGGACCAATTGCGTGGACATGGGCAACGGATCGGCGACGACGCTGGCGATCAGCACCGCCACCTGGACCGGCGCCAACGCCGCGCGCATCGACATGGGCGATGCCGCATCGTTCATCGCGCCGCTGGGTTTTCGCCAGCCGAAGGGGACGCATTGGGACGACCCCTATTGGACCGCGAGTTTTTCGATGTCCTCCAGCGCCTGCCTGACGGCGTTCCAGCAGGTACATGCCGCGGAACAGGCGAGCCGGGTCCTGTTCGAGACCGGCCTTCTGCCGGCAGCAGCGTCGGTCTGGGGCGTCAACGTGGCGGCCTTGCGCGGCAAGACGCGCTGGCGGGATTCGTTGCTGGAGGTGCCGTCGCAGCCGGGGTTGCGTCCGTTGACCTCGGCCGCGCTGGCGGCTGCGTTGTATAAGGTTCGGCTGCCGGCGGCGGCGATGACCCACGCGGTGTTCCGGTCGCAATGGATCGTGGCGGATTATACCGTCGATGACTGGGCCGCGACCTTGCCGCTGGACGGGTTGTCCACGCGGCTGGCCGGCAGCAACGACTGGCGGCGTCACGACCGGCGGAACACCCAGCCGCCGCCTGCCAATGCGAAACTCTATGGCCGCAGCCTGTATGCCCCCTCCGGCGCGTTGGCCGCCGTGCGGATCGAACCGAAGACCGGGGTGGCGCGTGTGATCGCGATGCAGACCTTCCTGAACGCCGGGCGGGTGTTGCAGGCGGATTTGCTGGAAGGCCAGTCCCAGGGCGGTGTCGCCATGGGTATCGGTTACGCGCTGCTGGAAAACCTGCCGCTGCTGCAGGACGGACCCGGCGATGGTCGATGGAATCTGGATAATTACCGGGTGGCGCTGGCGTCGGATATGCCGCTGAAACATCTGGGCCTGACGGTGCTGCCGACCGAGGAAACCACCGCGCGCGGCATCGCCGAGGCGGTACTGTGCCCGATCGCGCCGGCCATCGCCAACGCGGTCTCGGCGGCGACCGGACACCGGTTTCGGGACTTGCCCATCACGTCCGCACAGATCAGGGAGGCACTGCGATGACCGCCGTCACGATTTATATCAACGGCACGCCGGTGACCCGCGATGTGCCGGCCGATTTGGCGTTGATCGATTTCCTCCAGGAGGATTTGGGCCTGACCGGCACCAAGCTTTGTTGCGGCATCGGGGTATGCCGAGCGTGCACGGTGGCGGTGAGACGGGTGGAAAGCAGTGTGGCGGTGCCGGTACTGGCGTGCTCGACGCCGGCGGTGCTGCTGGATGGGGAGTACGTAACCACGATCGAAGGTGTGGGGTCACCGTCCGGCTTGAGCAAAGTGCAGGAGTCATTCCTGCATCATTTCGCTTTCCAATGCGGGTATTGCGCTCCGGGTTTCGTGCTGGCGACGACGATGCTGCTGGAACGGCTGCGGGTCGCGCCGATCCCGGAGCAGGAGATCGACGCGGCGATCGAGGGTGCGGTCGGCGCGCATATCTGCCGGTGCAGCGGTTACGCGCGGTATCATCAAGCCATCCGCGATCTGATCCACGAACAGGCGGGGGCGGTTCGATGAAGACCTTCGTTCTCGTGCTGGCCTTTCTGCTCGCCGCCCCCGCCGCTCGGGCACAAACGGTTATGGAGTACGGCGCCGCCTGCGCCAGCGAGGCCGTCGCGGTGCCGGCCTTCCGTTGCGAGGACGGCACGCCCGTACCGATCACCGTGAACGGATCGGTGCCAACCGAATATACCCCCGGCATGAGCTGCGACCGGCCGGCGTTGCTGCCGCCCGATCCCGGGCAGAAGACCGACGGGCAATGCGTGCCCTACTCCCGCGCGTTGGTGCTGCGCGACGATTCGCTCGGGCAGGTGAGTGCATTCTGCCGACAGAAGAAAATTCGTTCCGCCACGTCGCCGCTTTACGATGAGATCGACGTGATCGCGCACAACGTCCGCAACGGGAAGACATGCTGGTTCCAGGCGACGGTGCCGGGGCCTCTGGCGACTGATAAGGGGGTGGATGGGCGGAAGGTGCCGTCGCCGACATCCGTGTCCTCGGGTCCCGGTTTTCCCGATCCGGCGAAATTCTGGAACGCTCCGGCGCAGACGGCGAAGCTGACATGCGTAAGCTGCCACGACAGCGGGCCGTTTATGTACAGCCCGTTCATTGCCCAGGCGCGGGCGGTGCCGTCGGATCCGTTCGGGCCTTACAACAACGATGTCGGTGCGGTGTTCAAGGCTTGGCCCAAGGCGTTCGGGGTATCGACCGACGGCAACACCTGCACGGGCTGCCACCGCATGGGCAATATGGAAAGCTGCCACACCACGATGTACCAGTCCTTCGGCGCGAAGCCTGTTATCGGGCTGGACGCCTGGGGCCATGCCTATCCGCAATCGCACTGGATGCCGCCGGGAGACTTGAAGTCCGAGGCCCAGTGGCACCAAGCCTACGACGACAGTATCGCTCGTATTGGAGCCTGTTGCGAAAATCCGGGGGCGGCAGGCTGCAAGATTGTGCGGTACGACCGGCTGGGGAAATGAAGTCTACCCCGCCTCGACCGCGAGCGCCTTTTGCACGCTCGGCCGTTCCGCCATGCGATTGCGGTGGTTCAGCACTTTCGGGAAGCGCGCCGGGTCGATGCCGTCGCCTTCCATCCATCGCGCCAGAGTGAACAGGTAGGGATCGCAGATCGTGTAGGCGTCCCCCATGACCCAGGGGCCGGCGAACATCGTGTTTTCCACCAGTTCCCAAGCCGCGCCGACGGATTGCGGCACGAAGCGGCGCATCGCCTCATGCGCGGCGGGATCGTCGGACCAGCGATGGCCGCGCATGCGGTGGGCGTGCGCGATGTGCAGGGTGGAGCACAAGAACGAGTTGAATTCCTGCACCCGGGCGAAGGCGAAAGGGTCGTCCAGCGGCGCCAGACGCGCGGCGGGGAAGTTCTGGGCGATAAAGGCCAGCAAAGCGGGGGTTTCGGTCAGGACACCGCGATCGGTGACCAGCGCGGGCACGCGGCCTTTCGGGTTCACCTTCAGATACGCATCGCTGCGCTGCTGACCGGAGGCGAAATCGATCCGAACGGTGGTGTAGTCCGCGCCGGCCTCTTCCAGCGCGATGTGCGACGCCAACGCGCAGGAGCCGGGGGAGCGATAGAGGGTGATCATGCCGGGTCCTCCCAAAGGAATGTCAGCTCGTGCTTGTTGTGGAACAGGTGCATCACCTGCCCGCCGGGAATGGCCGCGAAGGCCTCGGCGGTTTCGTGCGCGGTTTCGCCCTGGAACTTGATGGTGCAGACGATGTGGCAGGCAGCTTTCGCTTCGATCCAGCGCTGCACAAGAGCCAAAAGGCGCTCCGGGTAGGCGATCACGTCGCTGAACAACCAGTCCACTTTCTCAGGTTCCAGGCCGAAGGCGCTGTCGTTGCGCCAGCTCACGCCGGGCATCGCGGCGACGTCCGGTGCCAGAGGGGCTTTGTCCACGGCGGTGACGGTGGCGCCGAGCTGGGCGATGGCCCAGGTCCAGCCGCCGGGGCTGGCGCCGAGGTCCAGGCAGGTTTCTCCGGGCAGCGGCCAGCGGCGCAGGCGGGCACAGGCTTCCCACAGTTTCAGGTAGGCTCGGCTTGGGGGGCCGATGCGGTCCTCCTGAAACAGGATTTCGCCGTTCACGAACGGGCTGGATTTGGTCGGGCTGGCCAGCAGCCGGTCCGGCGCCAGCAGGGTCCAGGCGCCGAGATGCGAGGTCGGCGCGGCGGCGGGGAAGATCAGCGGGCGGACCTGCACGGAGGGCAGACGCTCCCCGATCAGGGTCATCCGCCGGAAATGCTTCACCGCGTAGACGGCCCAGTTGCGCTGGATCGCCCGCAAGGCGTCGGCGGCGGCTTTGATGGACGGAATTTCGATTTCGACCGGCGCGGTCCAGGCGTCCAGTGCCCAGGCGGAGGGGACGGGTTCGTCGCGGGACAGCGCCAGCAGCCCGTGCCAGCGGTCGATGGTGACCTCGCGGCGGCTGAGTTCCTCGGCCAGTTTGGCCTCGAACCCCGGGGCGGCGAGGTAGCAGGAGCGGATCATCGGGCCCGCCACGCGGACACGGCCAGCAAGGCCCAGCCGATCATTAGCAGCGTGCCGCCGGCCGGGGCGACCCCGCCCGCGGACCGGCCTGTCAAAGCGAGGGTGAAGACCGCGCCGCAGAACAGCACGATTCCGGCGGTGAAGGCGAAGCCGGCGGCATCGGCCCAGCGGCCGCCGCGCGGCGCCCATAAGCCGGTGGCGAGCAGCGCCAAGGCGTGCCAGCCCTCCATCTGCACCGCGCTGCCGGCCATGCGCTGCGATGCCGGCTCCAACCCATGCGCGGTGAACGCCGCCATCGCGACGGCACCGAGTCCCGTCAGCGCGCCCAACCCAAACCACAACCGCCCCATACCTATCCCTTTGCCCCGGCCATCGGTGTGCCTATACCATTCCGCATGCCCCGTGGTGATCTGTTTCCCGATATCGGCCCTTACGAGACCGGCTACCTGTAGATTTGACGGCGCGAATAGCTGGCATGCATCCTGGGCGTAAAGCCAACATACCGGCGTAGGTTGCTTTTTTGTTCGTGGGTCTTGACCATGTTATGCGTCTATGGCTTTGCTGTGCTCCATGATCACAAAAATTCCAGCCACTGCGAATCGGTTGACCTGCATCGAGATGTTCGCCGGCGCCGGTGGCCTTTCCTTGGGCTTGCGACAGGCTGGATTGGACGTCATTTACGCCTGCGACATCGACCCTTGGGCCGTGGAAACGTACAACCGAAACATAGCACCGCACGCGGAAGTGGCCGATGTGCGGACGCTGGAGGGGCGGAGCCTTCTAAGCAGATTGGGCGTGACATCGGTCGACATATTGAGCGGGGGGCCGCCCTGCCAGGGCTTTTCCAAACAAAAACGAGGTGCGCATCTGGCGGCAGATGAACGAAACAGTTTGGTTTTGGAATACGCTCGCCTTGTCTCCGAAATTCGTCCGCGCGCGTTCATGTTCGAAAATGTAAAAATCTTCGGCCAGAAGAGAGGCGTTCGATTGCTGGACGAACTGGAGGAGGCGTTGGACGATTATCATGTCCATCGGTATTTCGTGAATTCCGCGAGTTTCGGTCTGGCACAGCAGCGAGACCGCTTTATTATGATCGGTATCCGCCGCGATGTATCCAACGTAGCGCCGAAGATCGAAGTATCCCGGAACAATGTTACGATCAGGGATGTCATCGGCGATCTGCCGCCGCCGCCAGACGACTTTAGCGAGCATGTCCGGTTTGCCAATCATATCAAATGCCGCATCACCCCTCTCAACGAGGAACGGTTTCGCCATGTGCCACCGGGAGGTGGATGGGTTGATATTCCAGTAAATTTACGACTAAGCTGCCATAATGAGGTCGATTCGTCGAAAGGCGGATGGCCTGACGTTTATGGGCGTCTGGAGTGGGATGGACAATGCCCGACGATAACAGCTGGTTTCGATTCTTTCACGCGAGGGCGTTACGGTCATCCCGAGCAGCACAGGTCGTTAACCCTGCGCGAAGGAGCGAGGCTCCAGGGGTTTCCGGATAGTTTTCGGTTCTACGGCACGCGTTATGACGTTCGCCTGCAAATTGGCAATGCTGTACCGCCACCTCTCGGAAAAGCGGTGGGAATGGCAGTGAAAAAAGTACTTGAGACAGCGGGAAAGGACGCCGGCTGGCAACCGTTCAGACGTGCTAAACAGCCGCATTTGGAACTGTCGGCTGCGGAATAATCAGAGTACATCGTTCCCCTCTATCTTCGCTATCTCCTCGTAAAAATCGCCAAACGGCTTCACTTGAATGAACGGATATCGATCCTTCAAGCGGAGGTATTGTTGCGGCAAATCCAAATAGTAGACGCGGAACATCTGCGCGATATACATTTGGTATGCGATCCACTGATTGGGCAGACATACCTCGACAACCGATGTTTCTTTCTGTTTGTTTGTCTCGGCCATCGCGATAAGAATACCCTTGAAACGGGCCACGCCGTGCATGCCGTCCAACACGCGCTGATGCGCCCATACCTGTACCACACGCTCCCGTGTCGATATTTTGATCGGCAGATGAATGCGATTCTTAAGGGGGCCTAGATCGAAGACGTAATCGGTTGGTATGGTGATATCCATATCCAGCGTCGGCACGCGAATTTGTTGCTCAGGGTTTACGTCTAACGCAACCGCGACGATGTGCCCAATCAAAACCTCAAAAAATGTACCGGGTGTTTTCTGATCGCCCTGCTTTAATAGATCGGCAGCGCAGCAATAGGATATCGCAGCGGTGTACACGATTTTGGTGAGCACTTCCGAACCAAGGCCATCCGTTTGGCAGGACAGGGCACAACGGAGCTGACCGGCGTCAAAGGTATCGAGATACAGTGCGCTGTTGACAGCTCTTGACGTCTTTTTCCCGTCATTTCCGACAAACATAAAATATTCCTTGCCGACGATCTTCGAGACCAATGGTGCCCGGATCAGGCTTTCCAAAAACAACCTGCTGCTCGCTATCACTGCGATCAACTTATCTTCGATGTCGATACCTTTCAGATCTCTCCGGCCCGGCGAGGACGCCCGTCGAATGAGTGCGTCGTATGCCGGTATCACGTCCTTGGCAGGCATGGTCACTCCAACTTCCGGTTGCACGGATGCTGCATGTTTCCCGAGCGGGTGACAAGCCTCACCGCATCCAACTCCTTAAAGTACGCTGCCCCTTTGCCCCGGCCGTCGGTGTGCCTATACCATTCCGCATGCCCCGTGGTGATCTGTTTCCCGATATCGGCCCTTACGAGACCGGCTACCTGCCGCTGTCCGAACGCCATGTGATGTACTGGGAGCAGTCGGGCAACCCGCGCGGCCGCCCTGTGCTGTTTCTGCACGGCGGCCCGGGCGCCGGCGCCGGCCCGGTGCATCGGCGTTTCTTCGACCCCACGTTCTGGCGGGTCATCATCTACGACCAGCGCGGTGCCGGGCGGTCTCGGCCCTTGGGCGGCTTGGCGGACAATTCCACACCGCATTTGGTGGAGGACATCGAACAACTCCGCCGCCACCTCGGCGTGGAGCGGTTTCTGCTGTTCGGCGGGTCCTGGGGTTCCACGCTCGCGCTGGCCTATGCGCAGGCGTATCCCGACCGCGTGTCCGGCTGCGTTCTGCGCGGCATCTTTCTGGGCCGCCAGTCGGAGGTCGATTGGTTCCTGAACGGCATGGGCCTCGTGTTCCCCGAAGCGCACGCCGCGTTCGTCGGGCACATTCCGGCGGCTGAACGGGACGATATCCTGGGCGCCTATATGCGCCGACTCACGAACCCGGATCCCGCCGTCCATCTGCCCGCCGCGCGGGAATGGTCGGTGTACGAGGGCACGTGCAGCACGCTGCTGCCCAGCCCCGACACCGTCGCCGCCTTCGCTCAGGATCGCACCGCTTTGGGGTTGGCTCGGATCGAAGCCCACTACTTCGTCCATAATCTGTTTCTGCCGCCCGAGGGCCTGCTGGGCGGCATGCCTCGGATCGCGCATATTCCCGCGGAAATCGTGCAAGGGCGGTACGACATGGTCTGTCCGGCGAAAACCGCGTTCGATCTGGTGGACGCTTGGCCGAAAGCGCGGCTGACGGTGGTGCCGGACGCTGGGCACTCGGCGTTGGAGACGGGTATCAGGCGGGCACTGGTGACGGCAGTCGAACGGTTTCGCGTCGGGCGATAAAGGGAGTTTCAAGAATGAAAGTCGGTGTAATCGGCCTGGGCACGATGGGCATGGGCGCGGCGTCGAATCTGGTCCGTAAAGGGCACACGGTAACGGGCTGCGAAACCCGCGAGGCCGGGCGGGCGGAATTCGTGGCGGCAGGCGGTGCGGCGGTGGCGTCCCCAGCCGAGTTCCCGGCCGATCTGGAAGCCGTCGTGGTGTTCGTTGTCAACGCCGCCCAGACGAATGAGGTCTTGTTCGGCGCGCAAGGTTGTCTGGGGCATCTGAACAAGGGCGCGGTCATCCTGTGCTGCGCCACGATCGCGCCGGAAGCCGCGCGCGCCCTGGAAACCCGGATTACCGAGGCCGGGTTCCTGATGCTGGATTCCCCAGTCTCCGGCGGCAAGGTCGGCGCGCATGCCGGCACGATGACGGTGATGGGTTCCGGGCCGGAGGCCGCGTTCGCCAAGGCCGAACCGGTGCTGGAGGCGATTTCGACGAAAGTCTGGCGCCTGGGCGATGCGGTCGGGGTCGGCAGCACGGTGAAAATGGTCAACCAGTTGCTCGCCGGTGTGCATATCGCCACAGCGGCCGAGGCGTTGGCGCTGGGCATTCGCGCCGGGGCCGATCCTCAGACCCTGTACGATGTGATTTCGGAATCGGCCGGATCGTCCTGGATGTGGCAAAACCGGGTGCCGCATATTCTGGCGGGAGACGATACGCCGCTGTCGGCGGTGAATATCTTCGTCAAGGATTTGGGGATCGTGCTGGATCAGGCGCGGCAGCTGACATTCCCGCTGCCGATGGCCGCGGCGGCGCACCAGTTGTTCCTGGCGGCGGCGGCGAACGGGCAGGGGATGAAGGACGATTCGTTTGTGATTCGGGTTTGGGAGCAGCTGACGGGGATCGAGCTGCCGAAGGGGGATGGTTAATACCAGCCGCCCTCACCATTGACACACCGGTCCGTGCCAACTCGTCATGCCGACGCAGGTCGGCATCCACGACTTGCTAGCCGCCACCAAAAAAATCGTGGATGCTGACCTTCGTCAGCATGACGACGTGGCGAATTCCGGTGCGTCAATGGTTAGTTCGGTTGGTATAAGAACCAAATTCGTCCGCATCGAACCGACTGCGATGGTGCCGCATATATTCAAGGTGCGGCACCGCGAGCAGTAATTTTCCCGCTGGTTCCGCAAGACCGAAGACGGTCTTTTCCCGTTCGTTCAACCGGCGAGAGATATGCATCTCACCACCGTCCTGAAACGTGATGAAGGCCCGGTCGAACAGAGCATCCAAATGAACCGCGAGCAGCAGTCCGTTGAATGGATCCAATCGTTCGGTGTCCGTGCTGACGCTCCATGGTTTGATATGCGACGCGCGCAGCAGCGCCGGATTATCGACGCCGGTTACGGCACAGCGCCCTTGCCAGTAATGCAAAAGGTCTGTCCTGAACCGGCCCTGGCCGATTCGCGCTTTGGCCAGGACAGATGTTTCGGTTTCGGTATTCCGTAAGTCGTCCCCGATCGTATTCTCGGGATTGGCCGGACTGGCGAATTCCATGGACACCTGTAGTTTTTCGATAAACCAACGGAGCGGCTCGATCGCGACAAAACCGAACCGAATGCCGTAATGCACCGGTCCGTCACCCGTGTCCTGTTCGGGGAATTCCCGCAACTCGGCATGATGGCAAAAGCGCATGGGCGCCTGACCATCGGCAAGTATGTCATAGCGTGCCTCGAACGCCGGATGCACCACAACCGATCCGTTAGCGACGTAAAGCACAATCTCCTGCCGCTGCATCCGCACGAATATCTGGCCCGGGGCCTGGGTATGGCTGAAACCCAAAGCGGCCAACTCGGCAACCAGGATGCGCGCGGGAAGCAAACGCAGCGCTTCTTCGCCGTGCCAACTATCAAGGAAACCGGCATAGGCGCGAAGCGCAACACCGACATCGCCGATAAATTTGGTGGACGTTATCCCGACAACGCGCGGATCGTTCTTCAGTGTCGATGCCAGCGTACGCAACAGCATCGCAGGGGCATTTTCAAGGGGCGTTCCCAATGCCTGTTCCAGCCGCCGCAATCGGGACCGGTAATCGACAGCCGCATCCGCCCCGAGCGGCCGTCCCGTTCTGGCCGAGCGAAAATCGTGGCTCAGATACCGGTGGAATGCCGCGAAAGACAGAGTAGCTCCCCCCTCAGAATTCCCCAACCCTCAACAACCGCGCCAACCGGTCCAGCACCGCGTTCGCGATCCCCGGCTCCGGCCCCGTCAGGAACCCCCGGACCACATCCAGATATTCGTTGATGATCACCTTCGCCGGGGCGGCACTCGCCCCCGCCAGCTCCCCGCCCGCGCAGCGCAGGAGCGCGCGCAGCACCGGATCGATGCGTGCCAGAGGCCAATCGGCCGGCAGCGCATCGCTCAGCATCGCATCGATCGTATCCTGCTGGCGC
This sequence comes from uncultured Acetobacteraceae bacterium, assembly GCA_903895595.1. Taxonomy (GTDB): domain Bacteria; phylum Pseudomonadota; class Alphaproteobacteria; order Acetobacterales; family Acetobacteraceae; genus Rhodopila. Next base: position 20,129 of record CAITUP010000146.1, on the reverse strand, counting down.
ACCGCGCCACGGACGATGGCGGCGAACAGCGGCACCTCGGCGTCGGGGATACGCCCATCCTCGAACCCGTCCGAACCGGCCAAATCGCCCAGGCGGTGACGAACGAACTGGTCGATCACAGTCTCGGCGTTGTCGCCGGCCTGTTCGCTTTGAAACAGCGCTTGAACCGCCGCCACCCGCGATGCGGTGCGGGGGCGGGTTTTCGGGGCCTCGACCATCAAGCGGCGCCGAAGCGGCGGGCGGCGTTGATTTGCAGCAGCGCGGCGGCGGCGGCCTCGGCGCCCTTGTTGTGACCGTCCTGGCCCGACCGAGCCTCGGCCTGCGCCAGAGTGTCGCAGGTCAGCAGGCCGGTGCCGGTGCACAGACCGAATTGCAACGCGACGTTCATCATGCCGTCCATCGTGGCCTTGCAGATGAAGTCGTAGTGATCGGTCTCGCCACGCACGATGCAGCCCAGGGCCACAAACGCGTCGAAGCGCTGGTTGCCGCGCACCACCAGACGGATCGCCTGCGGCAGCTCGTAGGCGCCGGCGATGTCCAGGATTTCGTGGCTCGCCCCGGCTTCGGTCAGGATGCGCACTGCCCCGACGGTCAGCCCGTCGATCACATCGCGATAATACGGTGCGCGTACGATCAGCACGCGCGGCGCGGGCCCCTCGACCTTGGGGGCGGAGGGGAGTGCGGCGTCTTGCGTGCTCATGTCTTGGGCTTCTCGTTGACGATGTTCGGGATGGGCCGCTGTTCGAGGATGTTCAGGCCGTAGCCTTCCAGGCCGACCACGGTGCGACGGCGGTTGGTCAGCAGGATCATGTCCTTGACGCCGAGGTCCAGCAGGATCTGCGCCCCGATGCCGTAATCGCGCAGCGCGCGCTGCGGCCGGGGGGAGGTACCGAGCAGGCGGACACGTTCGGCGAGGGCGGTCTTGTGGTGCTCGCGTACCATCACGACGATGCCGCGGCCGGCCTCGGCGATGGCATGCATGGAGTTATGGATGGCGATCCAGTGCGGCGCGCTGGTCATGTCGTCCAACAGATCGACAGCATGCATGCGCACCAGTACCGGTTCGGGGCCGGAGATATCGCCTTTCACCAGCACCAGATGCTCCTGGTATTCGACGGTGTTGGCATAGACGATGGCTTTCCACTCGCCGCCGGCCGGGTGCTGGTAGGTGCCTTCCTCGACCTTGCGCACGAGGCGTTCGGTCAGGCGGCGATGCGCGATCAGGTCGGCGATGGTGCCGAGCTTCAGATTGTGCTTCTGGCCGAAGGTCACGAGGTCGGGCAGGCGGGCCATGGTGCCGTCGTCGTTCATGATCTCGCAGATCACGGCGGCGGGGGCGAGGCCGGCTTTGCGGGCGATATCGACCGAGGCCTCGGTATGGCCGGCGCGCACCAAGGTACCGCCTTCGCGGGCCAGCAGCGGGAACACGTGGCCGGGCGTGGTGATGTCGTCGCGCGTGCTGTCCGGGTTCGTCGCCACGGCGATCGTATGGGCGCGATCGTGCGCGGAGATGCCGGTGGTGACGCCTTCGCGGGCCTCGATCGACACCGTGAACGCCGTCTGATGCCGCGTGCCGTTCTGCTGGCTCATGAGCGACAGGCCGAGCTTATCGACGCGTTGCTGTGTCAGCGCGAGGCAGATCAGGCCGCGGGCATGGCGCGCCATGAAGTTGATCGCATCCGGGGTCGCGAACTGCGCCGGGATGATCAGATCGCCTTCGTTTTCCCGGTCTTCGTCGTCGACGAGGATAAACATGCGGCCGTTGCGTGCTTCCTCGATCAGTTCCTCGGCGCTGGCGAGGTAGGTCGAGAGCTCGGCGCGAAGCACATGCTCGTGGAGGGCCAGGTTCTCCATGTTATCTTGTCTCCGCGAGATGGGTTTCCCCGAGTCTGGCGACGTATCGCGCCAGCATATCGATTTCGATGTTGACCGCGTCGCCCGGGACGAGAGTGCCGAAGCGGGTGACGCTGGCGGTATGGGGGATGATGTTCACCCCGAATGTATTGTCCTGGACGTCGTTCACCGTCAACGACACGCCGTCGATGGCGACGCTGCCCTTGGCCGCGATGAAGCGGGCAATGTCGCGAGGAACCTCGAACCGCCAGCGGATGGAGCCGTTTTCCGGGGTTTTCGAAAGGGTTTTGCCGACGCCGTCCACGTGCCCGGACACGATGTGGCCGCCGAGTTCGTCGCCGACTTTCAACGACCGTTCCAGGTTAACCTGACTACCGACCTTCCAGGTGCCCAGCGTGGTGCAGGCCAGGGTTTCGGCCGAGGCGTCCACGATGAACCGGTCGGCGTGCAGTTCCACCGCCGTCAGGCAGCAGCCGGAGCAGGCGATGGAGGCGCCGAGCGCGATCGAGGCCGTGTCGGCCCACGGCGCGGCGATAGTCAGGCGCATATCCTTGCCGTTGCCCAGCGGCTCAATGGCGGCGACGGTGCCGAGGGCGGTGACGATACCGGTGAACATCTATTTTTCCCGTGTGAATTCGGTCAGCAGGTCGGCGCCGAGTTGGGTGACGCGTTGGCGTGTAAATCGGGGCATGTCGGCCAGTTTTTCAAGTCCGAACGCTTGCACGCCCGGCCAGCCGTCGCCGCCCATGGTCGCGGGAGCATGAAACCAGGCGAGCCGGTCCACCAGCCCCGCGCGAAGCAGGGCAGCCGCGATTTGACCGCCGCCCTCCACCATCAGGCGGGTGAGGCCGGCTTCGCCCAGGGCTTGCAGGGCTTTGTCCAGATCGACGCCGGCGGGTGCGGCGGGAATGTGCAGGAGTTTGACGCCAGCCGCTTCAAATGCGTGCTGGCGGTCCTTGTCGGTGCCGGCGCGGATCAGCATCCAGGTCGGGATGTCCCGCGCGGTGGCGACAAGGCGCGCGGTCAGGGGTGTGCGGAGGTGGCTGTCGGCGACGACGCGGACGACGGGGCGGCGGTCGTAGCCGGGGATGCGGCAGGTCAGATCGGGGTTGTCGGCAAGGACGGTGCCGACGCCGACCATGACGGCATCGTGCCGGCCGCGGATCGCATGCGCCATGCGGCGGGCTTCGGGGCCGGTGATCCATTGGCTCTCACCGGCGTGGGTGGCGATTTTGCCGTCCAACGTCGTGGCGAGTTTCAGGGTTACCAGGGGACGCCCAGTCGCGGTGCGCTGGAAGAAGCCGGCGAGGGTCTCGCGGGCTTCCCCGGCGCACAGGCCTTCCTCGGTGTCGATGCCGGCGTCGCGCAGGCGGGCGATTCCCTGGCTGTCCACGCGCTTGTCGGGGTCTCGCGTGGCGACGACGACGCGGGCGATGCCGGCCTGGATCAGCGCATCCGTGCAGGGGGGCGACTGGCCCCAATGGCAGCATGGCTCCAGCGTGACGTAGGCGGTGGCGCCTTTGGCCTGGGCGCCGGCCATCGCCAGCGCGTTCGGTTCGGCGTGCGGACGGCCGCCGGGGCTGGTGAAACCGCGGCCCACCACACGGCCCTGGTTGACGATGACGCAGCCGACCGAGGGGTTGGGCCAAGTCGTGCCGAGGCCTCGGCGGGCGAGGGCCAGCGCGGCACGCATATGGGTCAGGTCGGAGGCATGGTCTGTCATTGAACCGACAGGGTAGCCGACCCGACGGTTCGGGCAAAGCGGGCTGTGTCAGTGCAGGCGGCCGGCGTCCCGCAGGAAACGCATGCCTGCGTTTGTCGCTGCCACGACCAGGGCTTTGTCGGCGTCGCGGCCGCAGGCGATGTAGCCTCGGTCGATCGCGTCCTCCCACACCGTCAGGCGGGGGCAGGATGTGCGCCAAGCGTCGATGACCTCTTCATACGGGCGCGGTGCGTTGGCCACGAACTGGACGAGGTCCATGACCAGCGGATCGAGGATGGCGGACATGGCGGATTCTCCTTCACACCGGGGGTTTGGCCAGTAGCCACAGGCCCTGGGCCACATAGTAAAGGGCGATGACCGTGATGATGCGCGTCGCCCAGACGCGGTATTGCGTGTCGGTCAGACGATCGAGCACCGGCTTGGCGAGGCTGGTGCCGGCCATCGAGGCCGCGACCGCCAGCGCCATCATCAAGGGATCGACCGGCGCGGCCCGATCGATCACCGTACTGAAATACAGCAGCTTGACCGCGTGGCCGAAGACCTGACAGACCGATTTGGTCGCGATGATCTGCCGCCGGTCCATCCCGCCGCCGAGGAAATACGTGTCCAGCAACGGCCCGCTGACTCCCGTCAGCAGCATCAGCGTCATGCAGGCGGCGCCATACAACGCGCCTTGGATTTTGCTGTCGGGGTTGGGGCGCAGGCTGGCGGGGAGCACCCGGGTCAGAAACGGGCTAAGGCCCAGGCACAGCAACGCCAGCGGCTTGGATGGCACGTAACGCCATAGCGTCCAGCCGACCAGCGCCAGGGTGCAGCCGACCAGAAAGGCCCAGGTCGCGGACCAGCGGACGTAGCGATACCACAGCAAGCCGCGCCAACCGTTGGAGGCCATCTGGGTGACGGCGTGCAATGCCATCGCCTCCGGCAGCGGCATCAACGCCAACAGCACGCCGATCAGGATCAGCCCGCCGGCCATGCCGAACACGCCCGACAGGAACGCGGTGAACAGCATCACCAGGCTAACCAGCAGCATCGTCGGCACGGTCATCGGCTTCTCCCTTTTCATTGACGTAGCGAGCTTGCGGCTGGGTGGCGAGCGGTATTATCTGACCCTGAGGCTTAGGAAATGTGAGGGTACGGATGCCCGGCTTACCCTATCTGAACGGGATCAAGGCGTTCGAGGCAGCGGCGCGCGGCGGCGGATTCGCGGCCGCGGCGACCGAGTTGCACGTGTCCCCGGCCGCCGTCAGCCGGATGGTGCGGCTGCTGGAAGACCGGATGGGTGTCGCGTTGTTCGAGCGCCGGCCGAACGGGCTGGTGCTGACCGAAGCCGGGCGGCGCTATCAGGCCGGGTTGACGCCGCTGTTCGCGTCTCTGGCGGCGCTGACCGAACAGATCGTGACACAGGGGTCTCGGCAGGTGTTGACGGTGGGCGTGGGACCGACCTTCGCGATCCGCTGGCTGATCCCTCGGCTGGCGGATTTTAGACGAGCGGCGCCGGAGGTGGAGGTGCGAATCGTGACCGGCGGCGCGGCGGCGCCGTTCGCGGCAGATTGGACCTGCGGGATTCAGATGGGCAGCGGGGATTGGCCGGGGCTGGTGGCGGAGCCGCTGTTCGCCGCGGATTTGCTGCCGGTGTGCGCGCCATCGGTAGGGCGTTCTTTGGCGGCGCCCGAGGATTTGCGGGCGGCGACCCTGCTGCGTGTGGCGCATGCGCCCGCGGATTGGCCGTTATGGCTGGCGGCGGCCGAGGTGGAGGGCGTCGCGGCGGACGGGCCGGTGTTCGAGTTCTACGGGCAGGCATTGCAGGCCGCGGCAGACGGGGTGGGCGTCGCGGTAGGAATACGACCGTATGTGGACGACGATCTGGCGGCGGGGCGGCTGGTGGCGCCGTTCGGGCTGTCGGTGCCCAAGGGGATGGGCTGGTATTTGGTCTACCGGGAGGCTCGGCGGCGGGATGCGGCTTTTGGAGTGTTTCGGGGGTGGTTGATGGGGGCGGTGGGTCAATAGTAGCGCCAACGTTTGCCACGCTGCGATGATGTCGTGGACGCTGGCCGTCTCTGTCTGGATGATCGCGAGGGTGGGGAGCGTGGTTGGGGTGGAGGGTTTTAAGATAATATTTTTATTGATAGTTTTGGCTGTTCGGCCGGTGCTGCCGATTTGGCCTGGGCGGCCGGGGTGATCGGACTGGAATGCAAGGCGGATCGCCGCTATGCTCGACCCATGAACGACGCACCGAGCCATAGATCTTCCGTCGATTGGGAGCCGCCGTTGCCGGACGAGGCCGACCTGTTGGCCGCGCTGGCGGAAAGCGATGCCGAGGCCGAGGCTGGGTTGTTCGTGCCGGCTGACGTCGTCCGGCAGAGGTTGCTCGATAGCATTGCTCGGGTAGAGGCCCGTGCCGCTGGGCGAACCGCTGAGAGCGCCGCCGTCCGTTGATCGGTTATACGCCGAGGGCCGCGGGGTCGGATGGGTGGCTAAACGCTCCAACAGAGTTGTGCGGCTAAGACCAGTAGACGAATCCATGAAGAACGCGAACAGCTCGTATCTGTTGCTGCTAGTTTTGCCGACCTTCCAGATTATCCCAAAATACGCCTCCGGGTGAGCCTCGTAATCGGTGATTTGTTGGTCGGTCATTGGTTCAACCAAAATATACGACCGGCCGTTTTGATCGGTGACGCCGATATATGCGGTCTTCTCCGCTTCCAACACGCAAGCGGTTGTTACCGTCGCAAGCAGATTCTCACTTAGCGAATCGGCAAATTTCTCACACCTTCGAACAAATAGGTTTCTCCGATTATCGGGCGTGGCTGTCGCAAGGAAGACTACCATCGAACGTCGTCCGAAGCTGAGGATATTTCATAAATGCCTCCGCGATCTGAAAAGCATCAGCGTGTTTCCGCCGTTGCCGATATATATCGGTCAACCGGACCGTACCGGGTCGGTTGAAATCCGGTATGCCCAAGCCAAATGCCGCAAGCGCGGTGTGTTGCGGTTCGTTCAGCATCCTGTGAAAGGGTGTGTTCGAGATGAACACGTAGGCCGCGACGTCGGTGGCCAGTTCGTCGCGTTCGAATCGCTCCAACCGTGTGAAGGAGTGATGCGTCCATGTGGGTTTGCCGTCGGCTCCGAGCGTAGCGTCGGTGTTCAGGTCAATAAATATCAGCCGGTCGTCCGTCGCCGGTTTTGCCAATGCGGCGTTCAGGTGCTTGATCATGTGTGATAGCGGATTGGACTTCTTAGTTCCATCTTTGTCGTCGGCACCCAGTAAGCCAATTACCGCGCGCATTTTAGCCTCGACACAATATTTCTTCCCAGAGCGCTGCGAGACAGCCGCAAATTCGCAGTGCTTGGTGGATGAATCTGTCTCGTCTTCCAAGGTCAATTTAAAGCCTGCACGGATTAGTGCATTCGCGACGATGAGTTCATAATATGCGCCCTGAAAATCCTTCTGGTTTTTTAGCCGCTGGACAAGGCGGGTCTGTAGTTCGACATTGTGATCGAGAAGGTAGAGACTGTAGGCAGTGCCAAGATAACAGGCAACGACGCCCGTCATCACTGCGCCACTCACTTCCCCTGGGATATTGATCGTAGCAGCTTGGTATCGGCAATAGCCGTCATACCACTGCAAGAGCGTATGTCGCTCGTCGAACGGTTTTGCGATTTCGGCGTTGCCCCAATCCGACCCTAGGACGCGTTTGATATATTCGCCTAGGAAGTCGGGAAACGTCTTCGCCTTCGGAGACCAATGTACGGTATTGCCAACGGCGACGATTTGATAATCGTTGAATCGTGCGGCGATGATCGGCTTACCTAGACCCTGTTGCTCCTGCCGGATGCGTTCCTTGGCATAGTGTCCTTCGAGGGCTCGAATCACCTCGGGCGACGCCGATTGCGGTCTCGGATTACCGGAAAATTGCCACAACAATGCTTGTATTTCCGGCCACTGCCACAAGGGCATGGCGCATTCCGGCCAGTTTTCGGCCAGTCGGTGGTCATATTGTCAGCCCTACAATGGTCCTGCGGCTGACGATGGAGCTCCGAGCGATCTCGCTGAGCAGCTCCCGTTTGATGTCGCGTTTAAACTGCGTGGTGTGTTCAATCTCCCGCATTCAAGTCCCGCATCAGATCTTCGACTGTCTTGAAACGCGGCAGCTCGCCGCTGCGTGCCTCCCGCATCGCCGCAATCGTTTCCGCATTCGGAGTAAGCGGCTCGAACGGCGAGGCTTTCTCCTTCGCCACGCGCTTCAGGAGCATCCGGAAAGCATCCGACAGGGTTAGTCCCATGGAAGCGAGAACAGCAGAGCGGGCGCGTACAACGGCACTTTCGGTCATCGCTGAAATCTCCATAAGCGCCACATTGAGGCCCGTATCCGTTGGCTTGTCCAGGAAATTGGCGATTGTTTGGGACGAAACCTCCGCGCGGGAAAATCCCAGTCAGATCGAAGCTTTGCACCCCGTACGTAAGTCTTAACTTCTGCCCTCGGACCCTCTCACCCCTCCTGAAACGCCTCCCGTATCGCCTCCGGCCGCCGCGCGATCGCCTGAAGGTAAGCCATCGCCGGAGCATCCGGCGCCCGCCGCCCCTGCTCCCAATTTTTCAGTGTCGCTACCGGAATACGGAACGCGTCGGCGAATGCGTGCTGCGACATATGCAGCTTCCGGCGGATCGCTCGCACGTCGGGTATCTCGACCGTGTGCACCGCAGCACCGGTCTTGTCGCCCCGCGCGAAGGCCAAGGCTTCGGTCAGGCCCTGAATCAGATCGTCGCCGAATTTGGTCACGTCCTTAGTCCCCTTGCAGATACTCGTCGCGCAGCGCGCCCGCGAGCGCCGTCACTTTCCTCTTTTCATCCGGCGTCATGTCCCCTTGCCGGGCCTTGGCGTAAACCAAAATCAGAAACACCGGCATCCGCGTGTCGTGATAGAAATATACGACCCCGGCTCCTCCACGTTTGCCGGTCCCGCTTTTCTGCCAACGCACCTTCCGCACCCCTCCCGTTCCCGGAATGACATCGCCAGCGTCGGGATTACGAGCGATGTAATCGACGAACGCCGCCCGCTCCGCCTCATCCCAAACGTCGCGGGCGAGACGCAGAAAAAGCGGCAATTCAACCACGGTCATGGGTACGTGTGGCATGCCTGATTATACGTCATTGGCGCCTAGTGGCAATCGGAATCACGGACCATGCATCAGGCTAGCCGAGCACGGTTGCGCGCCCGATGCGCCTCTAAGGTCATGGCCCGACCGGCGGCGATATCCGCGAGCCCTTCATCGGCCAGCGGCTTGGCCCAGGCGAGGTCGTCGTCCTCGATATCCAATTCCATGATGCGTTCGTCGAGCAGCTGCGTGATCGCGGCTTGGACCGATGGGTAGCGGCCGCGTTCCGCTTGCTCGTCGATCCAGGCCTGCTGGTCGGGGGTCAGGACGATTGTCATGGGGGGTAGTTTATCGGGGATAGTGGGGTGGTTCAAAGGCTTCCCGGTGGCGATGCGGCGCGGACGCGTGCCGGGATTGGTTCCGAGACAAGCGCGGGGATGACGGGTGGGAGGCGGCGAGAGCGGGCGGATGGCAAACCGGGTGTTACGGTCCCACCTACTCCAACACCCCGCCCTCGCCCAACCCACCGACGAAATCCTCGAAATCCTTCGCTTCCCGGAAATTCCGGTAAACGCTCGCGAACCGAACATACGCCACCTTGTCCAGTTCCTTCAGCGTATCCATCACCAGCTCCCCGATCTGTTTGCTCGGCACATCGCTGTCGCCGGAGGCTTCCAACTGGCGAACGATGGAGTTCACGATCCGCTCGATCCGTTCCTCCTGAATCGGGCGTTTGCGTAACGATACGCGGATGGAGCGCGCCAGCTTGTCGCGATCGAACGGCACCCGGCGGCCGTCGGTCTTGATCACCGTCAGCTCCCGCAGCTGCACGCGCTCGACGGTCGTGAAACGCTGCCCGCAATTGCCGCAGAAACGGCGGCGGCGGATGGCACCGTTGTCCTCGGTGGGACGGCTATCCTTCACCTGCGTATCGTCGGAGCCGCAGAACGGGCAGCGCATGGCGGTTCAGCGCCCCGGATACATCGGGAAGCGGGCGCACATGGCCTGCACCCGCGCACCGACCGCGGCCTCGATGGCCGCGTTCGTGCCGTCGTTGGAACGCCCGAGTCCCTCCAGCACGTCGTTGATCATCAGCCCGATTTCGCGGAATTCCGCCTCACCGAAGCCGCGCGATGTGGCGGCGGGGGAGCCGAGCCGAATGCCGGAGGTGATGGTCGGTTTCTCGGGATCGTAGGGGATGGCGTTCTTGTTGGCGGTCATGTGCGCACGCTCCAACGACGCCTCGGCCGCCTTGCCGGTGACGTTCTTGGGGCGGAGGTCCACCAGCATCAGATGGCAATCGGTGCCGCCGCTGACGATGTCCAGGCCCTGGGTTTTCAGGGTTTCCGCCAGCACGCGGGCGTTGTCCTGCACCGCCTTCTGGTAGACGCGGAAATCGGGGCGCAGCGCTTCCGCGAAGGCGGCGGCCTTGCCGGCGATGACATGCATCAGCGGCCCGCCCTGCAGGCCGGGGAACACGGCGGAGTTGATCTTCTTGCCCAGGTCCAGGTCGTTGGACAGGATCATACCGCCGCGCGGGCCGCGCAGGGTCTTATGGGTCGTGGTCGTCACCACATGCGCATGCGGCAGCGGGCTCGGGAACAGCCCGGCGGCAACCAGACCGGCGAAATGCGCCATGTCCACCATGAAATACGCCCCGACTTCATCCGCGACCGCGCGAATACGCGCGAAATCGATGAAGCGCGGATAGGCGGAGCCGCCGGCGATGATCAGCTTGGGCTTGTGGGCGCGGGCCTTCTGCTCCAGTTCCTCATAATCCAGGATGCCGTCTTCCTTGCGGACGCCGTATTGGATGGCGTTGAACCATTTGCCCGACAGGTTGGGTGCGGCACCGTGCGTCAGATGGCCGCCGGCCGCGAGGCTCATGCCCAGAACGGTGTCGCCCGGCTGGCACAACGCCAGGAACACGGCCTGGTTGGCCTGCGCGCCGGAGTGCGGCTGGACGTTGGCGAAGGCGCAGTCGAACAGTTTGGTCGCGCGCTGGATCGCCAGGGTTTCCGCCACGTCCACGTAGACGCAGCCGCCGTAGTAGCGGCGGCCGGGGTAACCCTCGGCATATTTGTTGGTCAGGACGGAGCCTTGCGCTTCCAGCACGGCGGCGGACACGACGTTTTCCGACGCGATCAGCTCGATCCCGTCCTGCTGGCGGTGCAACTCATTGCCGATCGCGGCGGCAAGTTCGGGGTCGGTTTCCGCCAGCGGGGCGGAGAAGAAGCGTTGGAGGCTGGCGGCGGGGAGCTGCTCGTTCATGGGGTCCTGAGGGGCGGGGGGATACGGAAGCGACCCTGTAGCATGCACGCTGCCGGAGGGTGAAGCGGGGTGATGCTGTCGGTTCGCGTCACCGCCGCATACAATGGCAGCGAAATCCCGAGTCGCAGGCGTCCGCATGACCGACAACCGCACAGCAGAGAGCCGCAGCGCCCTCATGGCGCGCATCGGCGGCAAGAACACGACACCCGAGCAGATCGTGCGGCGGCGGTTGCATGGGTTGGGGTATCGTTTCAGGCTGCATGCGAAGCACCTGCCGGGCAAGCCGGACATCGTGTTTCCCGGCCGCCGGAAGGCGATCTTTGTCCATGGCTGCTTCTGGCATGCGCACGGGTGCAAGATCGGACAACCGCCGAAATCTCGACTGGACTACTGGGCGCCGAAGCTGGACGCCAACCGAACCCGCGACGCCGCGAAGGAAGCCGAGCTGCGGGCGATGGGGTGGGGGGTAGTGACCGTTTGGCAGTGTCAGCTCCGCACGCTCGACGCGCTCACGGACGAGATGGTAGCGTTCCTGGATGGTGGAGCCCAGCGCCTCATCGCCGCTGCATGAAGGAATGGCCGTGCGACCGATTGGGATCGATCTGTTTGCCGGCGCGGGCGGGCTGAGCCTCGGGTTCGAACAAGCCGGTTTCGATGTCGTGGGTGCGGTCGAGATCGATCCGATCCATGCCGCCGTTCACAAGTTCAATTTCCCGGACTGTGCCGTTCTGCCGCGTTCGGTGGTCGGGCTGACCGGCGCCGCAATCCGCGAAGCCGCCGGCATCGGGGACCGTCAGGTCGATATCGTCTTCGGCGGCGCACCGTGCCAAGGTTTCTCGCTGATCGGACAACGCGTCCTCGACGACCCGCGCAATTCATTGGTGCGGGAATTCGTGCGTATCGTCGGCGAGCTGCAAGCGTCCTATTTCGTGTTCGAGAATGTCAAAGGCCTTACCGTCGGCAGCCATCGAGCCTTCCTGGACGAGCTGATCGCCGCTTTCGACGCAATCGGCTATAATGTGCTGTTGCCGTGGCAGGTCCTCGACGCCGCCGATTACGGCACGCCGCAGCATCGGGAGCGTTTGTTCCTCTATGGCGCCCGCAAGGGGTTGCCGATGCCGGCTTACCCGGCGAAGGCGACCAGCCCGGCCGACAACGATTGGCGCCCGCAACCCAAAGGTCCCACCTGCGAGGACGCGCTCGGCGACCTTCCCGATGCCGATGGATTCGACGCTTTGCTCACGACCGACGAAGTTCTACCGGGAAAATGGCGGGAGCCGAGTGCCTATGCGCGCGAGATGCGGTGCCTGGCGAACGATGCGTGGCATTTCGGGCATGTTCGCGAATGGAACCCGGCCGTTCTGACATCCAGCGCGCGGACCGATCACACCGACATCTCCCGTCGCCGTTTCGCGGCAACCGTGCCGGGGGAAGTCGAGCCCATCTCCCGCTTTTTCAAATTAAGCGGCACCGGCCTGAGCAATACCTTACGGGCCGGCACGGATGCGGCGCGCGGGGCATTCACCAGCCCACGCCCCATACATTACGCGCTGCCGCGCTGCGTGACGGTGCGGGAAATGGCGCGCCTGCACGGGTTCCCAGATTGGTTCCGCTTTCACACCACGAAATGGCACGGCGCGCGCCAAATCGGCAATTCCGTGCCCCCGCCGCTCGGGCGTGCGGTTGCTGGCGCTTTGATGAAGGCCCTGGGTATCGAACCGGTGCGAACGGTGGGCAAGATTTCCCTTGGCGATCCCACCTTGATCCGCATGGATATGTCGGAAGCGTCCGCTTATTTCGGGATCGAAAAACCGATCGGACGACGTGACAGGAAGAGCGGTGCCCTCAAGCGTTCGCAACGCGAAGTCGAGGCGCAACGCCATATATCCCGAGCCGAGGCAGCGCCGGCCGGGGATTGAAAAGCGCTGTTTGCTTGCCTCCGTTAACCGTTCCTTAACCTTTCCCTGTCATCCTCCCCCGATGACACCGTCCACCCCCGGCAACCGCCGCACCCGAGGCCAAATCGCCCACGCCCGCGGCATGGGCGCCGAGGCCACCGCCCGAGCAGCGCTGGAAGCCGATGGCTGGACCGTGCTCGCCCAGCGCCTGCGCACCAAAGCCGGCGAAATCGACATCGCCGCGGAGAAAGACGGCCTGCTGGCATTGGTCGAGGTCAAAGCCCGCCCCACCCTCACCGAAGCCGCCATCGCGCTGACGCAACATCAACAGGCGCGGCTGCTGGCGGCCTGCGACATCGTGTTGGCCGACCATCCCGATTGGGGCGCCGCCGGGGTACGCTTCGACATTCTGCTAGTGGACGCGCAAGGCCGCGTGCGCCGTATCTCCGATGCCTTTCGGCAAGAGGATTAACCCCCGTTACAACATCCGCTGCAGGATCAGCTTCTGCACATCCGACGTGCCTTCGTAGATCTGGCAGACGCGGACGTCGCGATAGATCCGCTCCACCGGATAATCCGCCAGGAACCCGTAGCCGCCGAGCGTCTGGATGGACGCGGTGCAGATCGCTTCGGCGGCTTCGGAGGCGAACAGCTTGGCCATGCAGGCGGCTTCCAGGGCCGGCTTGCCCTCGGCCTTCAGGCGCGCCGCGAACAGCACCAACTGGCGCGCGGCCTCCAGCTTCGTCTTGGCGTCCGCTAACCGGAACCCCACCGCCTGGAAGTCGATGATCGCGCCACCGAAGGCTTTGCGTTCCCGCGCATAGTTGATCGCGTATTCCAGTGCGGCGCGAGCCATGCCAACGCTTTGCGCGGCGATGCCGATGCGGCCGCTTTCCAGGGTGGACAGGGCGATCTTGTAACCCTCGCCTTCCGCGCCGATGCGCTGGTCTTCCGGCACTTCCATGTCGTCGAAGCTCAGCGCACAGGTGTCGGACGCTTTCTGCCCGAGCTTTTCTTCCACGCGCGCGATGGAGAAGCCGGGCGTGTTCTTGTCCACGATGAAGGCCGACAGGCCTTTCTTCCCGGCCGAGGGATCGGTCACGGCGAAGAACACCAGACTGCCGGGATGGGCGGCGTTGCTGATGAACTGCTTGGCGCCGTTGACGATGTAACGGTCGCCTTTCTTCACCGCCCGCGTGCGCAGGTTCGACGCGTCCGAACCGGCCTGCGGTTCGGTCAGGCCGAACGACCCCACATGCTCCCCGGTCGCGAGCTTGCGCAGCCAGCGGTCTTTCTGCGCGTTGTTGCCGTAGTTGTTGACGACGATGCAGGTGGGGGAATTGTGCACCGACACCAGCGTGGACACCGATCCGTCGCCGGCGGCGATTTCCTCCAGCAGCATCGCATAGGTGACGGCGTCGATCTCGCTGCCGTCCCATTCCGCGGGCGTGGTGGCGCCGAGAATGCCGAGTTCGCCCAGCTCCTGCACGATTTCCGGTTCGATTCGCGCCGCTTTCTCCCGCTCCGCTGCCAGCGGCAGCAGCCGGTCCTGGGAGAATTTGCGGACCATATCGACGATGATGGTGTCGCCGTTGGGGGAGAAACTGTCGGGCATGGGCGGAACCTCCGGTCTGGTGGCGCCTTCTACCCCGCGACCGCCGCTTCGGCGAGGCTGTTGTCCACGCAGTCTTCGAACGGGATCGGGGCCTTCAGCGCGCCGCCGGACAGCATCGCGGCGGCGAGGCGGTCGAAGCCCTCGCGCCGGGTCACCGGGTCGGGGCCGTACAGTTCCAGCATGCGGTAGCGATCGATGGCGGCGGCGAAGATCGAGGCGGGGACGTCGGGGAAGTATCCGGCCAGCGTGCGTGCGACCTCGGCACCCGGAGTCGCCCGTATCCAGCGCAGGGCGCGATACAAAGCGCGCACCATCGCCAGCAGCTCCTCCTGCCGAGACAGCAACGTCGCGCGGCGCGTCACCAGCGTCGTGTAGGCCGTCAGCCCGCGATTCGCGGCAGCGTACCAGACATGCCCGGCGCCTGAGGCGATCAGTTCCTCGGCATACGGCTGAAACAGCTGCACCGCGTCCAGCTTGCCGGCACGCAAGGCGGCGGCGTTATCGCCCATGCTCGCATCCGGCACGCGGTTCAGTGCCTCCGGGTCCACCCCGGCTTGGCGGAGATCGTCCTGCAGGCACAGCCAGGGCGTCGGCACTTCCGAAACTCGTGCGAATCGCAAACCAAGCAGGTCGGCCAGCACGAATCCCGGGCGTGGCTCCCGCCCGATCACGAAGAACGGATCCCGCGCCACCACGTCGCAGAAACACACGATGTCGGACGCCGGGTCCGCCTGATGCGTCAGCAGCACGCGCAGCGGCCCGCCCCACATGACATCGGTGCGCCCGGCCAGCAGATCGGCCGTGGCCTGACCGGGATTGGCGGTATCGCGATGCGCGACATCCACGCCCTCGGCCTCGAAGGCACCGATTTCGTGCGCGGCGTAGAAGGGGGCGTAGAACAACGCCCGGAAGTTTTCCGACAAGACGATCATCGCGCGCTCCTTCGCGGTACCATGGGAGCGCAGCATGCGCCGATTGCCCGGTCCCGCGCTACGGGGCGGATCGCCAAAAACCGACGTTTTGCTCGGGCCGCTCGGATTGCGCGGTGTCATTGATGCCCGGCAGCGTTTGCTCCCCGACATTCGGCCCCGCAGCCTGCATGAACCAGTTATCGGTATCCAGCAGCGCGATGTCGGCGCCGGTGGAGAGGTTTCGGCTTTCGGCCAGGCGCGATTGCGCGGGGGCAGTGGTCAACCCGAGAGCGAGCGCGATGGCGAGGCATAGCTTCGACATGGACGTCCCTTCCATTGTATCGGGGCACCGTTCGCAACGTCTCCGTATTGGATACTATGGTACTCGGCCGTATTGGAATGACGACTGGAATGGTAGGATTCGCGATGCTTGTATCGATATTGATAAATCATCGGAAAAAATGCCGGCCAGGGTGGTGATAGCGCGCTCCACGGTGGTGGGGTAACCACCGGAAACCAAAGCACCCTGGCCGGTTGCGGATTTGGGTATCCAGATCCTTGGATCCGAACGCCGCCGCCGAAAGCCCAAGCCTGTATGGCTGGTGAAACGTTTCTAATGCCTGGATTGTATCGTCGTTATGTCACGCGGGAGGAGTTTTGTATCGTGTGTATCGGCGGTTGTATGCTTTCCTTCGCTACACCCCGCGCTACGATGCCCCGGACAACAAGGAGACCCCCATGCGCATCGTCCTGATCGGCGTATCCCACTGGCACACGCCGTTTTACCTCGACCCTGCTCTGGCGATGCCTGACGTCGCGATCGTCGGCGTCAGCGACCCCGACATGACCCGCGCCGAACCTACCGCCGCGCTGGCGAAGTGTCCCGCGTTCGCCGACTACCGCGAAATGTGCGCCAAGCTCAAACCCGATTTCGCCTTCGCGCTCGGGCGCCACTGCGACATGGCCGAGGAAGCCCGTTTCCTCATTGAACAGCGAATCCCCTTCGCAATGGAAAAACCCTGCGCCCTGAACGCCGCCGAGGCGCAGGATATCGCGAACCAAGCGGCGGCGGCCGGGGTGTTCGCGGCGGTGCCGATGGTGTTTCGTTATTGCCCGATCATCGACACCATCCGGGAGATCGCCGACAAGGAAGCGCTGCAATACCTGATGTTCAAATTCGTCGGCGGCATGGTGAACCGCTATTATCAGCAGGATGTCACCTGGGTGATCGACCGCCAGACGTCCGGCGGCGGGCCGTTGCTGAACCTGGGAATCCACTTCGTCGACCTCTGCCGAGTCCTGCTGCCGGGCGCCGACTTGAAAGTCACCGGGGCGATGATGTCGAATCGGGCGGAACACCTCACGATCGAGGATCACGCTGTCATGCTGATGCAGGGCGGGGGGGCGTCGTGCATGGTCGAGACCGGGTATCTGTATCCGGCCCCCAATTCGGTGTTCGACATGCACTACAGCATCCGGACAGAGGGGCATTATTTCTCGGCCCGCGACAACGGGAGGCTGGAAATCGTCACCAACGACCGTCAGCGCACGACGCGGGAGATGAAGCTGACCAACGTCTTCTTCTACCCTGAATTTTGCCGCGACACGTTACAACGCGTGCGGGACGGGCGTCCCCCGATCGCCGATTTGGCGGACAATGCCGCCGCCGTCGCGCTGATCGAACAGGCCTATGCGATGTCGCCGCTGACGGGGCCGTTCCGGACGATCGGCTGACCCAGCTCGCGCATCAGCTTGCGGCGCATCGCGTCCTCGAAGTCGGGGTAGTCGCGGCAGACCACGGCGAAAGCGCCGGGGCCGCCGATGACCTCGGCTTCGTAGGATGCCAGCAGGTCCGGTTCCTCATGCAGGATGCACAGGCCGTTGATGGTAATGTCGGCGTCCGCCATCCGGTCGCGAATCGGTGCTGGTGCGATGCCGGCGTTGGAGCGGCCGTCGCCGATCACGTTGACGATGCTGCGTTTGGTCGTGGCCGGCAAATGCGCGAGTAACGTCAGCGACGCCAGCAGCGCTTCTCCGATCGCGGTTTCCCCGGCTTTGACCAGGCGGGGCATGTTGTCGACCTCATCGGCGAAACGCGTCAGGTCTTCGGCCGAGGCGATGCGGGTCCAGCCTGTAATGACCTCCTGCGCGCCGGCGCCGGACCATAACAGCAGCGACAGCATCGACGGGCCGGCGATCAAGCCGGCCGAGACCGACGGGTCGCGCAAGGCAGCCGCCATCCCGCCCGCGATCAGGCCGAACTCGTCGTAGGTCACGCTGGCGGAGCCATCCACCGCCAGCACCATCGCTATTGCCACTGGGTCCATGCGTCGATGCTACGCACAAAATGCGGCGGAGTGTTGGTGACGCCACCGCATATCTCAAGGGTGCCGCGCCGCATCATTGCGGGATGGCAGTTGGAGGCGAACACGAACCCGGTCGTTTCAGATCCCGGGGAAGGACGGTGGCATTGCTGCCCCGGCTCACGCTCGGCGGTATGTTCATCGCGCATCTTTATTGGACATTCCAAATTCTGCCCGGCGGTCTGGAAAAATGGTGGGGGACGGTCCTTATGCTTGGTGATCGCGGGTTAAATTGGGGCTCTTATAGCGTTATCTGATGGTTTCCGAGGCTTTGGCGTATGGGCGCCCATGGCGCGAGCGGTGTGGCAGCTTCCCGGCATCGCCTTACCTTCGGGCAGCGTCAGCCAATGGCAACATGGGCTGAAAGTGGCCGTCGAGCGCCCTACAGGTGAACAGCATGCGCATGGTGCCGTGGCCCCCATTTGGCGGAGTCGTCGAAATGGTTCATGGGCGCTCCGGCTCGGGACGTGACGAAGGTCGATCATGGGCCGCGACCCATCGGATTGGCTGGCTTGTCACCTATGGCTCGCCCGCTTACCGTCCAAGCCAAGGAGAAAACGCCATGCCGGACACAATAGCCAAACCGTCCCCCGTCCCCGATGAGATCAGCGCCCCGTTCTTCGACGGCGCCCGCCAAGGTCGCCTCATGCTGCAACACTGCACCGCCTGCGACGGCTGGAGCTTCCCGGTCCGCGAGCGCTGCCCGCACTGCTTCGCCGCCAAGCTCGAATGGCGCGCGGCATCGGGGAAAGGCACGCTCTACACCTTCGCCGTCATGCACCAGGTCATGAACCCCGGCTTCGCCTCGTCCGTGCCCTATAACGTGTCGCAGGTGGACCTCGACGAAGGCGTGCGCATGGTCTCCAACGTCGTCGGGATCGAGAACGCGGCGCTGAAACCCGGCATGCGCCTGGAGGTTGTGTTCGAATCTCACGACGGCACCGTCAGCATTCCGAAATTCCAGCCAGCCCAACAGGCGGGAGCATAGTCATGGCCAATCAACCCAAAGGTTCGATCGTCGGTCTCGGCGTCACCCCCATGGGCAAGATCTACGGCCGCCGGTCCGTGGATTTCGCCGCCGAAGCCATTGCTTTGGCGCTGGAAGACGCCGGCCTGCACAAGAACGACATCGACGGCCTGCTGATCAACGCCAACATCCCCAACGACATGGACCCCCGAGCGCAAATGACGCTCGGGTTCGAGAACCTGTCGCTGATCAATGTCATGAGCGCCTACGGCTCCACCGCCGGCAGCATGATGCAATACGCCTGCATGGCGATCCGCGAGGGTCTCGCGAAGACCATTGTGCTCGTCTATGCCGACGCGCCCTTAACCCCGTCCCGAGGCGCCGGCGCGTCCTACTCCGGCCCGCACCGCTTCCCGCTCGGCGGCATGACCGGACTGAAAGCGGCGTACGGCGATTTTGGCGCCAATCTCGGCTATGCGATGGCAGCGCAGCGGCACATGCATCTTTACGGTACGAACGAGGACCATCTCGGCATTATCGCCGTCGGCCAGCGGCAATGGGCGCAGCTCAGCCCCTGGGCGCAAATGAAGGCGCCGATGACGATGGAGGATCACCACAACTCCCGCTGGATCGCTGAACCGTTGCGGTTGTTCGATTGCTGCCTGGTGTCGAACGGGGCGGTGGCGCTGATCGTCACGTCGCCGGAACGGGCGCGGGATTTAAAACAGAAACCGGTGAATGTGCTGGGCTACGCGCAGGCGGCGCCGGGCGACAACCTCAACAGCGCCCGTCATCCGGCGGTGGAGACCGGTGCGAAGAAATCGGGCGAGGCCGCGTTGCGCATGGCCGGCGTCACCCGCGCCGACATCGGCAGCCTGCAATTGTATGACTGCTACACCTACACCGTGCTGGTCACGCTGGAGGATTACGGCTTCTGCGCCAAGGGCGAAGGCGGGCCGTTCGTCGCCGACGGGAAACTCGGGCCGGGCGGTGCGCTTCCGACCAATACCGGCGGCGGACAGTTGTCCGGCTATTACATGTGGGCGTTTACGCCGTTGTCGGAAGCCGTGGTCCAAGCCCGTGGCCAGGGCGGTGTCCGGCAGGTACCGAACAACGATTTCACCATGGTCAGCGGCAATGGCGGAATTTTGAACTTCCACTCGACGTTGATTCTCAGCCCGCACACGTCGGGCTGAGGCGCTTCCACCAAGGGTGGAACGTTTCCGGTTCTGTCCCGACAGCTCACCCCCCCAGGGCTATCGCATATGACCTTTGGCGCCCCCGCTCGTCATGGTCGGGCTTGACCCTGTGTGACCGGGATGATCCCTGACACTTATACCGGGATGATGGTTGACAGTATTCCTGCTTTGTTCCACCGACAATTGGCAATCGCTCGCCGTTCTCCCCATCGACGCCGCTTTCCGGTT
>CAITUP010000145.1 GCA_903895595.1 uncultured Acetobacteraceae bacterium | reverse complement strand
CTCAGCCCACGGGGGACCCGCCAAAAAAAACCACGCACGGTCACCGCGCCACAAATCCCCAGAGTTGGTCGCGACAAGCCCGACCAAGACGATGAAGAGGTGACGACCGTCATAATGAGAACTGCTGGCTGCCAATCCACGGGGTTGACACCTTGGAAGCCTCGCCGCTCTGTACGGCGACACAACCGGAGACCCAGACCATTCCCGCGCCCCCAAGCGTCACGCTGTTCGCCATCGGCTCCCCCATCGTGGCCGACGTCGAGGAAAGCTGCGCCCGCCTGGGCTGGACCGTCGCGGCCGGCGTGTCGAACCACCCCGGCCCGGTCTACGTGTCCCGCGATGTCGCGGTGATCCAGGCCGATTCGCGGACGATGCTGAACGGTCCGGTCGTGGTACCACTGTTCTCGCCGGGAAACCGGCGGTCCGCCTGGTCGGACGCGGTCGCGCGCGGCGCCACCGATTTCCCCAATCTGATCGATCCGACGGCCATCCTGCCCCGCCGGATCGACCTCGAACACGGCATTTACATCAACGCAGGCTGCGTATTCGGTGCGGCGTCCCGCATCCGCCGGTTCGCGTTCGTGAACCGTGGCGCGTGCCTGGGCCATCACCTCGACCTCGGCGCCTTCGCCTCCATCGGACCCGGCGCCACCATCGCCGGCGGGGTGACGATCGGGGACGGTGCGATGATCGGCGCGGGCGCCACGATCCTGCCGGGTGTGCGCATTGGGCGCGATGCGATTGTCGGCGCCGGAGCGGTCGTCGTACGCGATGTACCGGACGGCGGCAAAGCGATCGGACACGCCGCCGCATGACCCAAAAACGTCCCCACGGTCCCGTTTGGCTCTACGCGCTGAGCTGGAACGAAACCCGGATGCTGCCGTTCTTCTTCCGCCACTACGACGCGTGGGTGGACCGGTACATTATATATGACGACGGTTCGACCGACGACACGCTCGACCAGCTTCGGGCCCATGGCCGCGTGGAGGTCCGGCGGTTCACCCGAGCGGTTCCAGACTCGTTCGTGGAGTCGGCGCGGGTCTGGCAGAATGAGGTCTGGAAGGAAGCCCGCGGCCAAGCCCGTTGGGTCGTGCTGACGGCGGTCGACGAGCACATCCACCATCCCGACATGCCATCGTATCTCCGGTCCCAGGCCAAAGCCGGCACCACCGCCATGCCCGCGCTTGGGTTCAACATGGTCGCCGACGATTTCCCGCCCGCTGGCACGCATCTCGCGACCGCGCTGCGCCGGGGTATGCCGCACGTGGAGATGAACAAGCTTTCGCTGTTCGACCCGAACGGTCTGGCCGAAACCGATTTCGCGCCCGGCCGGCATGAGGCCAAACCGACAGGACACGTCGTCTACCCGGAGTCCGACGAGCTGCTGAACCTCCACTACAAATACCTCGACCGGCGCTATCTGGAGGCTCGGCATGCCCTGCTGCTGACCGGCCTCGGCACCGAGGATCTAACGCGGAATCTCGGCTTCCAATACCAGTGGACCAAAGGCCGGATGGACTCGCACTGGGATGCGATGCTGCGGGATGCCATCGACTATCGCGACCCATCGGTCGGATTCACCACGCATTTCGACCGGTGGTGGCGGCCGGCGCGGGTGCGCGGCTGATTCCATTGATCCAGGTCAAGGCCCCGTCGCCGCGTAGCGCGATGATGCGCGTATGGATTCCATCGATCTCCTGACGAAATACGACCGGCTGGTCCCGCGCTACACCAGCTATCCTTCCGCGCCGCATTTCTCCGCCGCGATCGCGCCCGCCGATTACGCCGGTTGGCTTCGGGCGCTGCCGCCGGACGCGCCGCTGTCGCTCTATCTGCATGTGCCGTTCTGCGCATCGCTCTGCGTGTTCTGCGCCTGCCACACGACGGTCGTGAACCAGCACGCGCCGTTGAAGGCGTACGCCGAGACGCTGCTGCTGGAAATCGACCTGGTCGCCCGCGCCGTCGGCCGGCGGCAAAAGGTCCAGCACATCCACTGGGGCGGCGGCACCCCGACCAGCCTGCTGCCGACCGCGATGCGCGATATCATGGGACGCATACGGGGATTCTTCGATGTCGCCGAGGATGCCGAGATCGCGGTGGAGATCGATCCGCGCACGCTGTCCGATGCTTCCTTGGATGCCCTGGCCGAAATGGGCACGACTCGCGCCAGCCTGGGGGTGCAGGATTTCGACCCGGCGGTGCAGCAGGCGATCCATCGCCATCAGGATCTGGCACTGACCGCCCGCTGCGCGGAGCGGCTGCGGGCGGCGGGGATCGAGTCGCTGAACCTGGACCTGATCTACGGCCTGCCGCATCAAACCGTCGCCGGCCTGCGCACCACCATCGAGCAGGCGCTGACCACCCGCCCCGACCGTGTGGCGGTGTTCGGCTACGCGCATGTTCCCTGGATGAAGAAGCATCAGGCGCTGATCCCCGAAGCCGCCCTCCCCGGCCGGGAGGCGCGCTACGCCCAGCGCGACGCCGCCGAGGAAGCGATCGTCGCGGCCGGGTACACGCCCGTCGGCTTGGACCATTTCGCCCTTCCCAACGACGAATTGGCGCGTGCCGCCGCCGGCCACCGCCTGAAACGCAATTTCCAAGGCTACACCACCGACTCCGCACCCATTCTGATCGGTCTCGGCGCCTCGTCGATCGGGTCGTTGCCGGCGGGCTACGTGCAGAACCACGCCGCCGTGCCCGCTTGGCGGGACGCGGTGCGCGCCGGCACATTGCCGATCGCCCGCGGTATCGCGCTGACCGAGGACGACCGTCTGCGCCGCGACGTTATCGGCCAGATCATGTGCGACTTCGGCGTCGATCTGGCCGCCACGGCCGAACGGTTCGGCGCCAACCCCGCCAGCCTGATGGATGCCGCGCCCGCGTTGCAGGAGATGGCGCGCGACGGGCTGATTACCTGGGACGGATTTTCGCTCGCGGTCACCCCCACCGGCCGCCCATTCGTGCGCAACGTGGCGGCGGCCTTCGACACGTGGCTGCGCCCCGGCGCGGCCCGCCATTCGGCGGCGGTGTGACATGAGCCTGGACCTTCTCCCGGACGCCATCGACTACGAGGCCTTCGCGGCGGCGCCGCTGGTGCGAGAGCCATTCGACCATCTGGTGCTACCCGGCTTCGTACCGCACGACGCGGCTCTGGCTGCCGCCATGGCGTTCCCCGGACCCGACGTTCCTGGCGTGCTGCCCGCCCCGAACGACCCACCGCACGACGCGTTTGGCAATCTGCTCCGCCTGCTCCGGTCACCGCGGACCACGGCGGCTTTCGGGGACAAATTCGGGCTGCACCTCGATCCCGCCACGCTGATGGTCACACTGCGGTCGCGGACAAGGTGGGAAGACGGGCAGATCCACACCGACAGCACCACCAAGGTCGTCACCGCGCTGATTTACCTGAACGCGGACTGGTCCTCGGCCGGCGGGCGCCTGCGACTGCTGCGCGGCCCGCACGACCTCGACGACACGATCGCCGAGGTGCCGCCCATCGCCGGCACCCTGATCGCGTTCCGCCGGACAGAAAACTCCTGGCACGGGCATCATCCGTTCGAGGGCGTGCGCCGCTCCATCATGTTGAACTGGATGGTCGATGCCGCCGCGGCGCGCCGGGAGCTGCGGCGCCACGCCCTAACCGCCGGCCTTAAAACCCTGTTCCATTTCGGATGAGCGGCGCGGCGATGATCTTTTCCCCGGCCGGCGGGCATGTCCGCTGCGCGCTGCGGCGTGCGAAGCGGGAGGATGCGCCCTACCGATACTGGCTGCCGCGCGCGATGCTGCCGGACAATCTGGCGCACGCCATTCCCGCCCTGCCCTTCCCCCCGCCGGCTATCGCCGACACGCAGGGCAAGCGCGAAACCCACAACGCCCAGCGTATTTTCGTGTCCGCCGAGAACCGGAACCGACACCCCGCCTGCGCCGCGCTGGCCGAGGCGTTCCAGGATGAGGCGACGGTCGCGCTGTTGCAGGACATGACCGGCGCCGCTTTGGCCGGCGCATTCCTGCGGATCGAGTGCTGCCTGGACACCGACGGTTTCTGGCTGGAGCCGCACACCGACATCGGCGCCAAGCTGCTGACTCTGCTGGTCTATTTGTCCGACCATGAAGACTCGGCGGATTGGGGCACCGACGTCATGGACGCCCAGGGCCATGTAATGGCGCGTGCGCCCGGCACGTTCAACGACGGGCTGCTGTTCGTGCCGGCGGCGGACACTTGGCACGGTTTCACCCGCCGCCGGATCGCCGGCGTGCGGAAATCGCTGATCGTGAACTACGTGAAGCCGGAATGGCGATCCCGGCACGAGTTGGCGTTCCCGGATCAGGCGGTGGTAGTGGCTTAGGCCGGCGCCCGCCGTCGTCATCGTCGGGTTTAGCCCAACCACCTCCTGCGACCGGGGGATGGTTAAACGTCCCGAAACAACCCCACCGCCGCCCCAACCGCCGGCGCCGGGCACCGGAACAACCCGCCCAGCGTCGGAAACTGCTCCAACACCGCAGCCGACTTCCCCTCCCGCAGCGACGTCACATACATGAACCCGTCGGCGAAGCACGGCATCGTCGGCCCCGGCACCGGGAACGCCAGCTTCTGCAACAATTTCCCGTCCGGCGAGAAACAGTTCACGCATCCGGCCGAAGGCCCGGCCGACCAGTAATTCCCGTCCGTGTCCATCGCCGCCCCATCCGGCCGCCCGTCCTCATTGGTCAAACGCACTATCTCCCGGTGGTTCGACGTCGCGCCCGTGGCAGGGTCGAAATCCCAAGCCTCGACCACCGCCGAGGTGGAATCGGAATGGTACATGATCCGCCCGTCCGGCGACCAGGCCAGCCCGTTCGATACGGCGTAACCGGAAGACCGCTTCTCGATCCGCCCATCCGCCGTCACCCGGTACAGCGCCCCCAACGGTTGCCGAGGAGAATTCTCATCCATGCTGCCGACCCAGAACGCCCCGTCCGGTCCGACCTTGCCGTCGTTCAACCGGTTCGTGGCAGGTTCGTCGATTTTGGCGGTCAACGGAGTCGTCGCGCCGGTTCGCGGGTCGAACAGCACCGCATGATGCCGTTGCGCCACCACGAAACGCCCGGACTCGCAAAGTCCGAAACTACCCACAACCTCCGGGAAATCCCACCCGGCACGGGCGCCCGTATCCAGCGACAGCGCGTTGATCCGCTTGCCGCCGATGTCGCAGAACAGCACGCGGCGGTTGGCTTCGTCCCAAGTCGGACATTCCGACACGCCGCTGCGGCAATCCCAAACAAGTTCGAATGTGCTCATGGTTCGGTTCCTCTTCCTGTGCGATGGTGTCGCACAGGACAGCGGCTTTCAAGAGGACGACAGGCATGATCAGGGCAGCGATCGCGGGATTGGGCTGGTGGGGCCAGAATCTGGTCAACGCGGTGAAGGACAGCAGCGCCACCCGCTTCGTCGCCGCCAACACCCGCAACCAGGCCACCGCCGCACCGTTCTGCGCCGAACGGGGACTGCGCTGGACGGACGATCTGGATTCGATCCTGAGGGATCCGGCGATCGATGCCGTCGTGTTCGCCACCCCGCACAGCCTGCACGCCGACCAGGTCAAACGCGCCGCCGCCGCCGGCAAAGCGGTGTTCGTGGAGAAACCCTTCGCCCTGACCCTGACCGACGCCCTCTCGATGAAGGATGCCGCCGACAAGGCCGGCATCGTGCTGGCGGTGGGGTTCAACCGGCGCTTCCACCCTTCGATGGCGCGCCTGCGGGACGCCATCCGCTCCGGCTCGCTGGGCACCATCGTGACCATCAACGCCGAACAGACCGCATTGCACGGCCTCGCACTGACCCCGGACGCATGGCGCGCCAGCCCGGATGAGGCCCCCGGCGGCGCCATGACCGCCATCGGAGTCCACCTCGTCGACGGCATGATCGATCTGCTCGGGCCCGTGCGCGAAGTAAACGCCATGGTCATCCGGCGCACGGCGGCCCTGGCCGACGATACGACCAGCGTGCAACTGCGGTTCCAGTCCGGCGCCATCGGGCAGATTTTCTGCTCCACCGGCGCCACGCCGCATTACCGGTTCGCGGCCTACGGGACCGAGGGATTCGCCGAAATCCTCGGCCATCCCATGGCCACCTATCGCCTGATCCCCGCCACCACCGACCACCGCCGCCCGGCCGAAACCCAAGTCACCGAAACCCCCGGCTTCAATATGCTGACCGCCGAACTGGAAGAATTCGCGGCGAGCATCGTGGCCAAACGCCCCTTCCCCACCCCTTTGTCGGAAATCCTGCACGGCGTGGCGGTGTTCGAAGCCATCCTGCGTTCGGCCGCGGCCGGGGCGCCCGAGACCGTCGGGTAAACCGCATGGGCACCCCACCCACGACCCGAACCGTCCGAACACAGAAGCCGAACCGCGACTACCGGCTGGATTTCTTTCGCGGTTTGGCGCTGGTTTTCATTTTTATCGACCATATCCCGGACAACGTGGTCAGCAATTTTACGCTCCGCAGCTTCGCCTTTTGCGACGCGGCGGAAATGTTCATTTTCATCTCCGGCTACACCGCCGTGCTGGCCTACGGCCCGGTTTTCGACCGCGAGGGCATCGCGATGGGCTTCGCACGCGTCTACCGGCGCGTGTGGCAGCTTTACGTCGCCCAATTGTTCCTGTTCATGATCTTCAATGCCGAGGTCGCCTACACGCTCAAATTCCTGTACAATCCCTTGTTCTCCGACGAGTTGGAGGTCGGGGATTATTTGCAAAATCCTGGGGAGACCTTTATCCGCGTGCTGCTGTTGCAGTTTCAACCGACGCTGCTGAATATCCTGCCACTTTATATCGTCTTGTTGCTGGGACTCCCCGTGCTCATCCTACTGATACGGCGGCATATTCTCCTGGGGCTGGTGCCATCGGCCGCGGTCTGGTTCGCCGCGCTCCTGTTCGGCTGGAACCTGCCTGGTTTCCCCGAGGATAAAGTCTGGTACTTCGATCCGTTTTCCTGGCAATTCCTGTTCGCCATCGCGGTAAGCCTGGGTTTCGCGCGCGGCCGCCTCCCCTGGCCTGCCTGGCTGCCCAAAGCGGCGTTGGGCTTTTCGGCGATCGCGGCGACCATGATGCTGATCATGACCGCGCATGAGATGATCCCCGGCTTTCCGGCTGTCATTAATCTGCCCGACAGCTGGTTCGACAAACCGATGCTGCCCCCGCTGCGCCTGCTCAGCATCCTCGCGCTGGCGACACTGGTTGCCCATTGGGTCCCGCGCGACGGGCGGTTCTTCACGTCCCGCACCGCATGGTGGATTGTCCTGTGCGGCCAAAATTCGCTGGAGGTCTTTTGTCTCAGCGTCGTCCTCGCGGTCATGGCGAATTTCATTCTGACCCTCGCCGGGTATGGCATCGGAGCACAGCTGGGGGTCAACCTGCTTGGTCTGATCGTCATGATCGGCTTCGGATTGCTCCTGGCCTGGTTCAAAGCCGGCGGCCATTTGCCCGCCTCCCCCAATTCGCGGGATTTCGCATGATCCGCCTGACGTTATTGTTCGGGTTGTGGCTGGTTACGATGGGGGCGGCCTGGGCCGATGTCTGCCCGATATCGAAACCGCTAACCGTTCCCGATGGAGGGCTGGATGCCACCAAAGCCGCGATCGCGAAGAAGCAACTGGCTATCCTGGCGATTGGCGGCGCCGCGACCATCGGGCAGCCCGCCCAAGGGGCCGATTACACCTATCCGGCCCGTCTCGAAGCCCGGCTCCGCGCGGCTTTTCCCGATGTCGCGATCAAGGTTGCGATGCTGGCCATTCCGCGTTCCTCGGAATCCATCATGGTTTCGAAGCTCAGTAACGAGCTGGCCGCCCATAAGCCGAACCTGATTCTGTGGGGCCCTGGCGCGACCGCCGCGGCCCGCGGCATCGACCCGGAATCCTTCGCCGCCAATGTGTCCGAGGCCGTAGAAAAGGTGCATGTCGTCGGTGCCGACATGCTGCTGATGACGTTGCAATTCGCCCCGAGCGTGGCGCGGCTCATGAATCTGGCACCATATCGTGCGGCAGTGCTGAAGCTGGGCGATACGGCGGGGATTCCGGTCTTGGATCGGTACGAGTTAATGAGAAGTTGGAATGAGACCGGATTTCTCGATCTCGATACCACTGACCCAGCCCTGCGCGTCCATATCGCGCGGACGCTGTACGATTGCATCGCCGAGGCAGTGACCAAAGGTATTGTCGATGCCACGCGCTAAGGGAATTGCTTTCGCGGTGCTGGCGTTCCTGCTCGCCGGCTCAGCCGTCGCGGACGACGCCCCCTGCCCCTTGACCGCGCCGCGCGTACTCAAGCTGCCTGTGGCCAGCAAATTGCTGGCCGACGGGAAACCGGTCGTCATCGTTGCGTTCGGTTCATCGTCGACCGCGGGCGCCGGCGCGACCGTCCCGGAACGGGCCTATCCCACGCAGTTGGAGCGTATGCTCCGCATCTCGCTGCCCAAGGCAACCGTCACGGTCGTGAACCGCGGCATCGGCGGCCAGGCGATCGATGAGATGATGGGCAGGATCGAACGCGACATCCTGTCGGTCCGGCCTGCGCTGGTCGTCTGGCAAGCAGGCGCCAACGACGCGATCGAGAAGACCGATCCGACGCGCTTCGCCGCGCTGCTGGAATCCGGCGTGCGGCGCATCGTGTCGTCCGGCAGCGATGTCGTTCTGATGGACAACCAGATGGCACCGCGGATCGTGCGCGCCGACCCGGAATTCCGCTACGAACGACCGATGATCCGCGTGGCGCACGCCCCGCATGTATCGCTGTTTTCCCGCATGGGTTTGATGCGGGAATGGCAAGCGATCGACCCGACATCGTACGACATGATTGGACCGGATGATCTGCACCACACCGACCGCGGCTACGCCTGTCTGGCCGAGGCGCTCAATCGCGCGATCGTGCGATCGATCGAGCCGCCGCTGGTCCTGCGGGCGTTCAACGACCGGAAATAGCAGGCCGCATAGACGCCCAAACAAAAAAACGCGGGCGATCGCTCGCCCGCGTTTCCTGGCATAACCGTCCAGCGGACGATTAAGCGCTTTTCTTCATGATCTCGTCCGCGACGTTGCGCGGCACCGGATCGTAGTGGTGGAACTGCATCGTGAAGGACGCGCGGCCCTTGGTCATCGAACGCAGGTGGGAAATGTAGCCGAACATTTCCTTCAACGGCACCTGACCGCGCACCAGGATCGTGGACCCCGAGCTTTCCTGGTTCTGGATGATGCCGCGGCGGCGGTTCAAGTCGCCGACGACGTCGCCCACGTGATCCTGCGGCGTGGTGATTTCCACGTCCATGATCGGTTCCAGAATGATCGGCGTCGCCTTCTTCATGCCCTCGCGGAAACAGGCCTTGGCGGCGATTTCGAACGCCAGAGCGCTCGAGTCGACGTCATGGTACTTGCCGTCCACCAGGGTGTATTTGAAGTCCACCGTCGGGAAGCCGGCGAGCACGCCGGTATCGGCCTGCACCTTGATGCCTTTTTCCACAGCCGGGATGTATTCCCGCGGCACCGAACCGCCGACCACCTTGTTTTCGAACACCACGCCGGTGTTCCGCTCCAACGGCTCGAAGATGATTTTCACTTCGGCGTACTGGCCCGAACCGCCCGACTGCTTCTTGTGGGTGTAGGTCTCGGTCCAGGTCTTGGAGATCGTCTCGCGATACGCCACCTGCGGCGCACCGATCTCGCAATCCACGCCATATTCGCGGCGCAGGCGGTCGATGATGATTTCCAGATGCAGCTCGCCCATGCCGGACAGAATGGTCTGGCCGGTTTCCTGGTCGGTGCGCAGGCGCAGGGAGGGATCCTCGCCAGCCAGCTTCTGCAGGCCGAGCGTCATCTTTTCGACGGCTTCCTTGGTCCGCGGCTCGACGGAAATGTCGATGACGGGCACCGGGAAGGCCATACGCTCCAGGATCACGGGGTCATCGGACGAGGCCAGCGTGTCGCCGGTGCCGGTGTCCTTCAGGCCCACGAACGCCGCGATGTCGCCGGCGCCGACTTCCTTGATCTCGGCCCGCTTGTCGGCGTGCATCTGGAACATGCGGCCGATGCGTTCCTTGTGATCCTTCGTCGTGTTCATGACGGTGTCGCCGGTCTTCAACGTGCCGGCATAGACGCGCACGAACGTCAGGGTGCCGTATTTGTCGTTGATGATCTTGAACGCCAAGCCGGCGAACGGCGCCTTGGGGTTCGCCGGAATGCGGCGGCGATCGGGATGCTCGTTCTCATCCACGCCTTCGTCCAGCGCGACCGCGATGCCGGGCACGTCGACCGGGCTGGGCAGGTAATCGATGACGGCGTCGAGCAGCGGCTGCACGCCCTTGTTCTTGAACGCGGTGCCGCACAGCACCGGACGGAACGTGCCGTCGATGGTGCCGCGCTTGATGGCGCGCTTCAGGGTTTCGATCGAGACGTCGCCCTTTTCGAAATATTCTTCCATGCCGGCGTCATCGACGGCCAGCGCGGTGTCCAGCAGGGTCTGACGGTGTTCGGCCGCCAATTCCGCCAGATGTTCGGGAATCTCTTCGTAGTGGTACTTCGCGCCCAGCTCTCCGCCTTCCCAGATGATCGCCTTCATCTCGATCAGGTCGACGACGCCGAGGAACTTGTCTTCCTCGCCGATCGGCAGCTGCAGCGGCAGCGCCACGATGTCGAGCTTTTCCTTCAGCGTCGCGAAGGCGCGATAGAAATCGGCGCCGGTGCGATCCAGCTTGTTGATGAAGATGATGCGCGGCACTTTGTAACGGTCGGCCAGACGCCAGTTGGTTTCCGACTGCGGCTGCACGCCGGCGACGCCCTCGATGATGAACACCGCGCCGTCCAGCACGCGCAGGCTGCGGTTCACTTCGATGTTGAAGTCGATATGGCCGGGCGTATCGATGATGTTGATGCGCACGTCCTTCCAGTTGCAGGTCACCGCGGCGGAGGTGATGGTGATGCCGCGTTCCCGCTCCTGGTCCATGTAATCGGTCGTGGTGTTGCCATCGTGAACCTCACCGATTTTGTGAGACTCACCCGTGTAATACAGGATGCGTTCCGTCGTCGTGGTCTTGCCGGCATCGATATGCGCGGTGATGCCAATGTTGCGGATCTTATCGAGCGGCGTGTCGGTCACGATGTCTCTCCATGCGTCAACGGGCGCGCGATCCGGTCTGGATCGGGGGATCGGCCCCATGCGCCCGCGTCAAATCTCCGGCACAATGTGGGCCGGCTCCATCTGGCGCGGTCACATGCGGCAGACGCGGCGTTTTTGCAAGGGTCGATTCTCAAATGGCGCGCATGGCAGGGCCGACAGGTTCACCGTTCGTCACACACCGGTTACAGGGATCGGTGTAGATTGCCGTCATGGACACGCGCAGCATTCATGCCCTGATTCGCTTCGGTCTCGGCCGCCGTGGCACCGAACAATTGCCCGCCGATCCCGGCACCTGGCTGCTAAGCCAATTGCGGGCGGCCGATCCGCCGCGAATCGACCCTTTCCCCTCCACCGCCTCCGGCCTCGCCGCGCTCCGGGACGACCGAGCGAACAAACCGATGCCGGGACAATCGAAGGCGCGGGCACTGTTCGTCGCGCAGGCGGCTGGGGAGTTGGGCCACGCGCTGACCACCGCGGCGCCATTTCAAGAACGTCTGGTTTGGTTCTGGACCAACCACTTCACCGTCTCCCTCCGCCGTGGCGAATGCACCGGCGTGGCCTGCGCTTTCATCGAGGAAGCCATCCGCCCGCATGTCGCCGG
The DNA here is from genome assembly GCA_903895595.1 of uncultured Acetobacteraceae bacterium. Classification (GTDB taxonomy): domain Bacteria; phylum Pseudomonadota; class Alphaproteobacteria; order Acetobacterales; family Acetobacteraceae; genus Rhodopila. The sequence goes on along the minus strand of CAITUP010000145.1, from coordinate 5,214 downwards.
ACGCTTCTCCGACATGCTGCTGGCGGTCATGCGTCATCCGGCGATGCTGCTGTACCTCGACAACGGGCGATCCGTCGGCCCAAACAGCCTAGCCGGCGAAAACGGCAAGCGCGGCTTGAACGAAAATCTGGCGCGCGAGTGCCTGGAACTGCACACCGTCAGCCCCGCCGCCGGCTATACCCAGGACGACGTCACCGCGCTGGCCCGCATCCTGACCGGCTGGTCCATCGAGATCCAGGGCGAACCGCAAGGCTTCGTGTTCCGCCCCCGCGCGCACGAACCCGGCGAACACCGCTTCATGGGCCACACTGTCCCGCCCGGAGAAGAAGGCGGGATCGCAGCCCTGCAATTCCTGGCCAACCACCCGGCGACGCACCGTTTCCTCGCCACCAAACTGGTGCGCCATTTCGTCGCCGACGAGCCGGCTTCGGCCGACATCCGCCGGGTCGAGGCCGCGTTGCGGGACACAAAAGGCGATCTGGCGGCGGCCGCCGGCGCACTGGTCGGGCTGGAGTCGGCTTGGCAGCCCGGCACCAAACTCCGCACGCCCCGCGAATTCGTCATCGCCGCCATTCGTTCCCTCGACCCTCCCGAAGACCGCCGCCCCAACACGCTCGGGCTTCTCGGCGCACTCGGGGAACCCTTCATGGCCGCACCGGCCCCCAATGGCTGGCCGGATAAGGCCGCCGATTGGGCAGCACCGGAGGCCATGATACGCCGGATCGACTGGGCCAACGGGTTCGCCGGCCGGCTAGGGGCGCGCGACCCGGTGGAGATCGCCGATCTCACCCTCGGCCCGCTGCTGCGTCCGGCGACGCTGGATGCCATGCGCCGCGCCGGCTCCCGCCGCGATGCCTTCACCCTGATGCTGACGAGCGCGGAGTTCCAACGACGATGATGAAATTTTCGCGACGCGCGACGCTGCTGGGCCTGACCGCCACCGCGATGGGGCCGATGTCGTTGGCGCTGGCCGCCGTCCCAGGGGACAAGCGCTTCATCGTTGTTGTCTTGCGCGGCGCGATGGACGGTATGGCGGCAGTGGTGCCGCATGGGGACCCTGGTTTGTCTGCCTTGCGTGGCGCGGCGCCTCAGGGGCTCCTTGACCTCGGCGGCTTCTATGGGCTGCACCCGGCGCTGGCGGGGCTGCACGAATTTTATCGAAGCGGTGAACTGCTGCCGGTCCATGCCATCGCCGGCCCCTACCGCGTACGCAGCCATTTCGAGGCGCAGGATTTCCTCGAATCCGGTGCCGACCACCGCATGACCAGCGGGTGGTTGAACCGCACCGTCGCCGCGATGGCCTGCCCGGCTATGGCAGTCGGCGTGTCGGTGCCGCTGCTGTTGCGTGGCCCCTCGCAAATCGCGAACTGGGCGCCGCACGGCATGGCCGAACCGGCACCCGATCTCTACGCCGCCATCGCCGCATTGAACCAAGGCGATCGGGTCATCGGCCCCGCCATCGCCGCCGGCTTGAAGGAACGCGGCTTCAGCGCCCGCGCCTTGATGGGGAAGACCGAGGAAACCAACCGCAACGCTTTCCCCGCTTTGGCCGCTTCCGCCGGCGCGATGCTGGCCGCACCCGACGGCCCTCGTATCGCCGCGATGGAGCTGGGCGGTTGGGATACCCACACAGCACAAGCCAACCGGTTGGTCGGACCGTTGAAGCAACTCGATGCGGGCATGGTCGCGCTGAAAACCGCGCTGGGGCCAGCCTGGAAACAAACTGCCGTACTGATCATGACCGAATTCGGCCGCACCGCTCGGATCAATGGCACGGGCGGGACGGATCACGGCACGGGCGGCGTCGCATTCGTGCTGGGCGGCGCGGTGAAAGGCGGACGCATCCTGGCGGATTGGCCGGGTCTCGGCGCCGGAAAACTGTTCGAGAACCGAGATCTCGCGCCAACCACCGATTTGCGATCGGTCGCGAAGGGGTTGCTCGCGGGGCATCTCGGGTTAGGTAGCGCCGCGTTGGAGCAGATATTCCCCGCAAGCGCCGGCGTGACGGCAGCGAAGGGGTTGGTATAACTTATACCAACGGACCTAACCATTGACATATCGGCGCGTGGTAAATCGTCATGCCGACGTAGGTCAGCATGACGATGTGGCGAATTCCGGTGCGTCAATGGTGAGTTCGATTGGTATTAACCCGTCATGACCGGGTGCGACCATGACGGGACTCAGGGACTGGCCGTTACCCCAAAACCGGCATCTTCAGAAACGCATCCACGGCGTAGAAAAATGCCCCACGCGCCTTGCAGGTCGCCAAAGCATGCGCCGCCCCGGCAATCACCGAGAACTGCTTATCGCCATTCGGCAGACGCGTGAAGAAATCCAGCAAATCCTCCATCGTCGCGATGCCGTCGAACTCCCCGCGCGCCACCATCACCGGCGACAGGATTTTCGCGGGATCGACCACCGGCAGGCGCGACGTCATGTCCAGATAGGTGCCGGTCGGCACCGTATCGCCGTAAACAAGTTCCATCTTCGCCACCGCGGCCGGAACGGCGGGGTCGGTGGTGCCGGGACGGTCGCGGGTGAAGATGCTCTCGATCATCGCCTTGTCGCGCAGGCGGCGGTTATGGGTCTTGAAATACTCCAGCCCCTCCGCCCGCTTCGCCAAGGTGGGCGAGCCTTTGCCGGTATAGGTATGCGCCGCCAGCACCATGCGTCCGACATTGCCGGGTGCCACCTGCGCGAACGCCGCCGCCCGCAACGCACCCGAGGACTCGCCCAGAAAATGAAAGCGCTTCTGCCCGGTAACCTGGGTTACGACCGCGGCCGCGGCCTTCAAATCTTCCACACCGCTTGCAATGTCGGAATTGCCCTCGGTGCGGTCGGATTTGCCATAGCCTTCGTGATCCATCGTCCAAACGTCGAAGCCCTTGGCGGCGAAGACGTTCATCATGGAATATTCGCCGGCACCCGGCACGGACAGATCGAAGCTCGTGCGGGCCGAGGTCGATGACCCGTGCACCAGGAACAGTACCGGCCGAACGCCGGGACCGGTCTTGCGGTACAGCGCCAGCTTAATCAGCCGCCCGTCGCGGTTCTTGGACGCTTGGTATTCCCGCAGCGGCGGTTCCGCGGACGCGGCCTGCGCCCGGCTCGTCACCGCCGCACCCGTCGCCGCCGCCGTTCCCGCCAGCGCGAGCCGGCGGGTTATCGCAACATCGTTCATAAAATCGTCACTCCTGGGCGTAGCGCCATGGTTTGGCCGGCTGCGGCGCCGCTTCGTCGACCGTCCATTGCGGCAAAGACAGCCCGTCCGTCACGTCGGCGAATACCATCCGCACCCGCGTGCCGATACCCACCGTCTTCACAACTTCCGGCGGTGCCAAAACCCCGTCGGGAGTCGTCAGATTGGCAACGACCCTCAACGCCTCCACATCGGACGGTACGCCCTTCTGCGTATCGAGATCGACCAGCAACACCATGTACGGGGTGTGACCCTTGAACGCCGGCTGAATGGCGTGATGCACTTCCTCGTAGGAATGCACTTCGCCCTTCCCTTCCACCTTCGTCCATGTGGCGTTCGCTCCGCCGCACCAGGGGCACCCGGTGTTCGGCGGGTAGCGCAACAACGAACAATCGTCGCACTTCTGCAGATGGAAGTCATGCTGCGAGCAGTGCTTGAAATAAGCAAGGTTTTCGCCGTCGAGATCGTCGATCGACAGCGCCATGCCCATATAGTCGGCTCTGATTCCCGGCATTGTCCTGTCCTCCCTCAACCGCGCCGCATGACCATGGCGGAGCCGGTGCCCGGCATCGCCCAGCCCAGATTGGCGGTCACTTCGGCGTTTTTCACCTGCCGGCAGCCGCCTTCCGCATAATCGTAGGTGTGCTGACGCTTGCCATCCGGTCCGATCGGGCAGGAATCGTCCACGTCGTGGCGCAGCTGGCGCACATTCTCGATCACCATGTTCATGCCGTGCGTGTAACCCTCGCACAGATGCCCGCCGGAGGTGTTGTTCGGCCGCTTGCCGCCCAGGCGCATGGTGCCGTCGGACACGTAATGCCCGCCCTCCCCCTTCTTGCAGAAGCCGTAATCTTCCAGCTGCAGCATGGTGGTGAAGGTGAAGGCGTCGTAAGCGCCGGTCAGATCGACGTCCTCCGGTCCCACGCCCGCGTTCGGCCACAGGATGTTCTTGCCGTAATGACCGGCGACGGTGGAGATCGGGCCATGCTGGTAGTGCATGTCCATACGCGGCTTGTTGCAGCGCCCGACCACGCCCCGGATCAGCGCCGGCGTGTGCCGCAGATCGCGCGCATGTTCGGCCCGCGTGACGATGAAACAGGTCGCGTTGTCCGTTTCGACACAGCAATCCAGCAGATGCAGCGGCTTGCAGATGATGCGGCTCGACAACACCTCGTCCACCGTGAAGCGCTTCTTGTAATACGCCTTCGGGTTGTTCGATGCATGTTCGGAGTGGATGACCTTCACGGTCGCCACCTGTTCCGGGGTCGTGCCGTAATCGTACATGTGCCGCATGAACGTCGGGCTGAACATCTGCCCCGCGCTCTGCCACCCATACGCTCGGCTATGCAACTGATCGCCATTGACCGGTGCCGCCGCGCGCGCACCCGTGCCACCGATGCGGACCTGAGAAAATCCGTTCATCGACCGGAAAATCGCGACCGTCTTGCAAAGACCCGCTTCGATCACGCCGATCGCGATGCCGACCAGCGCCTCGGTCGAGGATCCGCCACCGAACACGTCCATGTAGAAGTTCAGGCGTATCCCCAGATCGCCCGCGACCATCGGCGCGAACGTCGAATCGCCGCTCTGATACGATAGCATCCCATCGATTTCGGTGTTCTTTAGCCCTGCATCGGCCATCGCCTTGCGCACGGCGAAGGTGGCCATGGCGCGCGTGGTCTTGCCGGAGCCGCGGGTATAGGGCGTCTCCCCCACCCCCACGATGGCATACTTGTCACGCAGATATTTCGGTGTCGTGGCATCGGTATCCGCTGGTAGCGGCATGGCTTGTTCCTCCCTTCCCGTTGTCCGGTATCGAGGATGCCACGTTCGCCCCAGCGGACGCCGCCGTCAATGCCGAGCGGGGGCGGGCACAGGGCAATCGCTTGAACGCCGTCATTCGCCCCATCCGTCATCCCAGGGCTTGTCCCTACCGGATTCACACATCCTGCGAACGAATTCCCGATCGTCTGCGCGGCGCGCGCGTCCCGGAAAAATCCGCATGGACGTGCCGG